>JBPCVJ010000021.1:0-28302 GCA_051010635.1 Alphaproteobacteria bacterium | reverse complement strand
CAACAATGCCACCACCGAACGATAAGGTTGCCATAACAATGATATTTTTTCTAAATCTTTTTCTACCAATGGGGTATCAAGATGATATAGATGCTGATGCGCCAACTGCAATGCCAAATCGCCTTTGGGAAAAATATCAGCCCGCCCCAAATAAAAAAGGACAAAAGTTTCTGCCGACCAATCGCCAAAACCTTTTTGTGCAACGATCTGAGAAATCACCTCATGGGTTTTTAATTTTTTAAATTCGCTGGGACGAAATTCCCCCTTTAAGGTTGCTTGTGCCAATAATTGTATGCGGTCAATTTTTTGCCGTGATAACCCTACGGCACGCAATTTGGCAGACGAATGTTTTAAGATATTTTCAGGCGTGGGATTTTTTACCAATGATAAAAATTTTTTATGGATGCTGGTGGCAGAGGATTTGCTAATCTGTTGGCTGATAAGAATATCAACAAAATTGGCAAAGCCTACTTTTTGTCTGGCTTCCGATATGGGTTGCCCCACCATAGTAATCAGTTTTTTGATCTTTTTATCTTTTTTGCTTAAAATAATACAAGCTGTTTTGATAAAACCTGCATCATGTAATAAAAAATTCTTATCACCCTCATTCATAGCTTATGGATTTATCATATATCGGCTTGGTTGAAAATAATAAAAATATGTGATAAAAACATAAAATGAAATTTTATAATGTTAGCCTGTTTTTTTTGGCTTGGATGTTGCTGTTTCCCAAAAATGCCACAGCAGATATGCTATCGGCTAATGGCGAATCTGTGGCTGCATCTAGCCAAGATATTATTGAAAAACCACAATTTAGCATTCCCACCATCTTGCCCCTACCCACCAGCAATATTTTGCCCGAATCTGCCCCCATTGCCAAAACAGATATTAAAACCCCAAAAAAAATATCAGGTAAGATATCCCAAAAAGCAAAAACCAATTCCATTCAAAGCGGCAGTGATTTAAATAATCTGTTTGAAGATAACGCCCGTGCCGCTATCCCCGACCCCAATGAAACAACCAATCGCCAGATTTTAGATTTTAATGTTTTTTTAGATAGGGCTTTCTTAAAACCCATATCCACCATTTTTGGCATAGTAACGCCCGACCCAGTCGAACAGATTTTACGCAACATATTCACCAACCTAGAAGAACCCAGCAAATTTTTATTCCTAACCTTTAGCGGGCATTTGGCTGATGGGCTTTTAACCCTATCACGCTTTACCATCAATAGCACCATCGGTATCGGTGGGGCATTTGACCCTGCCAGCTCTTTTACCCCCAGCTTAAAAAGCAAAGATGCCAATGCCGATTTAATGCTAGCCAAATGGGGCATACCAAAGGGCAATTATAGCATGGCATTTTTTACCGGCCCCAGCCATCAACGGGCGGGTATAGCGGGTTATGCCAATAGAATTATTAACCCCAGTGGTATTATATTAAATATATTCTTGCCCGAAAGGGAAAATATTGTTAGATGGGGAACGCTTGGTGGCAAGGCTATTCTTAATCGACCAGCGGCACTTGATGCTTTGACTGATTTTGCCGACCCTTATGCGGTGGCAAAATCGGTCTATTGGCAAAATTATCAGGGGCGCGAACAAAAATTTAAAAGTAACAAATAAAGGCAATAAATCATCCAGCCAATGAAAAAAAATATTCTATCTATTTTGGTTGTTTTTATTATGTTGTTGGCGGGGTTTGCCAATGTTGCAAAGGCACAAAGCAAAACCAAAGAAGATATAAAAAAATTTATGCTACAATTAAGCACAGATGTCATAGCATTGGTGCAATCGCCGATTTCTTATGAAGAATATAGCAAACGCATGAGTGCGATGGTTGATAAACATAGTGCCTATGATCAATTAACCGCTTTTGTGCTAGGTCCTTATAATCGCCAAATCAGCGATATAGACCGTGCCAAAGTCAAATTGGCTTTAATAGATTATTTTCATATTTTCTTTGCCCGTCAATTCAAAAATTATAAAGGGCAAACAACCGTTGTTGAAAATGTGCAAATTGGTAAAAATAATGTTTATACAGTGCGGGTGAATTTTGTGCCACCCGCCAATAGCACCACCCCCATGTTGGTAACCGATTGGCGTTTGTGGTGGCACCAAGGCGAATTTCGGGTAATGGATATTATTGTCAATAATATATCAATGATAGCTGTCATTCGTTCTGAAACCACCTCCATCATTGCCCAAGCCAATGGTGATATCAATCAATTGGTCAACCGATTGCGCCAACGCGCCCGCACGGTAAAGGTAAAATAATTCTATCATATTGTTTTTGTCATGTATGCCGCTATCAGAAATTTTGCCATCATCGCACATATTGATCATGGCAAATCAACCCTTGCCGACCGATTGATAGAAATGACTGGCACCCTATCAAGCCGTGAAATGAAAGACCAAGTGCTTGATTCGATGGATTTGGAGCGCGAACGCGGCATCACCATTAAATCACAAACTGTGCGGCTTTCTTATCGCCATAAAGATGGCAAGGATTATATTTTGAATTTGATAGATACGCCCGGGCATGTTGATTTTTCTTATGAGGTCTCGCGTGCCCTAGCCGCTTGCGAGGGGTGTTTGTTGGTGGTGGATGCCAGCCAAGGGGTCGAAGCCCAAACCCTTGCCAATGTTTATCTTGCTTTAGAAAATAATTTAGACATCATACCTGTTTTAAATAAAGTTGATTTGCCTGCCGCCAATCTGCCACGGGTGATTGAACAGATAGAAAATGTTGTGGGTTTATCATGCCAAGATGCCATAGAAATTTCTGCCAAAAGCGGTTTGAATATTGATAAATTGTTGGCGGCGATCGTTGAAAAATTACCCGCACCCAAAGAAAGCCATTTAGAAGAAACCCGTGCCCTGCTGATTGACAGCTGGTATAATAGTTATCTTGGGGTTTTATTATTGGTGCGGGTGTTTGATGGTAAATTAAAAATTGGACAAAAATTTCGCCTGATGGAAACGGGTGGCCATTATGAAATTGAACGGCTGGCGGTGATGAAACCAAAAATGACCGATGTAGAAAATTTGTCAGCGGGTGAAGTGGGGGTTATCGTAAGCGGTATAAAAGAAATTACCTATTGCAAGGTGGGCGATACCTTAACCGATGATAAAAAACCTGCCACCACTCCCCTGCCCGGTTTTCGCCCGTCTGAACCTGTGGTATTTTGCGGTTTGTTTCCATCTGACCCTTCGCAGTATAATGAATTGCGCGATGCGATGGAAAAATTATCACTGAATGATGCCAGTTTTCATTTTGAACCTGAAACATCGGTGGCATTGGGTTTTGGTTTTCGCTCGGGGTTTTTGGGGTTGTTGCATTTAGAAATTATTCAAGAAAGATTACGCCGTGAATTCAATATGGATATTATTTCAACCGCTCCATCGGTGATTTATAAATTACAATTAACCGATGGCAATGAAAAGGACCTGCATAACCCTGCCGATATGCCTGAGGGGCATTTTATAAAAAATATCCAAGAACCTTGGATCAAGGCAACCATTCTTCTGCCCGATGAATATCTGGGCGGGGTGTTATCATTATGTAGCGAACGGCGTGGTGTGCAAAAAAATCTAACCTATGTTGGCACAAGGGCGATGTTGGTTTATGAATTGCCATTGAATGAAACGGTGTTTGATTTTCATGACCGCTTGAAATCCATATCCAGAGGTTATGCGTCTTTTGATTATGATATTATCGGTTATCAAGCAAGCGATCTGGTCACATTAACCATTCTTATCAATGGCGAAGCGGTTGATGCTCTATCAATGATATTGCATCGTTCATCTGCCGAAACCCGTGGGCGTGATATATGTATAAAATTAAAACAGGTCATACCCCGCCAATTATTTCAAGTGCCTTTGCAAGCGGTTATCGGCGGGCGCATTATTGCCCGTGAAACTATCCCCGCTATAAGAAAAGATGTTTTAGCAAAATGTTATGGTGGCGATGTATCCCGTAAGAAAAAATTATTAGAAAAACAAAAGGAGGGGAAAAAACGCATGCGTCAATTTGGTAAAATTGATATTCCCCATAGTGCTTTTTTATCTATTCTAAAAAGGGATTGATAAAAACATTCATGGTGATATTTATAAAATAATCTCATCAACCAAATCTAATAATTCATCAAAATTCTTAACCGACCTATCGGGTATATGATGTAATGTTTCCATCGGTATCATCACAGAAACCACGCCATTATTTCTGGCAAATTCTACATCAACATTCATATCGCCAATATACCAAATGGTATCTAGCTCTGGTGGTTTTTCACCATAGATGTTTTTCATCAACAATAAAAATGGCGCAGGATTGGGTTTATCAAAATCTGCATAGCCCGCACCGATGGCATCGGCAAAAAAATTTTCCCAGCCAAGATGTTTGATTTCATCTAACAATATCTGGTGGGTTTTATTGCTGATAACCGCTAGACAAATTTTTTTATCTTGTAATTTTTTTAACATGATGTTGGCATCTGTTAAGGGGCGTAATTGTTGCAAATAACGCATTTTATATTCTTGATAATAGATGTCGCCTGCTTTGATCGCTTGATCGCCAAAAATTTTGGGAAAAATATGACGCAATGAATATTGACCATTTTTTTGTGTTTCGCTTTTATCATGCCATAATCTTTTCATTGGTAATTTATCAAATGTTGCCATCATGGCATCATGAATAATATCCCAACTATCAACAAGTGTATTGTCCCAATCAAAAATAATTAATTTTGGCAAGATAAGTTTTTTCATAATAAAATGGGTTGTTTTAACATTTCTGCCATAATAGCCGATTGAATCTTGGCAGTGAGATCGCCACGCTGGCCTGTGCCAATTTTTTTATCATCAAGCATAACAATAGGCAGTGCCAGCTGAGACGAGCTTGTCAAAAACATTTCCTTGCCATCATAGGCCTCTTTGCGGCTAAAGGCACGCCATTCTAATTTTATGCCCTGCTGTTGGCTAATTTTTTCCACCAACAATTTTGTAATACCATTTAAAATTTCATAATTCGCCATGTGGGTGCGCAAAACACCATCTTTATCAACCAACCATAGATTAGACGACCCACCCTCGCTGATAACATCATCATCATTAAAAAAAGCCACTTCCCTAGCACCATTGTCTTCTGCCCATTGCTTGGCAATGCAATTGGCTATCAATGAAATAACCTTAATATCACGGCGCTGCCAGCGAAAATCATTATGGGTTTTTACCACAATACCATCGGTCAATATTTTTTCCCTATCTTCAATGCGGTAATGTTTTACCAGCATGGTTAAATTGGGTTTTAGGTGCTGGCTATAATAATGGTCGCGCACCGCACTGCCTCGGGTTAATTGCAAATAAAGCCCACCATTTTGCAAATGGTTTTGCCTACAAAAATCAATTATTTTTAACCGCAAGGCTGACCGCCCAATAGCATTATTTATCTTGGCTTCTTGTAATGAACGATAGAGCCTATCCAAATGGGGGTCAATATCGATCAGCCTACCCCGCCATGCCACAATATATTCATATACCCCATCGCCCAATGTATGCCCCCTATCATGCATTGATACCACTGCCGAAGGAAAAGCTTGATAATGGTTATGGGCAAATAACAAAGTCACGATTTTTCATTATTTAACATAGATGATGCCATAAAACAATCAACATATACTTTATTTTTGCTATAATGTTTGATATAAAATTTTTATGGCAAAAACATTAAACCATCACAATAAACTTCGCAGTCATTTTAGCAAGGATATGCATGAAGCCATGTTGGCTATCAATTCATCGCTTGCGGTGGATAAAGAATTATATGCCGAAGATATAGCAGGCTCTATCGCCCATGCCACCATGTTGGCGAGTCAAAAAATTATTGGCAAAGATGATGCGACAAAAATTATCAATGGTCTTAACACCATCAAGACAGAAATCGATAAAGGTGAATTTTTATGGCGTGATGATTTGGAAGATGTGCATATCAACATTGAAAACCGCTTGCATGAATTGATAGGCTCGGTTGCTGGCAAATTACACACCGCCCGCAGTCGCAATGATCAAGTGATCACCAGCGGTAAATTATGGTTAAAAAAACAAATTGACCACACCTTAAGCCATATCAAAAACCTACGCCATGTTTTGTTTGATTTGGCAAAAAACCATATTGATACCATCATGCCCGGTTATACCCATTTGCAAATAGCTCAGGTGATATCTTTATCGCATTATTTTTTGGCTTATGATGCCATGTTCAGCCGTGACCAAAAGCGGTTTTGCCATACAAAATTTTTGCATGATGATTGCCCGCTTGGGGCGGTGGCAATGGCTGGCACCAGCTTTCCCATTGACCGCCATAAAATATCAACAGATTTAGGTTTTGACCACCCCAGCGATAATTCGATTGATGCGGTATCGGCACGCGATTTTTTTATGAATTTTTTATCTGATGCATCTATTCATGCGGTGCATCTATCACGATTATCTGAAGAATTAATATTATGGTCATCACCACATTTTGCCTATATCACCATAGGCGATGAATGGTCATCGTCTTCTTCTATCATGCCACAGAAAAAAAACCCTGATGCCGCCGAATTGGTAAGGGCGAAATCAGGGCGGTTGGTGGCAAGTTTTGTTCAACTATCTATGGTGATGAAGGCACTACCGCTCTCCTATGCCAAAGATATGCAAGAGGACAAGGAATGTTTATTCACCGCTGCCAAGGCATTATCATTGATGCAAACTGCCATCTTGGGTATGCTTTCAAGCATCACCATCAATACAGCAAATATGAAAAAAATGGCAACCAAGGGCTATGCCACTGCCACCGACCTTGCCGATAAATTGGTGCGTGAAAAAAACCTTGATTTTCGTAGTGCCTATCAATTAACCGCAAGGGTGGTCAAACGGGCGGAGGCATTGGCTTGCCATTTGCATGAAATGCCCGAACATGAATTATCAGCCATTGACCCTGTTTTATCATTGGCGATGGTGAAGGATTTAACCGCTGAAAATTCTATTGCCATCAAACAATCTTTTGGCTCGACTGGTAAAAAACAAATTCAAGCACAATTACATAGGATAGAAAAGGAATTGGCAAATGATTAATCGTATCAAAATTCTATTGTTGTTATTGTTGGTGGCTGGGATTTTTTCAGCTTGCGGTGTTTATAAAGCCCCCGCATATCCAGATGGCAAGTCATTGCGAGAATTCCCCCAATGATGATTGATAATTTTTTTTAAATGACCAGCCTTGATACCACCTGCCTTGACAATTTTATCACCTATGACAAACACCATCATAGTTTGATGGTAGAGGGGGTATCTTTATTGGATATAGCCCAGCAATATGGCACGCCCTTTTATTGTTATTCATCAGCATCCATCATCGATGCCATCATGCAATATAAAAATATTTTTCAAGCATCACCCTTGCCTGTTTCTATCCATTATGCTGTCAAAGCCAATTGTCGCCTTGCCATCTTAAATATCATGAAAGCCAACAACATTGGGCTTGATATTGTTTCGCTGGGGGAAATGATGGCGGGGCAAAAGGCGGGATTTTCCACCAAAGATATGATCTATTCTGGCGTGGGAAAAACCTATGATGATATCGCTTATGCGGTGAATAATCATATCGGTCAGTTGAATGTTGAATCATTTGATGAAATTGATATGCTACTGGATATTGTTGCAAAACACCCCCCACACCACCCTATCAATGTGGCAGTGCGGGTTAACCCCCATATTGCCACTGGCGGGCATGAAAAAATTTCAACTGGCAAGGCGGGGGATAAATTCGGTATTGATTTTGATTCTGCCCTTCCAGCCTATCAAAAATTATTGTCATCAGCCCACCTCAAACCTAAAATGATAGCCATGCATATTGGTTCGCAATTAACCGATAAAACTCTGCTAAAAAAAGCATATCAAGCATTGGCAGGGCTTATCACCCAGCTATATCATGCTAATGTGCAATTAACATCTATTGATATTGGCGGTGGTATGGCGATAGCCTATCACGATGAAGTGCCTTTACCACTTGATGATTATGCCAAGCTGGTGATGGCAATATTTGCCCCCTTAAAAAAAATAGGTATAACTGATATTATCATTGAGCCAGGTCGTTCGCTAGTTGGACGGGCGGGGCTGTTGGTAACACGGGTGGTGTTGCAAAAAAAAAGTGCGGGGCGGCATATTGTGGTGGTGGATACCGCCATGAATGACCTTATTCGCCCCACCCTTTATCATGCCTATCACCCCATCTTGCCCGTCAAAAAACCACCCGAAACAATTGACATCAAGACCCAAGATATAGTAGGTGGTATATGTGAAACAGGTGATTTCCTTGCTTTGGCACGAAAATTGCCTTGCTTTAACAATGGTGATATGCTTGCCTTATTTTATGTGGGAGCCTATGGTTCGGCTATGGCATCAAATTATAACAGTAGGCTTTTACCGACAGAAATTCTGATAAAAGGTAAAGAATATTTTGTGATTCGTCCGCGCCAAACATATAAAAATCTTTTTGCTTTAGAAAATTGTCTATAATATAATGAAACAACCTATGAAACATTTTACCGCATTCGATGATTTGGGCAAGCGTGCCAACCGCTTTTCACGCCCAGTTGCCATTTTTTTTACCCTTTTGGGTGTGGGGTCATTGACATTAGGTTATGGATTTCAAAATGTATTTCAAAAATCCCCCAATGAAAATGCCCTTGCCATTGCCGATAGTAGCCCTTTTAATCAAGCGATTGATTTAAACCAAACCGACATCAATGGCAATGATATTGCCGCTACAGAACTTGCCAGCGATGCCGCCGCTACCCCTACCATTCAGCCAGCCAGCCAACAGGTGGTCGAAAATAATTCAGGTGTGCCGCAAATTAATAAAAGCGAACTATCAAAATTTATCAGGGGGGATAGTTTTGGCAAGGCATTAATTCGTGGCGGGGTGCCACCTGCCGAGGCATTTTTGGCAACCCATGAGGCACGCAAAGTATTTCCCCTTGCCAGTTTGGGGCAAAACCAAGTGGTAAAACTTGATTTTGGCAAAAACATTGACAACAAGCAATTCTTAAAACAATTTTCGGTGCGGGTGGGTGATGAGACAGAACTTTTGGTCAAGCGATTGGAAAGTGGCAATTATGAAGCCGCGCTTAATCAATTAACAGTTGATAATTTGGTTAAATTATACCGATTCAAAATTAACAAAACTGGCAGTTTGGCATCAAGTGCCGAAGTGGCTGGTCTATCCCGTAGCCAAAGCCAAAATTTAGCCGATTTGCTTGGTTTGGATATCAACCTACAAACCGATATTAGACCGAATGATCTTATTCAATTGCTATTTGATGAAAGCACCACAGCTATCAAAGATGAAATCGGTGGTAATTTGCGGGTGGTGCTTATTTCATCGCCAAAAAGTCGCAAAGACAATGCATTTTTTTACTATGTTGATGAAACAGGCACGGTTGGTTATTACAATAAAGATGGCAAAAGCCAACGAAAAATGTTACTGGCAACCCCTGTTGATGGGGCAAGGTTGATTTCAAAATTTGGTCTTAGAATGCACCCAGTGCTCGGTTATACCCGTGCCCATAAGGGAATAGACTTCGCTGCCCCCATCGGCACCAGGGTCAAGGCATCGGGCGATGGTGTGGTAACCATAGCCAAATGGCAAACTGGTTATGGTAATTATTTGCGTATTCGCCATCGCAATGGTTATTCAACCGCCTATGCCCATCTATCGCGTTATGAAAAAGGTATCACGGTTGGCAGTCGAGTCAGACAGGGGGAAACAGTGGCTTATGTTGGCAATACTGGGCTGAGCACCGGCCCCCACCTGCATTATGAAATTTTAATCAATAATGATCAGGTCAACCCCAGCACGGTCAAATTGCCATCTTTGCGTGCCTTGAGCGGTAATGATTTGACGCGTTTTGAATTGGTAAAAAAAGATGCCTTATTGCGTATTCAAAATGCGCAGATTATGGTTAAAAAATAAAAAATAAAATAATCATTTCATGATACACCCGTCTCTGTCGCGGACAGTTGCCATTCAGTTGAGCATGTGGCTGATTATTACCGCTCAAACATATCACGGGGTTATTATTCAAATACAAGCTACCGAACATAATATCAGCACCCTTGGGGTTGGGGTTATCACCAGCTTTTTTTATTTTGGCTATCTTATTTCTTTTCTTATCACCAAACGCTTTCTTGCCGCTTGGGGGTATATCCGTGGTCATGCCTTTATGACCACCTTGTATGCTTTGGCGGCATTGCTTTTTCCTATCTACCCTGGTGTGGTTATGTGGTCATTGCTTTATGGTATTTGTGGCTTGGCAATAGGCGGTATGTTTGTGGTGTTTGAAACATGGCTCAATTTTATTACCGACAATAAAGGGCGGGGGCAAATCATGGCAGTTTATATTATCATGGTGACTTTGGGTAAAATCACTGGCAATTATGCTTTTAATTATGTCGGCACATTTGGCTACAGCCATTATAGTTATATCACCATGTTTGTGTTGGTATCGATGTTGCCATTGCTAACCACTATGGTGAAACAACCTAGCAAGGTCATCAGCAAATTCATTTCTTTCCGCTCCATTTATAAAATATCGCCCGCGGCCTTCATTGTTTTGTTTTTTAGCCAAATCGGCGCCTCCTCCGCCAACAGCCTTGGCGCACTATTAGGAAAATTAATGGGATTTAATTCTTGGTATATTTCGCATCTGTTAAGTGTGATTTTGTTATCGGCAATTATTGTGCAATTGCCGTTGGGTAATATATCCAACAAAATTGATAGACGATTGGTGATATTATGGGTTTTATTATTTATGACTATCGGCAATCTGTTATTATTGGCATCAGATATCAATACCCCCATGTTCTGGTTAGCCATGGTGATGATAGGCGCCAGTATTTATAATTTTTATCCGCTGGCATTGGCGCATATGAATGATTTAATACATGAAAAACATCGCACCGCCATCATATCACAATTATTATTGGTCAGCGGGGTTGGTCAAATCTTTGGTCCAATGACGACATCTTATTTTATGAGTGAATTTAATTATCGTGGTTTTGCTATCGCCTTACTTATTCAAGCCCTGTTGATGGTTTTATTCCTATTAAATCGTTTGCGTATCCGCCGCCCCACCAAAAGCAAAATTGTGCGTATCAATTTCGTTGCCGATATTCCCATGGCGCCATCGGTTGATAAACCCTTTCGCTTTCATATGCCAACCATTAAATTTTTTAAAAACATCTATAAAAAGGGCAAGCAACGCCCTCATAGCAAGGCAAAAAAATAATCAAAAGATAATATTTGCTGTTTGCCATGCTGTATGGTAAGGCGGATTTATAAAAAATTTTGCCATTTTTTTATAAAATGATTTGTGGTGGTTGTAGCTCAGTTGGTTAGAGCACCTGATTGTGGTTCAGGGGGTCGCCGGTTCAAGTCCGGTCAGCCACCCCACTACTTTTAAAAATTCATAAAAAAGGCAAGGCTTAATTATTTTTTTATGATAAAAAAATATCTTGCAAAGCCATATCTATATCAGAAAATTGAAAAGAAAATTTTTGTGCCAAAAGTTTTTTCGGCATAACCCTTTGACCATGCAACAATAATCTATCGCCCATTTCACCAAACAACAACTTTATCATAAATGCCGGTAAATGAAACAATGCTGGTTTTTTTATCACTTTGGCAAAAATTTTAGCAAATTCTTTTTGCCTTATAGGGTAAGGCGAGGTTAGATTATAAACCCCTTGGCAATTTTTATCGTTTAAGAAAAAATTAACCGCCAATATAAGATCCTTTATATGTATCCATGACATATATTGCTTGCCCTGACCCATCTGTGGCGAACAACCAAATTTCATTGGCAATATCATGCGTGATAAAAAACCACCCCCTGCCGCCAACACCAATCCCAAACGCATAATAATCGTGCGGCAATGGGGTTCGGCACGGCGTGCCTCATATTCCCATGCGGCACAGAGTTTGCTGGTAAATTCATGCCCTGCCCTAACCCTTTCATCAATAATTTCTTGCCCCATGGCGCCATAATACCCCACCGCCGATGCCGAAATAAAAACTTTCGGTTTTTTTCCTACCCGCTCTATCCATGCCACCAATCGTCTGGTTTCTACCAAGCGTGAATCGCTTATCAATTTTTTTTGTTTTTCACTCCATTTTTTTTCGGCGATCGACGCCCCCGCCAAATTAATCACCACATCAAATTCTTCCCGATGGTCAAGCTCATCGACTCCCAATATCATTCTTACATCATAGCCATTTGCCATTTGACGCTGGCGACTAATGATGGTAATTTGATGTTTATCTTGCGATATATGCGATTTTTTTTCTTTAGCGTCCGCTTGCGATGTGGATTCTACCCCAAACCCCTTGTCAGCCATTGATGTATCTGTGGGCCTCAAGAAATTTTCTATCAAATTTCTGCCGATAAAACCTGTGCCGCCACTTATTAAAATTTTCATCGTATCAGCTATAAATTGATTCCCCTATAAATAAAAACAAAAAACACCTATAATCAAAATAATGAATTATCCCAAAAACCAAGATTTCAACCATCATGTTGGTAGGGGCGTTTTTATTATTTTGCCTTTTTTGCCCCATCAGCGTTGCCAACAAGAACAAAAATTATCAGAAGCAAGCGAATTGGTGCGTGCCTTGGGCGAAGAGGTTATCGGCTATCACAGCCTAGCATTGAAAAAAATAAATCCTGCCACCTTAATAGGTAAAGGCTCTTTGGATATTGCCAAACAAAAAATTCTTGATGTCGCACCACCAAAAGAATCATGGCAAACCAATCCCCATCTCGCCTTTGTTTATGTTGACCATGCCTTAACCGCGGGGCAACAACGCAATGTTGAAAAAACATTGGGCTGTTATATTGAGGACCGCGAAGGGCTTATCTTAAATATTTTTTCTAAGCGTGCCAAAAGCGATGAAGGTCGCTTGCAAGTTAATATGGCGCGATTGCAATATGACCAATCACGCTTGGTGCGAAGCTGGACGCACCTTGAAAGACAAAGGGGTAGCACGGGCAATATTGGCGGCCCGGGTGAAAGGCAAATTGAATTGGATAAAAGAAAAATTACCGATGATATAAAAAAAATTGAAACCAGATTAAACAAAGTTATCAAAACCCGCCACCTGCATCGTAAAATGCGGCAAAAAATTCCCTACCCGCTAATAGCGCTGGTGGGTTATACCAATGCAGGGAAATCCACCCTATTCAATCGTTTAACTGGTGCCAAAGAATTGGCAATGGATTTATTATTTGCCACGCTTGACACCCATGTAAGACGGGTGGCATTGCCATCAAAAAGACAAGTGATTTTTTCTGATACGGTTGGTTTTATCAGCCATTTACCGACCCATTTGATAGCGGCGTTTCGTGCTACATTGGAAGAATTAGAACAAGCCTCTATCATTATCCACCTTGCCGATATTTCTGCCAATGATTTTGTATTTAAGGTCAATGAGGTTGAAAAAATTTTATCGCAATTACCTCTACCTGAAGGGCAAAAAAAATTGCTGGTGGGAAATAAATATGACCTGTTTAAAAAAAATGGCCATGATGCCGATTTGATAACCGATATTAATGTTTCTGGTTTTTATGGCGATAATATAGAAAAATTGCTGGCCTATATAGATGATGAATTGGATAAACAAGACGATGTGGTGATTAAAACCTATCGCCTAGCGATTGAAGATGAAAAATTGCCACAAAAACTTTATCAAGCGGGTCGGGTGATAAAAGATGAGGTGATGAATGAATCGCCCTTTTATCGTCATATTACGGTTAAATTATCACGCAGTAAGGCAAGCCAAATAAACCTGCCGACCACCCTATCTTAAAAAAAATTAGGCTTGCTTTTTAAAGAAATTTTTGCTAGCCAGCCATGATAGAGAGTGTGCTATGCCAAAATTAAAAAATAAATCTTCTGCCAAAAAACGATTCAAAATAACTGCCACTGGCAAGGTGCGGTTTTATAGTGCCTGTTTGCGCCACAATACCTCAAAACGCCCGATGCAAATGAAACGGCAAAATCGTGGTTCGCAAATTATGAAACAGCGTGATGCAAAAAAAATTATTAAAAATTATTTACGAATTTATAAAACAAAATATCAATAAGGAGTATTCATCATGGTAAGGGTAAAACGCGGGGTTACGGCACATGCCAGACACAAAAAAGTTTTAAAAAAAGCCAAGGGCTATTATGGGCGGCGTAAAAACACCATTCGGGTCGCCAAACAGGCGGTGGAAAAAGCCAACCAATATGCCTATCGTGATAGGCGTAACAAAAAACGCCTTATGCGTGGTTTGTGGATTCAACGCATCAATGCCGCTGCCCGTTTGCATGGCTTAACCTATAATCGCTTTATTAATGGTTTAAAAAAATTAAATATTGATTTGGATAGAAAAATTTTATCAGATATTGCCATTCGTGACGAAACAGGTTTTAAGCAATTGGCGGAAAAGGCAAAATCTGTTGCCGATAAAACCAAAGGCTAAATCATTTTTTTATTTTTAAGAAACAGCCTTATAAAAATATGTCAGTAACCACGATAAAAGATATTTTATCCATAGAAAAAACTGCCATTGCCGCATTATCATCGATCGATGATATGGTGGGGCTTGACCGATGGAAAAGTCAATTTTTGGGAAAAAAAAGCCAACTCGCCCATTTCACCAGCCAGATGGGTGTTTTATCGGTGGAAGAAAAAAAACTATTGGGGCAGGCTATCAATCAGGTGAAAAACGCCCTTCACCAAGCCTTGACAGCAAAAATATCTATGTTCAATCATAGCGATTTAGAAAAAAAATTGGCAAAAGAAAAAATTGATTTAAGCCTTCCCGCCCGCCCGCACAGCATCGGTAAATTACACCCCATCGGGCAAACCATCGAGGAAGCCTTTGCCATTTTGGGCGAAATGAATTTTCATCTGGAGGTTGGACCTGAAATTGAAACCGATTTTTATAATTTTTCTGCCCTCAATATTCCAAAAGCCCACCCTGCCCGCCAGATGCAAGATACTTTTTATATCGATAAAATAGATGAAGATGGGCAAAATTATGTATTGCGCACTCACACTTCGCCAGTGCAAATTAGAGCGGGGGACAAAATTGGTGCGCCCATTCGTATTATGGCACCAGGTCGGGTGTATCGTGCCGATAGCGATATGACCCACACCCCGATGTTCCATCAAATAGAAGGTTTGGTGATAGATAAAAATATCCATTTTGGTCATTTGAAAGGATGTTTGTTTGAATTTTGTCGTAGGTTTTTTGAAATTGCCGATTGGTCGGAATCGCATTTAAGGTTTCGCCCAAGTTATTTTCCCTTTACCGAGCCATCTGCCGAAGCCGACATTGCCGCCACCAAACAAGATGGCAAATTACATATCGGCACGGGCGATTCATGGTTAGAAATTTTAGGTGCGGGTATGGTGCATAAAAATGTTCTTGCCAATATGGGTATTGATCCCGAACAATGGCAAGGTTTTGCCTTTGGTATGGGTATCGAACGATTGGCAATGTTAAAATATGCCATACCCGACCTTCGCACTTTTTTTGATTCTGACCTGCGTTGGCTTAAACATTATGGATTCAAACCTTATCTACAACCATCTTTATTAACTTCGCTCGTGGCATAAAAAAATGAAATTCACCCTTTCATGGCTTCATGATCATTTCAAAACCGATGCCACCCCCGCTGTGATAGCCGATACCCTAACCCATCTTGGGCTTGAGGTCGAATCTATGGAGGATAAATCCTCTTGCCTTAAACCATTCATCATCGCTGAGGTATTGGCGTGCGATAAACACCCCGATGCCGACAAATTATCTTTATGCAAAATATCAGATGGCAAAAAAACCTATCAGGTGGTCTGCGGTGCCGCCAATGTAACATCTGGCTTAAAAGCCGTATTCGCACCCATCGGTGCGGTTATGCCGCGCGGTCAAATGGGCGAAAATATGATATTAAAAAAAGGCACTATTCGTGGTGTGGAATCGCATGGTATGTTATGTTCAGAATATGAATTATGTTTGGGCGATGACCATGATGGTATTATCACCTTACCAGCCGATGCACCAGTTGGTAAAAATTATGCGTCATGGGCGGGGTTAGATGATGTGTTGTTTGAAATTAAACTCACCCCCAATCGTGCCGATTGTTTGGGGGTAAGGGGTATCGCCCGTGATTTATCGGCAAGTGGTTTGGGAACATTAAAACCATTGCAACCAAAAACTATCAAGGGCACATTCGCATCCCCCATCGCATGGCAAATAGATGAAAAAGCCAAACAGGCTTGCCCGATGGTTATTGGGCGTTATTTCAAAGGGGTTACCAACCGCCCATCGCCCGATTGGTTAAAGAAAAAACTATTGTCGGTGGGTATGAAATCTATATCGGCTTTAGTTGATATCACCAATTATTTATCGCAAGATATGGCAAGACCCTTACATGTTTTTTCTGGTAAAAAACTTGGGGCAGGCGAATTGACCATGCGGTTTGCCAACCATGGCGAAACCATCTATGGGCTTGATGAAGTGCACCATAGCCTAAATGATAATATGTTAGTTATCGCCAACCAAAAGGGCGCACAATCAATAGCAGGTATTATGGGTGGCATAGAAAGCGGTTGCCAGCTTGATGATGATGAAATTTTTTTAGAGGTTGCTTATTTTAACCCTATGCAGATCGCCAAAACTGGTCGTAGCCTCAATCTATTATCGGATGCACGATACCGATTTGAAAGGGGGGTTGACCCCATGGGGTTAGACATCGGGTTAGAACGGGCGAGCCAATTGATTTTAGATATTTGTGGTGGCGAGGCATCCACCATCACCACTGCGGGGCAACCACCCACGCCCCCACCGCCTATTTCATTTTCGCCCGAAAAAATTAAAACATATGGCGGACTTAGCATAAAAGATGAAACCATCGCCCAAACATTAAGCGATTTGGGTTTTCACATCGTAAAGCAAAAACCAAATTGGCAGGTTACCCGCCCCACTTGGCGTGGTGATATCGAAAATGATGCTTGTTTGGTTGAAGAGGTTTTGCGACTGCATGGTTTTGATAAAATTCCCGAATTGCCACTACCGCGTATTATCCCCGACCAAGCGATAGATGAACAGGGGAGGCGATTGATGCTGATACGCCGTGCCTTAGCAAATCGTGGTTTATATGAAACCATCACTTGGTCATTCACCAAACAATCTTTGGCAGAGGATTTTTCTGCCAGCGACATCATCAAATTACAAAACCCTATCCATAGCGATATGGATACCATGCGGCCTTCTGTTTTATGTAATTTGTTATTGGCAGTCAAGCGCAACCAAGCGCGTGGTTTTCATAATATTCATCTGTTTGAATCGGGTTTGGTTTTTCATGGCGTTACCCCTGAGGCACAAACCACCATGATAGCTGGTATCAGGGTGATGGGCGATGATAGCCATTGGCAAAAATTACCCCCATTAGATAGTTTTGTTATCAAAGCCGATATTTTTTCTGCCATTGAAGCAAGCGGTTTTTTTGCCGATAATTTACACATCAACCAAGAATCCATGCCGCAACATTATCACCCCAACATGGCGGCAAGGCTTTATTTGGGTAAAGAAACCATCGGTTATTTTGGCGCACTCCACCCCGCTTTATCGCAAAAATATGATATTGCCAATAATTTATTTGGGTTTGAATTATTTTTGGAAAAAATTCCCACTGCCAAAAAACAAACATCCCATGCCCGACCAACGCTTTTATTGAATGATTTGCCAGTGGTCTATCGTGATTTTGCCTTTGTGGTTGATAAAAACATTGCTGCCAGCCTTATTCTTGCCACGATTAAAAAAATTGATAAAAAATTTATCAGCCAAGCAAATATTTTTGATATGTATCATGACCCGAAATATCCCGAAAAAAAATCCATTGCGGTTAGGGTGACTATCAGCCCCGATGATAAAACCCTATCGGATAGCGATATCAAAACCATCAGCGAAAAAATTATTGCCGAGGTGCTTGCCGCCACCGAGGGAAGTTTGCGTCAATAATATCATAAGGTAAAAACCATGCAACAGAATAAAATTATCATAAAAGGTGCGAGGCAAAATAACCTCAAAAATATTTCCTTTGAAATGCCACGCAATGAATTGGTGGTGATAACTGGCTTATCAGGGTCAGGCAAATCGTCTTTGGCATTTGATACTATCTTTGCCGAAGGGCAAAGGCGTTATGTTGAAAGCCTGTCTTCCTATGCCCGCCAATTTTTAGAAATGATGCAAAAACCTGATGTTGATTCCATCGAAGGTTTATCCCCCGCCATATCGATCGAACAAAAAACCACCTCACGCAACCCCCGCTCTACGGTTGGCACGGTGACCGAAATCTATGATTATATGCGTCTATTATGGGCGCGTATCGGCATCCCCTATTCCCCCGCAACTGGTTTGCCGATCGAAAGCCAAACCGTCAGCCAAATGGTTGATATGGTGACAAAAATGGAAAAAGAAACAAAAATTTTTGTTATGGCACCTGTGGTGCGCGGCAGAAAGGGTGAATATCGCAAAGAAATGATGGGGTATCGCAAAAAAGGTTTTCAACGCATAAAAATTGATAATATCTTTTATGAACTTGATGATATTCCCACATTGGATAAAAACTTAAAACATAATATAGCCGTGGTGGTTGACCGTTTGGTTATCAACTATCAAGACGCAGAGGCAGAAAAAGAATTTTCACGCAGATGTGCCGATAGCATTGAACAGGCATTAAAATTAAGCGAAGGTTTGATGACAATAGAAGAGGTCGCCAGCGGTAAGCAACATATTTTTTCTGAACGATTTTCTTGCCCCGAATCAGGTTTCACCATAGAAGAAATTGAACCAAGGCTTTTTTCTTTTAACAGCCCGCATGGTGCTTGCCCTGCCTGTGGTGGCATTGGCGAAAAACGCACCATCGATGAATTATTGTTGGTGCCGAATGATAAATTGTCATTGCTAGAAGGTGCGTTGCAAGGTTGGGGTGGGTCTAACCCTGCGCCATGGTACCGCCAAACACTTGAAACTTTATGCCAATATTTTGGTGGCGATTTAAGAACCCCCTATCGTGATTTACCCAGCAAAACAAAAAAAGCCATCATACATGGCACCAAAGAGGCATTGCAATTTCAATTTCATGATGGGGTGCGAAAAGTTAAAACTGTAAGACCATTTGAAGGAATTATTCATAACCTTGAAAGGCGTTATCGTGAAACCGAATCAAATTGGATAAGGGAAGATATTGAGCGCTATATGTCGATCGTGCCTTGCGGTGATTGCCATGGGCAACGCCTAAAGCCTGAATCGCTAGCGGTAAAGGTTCACAAAAAAAATATATCAGAAATAACTGCCCTATCCATTAACAAAATACAAACATGGTTTAAGGACCTGCCGCAACATCTTAATAAAAAACACCAGACGATCGCCGAACGAATTTTGCGTGAAATCAATGAAAGGCTACAATTTTTACATAATGTTGGTTTGGAATATTTAAGCCTTGCCCGCTCGGCTGGTAGTTTATCAGGTGGCGAATCACAACGCATAAGACTGGCATCGCAAATTGGTTCGGGGCTAACTGGGGTTTTGTATGTGCTTGACGAGCCATCTATCGGTTTGCATCAGCGTGATAATGCAAGGCTTTTGGCAACCTTAGAAAATTTACGCGACCTTGGCAACACCGTCATCGTGGTAGAGCATGATGAGGAGGCGATGCGCCATGCTGATTTTTTGATTGATGTTGGTCCTGGTGCGGGGGTGCATGGCGGGCATTTGGTGGCACTTGGCAAACCCAGCGAGGTATTAAAATCAAAAGATAGCATCACCGCCCAATATCTTTCGGGCAAAAAACAAATTCCCGTGCCAAAAAAACGCCGCAAAGGCAATGGCAAGATATTAAGCCTGCATGGTGCTAAATCAAATAATTTAAAAAATGTTGCGGTGGAAATTCCACTCAGCACCTTCACTTGTGTAACCGGGGTTTCAGGCTCGGGCAAATCAACCTTGATTTTAGAAACTCTCTACCCCGCCCTATCCAAAGCCTTGATGGGCAGTAGTTTTGCTGGTCTGCCATATGATAAATTAGAAAACTCCATCTATTTGGATAAGGTGATAGATATCGATCAATCACCGATCGGTCGCACGCCGCGTTCAAACCCCGCAACCTATACTGGTCTTTTTACCCCCATTCGTGATTGGTATACCAACCTGCCCGAAGCAAAGGAAAGGGGTTATGGTGCGGGGCGGTTTAGTTTTAATGTCAAGGGCGGGCGGTGCGAAGCCTGCCAAGGCGATGGGGTATTGAAAATTGAAATGCATTTCTTGCCCGATGTTTATGTTACCTGCGATCAATGTCGTGGCAAACGGTATAATCGGGAAACATTGGATATCACTTGGCGTGATAAAAATATCTTTGATGTTTTGGATATGACGGTGGAGGAAGGGCATGATTTTTTTTCTGCCGTGCCATTCATCAAAGAAAAATTAGAAACCTTAGAAAGGGTGGGTTTGGGTTATATTAAAATTGGTCAATCGGCAACCACTCTATCAGGTGGCGAGGCACAACGCATCAAATTGGCTAAGGAATTATCACGCAAAGCCACAGGCAAAACCATTTATATTTTGGATGAGCCCACCACCGGTTTGCATATCGAAGATGTGCGTAAATTGCTTGATGTGTTGCAAGCACTGGTCGAACAAGGCAATAGCGTGGTGGTGATTGAACATAATTTGGAGGTTATCAAATGTGCCGATTGGGTGATAGATATGGGGCCTGAGGGTGGCGACAAGGGCGGTGAAATTGTGGCTGTTGGTTCGCCTGAGGATATTGCCAAATCACCTGAATCTTTAACTGGCGATTTTTTGAAATCTATTTTAAAAGGAAAATAAATCATGACAAGCATTGCCAATATCTTTCTTATTGTGTTTGATGCCATTGTGCAATTTTATTATTGGCTGGCTATTTTGCATGTTATTTTATCATGGTTGATAGGTTTTAATATCATCAACCCCAGTAGCCGTATCACCGCAAGGTTGATAGATATGGTCAATTATATTCTTATGCCAATTTATGATTGGATCTATCAATTTTTACGCCCGATAGGCGGTGGCATTATTGCGATGTTTGATTTGCGTCCCCTATTATTTTTGCTATTTCTTTATCTTTTCAAACCGATGGTGCATGCCATGGTGTGGCAATTGGTGTCTTTCTTTTAACCCAACATATCTAAACATTGATAAAAAAATCATGACAAACATCATTGATGGAAAATCATTCGCTAGCAAACTGGTGGAAAATATTTCAATCGAAGTTAAAAAAATCATCGCCCGTGATATCAAACCTTGTTTGGCGGTGGTGCTGGTGGGGGATAACCCCGCATCACAGGTTTATGTAAAAAATAAAATCAAAACCACCATCGCAACTGGTATGGAAAGCCGCGAGCATCGTCTGCCGCATACCACCAGCGAAACCGAATTATTAACCCTGATAGAACAACTTAACCATGATACATCGGTCAATGGTATTTTGGTGCAATTACCCTTGCCCAAATCGATTGATGAACATAAAATTATACAAACCATTGCCGCCGAAAAAGATGTTGATGGGTTTCATCTTATCAATGTTGGTCTATTGGCAACTGGTGGCAAGAATGCCCTTATCCCCTGCACGCCATATGGCTGTTTGTTATTATTGCAAGATTATTTTCAATCAAAAAACTTGATGGGTAAAAAAGCCGTGGTGATAGGGCGATCTAACATTGTGGGGAAACCGATGTTTCAATTATTATTATCTGCCAATGCCACCCCGACCATTTTTCATAGCAAAAGCCAACATATTGATACAGAATTATCGCAATATGATATTGTGGTGGCGGCGGTTGGCATACCCGAAATGGTAAAGGGCACATGGTTAAAAAAAGACGCGGTGGTGATAGATGTTGGCATCAATCGCATTGAACGAAATGGCAAAAACATCATTGTCGGCGATGTTGATGCCGCATCCACCATGGGGGTGGCAGCTGCCATCACCCCTGTGCCCGGCGGGGTGGGACCTATGACCATCGCCTGCCTGTTACGCAACACCCTGATTGCCACCGCACAGCAACATCAATTGACCATGCCTGCTATCTAAAAAAATGTTAGATAACCACAAGGCAAGAAAAATTTTTACTGCCTTTCGGGCGCATAACCCAGACCCCAAAGGCGAATTATATTACACCAACCATTTTACCTTATTACTGGCGGTGATATTATCGGCGCAAGCCACCGATTCTGGGGTGAATAAAGCGACCAAAATTTTATTTCAAAACATTTCAAAGCCCGAAGATATTATTCGTTTGGGTAGCAAACAATTAACCCATGCGATAAAATCCATCGGGCTTTATAAAACCAAATCTACCAATATTATGAAAACTTGCGAGATATTGATAAAAAAATACAACAGCCAAGTGCCGCGCACCCGTGATGATTTAATAACCTTACCAGGGGTGGGGCGAAAAACTGCCAATGTGATATTGAATATCGCATTTGGTAAGCCGACCATAGCGGTTGATACCCATGTTTTTCGGGTAAGCCATCGCTTAGGGCTATGCGATAGCAAAACCCCTGAAAAAACCGAACAGGCATTGCTGGATATTATACCCGATGAGTTTCTAGCCAAAGCCCATCATTGGTTAATTTTGCATGGTCGTTATATTTGCAAAAGCCAAAAACCGCAATGTGCCGTTTGTTTTTTAACCAGCGATTGTGATTTTTATAAAAACCAGCAGGTGAAAAAATAATATGACACTGCCCCTTTCGGTTATTATGCCAATTTTTAATGGCGAAAAATTTTTGCCAGAAGCTATCGATAGTATTTTGCGGCAAACATTTCATGATTTTGAATTTTTAATCGACACCACAGGTTCAAACGATGCCACGATCAATATTATTGAAAATTATAAAAAAAAAGATAAACGCATCCGCCATGAAAAAAATGGCAAAAGTCAATTTTTATCAGCCAAAGTTAATTTTCTAACCAATTTGGCAAGGGGAAAATATATCGCCCGTATGGATGGCGATGATATTTCTTTGCCCGAACGATTTCAAAAACAAATTGATTATCTAAACAGCCACCCCGAAGTTGCCATATTGGGGACAAATTATTTAAGCATAGATTATCAAGGCAAGCCAAAACCATCACCGCCATCCAATCGCCCCGCTACCATCGAAGATGCAAAAAAACAATTTGATGATACCATCTGCCCTATCCACCACCCAACCATGATGATACGCAGCGATGTATTAAAAAATATCGGTGGGTATCGTGAAGAATTTTTTGTTGAAGATTTAGATCTTTATACCCGCCTTTATCGTGCCAATTATATTTTTAATAACTTAAGCGATGTATTATTTCATTATCGCATCTATATCGGCAGTGCATCGCAACACCCCGCCACCGCCCATTTGGTGGTTTTGCATCGCACCATATTGTGGCTTGCCCATCAAATGACCTTAAGGGGGCAACCCGACCCTTTGGCGAATATCACAAAACAGGATTTAAATTTTTCTATCATAAAAAAAATTTCCCGTGATGCCAAACAGGCAATTTTTACCTATTTGAATATGCTGAACACCGTGGTTTATAATATTATTTGGAGTATCAACCAAAAAATTCCTGATATTGAAAAAAAAGTTTTTTTACAAAAAGATGCCGCCGAAATTATTCAACATATTATCAATCTTTGCCAAAATGACCAGATGCGTCAGATGGCACTTAATAATTTATCCACTTTACAAACCAATTTTGCCGATATGCCTGCCTATATTTTTGATTTATTTTATCAAACCTATTTGGCATACCCACATTTATCAAAAAAATTTCCTGATGAGAAAAAACAAAAAATTTTTATCGCCATGACAAAACTTGGGCTTTCACAAAAAATAACGAACTTAAAAGAAAAATGGGGCATGACGACTGCTTAAAAAAAATTATTTTATCATAGCATTTTTTTCTAATCGCCTTGTTGTGCTTTCTATTTTTTTTTGTAAGATTTCTAAAAAATCTTGTTTGGATAAATTCTGTGGCATGGCTGGCAAGATAGCCAATTCGGCAATGCCTTTTTGAAACCGATTTTTTTGCCAAAAACAACCGCTATTCAATGCCACAGGATAAACTGGCACCCCCAAGCGTGACATCATATAAACCCCCGACTGATAGGCACGGGTTTTGCCAACCGCTGACCTTGTGCCTTCGGGAAAAATAATCAGCACCCTTTTTTTTGCCAATTGTTTTTTCATTATTTTGACCATAGATAACATCGCCGCCCCGCCGCTTTTGCGGTCTATGGCTATATTATCGGCCGCCTTTAGGTAAGCACCAAAAATAGGGATCGCCAATAATTCTTTTTTTAATATCACACAAGGATAAAAAAAATTCACCGACAACAACAATGTTTCAAAAGCCGATTGATGTTTGATGGCTAATACAAATGGTGGTTTTATCAAATGTTCTTGCCCAGTTATGCGGTAACAAACCCCCACCATCTGGCAAAGCCACCATAGCAATCCCCTTTCCCAAAAGACTGACAATTTCCATACCCAATAGGGTTGTTTAAGCAAAAGCAAGGGTGATGAAAGTATCCCCAGTATCAATGTCCATAAAATGGCAAAAAGATAATAACCATATTGCCTGATAAAACCCATGACGCCAATTATTGATTCATGGTTTCAAAAAAATCATTATTATTTTTGGTTGATTTTAGTTTTTCATTCAAAAATTCCATCGCCTCCACCACACCCATCGGGTTAAGCACCCGCCGTAAAACCCACATTTTTGATAGGGTGTTTTTATCCACCAACATTTCTTCCTTACGGGTGCCAGATTTCACAACATCAATAGCGGGGAATATCCGTTTATCAGAAATTTTTCTATCCAGCACAATTTCGGCATTACCAGTGCCTTTGAATTCTTCAAAAATTACCTCATCCATACGAGAACCAGTATCGATCAATGCGGTAGAAATAATAGTCAATGACCCGCCTTCTTCGATATTTCTGGCGGCACCAAAAAATCGTTTGGGGCGTTGCAGGGCATTGGCATCCACCCCGCCCGTCAAAACCTTACCCGATGATGGCACCACCGTATTATAGGCACGCCCCAAACGGGTGATAGAATCCAACAAAATAACCACATCTTTTTTATGCTCAACCAATCTTTTTGCCTTGGCTATCACCATATCTGCCACCTGCACATGGCGGCTGGCGGGTTCATCAAAGGTTGATGATATCACATCGCCCTTGACACTGCGTTGCATATCGGTCACCTCCTCTGGGCGTTCATCTATCAACAGCACGATAAGGTAAATGTTGGGGTGATTTTTTTCTAACGCATGGGCAATGTTTTGCATAATCACCGTTTTGCCCGTGCGGGGTGGTGCCACTATCAATGCCCTTTGCCCCATACCCAATGGGGCAACCAATTCTATGACCCTAGTGGTAAAATCTCGCTTGGAATCTTTATCTTGCTCAACCTCAAGATTTAATTTTTCGGTGGGGTATAGCGGCGTCAAATTATCAAAATTGACTCGGTTTTTACATAACAGCGGGTCATTAAAATTCACTTCCTCAACCTTTTCTAATGAAAAATATCTTTCATTTTCTTTGGGGGCGATAACACTACCACTGATGGTATCGCCCGTTCTTAAAGACAATGATTTGATGATGCTTAAGGCAACATAGATATCATCAGGTCCTGACAAATAATTTGAACCTGTGGAGCGCAAAAACCCAAAACCATCTTGCATCACCTCCAAAACGCCGTGGGCGGATATGGCTTCGCCCTTCATGGCGATGGATTTCAAAATGGCAAACATCATTTCTTGCCGCCGCATGGCGGCTGGGTTTTCAATGCCGTATTGTTCGGCAAGGGTTAATAATTCGCCGGTATTTTTGGCGGATAATTCCTTAAGATGCATCATCTATCCTATAATAATTTTCTATGATTAATTTTTGTAAGACAAAAAAAGTAAGTCAGGACGACCCCTTAAAAAAACTATAAAACACATAACCTATTTTAAGATATTTGTCAAATGAAATATCATAATACCACCCTACCCTTGATGAATGATTGACAGAACTTATCATCAATGATAAAATAATGATATGAATATAAAAAACACCATCAGCGGATTTATCAATAAATTACAGCCAAGCGATGCTGATACCTATCTTAAACGCGGCAATGCAAAATATAAATCAAAACAATATGAAAAAGCCATCAAAGATTTTGATAGGGCGATAGAATTAAACCCAAAAAATGCCAATGCCTATTATGGGCGGGCACAGGTAAGATATGAATTAAAACAATATAAAGATGCCATCAAGGATTTTGATAAGGCAATAGAATTAAACCCAAGATATACCATTGCCTATTATGAGCGGGCACAGATAAGATATGAATTAAAGCAATATGAAGATGCGATAAAAGATTATGATAGGGTTATCAAATTAAACCAAAGTCTCACTGGCGCCCATAATTTTCGTGCTATGGCAATAAAACGATCAGGCAAAACATCTAAATAACCATAGCCTATTTCATATCGGGGTTTTGCGTGCCAGCTATTTTACCCCCCAGATTTTTTATCGCATAAAAAAAGGGCAGTTATTACTAACTGCCCTTTTTTATTTTTTTTGAAAGGGATTAATTAAAAATTAACGCCTGTGCCAACCCCAATATAAAATGCTAATGGACCTTTATTTTGGGTTTGGTCGGGTGCGTCGTTTTCGCCATGATATAAAACATCTTTCAATGCATGAATATATTTGGTGGTGATATCAAAATGAAACATATCATCATCATAGCCAATCGTTAGGGTTGGTGCGATAACAAAACCTGCATCATCAACCGCCACTTGGGGTTGTAATCCATCTTCTGTTAATCCTTCGCCACCTACATGCAGTAACACTCTCACTATGTCATAATCTGCCGAATAGGTTTGATATTCACCTGTACTACTATCATAAATCCAAAGTGCCTTTGCCAAACTACCGCCAGATTCATTGGTCAGTGCAAGACAATCCCCATTTTGTAAATCTATTGATGTCCCTAGTAGCACATTTATAAGCTCAATTTCTATTTCCCTGCCAGCATATCTATCCCTGAATACATAATTGTGATCTGGATATAAGCTTACAGGTCCTTGAACATAGACATCACACTCTCTGTCACTAAAATCAACCGCTGAAAACTGACTATCGGTGTATAAGAGTGGTTGATCTTGACCTCCATGGGCGCCTGCGGCAAGCCCGCTGGCAACTTGAACATTGGCAGCCAGCGATTCAATCGATGATAGGCTAAAGCCCAAGCCAAGCCCGGTTTTCACATACCAATTATCATCTTTGCCAAAATTCGCCCGATAACTCGGGGTGAATGTTACGATAGGATATGGCACCCTATAGCTAAAGCTACCGCTTTCACCTGTAACTGCATTGTAACTATGGGTATAGGTTAGATATTCGCTTGATATACCAAACCCGCTTTTATGGTCATAACCAAATGACAGCCCATAACCGACCGTATTGCCCGATTTTGAATTATGCGATTGCCATGAACCCGAAAAGTTATAGATATAACCTAGGTTACCGCTTAAGGTTAATTGACCATCTATCTTATCGGCTAGCATATTTTCTGCCTTAGCAACGCCAGACAGCAATGCCAATGATAAGGTGGTTGCACATAATAGTTTTTTCATAGTTTTATGATTCCTTTCCTTTGGTTTATACTCTGATTTGTATTTTGCCATATTTTTTTGTATTCTGTCAAGAAAAAATTCTATTTTAGGTTGTTAAACATCATTTTTTTATGATTTTTTTATTTCTTTTTTTCGGTTTCTATTCTGGCATATTTTTTATATTTGGTTAAGAAAAAAAATTTCATTTTAGATTGTTAATAAGAATTCTTTTACCATGATGCCACCCCCTAATGAAAAATTTTTTTGTATCTTGCCATTTTTGGCAAATGGTTTGTCTAACTTACCAGCTAATTTGCCCCCGCCGCCAGCCAAGCCGCCACTGCCAACGAAAGAAAAAAATAATGCCAGCTGTGGTGGTGCGGGTTTTGCGTGCGGTGGCGTAGCGACTCGCTATTCTGTGGTGATGGCTATTTTATGCCACCCTGATAAATAATAGATATGATGGTATGGCGATGGAGACGGGGCTCGAACCCGCGACCTTCG
>JBPCVJ010000020.1:0-16344 GCA_051010635.1 Alphaproteobacteria bacterium | reverse complement strand
GGTTATACCATTCGGGTATAGGTGGTTGATGAATCCCATCCCAACAGCCGCGCGGCATGAATTCAACTATCAGATATTTTTTGCTATAGGCGGCAAATATCTTAAACATCACCTCAGGTGCCAGCCTTTGGGTTATCAACAGCTGATGCGTCACCGCCAATGCCAACACTACATCTGATTTTAACCTTTCAGTAATATCGCCAGACTCTGGCAACAAAGATCGGGTTATGTCAAACGAAGCCATTGCTACCCTATTATCATGTTTGGCATTTAAGAAAAATCTATCTATCGCTCCCCTATCATAATCAAGGCAAATCACCTTTGGTATATTTAATTGCTTGGCAAAAAACCTAGCCATAGCACCTTGATTACCCGCCAAATCCAACAATGAATCAGGTTTTAATGGTTTGATACTATCCAACAGAAATTTTATTCTTCTATCTTTTTTATTGATTTGATTATTCTTATCATAAAAATCTACAAATGGTTTTTTGGGGGTGTGATAATCAACCCAAGGCGATTTCACCGCACAATTATAAGATAAAAGTTTTTTTTCTAAACGCTGATGCAAAGTTTTATACCGCAACCTTGCTATTTTATTGACTATTTTTTCATAACCAAAAAGATATCTTTTCATTCTACGGTGAATTGCCAGCATAACCCTAATGAAAAATAATTTTGCCTCCCGCAAACATCTAGGCAATGTTGTCATATTAGCACGATGGGCTAATTCCAAGCGTGGCAGAAAAGATTGTAAAAAACTATCCTTGCTATGAAAATCTGATATTTCTGGGCGGATAGCCAGATATGTCTGAGGCTGAAAACTACCAAAATCAATATAGATAGGTTTGTGATGGCAAAAAACTACATTGGCCCAAGCGGGATCAGATATGTCAAATTTATATTTATTGGCTATTTGATTGACCTTTAATATCAAAATTGCCACTGCACGAAACATTTCATCAGTCCATTCATGTGGATAGGTGATGGGGAGTATGGCTTCATGCTCCAACACCAAATTATAACCATCTATTTTTTGTTTAGAAATTTTTGTTTTTGGGAAAAGGCGTTTTTTCACCAATTCATCTATCAAACCACATGACAAAAGTTCTTTTGCCCAAGCCTCAAGATGCGGATTAATACCCCTATAAACAACATCAGGGGTTTTTTTATCATAATAAACGCCCCCACCATATGTATAGAGGCTGTAAGAAAATCTTTCCATTATATTTAATTTTTTATTTCAATCGCCCTACAATATAGATAACCAAAATGCAAGATATGATTATGCAATTTGCTTTTTTAATTTAGCCAAATAGGTTATGCGGTTGGGTGCAGTTTCAGCCATTTTTATAATATCAAAATATTTTTTCAAATGTTTTTCAAACCATACTTGGTTATATGTTTCTTTACACCAATCGGGTAAGGGGGGTTGATAAAACCCATTCCATAAGCCAAGCGGCATGAATTCAACTATAAGATATTTTTTGCTATAGGCGGCAAATATCTTAAACATCACCTCAGGTGCCAGCTGTTGGCTTATCAACAGGTGATGCGTCAGTGCCATTGCCAACACCATATCTGATCTTAATCGTTCGGTTATATCGCAAGCGGGAAATAAACTTTTTGTTATATCAAATGCGGCGATAGTCATTCTATCATCATGTTGAGCGTTTAAGAAATACTTATCTATTGCCGCCTTGTCATAATCAACACACATCACATTTGGTATATTTAATTTTTTGGCAAAAAACCGCACCTTATCCCCTTGATTGCCTGCCAAATCTAATAATGAATTGATTTTTAAGGGTTTGATGGCATTTAATATCCATTGCATTCTACCATCTTTTTGATGGATAGTTTTATCTTTTATCGTTTTGGTGGTTTGATAATCACCCCAAACCGATTTCGCCGAAAAATTATAAGATAAAAGTTTTTTTTCTAAACGCTGATACAAAGTTTTATACCGCAACCTTGCTATTTTATTGGCTATTTTTTCATAACCAAAGATATATATTTTCATTCTACGGTGAAGTGCCAGCATAACCCTGATAAAAAATAATTTTGCATCCCACAAACATCTGGGCAAGGTTGTCATATTGGCGCGATGGGCTGATTCCAAGCGTGGCAAAACAAGTTGTAAAAAATAATCCTTCCTATGAAAATTTGATATATTTGGGCGGTTTGCCACATCTATCAGGGGGTAAAAGCTACCAAGATCAAGATAGATGGGTTTGTGATAGTGAAAAACCACATTGCCACCATGCGGGTCATCTAATTCAAATCTATATTGATTGGCTATTTGATTGACCTTTAATATAAAAATTGCCGATGCACGATACATTTCATCGGTCCATTCTTCGTGATAGGTGATGGGGGATATGGCTTCATGCTCCAACACCAAATTATAACCATCTATTTTTTGCTTAGAAATTTTTGTTTTGGGAAAAAAGCGTTTTTTCACCAACTCATCTATCAAACCACATTTAAGCAGTTCTTTTGCCCAAGGTTCATAATATGGGTTAATACCTCTATAAACAACCTCAGGAGTTTTTTTATCATAATAAACACCACCAACACGACCATTGATGCTGTAGGGTAATCTTTCCATTATATTTAATTTTTTATTTCGCTTGCCATACAATATAGATAGCCAAAATGCAAGATATGATTTCAAATTTATATGGAGCGGGTGAAGGGAATCGAACCCTCATCACTAGCTTGGAAGGCTAGGGCTTTACCACTAAGCTACACCCGCAATAATAATGCTTGCCCTATCACAAAACCAACAGAAAAACAAAAGCTGGCATTTGTTAATTTATCATTCTATAAAACAATCAGCAAAATTAATGAAAAAAATAAAAACAGATATTTGTATTATTGGTGCAGGCTCAGGCGGGCTGTCGGTGGCGGCGGGTGCGGTGCAATTAGGGCTTAAAACCATTCTGATAGAACATCACAAAATGGGGGGCGATTGCCTCAATGCGGGTTGTGTGCCATCAAAATCTTATCTTGCCGCTGCCAAACAAGCCAACCATTTTCGTAAATCCCATATCCATGGCATTACCCCGCAACCACCCAAGATAGATTTTGCCAAAGTAAAAAACCACATCACCCAAGTCATCAACACCATTGCCCCCAATGATTCGGTTGAACGCTTCACCAAATTAGGGGTTAAAGTTATCAAAAGTGCTGGCAAATTCATTGATAAACATCAAATCAAAGCGGGGGATAATATCATCCATGCCCGAAACATTGTTATTGCCACTGGATCTTCCGCTGTTATACCGCCCATAGCGGGGCTTGATAAAATTGATAAGAAAAAAATCTTTACCAATGAAACAATTTTTGCATTACGCACCCGCCCCAAACATTTGATTATCATCGGTGGCGGACCAATTGGCATAGAAATGGCACAAGCACATGCAAGATTGGGCATAAAAGTTTCGGTGATCGACCATAGTAATATCCTACCTCGCGACGACCAAGATGCAGTAAGAATTATCAAACACCAATTGGAAAAAGATGGTGTAGTATTTTATGAACATGCCACCATCAACCATAGTGGGCAAGGCACAAAAGGCGATGTTTATCTAGCTATTAGCCAAAAAAAACCGATTAAAATAACAGGCACGCATATTTTGGTGGCGGCGGGACGAAAAAGCAATATCCAAAATCTAGACCTTGATAAAGCCGATATCAAAACCAATGGTCGTAGTATTATAGTTGATAAAAAATTACGCACCAACCACAAACATATTTTTGCGATTGGCGATTGCAATGGCGGACCACAATTTACCCATGCCGCAGGTTATCAAGCGGGGCTGGTTATTCGTCAGGTATGTTTCAAAATGCCCGCAAAAGTTGATTACACCGCCTTGCCTTGGGTTACCTACACCGACCCCGAATTAGCACAGGTGGGTATGAATGAATTGATGGCACAACAAAAATATGGCAAAAAATATAAAACTACCATCTGGCATTTTGATGATAATGACCGAGCAGTGGCAGAAAAAGAAACCAGCGGTTTTATCAAAATTCTCACCGATAAAACAGGGCGTATCATCGGTGGCACGATGGTCGGTTGCCATGCGGGGGATATGATTTTAACCATCGGTTTGGCTATCAGTAAAAAATTAAAAATAAGTGATCTGGCAGGTATCATCGCCCCCTACCCCACCCGTGGTGATATTATCAAACGAGCCGCTGGTAGTTATTACACCCCCATTTTATTTAGCCAAAAAACACGCCGTATCGTAAAATATTTGCAATATCTGCCTTGGTAATGTTTTATCAATAAAAATCATTTGCCATGATCGGCATAATAATTTATATTGCCAGCTATGCGTAATGTTGTTCTTGGCTTGGTGCAATTTGCCATGTCGCCTGATATAAAAAAAAATCACGATAAGGCAGAAGAAATGGTGCGAAACCTTGCCAAACAGGGGGCGAATATTATTCTTATCCCCGAATTATTTGAAGCCCCTTATTTTTGTAAAGAAATGCGTGCCGAATATTTTTCTATGGCACAGCCACGCCACAACCACCCTTTGTTAAAAAAATTTTCTGCCATTGCCAAAGAATTATCGGTTGCCATGCCAATAAGTTTTTTTGAAAATGACAATAATGTTTATTACAATAGCATTGTTATGCTTGATGCCGATGGGCGTGATATGGGGCTTTATCGCAAATCCCACATACCCGATGGCGATGGTTATGAAGAAAAATATTATTTTTCACCGGGCGATAGTGGTTTTCAAATTTGGCAAACAGGTTTTGGTAAAATTGGTGTGGGTATATGTTGGGACCAATGGTTTCCCGAAGTCGCCCGCATCATGGCACTCAAGGGTGCCGAGGTATTACTCTACCCCACTGCCATCGGCTCTGAACCCCCCGCACCTGATTATGATTCATCTCACCATTGGCAAGCCACCATGTGCGGTCACGCCGCCGCCAATATCATACCACTGGTGGCTGCCAATCGCATTGGTAAAGAAAAAGCTAAAAATGGCACTGAGGTTGTTTTTTATGGTGCTTCATTCATTGCCGACCCAAGCGGCAAAAAAATTGCCGAAGCCCCCCGTGATAAAGAAGCCAGCCTAAGCTATAGTTTTGACCTTGAAGCCATCGGCACATTACGCCGTTCGTGGGGGGTATTTCGTGATAGAAGACCCGAACTATATGGCGATATTTTAACCCTTGATGGTCATACCAGAGGCTAGACCATTTAAGGTTTTAAGAATTTTTTGGCTTGTCGCCAATAACCATAGGTTATGGCAGTGCCCCAAGCCATCACAAACATCAAAAAAACACTGCCCACCACCGCACCAATAGTGTAATAGGATAAACCATGATTATCCAACAACCATTGCATCACCGTATTTATCAAAACAACATAACCACCATAGACAAGCAAAATCAACCAAGCAAACACCCATATCCGCCACAGAAAATAAAAATGAAACCATAACAACAAGCGAAAGCGATAATGAAGAACAATATCAATCGCCACCAAAAAAAGCACAGGCAACATCAACAAGGCAGGTAGCAAAGCCCCAAGCACCATGATGATAATCACCGCATAATTGGCATCATTATTGTAGCGGTGATTAAAAAAATGATTAATCGCTTCAACCAAGGCGCTATCGCTTATCATAAAATACAAAATAGAAGATAAAAATAACCCCAACAATGAAAAAATCATCACAAACAATAGCAAAACAAAACTACGCCATATAGTACGCCAAATAATTTTTATTTTTTTTACCGTATCAAATAAAGGTCGTCTTTTACCAATATTACCATGCAAAAACAATAACCAGCCGACAAAAAACAACAAAGAAAATACATTACCAAAAAAATGGGTAAAATCTTTGCTAGAAAAAAATATATCATCAGGCAAACGAATAATACCAATAATTTGATATTGATAATTGCTATCAAAGAAAAAAAGATTCACCATATTCAACATTGCCATAATAAATCCCAATTTGAATATCACCACATATTCTCTGGCAACAAATCGCGCCGCATGGGATAGACTCTGGCTAACGGAAGGAACTTGTTTTTGATTTATCATAATTTTTTTAATGTTTTAATATCTGTTTTAAAAATAATTGGGTGCGGGGTGATTGCGAATTATTAAAAAATTCTTCTGGTGGATTTTGTTCAATAATTTCGCCTCCATCCATAAAAATAATACGGTCGGCAACTTTGCGGGCAAAAGCCATCTCATGGGTTATCACCAGCATCGTCATACCTCGGTCAGCCAAATCTTTCATCACATCAAGCACCTCGGCTATCATTTCAGGGTCAAGTGCCGAAGTGGGTTCATCAAACAACATAATTTTTGGCTTCAAGCTCAAAGCACGGGCAATCGCAACCCGCTGTTGCTGACCACCCGATAATTGGCTTGGGTATTTATTGGCTTGCTCGGGTATCTGCACCAAAGTAAGATATTGTTTGGCAATTTTTTCGGCATCGCTTTTAGATTTTTTCTTCGCCCAAATTAAAGCCAAAGCACAATTTTCCAAAGCCGTCAAATGAGAAAAAAGATTAAAATGCTGAAACACCATACCAATATTTTCACGCACCGCATGGATATTTTTTAAATTACTATCAATCACAATGCCATCAACTTCTATCTTGCCCGACTGATGGGTTTCAAGCCGATTGATACATCTTATCAAGGTTGATTTGCCCGACCCCGATGGACCACACATCACCACCTTCTCCCCCACAGCAATATGCAAATCAATATTTTTTAAGGCATGAAATTTACCAAACCATTTATTAACCTTATCGATACTGATGATAATTTTTGATGTTGCCATAGGTTTCATTTCCTCCATCTTTTATCTTACACAAAATTATTCTGTATGGCTAATTTTTAATTTTTTTTCCAAATGGGCAGAAAAACGCGACATAGAAAAACAAAACACAAAAAACAATACCGACACAAACAGCATAATTTCTCTTCCCGCCGCCTTCCAATCGGCACTGACCATGGTTGCCTTGCCTGCCCCCAAGGCATCATACATTGAAATCACTGCCACCAAAGTTGTATCCATAGATATGCCAATAAAAATATTCATAATCGAGGGTATCGAAGCCTTCAACATTTGGGGCAAAACCACCAGCCACATAGTTTGCCAATAATTCAGCCCGATAGCCGATGCCGCCTCAAATTGCCCTTTGGGAAGAGCATTCAAACCACCACGCATCACCTCCGATAGATAAACAGTGGAAAACATAGTTATCACCACCACCACCCGAAATAATAAACTATGGCTGGTGCCAACAGGAAAAAAATAATTTAACATTGTGGCGGCAACGAATATCAACATCAAAAGCGGTATGCCGCGCACCACCTCAACAAACAATACAGACAATTTGGCAAGAAAAAATAAATTTGACCGCCTTGCCAAAGCCACCAAAATAGACAAGGGAAAAGATATAGCAATACACAAAACCCCCACCACAATATTCAACATAAACCCACCGATTTGGCTGGTATCAACAGGTTGTAAAAAAAATCCGCCACCTATCAACCAAAAAGCCAAAAAAGGATAACATGCGGTAAAATATAAAAATTTTTTCCGCCTTGCTGCTGTTTTAAATTTCATCTTAAAAACAGGTATCAAAGCCACAAACAATAATAAAAATGCCAAACAAGGTCGCCACAATGATTCTATCGGGTAGAGATAAAATAAAAATAATTTCCAACGCAAAGGGATAAAACCCCAACAGGCCCCGCTATAACCTGCATCATAACATTCACGCACACTATCGCTGGTTATCGATGCACTTAAAAACAACCAATCAACCATCGGTGGCAAGAGTTGATAAAGTATCCAAACTATCAATAAAGTCAAAAGACTATTCCACCAGTTGGAAAAAAGATTTTTATGCAGCCAAACAAAAACCATCATCGTCTTTTACATCCTTAAAGAAATTCTTTTGTTATAATAATTAATCATCAATGACATGCTCAAAGATAAAATAAGATAAAAACTCATCGCCAATAACATACATTCCATCTCACGCCCCGTGATGTTAAGGGTTGAATTGACCAAGGTGGTGCCAATATCTACATACCCAACTGCCACCGCCAATGCAGAATTTTTTAACAAACCTATCATTTCGCTTGATAGGGGTGGAATAATCATTCGCAAAGCTTGAGGAATAAGCACCAGACGATTAATCTGCCCACGGGATAAACCTATCGCCATGCCCGCTTCGGTCTGCCCCTTATTGATGGCTAGCAACGCGCCCCGCACTGTCTCCGCCACATAAGATGCGGTAAAAAAACCCAAACCAAATAATAATGAAGCAAACACCGATGGCACCAAAGCACCATTTTCAAAAGTATATTCGCCAAACACCGGCACTTGCCATTGCCCTTTAACAAAAAATAATAGGGTAACTATCGGCAAAGCCACCAACCCAAACCAAACACCATAAAACAAAACGGGATGCAATGCCTGCCCAGTCTTAAAGCGATATTGTAATGATAATTTTTTTAACATAAACCAACCAAACACCATCACCGCCAATGCCACCAGTAACATCTTACCGCCTGCGGCAAAAATAAATTTGGGCATTGCCAGTCCATCATTGCTAAGATAAAAACGCCCCGCAAAAGCAATAGCCTGTTCGGGGGGCGGGAAAACACTGATAAAAATAACATTCCATAATATAATTTGAATCAACAAGGGAATATTGCGAATGGTTTCAATATAAATCAATGCCAAACGACTCAATAAAAAATTAGGCGATAATCTTGCCAAGCCTATCAAAAACCCCATTATCACTGCCAGCAGACAGCCCCAAGCGGTAATATAGATGGTCCCCAACACCCCTACCAATGCCGCCCACAGATGGCTATCGCTAGGTTGATAGGGTATCAATGCCATATGTTGATTGATATCATAATTGGCAGGAGATAATAAAAAACCAAAACCAAAACTTTTTGATAATAAAGCAAAATTACTTATGACATTGCTAAGAAAATACAAAAAAATAAACAAAACAACAAAAATACTTATATTTTGCAAAAACCGCCCGCGTTTTTTTTCATCTTGCCACATATTTTGCCAGTGGGGAATAAAAACTCGCCTACACCATGCACCCATAGCGGAATTGACAAACCATGCATAAGATAGCATCCCAAGCGATTGAAATATCTGGCTAACCCACCGCACCACCTTTCCCAATGTGGCACGGCTAAACCATGAAAAAAATCCTCGCACCATAACCGCTTGTTAAACCATATGACTTATCAAAATAATAGACAGATAAACCGCCTCTCCACCACCTACCTTATCAATATAGATTTAATTAGCGAAAGGGCGGTGCATACATCAAACCACCACGGGTATAAAGATCATTCAAACCGCGTTTTCCCAAACCCAATGGGTTGATATATTTGCGATAAACCTCGCCATAATTACCAACCTGTTTAATGATGCGGTAAGCCCACCTTCCATCAAGTCCAATATAGCGACCAGTATCTTCGCCAGCCAAACCCAAAAAACGATTAACCTCAGGATCAGCATGTTCGCCAGATTCCATAATTTCATCAATATTTTTACTGGTAATATTTTTTTCTTCGGCATAGATCATCGCATAAACAACCCAGCGCACAATATTCGCCCAGCTATCATCACCTTCGCGCACCGCGGGGGCAAGTGGTTCTTTTGATATCACCTCAGGCAATATCTGATAATTGTTAGGATTTTTTTGACTCACCCTACTTGCCGCCAAACCAGACCTATCGCTGGTATAGGCGTCGCATTTGCCCGCTATCAAATTTTGCATAGCCACATTATTATCATCGATCACAATGGGCACCACCTTGATATTGTTTGCCCTAAAATAATCAGCCATATTTAATTCGGTGGTAGTGCCAGCTTGCACGCAAATGCGTGCCCCGATCAATTGCCTTGCCGACTGCACTCCACGATTTATCAATCTTCTACCTATCATAAAACCTTGCCCATCATAATAATTGGGGGGCATGAAGGTCAAACGCAAATCGGTATCACGGCTTAAGGTAAAGGTGGTGTTGCGTGATAAAATATCAATCTCACCCGATGTTAGGGCGGTGAATCGTTCTTTGGAGGAAAGATTGCGATAGCGAATTTTTTCTTTATCACGCAAAACCGCCGCCGCCACAGCCTCGCACACCGCAATATCTATGCCTTCCCAACTACCATCATCATTTTGCTTGGCAAAACCCAACAACCCAGCACTATGAATACCGCAACGCAAGGCTTCTTGCTTGGTCACAGCTTTTAGGGTATTTCCTTTGTTTGCCGCCACATTGGTATCAAAATTCATACCCAAAAGCAAGCCAACCACAAGCGACGCTATGATAAATATCGGCACAGGTTTTTTTATTATTTTTTTCATAAATATAATCCTCCTTATTATTTTATTTTTTTTAAGAATATCAAAATGGCTATTTTACCAAAATGCCCTACATTTTTAGGCGATTCTTACCCCAGATGCAACAGAAAAATGCGCCTTAACCGCTTGCCAAGCAGTCAAAAGCGGTAATTTTTCACGCCGCCGACCTGCCCTCTCCACCGCTTGTGATAATTCCATACGCATTGTTCTTGCTCCGCTGTTATCCCTTATCATATTCATCAAAAAAGGTAGCATTGCCGATGTTGGCACCCCCGCAGAATCAAACTCTTCTAAAAAAGGATAGAGTTTTTTTTCATAAAAATCATCATCCACCACAAAACCACCCGCTTTTGCCAATAAAAAGGGATTGGCAATCGCTGCACGCCCTATCATCACTCCATCGCAAAATGGCAAATGAGATTTGATATCGGCTATACTTGCCACCCCACCATTCAAAATAATTTTTCGGTCAGGAAATTTTTTTTTAACCGCATAAACCCGTTGATAATTGAGTGGTGGTATATGGCGATTTTGGCGGGGATTTAAGCCTTTCAATATGGCATTTCTAGCATGGATATGAAACAACCTAACCGCTGGTGCGGTAGAAATAATCTCTGCCATAAAGCGATACAAAAATTCTTCATCGTCTATATCATCAACCCCAATACGGCATTTCACTGAAAATTCTTTATGGGGAAATTCATCGCTCAATGCCCGTATGATGGTAGCAACTTTTTTGGGGTTTTTCATCAACACCGCACCAAAATCACCTGCCATCACCGCTTTTGAAGGGCAACCGCAATTCAAATTAATTTCATGAAAACCTGCCTCAACCACCATTGCCGCGGCAGATAAAGCCTCCCCCACTTCGCTTGCCCCCAATTGAAAAGCCACATAACCTTCTTCGGGGCCGGTTTGTAATTTTTGTTGTTTTTTGTAAGAATTTTGCATAAATATCAAACTCTTAGCGGGCACCATCTCACCATAAATTTTTATATCAGGGTGAAACAATCGCAAAAATCGCCGCCCCCAATAATGGGTTGCCGCCATCATCGGCGCCACCGATAAATAACGCGATTCTATCATGCTATCACCAACCCTGAAGCTTTTGCATCTTCTAAAAAACTCACCACCGCTTCACGGGAATAATCATTCAGGTCTTTACCAAACAGTGATAATTTATCTATCATGTCAGCTGGCATGGTGATGATATCACAACCACAACGCACCGCTTCAACCGCACTAAAAACTTGTCTGGTGCCTGCCCACAATAATTTGGCATGGCTATTTTTTTCTTTTATCACATCAGCGGTTTCCTTGACAATAGGTTCAGGGTCAAGCCCTGTATCGGCAATCCGTCCAGCAAAAATTGAAAGCACCGCTTCTGTCTTAGGATTTAAAAAAGGCAAAACAGCCGCAATTTGTGCGGTGGTGAATATGGCGGTGATATTTAATTTGATACCCGCATCGCTTAAAGTTTTAACCACCTTATGGGTGGGGATGCCATGGCTATTGGTGATAGGCACCTTAACATAAACATTATCACCTATATTTTTACCCCAGTCAGCCAAAATTTTCCCCTCTGTTATCATGGCGCCATCTTGATCGGCAAAAATTTCAAAACTAATAGGTTTTTTTATATCTACCAATAATTCTTCTACAAATTTTTTATAATCCTTGACCCCCGATTTTTTCATAAGACTTGGGTTGGTGGTAAAACCTGCCACATAAGATAGACGATGCAAACGCAACATCGTCGCCTTATCTGCACCATCGGCATAGATAGCAATTTTGGGATAATTCATTTTATACCTCTTGTAATATGCTTTTTCAAAAAAATGACAAAAAATCAAGTAAAATCAAGCATAAAAAAATATCCAACCGATTAATAAAAGAACTATACTTGACATATTTTCTTAAAACTTATAGTGTAAAAAGAGAATAAATAGGGAGCTAATCATTATGCCTGATAACAATATCGTAAAAAATCAAAAAAATGATACCAACAACACCTCCATCGATAAGGATGATGTTATTGCCGCATTGCAAAAACAAAATTCACAAGAAAAAAATAAAAAAAACCATCATCCATCGCTACAAACCAAAGAAACCAGTGATATATTATATCTCACCAGTCAAATTGCAACTGCCTATTTTCAAAGCAACCATGTCGCACCCAATGATGTGGCATCAGTCATTGGTACTATATATCATTGTTTGAATGACATTAAGAATAAAACCGATATTAATAATTTAGAAAAAAAATCTATCATTAACATTGATGATAGTTTGACTCCCGATTATATTATATGCCTTGAAGATGGCAAGAAATTAAAAATGCTCAAGCGACATCTACGCACCAATTTTAATATGTCGCCCAATGAATATCGTGCCAAATGGGGGCTTCCCCCTGATTACCCGATGGTGGCACCCAATTATGCCAATTTGCGTTCACAATTTGCCAAAAAAACTGGTTTAGGAAAAACGCGTAAGATCAATAAACCAACCGACCATCAAATGGCACATACCCCACCGCAAACTGACAAGAAAAAAGAATAAAAACCACAAAAAACTTTATGAAAAAATTTTTTTTCGCCAAAAAACCACCCGAACCAAAAAAAACCTCATGGTATAAGCGTTTGATGGATTGGATAACCAATGGCTTGGTGATAGTGATTTTTTTAACTCTTGGTATTTTTCTTGCTCAACGCTTACCCATATTTTCCATTGCCAATAGTATTTTTGCCTATAACCGAGATAATATCAACCTCACCCCGCTTTTATCAGGCAATTATGCCAATGCCACCAACGATTTTGATGTAGCTATCAATAATTTAGAAAAAAGCCTAAAAAGCCGTGCATTGCATAAAACTGCCAAGGATACCATCCATCGCCAATTATTTATTTTACATATTAAAAATGGCAATTTTGCCGCTGCCAAACGCATGCTGAATAAGGTAAAACCTTTGATAGGCAAAACCCAACCACAAAATATCGGCTTTGAAAATCTGGTGAATCTATTTGTTTCGATTGATCAAATCAAACAAAAAAAATGGCATGGCAATATATTGCGTAGCCACAATAATGAATTTGGTCGCCGCCACATGGCTATCGTGTCGGCATGGGGCGAGGCAAGCCGTGGCAACCACGATAAGGCACTTGCCATATTGCAACAGGCACAAAAACAAAGCCGCAATAATGGAGAAATTTTATCACAACACGCCTTGATGAAATTATTTTTACAACAACCCCTAACAATAGAAAATTTAACTGGTAATAAAAAATCTGTTGCTATCAACAATTTATCTTTGGCACAAAGCCGATTATATTTACAATCATTGAGCCAAACCAAAAAATGGCAAGACATGGAAAATTTTATCAATGGGCTAGATCACCCCTTGCCACTTATTTTGCTAGCCAGCCAAGATAATATTACATCCCAAACACCTCTTAAGCCAATCATTGAATCTCCCGAAGATGGCTTATCTTATTTCGTGCTTGATATTGCCGCCAGCCTGCTCAATAATAATCTTGAATCGGCATTGTTATTTTGCCAACTGGCACATTTTGCCAATGATAAAAACCCTGATGCCGCCTTTATGCTTGCCAATATCAGTGGCAATTTGAATCTAACCGATGATGCTTTTCGTATTTTAGATAATTTGAAAAAAAACAACAATTATTTCCACATCGCCCATTTGAGTGAAAATGATCTATACCTCAGCATTGGTGATGACAAAACAGCCAAAGATAATTTAATCAAACTTTCTGAAAATTATCCCACCATCGTTGATTACCAAATGGCTTTGGGGCGACTTTATATGGATGAAAAAAGTTATCGTTCTGCCGAAAAAAATTATGCCACCGCTATCAATTTGATAAAAAATTATGACAAGAGCAATGAAACTTGGTTTTATTATTTTCAATATGCCATAGCTTTGGAACGCCAAAATAAATGGGCGCTTGCTGAAAATAATTTTCTTACCGCCATGCGGCTTAACCCCAATTCACCCGATGTATTAAATTATCTCGGCTATTCTTGGATAGAAAGGCGAAAAAATATCGGTCGTGCCTTAAAAATGCTACAAAAAGCCAACAAATTAGCCCCCAACAATGGTGCCATTTTAGATTCTTTGGGCTGGGCATATTATCAATTAGGCAAATATGATACCGCCCGTGAATATTTAGAACGGGCGGGGCAATTAATAGCCGATGACCCCGAGGTCAATGACCATTTGGGCGATGTTTATTGGCGCTTAAAACAAAAAACCACCGCTCAATTATTTTGGAAAAAATCGCTTGAAAATTTAGATGTCGGGGAACCACGCCGTGCGCGATTAGAGAAAAAAATCCGCTCTGGATTATAATCTCCGTGCCTGTTCGTCTTTTTGCGCCATTAAAAATCAATTTGGCTTTACGGGTGGTGGGGCAAAATGATAATGGGTATCATCTTTTGTCATCGCTGGTGGTGATGGGTGATGATGGCGATAATATCACCATTGATGAAACCAAAACCGATACAACCATAAAATCGATGGGTGATTTTATCCATCAACTTGATAATAAAAATAATAATTCTATCCACCATACCATTCGTATATGCGAAAAAATTACGCAAAAAAAATTTCATGGCGATATCATATTGGAAAAAAAAATTCCCATCGGTAGCGGCTTGGGCGGTGGCACCAGCGATGGGGTGGCAATGGCGAAATACCTAATAAAAAAATGGCACATATCTCCCCCCGAACAAAAAAATATCGTAGAAAATATTGGCGCCGATGCCCCCGCACTTTTTTATGGCTTGCCTTGTTTGGTATCTGGCATAGGTGAAAAAATTACCCCCATCACCCTGCCCGATTGGTTTTTATCATCTCACCTATTATTGGTGTCAGATAAAACGACTATCTCCACCCGTGATATTTTTGCAAAATTTGCTTCAGCCAATCAAGCAACACCCCATTGGGATAAACCATTTATCAATAAAACAGATATAAATAATATAAAAAATTGGCAAAACAGCCTTACCACCACCACCCTAAAACATTACCCCCATTTACAAAACATAATTGATAAAATTAAAAAACAAACTGGTTGTCAATTGGTCAATATGACAGGCAGTGGTAGTTGTTTTTATGGTTTGTTTGATACCCACCACCATAGAACCCAAGCGATAAAAAAATTACAAGACGAAAATTTTTGGGTTATGCAAGTAAAACCCATCATAACTCTTAACCCATGATAAACGCTTTCATTCTTGCCTTCGCTTCAAAGACAAGCTATAGCAGTTTTAGCTTTGATCCATATTATTTTTTGCCATAACATTTTCTTAAAATCATTCTTGCTTATTATTTATGAAAAAAAAATTATCATCATTATTATTTGCTTTGGCAACATTATTTTTGCTGGTGGGGTGTGGCCCCGATGAATTTGGTATTTTTTGGCGACCATCTGGCACAGCGGGCATTATGGTCGGCAATAGAGATGGCGGACAATATTTTATCAGTAGCGATGAACCATATGCGGTGCTTATCGGCAATAAAACTTTTCTTGAAAATGGCAATGCGGTTGATGCTTTGGTAGCCACCAGCATCGCCCTAACAGCCACCCAACCTTTAAGCACCAGCCTTGGTGCGGGCGGGGCATGCCAAGCCTTATTGCCAACCATTGATGGCGATATCATACCATATAGTTTTTCTTTCAGCGGTGCCACCCCTGCCGATTCAATGATATCAGCCATGTATCAAATCCACCAACAACATGGTCATCTACCGTGGGAAAAAATAGTAGCACCTGCCGAAAAATTATTACGGCTTGGTATCCCCGATAACATTGCTATCCAATTACAAAAAGATAACCCCATCTGGCAATATAATGAAGAGGGACTCATCATCAACCCCGCATTGGCAGAGGCTTTCAGCACCCTACGGCTGAGAC
>JBPCVJ010000019.1:0-15490 GCA_051010635.1 Alphaproteobacteria bacterium | reverse complement strand
GCCCTATTTTAGCATCAGAAAAAACCACCCTAACCGATCTTATAAAATCCTTTGATATTGAAACCGTAACCGATGAATTTTTTCAAGCATACAAAAACCTATATCTACAACTTGAAATATCGCTTGCTAAACATCAACCAAACGAAGAATTTAAAAATAAAAAAATTGCATCAAAAGATTTTGCCAAACAACTCTTGGGGCAAATAGTTTTTTTATATTTTTTGCAAAAAAAAGGTTGGCTTGGAGTTGAACATAGCAAAGCATGGGGCACGGGACCAAAAAATTTTTTGCAACAATTATACAACCAACATAAAGACAAAAATTTTTTCAATGATATTTTGGAACATCTTTTTTATGATGCCTTGGCAAAACCAAAACAAAATGAATCATCGCCCCTGATTGGTTATAAAATACCATTCTTAAATGGTGGGCTGTTTGAACCTTTTAAGGGCTATGATTGGAAAAAAACCGATATCTTGCTTGATAATAATATTTTTGAAAAAATATTTCAGGTGTTTGACCGCTATAATTTTACCGTGCGTGAAGACGAACCGCTTGATAAGGAGGTGGCGATCGACCCCGAAATGTTGGGTAAAGTTTTTGAAAATCTTATCCCAGAAAATGAAAAAAAAGGTAGCGGCACATTCTATACACCGCGCGAAATAGTTCATTATATGTGCCAGGAAAGCCTGATAAATTATTTAGATGCAAAACTTAATATCAAAAAACACCCCATCCAAACCCAAAAACAACCAACTATGATTCCCGACCAAATTCCAACTGATATGCTAACCAAATATGAATATAAATACCAAAATAATATCAAGCGTGAAGATATTGAAAATTTTATCTATTATGGCGATAGCCTGCAAGAGCATGACACAACCGCATATCAAAAAAACCAAAACGAAAATTATCAAGGTTCATACCAATATAAAATCCCAGAAACCATTCGCCACCACGCAGAAAAAATTGATAATGCCCTGGCATCAATAAAAATATGCGATCCCGCTATCGGCTCGGGGGCTTTTCCCGTGGGTATCATGAATGAAATTGTGCGTGCCCGCTCAGCCCTCACTGCCCATTTGAAAAATGAAAATAGAAACCCCTATCATTTCAAACGCCATGCCATACAGGAATCGATCTATGGGGTGGATAGCGAACCATCGGCGGTTGATATTGCCAAATTGCGGCTTTGGCTTTCGCTGATAGTTGATGAAGAAAGTTATGAAAATATCCAACCCCTACCCAACCTTGATTACAAAATTTTTTATGGCGATTCATTAACCAGAAAAATAAACATAGATGACCTTGCCGATAAAGGCTGGTTAGAAGATTTAATCATAGAACAAAATAAGATATTTGATGAAACCAACCCTGAAAAAAAATATGCCATCAAACAAAAAATTGATGGTTTGTTAGAAAATCTTTTTCAAGGCGAAGAAGATGAATTTAAATTTAATTATTGGGTGCAATTTTATAACATTATGAAAGATGGTGGTTTTGATATTATCATTGCCAATCCCCCTTATGGTCTGATTAACAAAAAACAAAACCAAAATTTTGCTATTATTCTTTCAGATAAAAAACTTAAATCTTTAAAAAACAATCCTGAATTCAAAGAAACAAACTACGGTATGCTTAATTTTTTCCAATTTTTTGTGGTGCGTGGTCTCAACCTATTAAAACCCAATGGTATATTTTGCCAAATCTATCCCCTTGCCTTTATTGCTGACAGGGCATTCTATAAATTACGCAAAAAAATTATTGATGATTATGATTTAATAGGTATCGAAACCTTCCCTGAAAGAAATGATGAAAAAAAACGCGTATTTAAGAGTGCAAAAGTATCAGTATGTATCACTATGGTTCGCAATAGCCAGATTCAAAATGATTTTTTTCTACGCATCCATACAGATAGATTTGTTGATACCACCAACCAAAAAATATCCTTCACCAAAAATAATATCACAACCCTTGACCCACACCATCATGCCATCCCGCTTTTTTCTTTACCTAAAGAAAAACAATTGATTGTTAAGGTATTTTCACACAATAAAAAATTATCAGATATTGGTCATTGTTATGAAGGTGAATTACACCTAACCATACATAAAGAATTTTTTAGCAATAACCCCGATGATTATAAATTACATAAAGGTGCAATTATTGACCGTTATTTAGAAAGAACAAAAATGAGCCAAGGCGAAATAGTTTTTTGCTATCCTACATTCTTGAAAAGAATGCCAAAAAACAGATTATCACATTTTTCAGCCAAACGGATAGTAATGCAAGGTATTGGAGGAACTGAAAACATACGCCTAAAAATGAATATCATTGAACCCAATATAATCTGTGGCAATAGTTTAAATTATCTTTATTTTAATGATAAATATACCAATTTGGAATCGATGCTTGCCCTGATGAATTCAACATTGATGAATTTTATTTTCAAAAAATTCAACACCAATAGCAATATAAGTGGCTATGAAATTAATAATTTACCCATACCAGATTTAAATAAAACAACCATCTCATCATTGGCAGAATATGCAGGCAAATTGCGGCATATATACAGACAGCCATCGCCAAATAAAACCGAAGCCGATGATATTGAAACAAAAATAGATAGATTGGTTTATCAATCATTCAAACTAAATGAAGATGATATCAACATCATCGAACAGGCAGAAAGCAAAAAAACATCTATAAAAAATGCCAATGAAATAAAATAGATGGCGGAGAGGGAGGGATTCGAACCCTCGGTGCGATTGCTCGCACAACGGTTTTCGAGACCGCCCCGATCGACCACTCTGGCACCTCTCCCTAACCTGATGTCTATCGCTATACAAATACACAATGCCGATTGCAACCATTCTATTTTTTTTCTATGATAATAAAATGGATATAACCCTTATCACCATAGGCAATAGCCATGTTCGGTTTTGCCAATCAAATGGTAAAAAATTCAGCCATGCAAAAAAAATCAAAACCCACATCTTAAAAAAACCCAGCTGTTTTGGGTTGCCGCACCATACAAAAAAAATTCTTGCCCTATCGGTGGTGCCAAACGCAACAAAATTATTGCAACAATTTGCCAAAAAACACCAGATTGATTTACAGATATTTGAATCCCGCCATTACCCATACCCCAACCATACCGAAAAACCAAAAGCAGTTGGTGGCGATAGATTATTGGCGGCGCTTGGTGCCAAAAAATTAGCATACCAACCGCCCTTTATCATAGTGGATGTAGGCACCGCCATCACCATCAATTTTTTTGATAAAAATTTTGGTTTAGAGGGCGGGCTTATCTTACCCAGTTATCACCTGATGATAGAATCCTTGCACCAACAAACCGCTCAATTACCCAAACCCACCAGCCAAAAAAACCTTAACGATATATGGATAGGAAAAACCACCGAACAAGCCATGCAAAAAGGTTGCGAAGCCATGTTTGAAAATATGATGGCACAGCTACATAAAAAAGCCAAAACCGACCGCCGCCAGCTTATCACCACTGGCGGTGGCTGGCGTGGCACAAATAAAAATTATGAACCAGATATTTTATTCCACGGGCTATGTTATTTTAATCAATTAAATTCTTAAGTATCGTGCTGGTGGAAAAACCATTTTGCCATTTTGCAAAATACACCCGCCCTGCATCCACCTGCCCCACCACATCTTGATTTTTATAATCCATCCCCTTTACCAACACATCAGGTTTTATTTTTTTTATTACATCGGCAGGTGTGTCATCGGCAAAAGCCATCACCACATCAACCCCACCAAGCCCTAACAAGGCATCTGCCCGCATAGCCTGTGGTTGAAATGGTCGCCCTTGACCTTTCAATCGCTTGATGGAATCATCGCTATTGATAAGCACCACCAAAATATCGCCCTGTTGTTTTGCATCCTGCAACAAGGCAATATGACCATCATGCAACACATCAAAACAACCATTGGTCAGCACAATTTTTTTACCCTGTTTTTTTTCATCGGCTATTCTTGCCATAGTATCAGCCTCAGACATAAGATGTTTGCCATGTTCAATCGATGAAAATACCATCGCAACAATTTCATCTATCAAAACATCGGTCGCACCTTGTTTGCCCACCACCACACCACCGCCCGCATTGGCAAGACGGCTGGCAAAAACAGCTGGCAAGCCCGCGGCAAGGCTAGTGGCAAATACCCCCGCCACCGTATCCCCCGCACCTGCCACATCAAAAACTTCAAGCGCATCGGTCTTAAAATGAAAAGTCGCATTTGATTCTACCAACAACAAACCTTGTTCAGCACGGGTTGCCACAACCCCCCTTAACCCCATATCCTTTATCAATTGATGGCTGGCGGCAATAACCTCATCAGAACTATCGGTGGGCAAACGGGTGGCTTCGGATAATTCTTGACGGTTGGGGGTGATATAATCAACGCTATGGTATTTTTGAAAATCCTTACCCTTTGGATCGACCACGATGGGGATGGATGTTTTTTTTGCCAGTGCAATAATTTTTTTTAATAGATCGTTTGTCAAAACACCCTTGCCATAATCGGATATCACCACTGCCCCCACCTGTGATAAATTTTTTTCTACCGCCAGCAAAATTTTATCACCAATGGTTTTATCGATCGGTTTTATATCTTCCCTATCCAACCTTAACATTTGCTGTTTATTGGCAATATAGCGAATTTTTTCGGTGGTCGGGCGGGCAGTAGTTTTAACCAACATACCGCTATAATTATCACCGCCCTTTGCCATCAAGATATTTTCTAAATTCTTACCCGCTTCATCATCGCCTATCACCCCCAACAAAAAAACCTTAGCCCCCAAAGCCATGATATTGCTGGCGACATTGGCGGCACCGCCTGGGCGGTATTCGTTTGCCGCCAATTGTGCCAAAAAAACCGGTATCGGCGCCTCCTGCGATATTCTATCGGCGCTACCATAGATATAACTATCCAACATCACATCACCCACCACCAACAGATTTGCAGTTGCCATGGTGTTTTGTAATTTTTTAACAAAGTCGGTTTGATAATTTTCCAACATTATTTTATGTTATAGAATCCTTTTATCATAACTTGAGCCATGAACCTATCTAATATTTTACAAAACAAATAACAATGCTATTCATTAACATTATCTTTTAACATTATTTCTTTCAAGAATCATGCCCGCTTCACCATCATTTGGCAATATCAAAATACGCTACAACAATATCGTGCGTGCCATGGCGGGGATGGTTTATACCCCGCTATGCCTTACCTGTGAAAAACCTATCAGCCGTGAAACCCCCCACACTTTATGTGTTGATTGCTGGCAAAATTTAGCTTTTTTACCCAAACACCATTGCAGTATTTGTGCCCACCCATTAACCACCAACCAAAACCCAACGATATGTTTTGTTTGCCAACAACGCCCCATCGCCATAGACAAAATTGTCGTGCCATTTTTATACCAACAACCATTGGTCAAATTGATATTAAAAATAAAACATGGCGATGATTTATCCTTAAGCCAATTTTTTAAAAGCCATCTGTTATCGGCACTAGATGCGATGTTAAACCATATCGCCAGCCATGAAAAACAATATGACAAAAACCATATTATGTTGCTACCCGTGCCCAGCCATATTGGCAAAATTATCAAAAGAAAATATAATCAAGCCGAAATATTGGCGCGCCCACTTGCCAAGCATCATCGCCTGCCTTTGGTTAATCATCTATTGCAACGCACCGAACCCACCAGTCAAAAAGATATCAGTGCCGATGAAAGATTTCGCCAATTAAAAACCGCCTTTGCCCTTAATAAAAAAATATGGGCGAAGCATCGCCATAAAAAAATTATTTTGGTTGATGATGTGGTGACCACCTGTGCCACCATGCATCACCTAGCATTGTTGTTGAAAAAAAATGGTGCCCATAAAGTTTATGGCATTGCGATCGCCCGTGCCGTGAAAGATATGCCTAACATTTGACTTGCGATTAAAATTTTGTAATAGAGATAGCAATGGCATTTTTGACCCCCTATCGGCGTGGTTTATTCTTAACCTTTTTGGGCATCTTAATCATCACCCCCGATTCCCTATTGATTTTGATGGCGGAGCAATCCCCTGCCAATTTATTATTTTGGCGAAATAGTATGTTGCTACCATTTCTTGTGCCATTGTTGCTTATCTATCGCCATAAAATTTTTAACCAAACCACCCCTGTGGCTACATTGCCCAAACAACTTTGGCGTAAAACAAAACAATTCTATCCCCTCATGATTTTTTTTCCTATCACCTCGGCATTTTTTATTTTGGGCACGCAACATAATACGGTTGCCAATAATTTGATTATCGTTGGCTCCTCGCCACTTATCGGCGCAATGTTGACCGCTTTTTATCTCAAAAAAAAAGTGCCATGGGATAATTGGCTAGCAACCATTGGCGTTTTGGTAGGGATAAGTTTGGTGATGTTTGATAGCCTGCTTGATGCAAAATTATTCGGGGCGATGTGTTCTTTGGGTGCCGCCTTATTTCTGGCACTTCATTATAATTTTTTACAAGGTCGCCACCTTCACCCATTATTGATTGTTTTATTTATCGTGCTGGGCAATGTTATTTTGTCATTGCCATTCGTAGCTTGGGGCACAACCAATTTATGGCAATTTTCTATTATGTTTATCAATGCGGTTTTAACCATCGCCCTTTCTTTTGGTTTAACATCATATGCCGCACGCTGGGTTTCAACCGAAGAAATTTTGCTGATATTTATGTTAGAGATATTGATAGGTCCCTTGCCTGTATGGTGGGTGCTGGGGCAAACCCCATCAAACCAAGTGGTGATTGGCGGATTGATCGTTTTGGTGGTGGTATCAACTTGGATATGGCATAGAATAAAATCACAATCTGCCAAACCATCATTGTTATAAAACAGCATATATGATTGTTTTTGCCAACTATTTTGTCTAAAGACAATATCATGCAAATGTTTGACAAAATTGCCATTGTAGGGGTAGGGCTGATAGGTTCGTCGCTTGGGCGGGCGTTGATGTATAAAAAATTGGCAGGCGAGGTTGTGGGGTTGGTGCGCCGCCCTGATATGATCAACATATCTATGAAAGCCAAATGCCTGCATCGTGCCACGCTTGATGCCAAAGACGCTATCAGCGATGCCGATGCGATTATTATCGCAACCCCCCTATCGCAATATGAAAATGTGATGGCGGCTACCCTACCTTATATGAAAAAAAATGCTATTGTTTCAGATGTTGGCTCCGCCAAAACCACCGCCATTGCCACGATTGAAAAAGCCATGCAAAAACACCATCGCCCTGATATCAATATCATCCCCGCCCACCCCATAGCTGGCACAGAATTGTCTGGTGCTGAAAATGGCATGGCGCATTTATTTCAAGATATGTTTTGCATCATCACCCCGCCCGAAAAATATGACCAGATGGCTTATGATAAAATTGTCGCCCTATGGTCAGGCATCGGTGCCAAGGTGGAAAAAATGACGATAGCCCACCATGACGATGTGCTTGCCATCACATCGCATATTCCCCATCTCATCGCCTATAGTATCACTGGCACCGCACGCAATTTTGAAAACCAACCTGATAGTAGAGAGGTTATAAAATATTCGGCTGGTGGTTGGCGTGATTTTACCCGCATTGCCGCATCTGACCCTGTGATGTGGCGTGATATTTTTTTAGCCAACAAACACGCTATGCTTTATCAATTACAATCTTTTCAAAAAGATTTACAAACCCTATGCCAAGCGATTGATAATGACGATGGGGCGGCGTTAGAAAATTGGTTTGCCAAAACCCGTGAAATAAGAAAAGCCTTGCCATCGGTTAGCCAACTCAGCGATGATAAAAAACAAAGGGATAATTTTTATGACCGACAATAATCACCAACCCGAAGTCATATCATTTGGTTGTCGCTTGAACCATCATGAATCGGCTGTGCTGAGGGAAGAATTGGCAGGCGAAGATAGGCTTATTCTTATCAATTCTTGTGCGGTGACCCAAGAAGCCGAACGGCAAGTCAAACAAACCATTCGCAAAAAACACAAACACCACCCCGATAAAAAAATTATCGTCACTGGTTGTGCGGCACAAATTCATGGCGAGGATTATAAAAAAATAACTGGGGTCAGTGCGGTGTGGGGCAATGGCGAAAAAATCCATGCCAAAAAATATTATCAAAAAAAACAGGGCGATATATTGCAGGTGGGCGATATCATGACCTTAAAGGAAATGTCGCCGCATCTGTTATCAAGCGATAGGCTACATACCCGTGGGTTTTTAGAAATTCAAAATGGTTGCGACCATCGTTGTAGTTTTTGCGTTATTCCCTACGGGCGGGGGAATAGCCGTTCCCATTCGCTTCAGCATATTATCGCTGCCGCCACCGCCATGTTAAAAAATGGTTTTCAAGAAATTGTTTTGACTGGGGTTGATATTGCCTCTTGGCGTGGCAAACATGAAAAAGAAAAATTACCCTATTTGATAAAAAAATTATTAACCGCCTTGCCAAACCTCAAGCGCTTAAGGCTTTCATCGCTTGACCCTGCTATGATCGATGATGAACTTATTGGCTTATTTGCATCACAAAACAGGCTTTTACCGCATATCCATCTTTCATTGCAATCGGGGTGCGACCTGATATTAAAAAGAATGAAACGCAGGCACTTGCGTGGCGATATTTTTGCTCTGGCTAAAAAATTAAAAAAAGCCAACCCGAATATTGCGTTTGGTGCCGATATTATGGCAGGTTTTCCCACCGAAACCGATGCGATGTTTCAAGACACCATAGATGTCATAAAAAAAATCCCCATCGTGTTCGGTCATGTTTTTCCCTATTCCGAACGCCCCTTTACCCCCGCGGCAAGGATAAAAAATAAACCACCCATTGCTACCCGCAAAGCCCGTGCCGCCCATTTAAGAAAAATATGTGCCAATAATCTTAATATCTGGCATCGCCAACAATATGGCAAGACGCAACATCTATTGATAGAACAGGTCGGGCAATATCAACTCACAGGGCATAATGAACAATTTGGTTTTGTCACCATTCCTTTCGACAAAAAAACATATCACAAAAAAAAATACCTTACTGCCAATCAAATTCGCCCCATCAAAATTGTCGGGCATAACCAAGATGGTTTGCTGGCAACCATTCTCGATGAAAATAATAGCTTATGAATTTTCTAAAAAAATTAAAAACCGCCCTTGCCCCCAGCAGTGGTAAATTGCTTGATTCTATCAAATTGGGATTCAAAACATCAAACCAAAATTGGCAAGCCATCAACCAACATCTTACCGATGCCTTAATCATGGCTGACATCACACCAAGCCTTGCCGCCACCATCGGCAATAAATTGCCCAAAAATATCACCACCAGCGACCAAGCGATTGAAAGCCTGATAAGCATCATCAGCGATATGCTTATGCCATTTGAAAAAAATTTACATGACTTGATAACCCCATTAAAAAAACCGCGTTGTTTATTGATGGTCGGTGTCAATGGCACAGGCAAAACCACCACCCTTGCCAAATTGGCAGAATTGGCAAAAACCCAACAGCAAAAACCCCTGTTGGTAGCGGGCGATAGTTTTCGTGCCGCAGGGTCGGCACAATTGGAATCTTGGGCAACAAAACTCAATATCCCATGTTGGAGCGGGGCAGAACAAAATACCAATGATACCGCCGCCATCGCCCATGGCGGTTATCACCACGCACTTGAACAGGGTTATGATATTGTGCTGATCGATACCGCAGGCAGGCTTCACACCAACAACAACCTGATGGCAGAATTAGAAAAAATAGTGCGGGTGCTAAAAAAAATTGACCCTGCCTTACCGCATGATAACCTTATCACGCTTGATGCCACCACTGGGCAAAATGCCAGCACGCAAGTGGATATGTTTCAAAAATCCACCCCCTTAGATGGTATGGTGATAACCAAGATGGATGGTTTGGCAAAAGGCGGTATGGTTGTATCGATATTGGCTCGCCATCAATTACCGCTTTATGCTTTGGGGGTGGGGGAAAAGCCAGCAGACCTAGACCAATTCTATGCGAAGCAATTTGCAAAAAGTCTTTTTGGGCGATAGGTTTTTTTATGACCGATATTGTGATTATTTTTGGTGCCACCGCTTCTGGTAAAAGCCAAACCGCCATCCAGCTTGCCAAACAATTCCTAGCAGAAAAAAAAACGCCAGTGATTATCAATGCCGATGCCTTGCAACAATATAGCGACCTACCAATTTTATCGGCACAACCCAAACAATATGATAAAGACATTTGTTGCCATCGGCTTTATGGTTTTTTACCAGCCGATAGCAACAATGATGTTGCCAGTTGGTTAGGGCGTGCTATGGCGGAGATAACCAATGGCTTTTTAAAAAATAAAATTCCCATTGTGGTCGGTGGTAGCGGGCTTTATATCAAAACCCTATTAATTGGCTTAAGCCCCATGCCAGCGGTGCCGCAGGCTATCAAAAACCAAATGATAAAAACCATCAATGCCACACCAGAAAAACTAATTGATTATTATCAACAATTAGAAATCCATGACCCTACCACTGCCAAAAAATTGGCAAAAAATGATAAGGCTAGAATTATTCGTGCCCTATCTATTTTTATAGCCAGCCAAAAACCATTGTCAGAATGGCAGGCGTTGCCACCCATCGGAGGATTAAAAGATAAATTCCCCGAAAAAAAAATTACCTACCATCATTTAATGCCACCCCGTGAGATATTGTGGAATAATATCACCCACCGCACATCTGCCATGTTGGCAGATGGTGTTTTAGAGGAATATAAAATTTTTTTGCAACATTATCATAAAAAAAACCTGCCGATAAAAAAAACCATAGGGGCAAAATCCATCGAGCAATATCTAGCACATAAAATTGATAAATCGGAATTACAACAGCATATCACCATCGCCACCAGACAATATGCCAAACGCCAAGCCACTTGGTATCGTGGGCAATTACACGATATATTTGAAAATGGATAACCCATGCCGCATATCATCACCATTGATAAAAAACTTGATGGTTTAACCATCAAGCAATTTTTTAAACATCATTACCCCCATCTTTCTTACCCCTTGTTGCAAACATGGTTAAGAAAAGGCGAGGTAAAATTAAATGGTAAAAAAACAACTGGCGGTAGTATTATTGCCTTGGGCGATAGATTAAAATTACCCCCCAGCCATTTTACAAAAACCCCCAGCAAAAAAATTATTCCCATCAACCATGATGAAGCCATAGAAAAATTACACGCCATCACGCTGTTTGAAAATCATCATTATTGTATTATCAATAAACCTGAGGGCTTGGCGGTACAAGGCGGCACCGCCATCAAACGATCGCTGGATGATTGGTTGTTTGCCATCAACCAAAATAATAAAACCACCCCCTATAAATTGGTGCATCGGCTTGACCGCTATACATCGGGGGTGATGATATTGGCGAAGGGCACTCTATCGGCAAAAAATTTAACCGCCGCATTCCAGCAACATACCATTGAAAAAACCTATCTAGCGGTGGTGCGATTGGCGGATAAAGCCCTACCACCATCTATCCATTTACCATTAAAACAAGCATCAAAAAAAAATGCTGAAAAAATGGCCACCACCGATAACAATGACCCCGATGGTCTTTCTGCCACCAGCTTGATAAATATCATCGCACAAAAAAACCAACTTGCCCTATTGGCGCTTAAACCCATCAGCGGACGGAAACATCAATTACGGGTGCATTTGGCGCATCTTGGCGTGCCAATTATTGGCGATAAAAAATATGGTCATCAATCTATATTACCCGCTGATTTTCCCAAAACCGCACAGCATCACCTACTGCTCCATGCCTATCGCATTATTTTACCAAAACAACAAAGCCACTATGCCGTGCCACCTGATTATTTCCCCCTGCGCTATTTTATAAAAGATAATTTGACCGATAAGTTTTTTGAAAATTTTGCTAAAATATGCCATAAAAAACCCATATAAAAAAACCAATGAAAAAAAAATTACTAGCATATATCTTTATTGCCCTATTGAGCCTAACAGCCATCGTGCCTATCGCCCATGCCGACCCTGTGGTGTTAAAAATCAATAACCAAGAAATTCGCCAATCCACCATTTTTCAATTTATGCGTATCATTGCCGCAAGGCAGGGCGAAAAAAACCAGCAAAAATTATACAACCAAGCCATCAATGATATCATTGCCCAACAATTAAGTTATGAATTGGCGGTGATAGCAAAACTTGACCGCAATAAATCTATCAACCAACGCATCGCCCGCCTTGCCAAACGCTCAGCCGAAGATATTGCCAATTACAAAAAACAAATGATGATTATCAGATGGCAAGACCAATTACCCATACCATCTACATCTGAGGCGGCATGGCAAGATGCCTATCAAGCCTTCATCAAGGATCGACCAACCACCATGCTATATCGTATATCAGAAATTGTGGTGGCAAGCGAAGCCGAAGCCATCAGCATCATCAAGCAATTAAAAAATGGCATATCATTTAGCCGTCTTGCCAAACAACACAGCCTTGATAAATCATCAGCAAAAAAAGGTGGCGATCTCGGCTATGTTAGTAGAGAGCAATTACCGCCCAGCATAGGCTTGGTGGTGGAATCCTTAAAAAAAAATGAATTCACCAACGCCCCCTTAAAAAGCGACAGCGGTATCCATATTATTAAATTATTGGCTAAAAAAAAGGGCGAGCCGCCGCCTTTTGAAAAAAGCCGTAATGGTTTGATATTGATTGAAAAACAAAAAATTGCCCGCCAAAAAATATTGGAACGCGCCAAATCATCTAAAATTATATTGATCGATGAAAATAAAAAAGAAACCCCTATCACTTTTCAAAACCCCTAAAACCCGCCTTAGCAATATGAAACTATCGCCACTTGCACCAAAAAATCTACCCATCATGCCGCCCATCGACGGGGTGGAGATACTTACCTGTGCCAGCGGTTTGCATTATCAAGGGCGGGACGATATTATGTTGATGGTGTTTGCCAAAGAAAAAAATTTTATTGCCTCAGGTGTCTTTACCACATCCACCACAAAATCATACCCAGTTGTCTGGTGTAGCCAAAATTTAAAAACCGCAAAAGCCCGAGCGGTGATATGCAATGCGGGCAATGCCAATGCCTTTACTGGCACAAAATCTATGGCGTTGGTAAAAACAACTGCCGACCAGGTTGCAAAAAATATCGCTGCCAAACCATCGGAGGTTTTTATTGCATCGACTGGGGTGATAGGCGAGGCGCTAGAAAAAAATGCCATCGCCCAACAATTAACAAAATTACAAACCAGCGATTGGCTGGGGGGGGCGAAAGCCATCGCCACCACCGATACTTTTCCCAAAATTGCCACGACAAATTTTATCATTGATGGCAAGACCTATCGCCTCAATGGTATGGCAAAGGGCAGTGGTATGATAGCCCCTAATATGGCAACCATGTTGTGCTTTATGGCAACCGATTGCCCCTTGCCAAAAAAATGGTTGCAAAAAATTTTGCACGATATTGTTGATGATAGTTTCAATGCCATCACGGTTGATAGCGATACATCAACCTCGGATAGTTTATTATTATTTGCCCCCCAACATAAAAAAAATCTATCAACTTCACAGCAAAAAATTATTATCAAGGCAGTTAAAAACCTGTGCCATGATTTGGCATTGCAAATTGTTAAAGATGGCGAAGGGGCAGAAAAATTCATCACGATTGAAATTACCAAGGCAAAAACAAAATCTATGGCAAAACAAATTGCCTTTGGAATTGCCAATTCGCCCTTGGTGAAAACTGCCATAGCGGGCGAAGATGCCAACTGGGGGCGGGTGGTGATGGCGATCGGCAAAACCGGTATCATGGTCAGGCAAGATAAATTGGAAATTTATTTTGGCAAACATTTGATAGCCAAACATGGCGAGGCATATCGCCATTATGATGAAACTGCGGTATCGCAATACCTAAAAACCCGTGATATCCATATCAAGGTTGTGCTTAATGATGGGGCGGCGGCGGCGAAGGTATTTACCTGCGACCTAACCCATGGTTATATTGATATCAATGCCGATTATAGGTCGTGATGTCGTGTTTTGATATAGCCGATGCACCAGCCAAACCATTGACCCTAGTGGTGGCAGGATTATTGGTTGATACCGATGGTAGGATTTTGGTGCAACAACGCCCAAAAACCAAATCTTTCCCCGACCATTGGGAATTCCCCGGCGGCAAGATAGAAAAAAATGAAACCCCCGAATCTGCCCTGTTGCGTGAATTAAAAGAAGAATTATCAATCGATACCCATCAGGCTTGTTTGGCACCTGTGGCATTTGCCAGCCATGCTTATGATGATTTTCATCTTTTAATGCCAGTATTTATTTTGCGGCAATGGCGTGGCATCATCACGCCAAAACCCCGTTCGGTTGCCGATATAAAATGGTTATATTTGCCCCAGCTAGCAAAATTGGAAAAACTTTTACCTGCCGATAAACCGCTTATTCAGATGCTACATCAATTTATTTAAAAAAATTAAAATTCAATACGGCTATCCATTTTACGAATCCAGCCTTGCCTTTTACCAATAAAGGTTTCTACCCGACACCATTTTTTATCGCAGGTGATGACCTCCGCGGTCACGCCCTTTTTTAATTTGGCTATCAACCGCCCCCTATCAGAACTAGAACGATGCGGTTTGCTCATCATATCGGTTTCATCAACATGGATGATAAGGGTTGATTTATCGCTTAGGGCACTTCTTAATATCCAGCCTTTGCTACCTTGCCAATCAACAATTTCACGCCAATCGCCATGGCGGCGAATCAATTTCAATGGCACGCCCCTTTCTTTCAATATAAATGCAATGGGAAATCGTTTGCCAGGACCTTTTCTTACATTCACCTCATGCCATTTCAGCGATACCATTTTTGGTAATTTATTTTTATCTATGGCGAAACCATTTTCACCCACCACCAGCCAACCAGCCAACATTAACCATAAAAAAATTTTGCGTGCCATTGTTTGCTATAATATAAAACATCCATTTTATAATTTTACCAATTCATAAAATTTTTTAATCAATGTTTGGCTAAAATCAGATGGTGCAAATTGATAATCCCCCACCGATTTCACTGGCGTCACCTCGGCGGCGGTGCCAGTTAAAAAACATTCGGTAGCCTGTGATAATTCCTCAGGTTTGATAAATCGCTCAACCACCTCCACCCCCATGGTATTTAATATTTCCATCACCGCACGGCGAGTGATGCCATCTAAAAAACAATCGGGGGTGGGGGTATGCACCTTGCCATCTTGCCACTTAAAAAATACATTGGCACCCGTTGCCTCCGACACCAAGCCGCGATAATCCATAAACATAGCGTCATTATAACCATCTTCCTCTGCCTGCATTTTGGCAAGGGTGCATATCATATAAAGCCCAGCGCATTTGCTA
>JBPCVJ010000018.1:0-31220 GCA_051010635.1 Alphaproteobacteria bacterium | reverse complement strand
CGCCAAAAGCTGCCACTATCACCAAAGGCGGCTGACCAAGCAGACCAAGGAAAAAATAAATGCAAAATAATAATAAACCAAGCAATCCCCCAGCGATAAGGCTCATTAGACAACCTATACGCACTATTTCGCCAATTTTTTTATTTTGTTTTTTTCCAAAAGCTTGCCCTATCATAACCACCAGTGGATTCAAAAAACCATATATCGTGGCAATGAAAACCAGCGCAAAAGTCATTACCAATCCATAACCAGCCAGTGGAATTGGCGAAATGAGGCGTGATATAAAATATGTATCGGTAATAGCAAGGGCATTAACGGTAACTGACGATAAAATAATAGGTGTTGCCAAACCCAATATTTTTTTACTATCTCTTGCCACCTCTTGCCAAAAATTTATCGCCATAATAAATGTCTATGCTATAAAAAAAATCATGTCAAGGTATCGCTCGATGATATAAAAAACATCTGAAATGTATTTTTTAAAAATAAACCAATTTTGAAAATTACTTATTTTATGATAAAGTGGCATGATGTTAGCCGAACAACTTATTGCTTCAATCAAAAGTTATAACCCGCATATCAATGAAAAATTGTTAGCGACGGCATATGACCTATCACTCAAAGCCCACAATCATCAAAGACGCTCTTCGGGTGCCGACTATTTTCAACATCCCTTGGCAGTGGCACAACTTTTAACCGAGAAAAAAATGGATGATGCCACCATCATTACCGCCCTGTTACATGATACAGTTGAAGACACCACTATAAAATTGGCACAGATAAAAAAACAATTTGGCAAAGAAATCAGTTTTCTGGTTGATGGCTTAACCAAAATAACCCATTTGGAGGAAACCGAGCGTGAAATAAAAGATTCTGAAAATCTACGCAAATTATTATTGGCAAGCATCAACGATATTCGTGTGCTGATTATTAAACTTGCCGATCGCTTACATAATATGCGCACCCTATCAGGTAAGCAAAACCCCAATAGCCGTGCCCGTATTGCCGAACATAGTTTGGAAATCTATGTGCCATTGGCAGAACGCATTGGTCTAAAAAGATGGAGCGAAGAATTGGCATCTTTGGCTTTTAAAGAATTGCATCCAGTCAGTTATGAAATTATTAATAAAAGATTACATTTTCTTTACAATGAACAGGAGGTTAATACCATTACCGAAAAATTAAGAACACTACTACAAACAGAAAAAATTGATAGCACCATAAAATTTCGTTTGAAAGACCACTGGTCTATTTATCAAAAAATGCAAAAGAAACAGCGTCAAATGGGCGACTTATCAGATATTATGGCATTTCGTATTATTGTCAATAATAGTCGTGATTGTTATTTGGCACTATGGCTTCTTCATAACCATTACAAAACCATTCCTACCAAATTAAAAGATTATATTTCTGCACCCAAAAGCAATGGCTATCAAAGTTTGCACACGGTCATTATTGGTCCAGGTGAAAAAAGAATAGAAATACAATTACGCACCCAATCTATGGATGATTTTGCTGAAAATGGCTTGGCATCACATTGGCTATATAAGCATGAAAATAGTATCCACGGTGATGAAAAAAAGAAATATCAATATTATCATGATTCCGCCCTAACCTGGTTGAAAGATTTTTTTACCGCCATTGAAGAACAAAAAACTGACCAATTAAGTTTTCTTGATAACAGCCGCACCTTTCTTTACACTGACCGAATCTATGTTTCTTCACCCAAAGGTGATTTTTATGAATTACCGATAGATTCTCTACCACTTGACTTTGCTTTTGCAGTGCATAGCCAAGTTGGTGAAGAATTTGATCATGCTTTGGTTAATGGCCATTCTGTATCATTCTATACCAAATTAAAAAATGGCGACACGGTTGAAATTGTTACCAATAAAAAAAAATTGATCCCTGAAGAAAACTGGTTTTATTGGTTAAAAACTGCCCGTGCCAAAGCCTTTGTTAGCAAACAATTAAAAGACAAAAAAGAAAAAAGTTATTTGGTGCAAGGACATGATATTTTAAAAACCGAATTATTACGATGTGGCATTTTGAATAAAGATAGTGCCATGCCTGATTTAAAAAAAATCTATAAAAAATTTGGTGTCGCCAACGATCACCAGCTTTTTCGTTCAATCGCCTTATCACGCCTTAAACCAAAAGAAATAGTTTTTGCCCTTTACCCTGAAATGAAACGGGTAACAATTTATGAAAAACACAGAAAAAAAAATAAACAACATCCATCACAGATCATTGACCTTGGTCATTTTACCAAAGATGTATCTCTAAAATTTTCTGAATGTTGTTACCCACTACCCGGTGATGCTATAGCTGGTGTAATGAATTTGGGTGAAGGATTAACTTTGCATCGTTTAAATTGCAAAAAACTTTTGCCTTTTCAACATCATCCTGAAAGAATAATAGCAGTGCATTGGCAAAAAAAAACTATCCATAATGAAATTTTTACCGCTCGTATTTTATTAGTGTTACGCCATCGACCAGGTGCATTACATCTGGTAACCGATGTTTTAACCAAAACTGGTAGTAATATTGCCAATCTAGAATTCAAATCCCGCACCAAAGAACATGTGCAAATGATGCTAGATATTGAAGTTTTTGGTCTACGGCAATTAAATGAAATTATTGAAAAAATAAAATCATCTGGTAAAGAAATGGTGCTTGATATAAAACGAGTATAAAAAAACTATGTCTTAAACATCCAATAATATGACAGCCATCCATCATAATATCAAACCCCTTACTTGTATCATAGGCACAGGTATTGATATTGCCCAAATCACACGGTTTGAAAAAACGCTACAGCGTTTTCCCAAACGCTTTCCCGAATATGTTTTTACACCACAAGAACAAGCCTATTGCGATAGCAAACCTATTCGTCGCACCGCACGCTATGCCATGTTATTTTCTGCAAAAGAAGCCTGTGCCAAAGCCTTAGGCACAGGCTTGCGCCAAGGAGTGTTATGGCAAAATATGGAAATTATCCATCTTATGTCAGGTCAGCCAACAATGATAATTCATGGTGGTGCCTTAAAGCGTGCAAAAAGCCTTATGCCAAAAAATGCCACGCCCATCATTCATCTATCCCTTAGCGATGAAGCGGGGCTGGCTACCGCAACCGTAATACTCGGTTGGTAGGCATCAATAAAATTTTAAAACAATATATTTATCAAAAATATTTACCTATTTTTGCCGGGTTTCCACAAAACCTCGCCCTGACCACCAAACTCATCGCAACGAACCAACCATCGTGCCAACACAAATAACATATCAGACAAACGATTAAGATATTTCAAAGCCTCTTGATTAACCGCCTCAACCATCATTAACCCTGCCACCAATCGCTCGGCACGACGCACAATGGTGCGTGCGATATGGCACAATGACGCCAAATATCCACCACTCGGTAAAATAAAAGAAGTCAGTGGTGGCAAATCGCTATTCCACTTATCTATCGTCATTTCTAAAAATATCACTTGTTTGTTTACAATGCGCAAACTACCTTCATTCCCCTTTTCATTATCTTTATCAAACGGCCTAGAAATATCGGCTCCCAAATCAAACATATCATGTTGCACCGCTATCAATACCGCAATGATAGTTTCATCAATTTTTTTATCTTGCAATCCATTTATCAATAAACCAATAAAACTATTAGCCTCATCAATGGTACCATAGGCTTCAACCCGCAAATCATTTTTATTACGCCGAGTGCCATCTGACAATCTTGTGCTACCATCATCGCCAAGCTTAGTATAAATTTTATCCAACTTAACCATTGCCCATTAATATAATCTGGCAAGCAAAAAACCTATGACAAACATAATAATAGCAAATAATTGTGCACCAATGCGATAACGCATCAAAATATTATTCCAGCGATAATTTAATTCACCGCCCATAGCCATATTAATAATGCCCAATAGCAAAATCACAACAGCCATAGCCATACCAAACAACATAAAAAGAAATGCCAAAAAAGAAACCATAATATGTTAAAAAAATTTCTGTAATCTATCAGCTATCATATCCAAAAATTGATTAGTCGTCAAATAATCATTTTCTTTCTTTATCATACTTGCCAAATCTTTGGTTACATAACCAGCCTCAATGGTTTCAATGGTCATTTTTTCTAACATATCAGCAAAATTCTCAACTGCCTTGTTATCATCCATCTTGCCACGATAACGCAATCCCCCTGTCCAAGCAAAAATGGAAGCCACTGGATTGGTGGAGGTCTGCTCGCCCTTTTGGTATTTGCGATAATGCCGAGTAACAGTGCCATGCGCCGCCTCGGTTTCAACCGTTTTACCATCGGGCGAAAGCAGCACCGAACTCATCAATCCCAGCGAACCAAACCCTGCTGCCACCATATCCGATTGCACATCGCCATCATAATTTTTTAAAGCCCAAATATAACCACCTGAATTTTTCACGGTATATGCTACCATATCATCTATTAAACGATGTTCATAAAAAAGCCCACGCTTAACATATTCTTGCTGAAATTCTTTTTCATAAATATCTTGAAAAATATTTTTAAAACGACCATCATAAATTTTTAAAATAGTGTTTTTGGTTGAAAAATAAACCGAATAATTTTTTTGCAAACCATAATGAAAACAAGCACGGGCAAAATCTGCAATTAAACTATCAATATTAAACATCCCCATCACCACCCCACTATCATCAAAATTATGAATCAGCTTAGTTACAGCCGCACCACCATTTTTTGGCTTAAAACATAAAGTCACCTCACCTGCTGTATCAATATTTAATTCAGTGGCACAATATTGGTCACCAAAAGCATCGCGTGCCACAACAACAGGCTGGCGCCATCCATCAATAAGCGGTGTAATATTTTTACAAATAATCGGCTCTCTAAAAATTGTACCATTTAAAAAATTTCTTATCGTGGCATTGGGGGAAACATACATTTTTTTTAAATTAAATTCTTTTACCCGTGCCTCATCGGGTGTAATAGTGGCACATTTAATACCAACCCCATATTCTTTAATCGCCTTGGCACTATCTAAAGTAATAGCATCATCAGTTTTATCACGATTGTCTATTGCCAAATCAAAATATTTTATATCCATATCAAGGAAAGGCAAAAGTAATTTTTTTTTAATCTCCGCCCACATGACTCTAGCCATTTCATCACCATCCAATTCAACGATAGGATTATTTATTTTAATTTTTGGCATAATAACATCATTATCAAAAAAATCTCAGCCCCGCAAGTTTATAAATAACTATCTTCTGCGATGCGTATTTCACCAACCGCCAAACCTTGAAAATTTTGCAATGTTTTTTTCTTAGGCAATTTCTGTTTTGCAGTCTTATTAAGCAATTCTAATTTATCAAGCACACCATTCAATATAATTTGCGCCGCGCGGTCTGCTCCATCATCAATTTTAATGGCTACACCAAAACCCAAATGAGGTATGATGGCGGCATAAAATCCCTCTGCCCCAACCTTAACAAGCACCTTACCTGCCAATACTTGCATAACTTTGGTGCAATGACGATCTGTGCCAGCCACAAAATAAGGATGTTTAACCGCTGAATGAAAAAGCAAATCACAAGCCATTTTATCATCACCAGCCGCCACTCCAAATCGTGCCAAACCACTTGCCATATTTTTTATTGGTAAGGCAAAAGTTGGCGCCGAACAACCATCAATAGCGGCAGGCGATAACTTGACATGACAAAATTTTTCAATAGCTGCTGCAATTTGCAACTGCACAATATGTTGTGGATTAATATAATTTTTATAAGATACATTCTTTGCCCGTGCCAACATTAACATTCCGCTATGTTTGCCAGAACAATTATTATGTAGCGGGCATGGTTTTTCACCATTTGCTACCAAACGCATAGCGGTTTCACGATGATAAGGTTCATGCGCACCGCACGCCAAATCATCCATTGTCATATCAATTTTTTCTAACAAAGCCGCCACCCTTTTTGTATGGGCAATTTCGCCACTATGCGATGCCAACAACAAAGCATAATCTTCTGCCAATAATTTTAGGTCTTCTGTTATACCACTTGCAACCACTGGCAAAGCCTGAAAAATTTTTAAAGCCGAACGAGGATACAAAACCCGATCCACATCGCCCAAAGAAAAAACCACTTTGCCTTTACTATCAGCCACTACCACCACACCACGATGAATCGATTCGACTTCATCGCCACGGCAAATTTCTACCAACACAGCATTTTTATCTGTCATGATATATTATTAATAAGTAATCCAAAAGAAAAATACTATCTAAAATTTGCATCAACAAAAGGTAAATTGGCGGAGGGACAGGGAGTCGAACCCTGCGACCATTATTATGATGGTCACGGATTAGCAATCCGTTGCCTTACCGCTCGGCCACCCCTCCGCATAAAGAATAAACATATAAAAAATCTTGGGGCATAAATATTGGCAAACACACGATAAACATAATTGAGTATGTAATAAAAAAAAATCTATTTGTCAATAATTTATAGATCTCATCATTATTTGTATTGCCTTCCACTAACGAATATAATATAATAACTATATTAAGTGTAAATTAAAGGATGATTGTATAACAAGGAAAGATAGAATGAGCATCACCATCATCAAAACCATGCTTGAAAAAAAACCAACGGCACGGGTATTTTTCTATCATCGGGTGTCCAGCCTACCGCAGGACCTCGAACGAGCTGTGGAAAGCATCTTTGCCGAATTTCAATTAACAGCCCTCGTGCCCGATGACCACAATTTCGGTAAATACAAATCCCAAACCCTTGAAAACCGCACCTGCTGGTATGGTGGCGAAAAAATTTCAGCCACCAAAACTAAAATCAATGAACGCCCAATGCTAAATATGATAATCAAAGCCATGCAGGCTGGCGATATACTGGTGGTCGAACAGCTTGATCGCCTCGGCCGCAACTCACAAGAATTAATCCAATTTTTAAAGAATGCCACTGCGGCTCCCGAAGACAATGGCTGGGGCATCAATATCATCCCGATTCGCCAAGCCCCCCTTATATTAACACCCATTGATAAAAACGATACTTCACCACAATCCCTCTTAATGCAGATGCAAACCCAAGTGCTTACAATCGCATTAGCTACCTATACCGAAATCGAATCAAATACCCGCCGCGAAAGAAGCTACGATAAAATCCAACAAATGAAGGGCAAGGGCTTACTCGGCAGAAAACCGCGACCCATCAAACCCCTAAAAAAAATATACGACCAAGAAATCAAACCATGGCTATACCAATCCCGCCCGCACGATGAAAAACCAACACTCAATATGGTCGCCAAAAAATTCGGGCAAACCATCAAAAACGGCAAGCAAAAACAAACCATCAACATGGCATGGCTATTAAACGATACGGGTAGCAATGGCAAACAAATGAAAAATTACCAACGAATCGATCCCGATATGCTCCAATTTGTTACCTATAATCCCAAAAACTTACAAAAGTAAAAAAACCGCTTGATTCCCTATATGTCACTACCATTAACAAAAATATCTATCAATAAATACCAAACGGAGCGTCAAGACCTCGCTTGTTTGTTTCGGGTGGCTGCACGAGAAAATTGGGTTGAAGCCGTTGCCAATCATTTTTCTTATCGGGTCAATGATAACGAAATGCTGATTAACCCACGCAAATTATTTTGTTTAATGACCGCAAGCGATCTCGCATTGGTTAATTATCATCAACCCATCAATTTTCCTTCAACAATTGATAAAACAGCCATCGGTCTCCATGCCCCCATTTACCAATCTACTCCCCATGCCAATGCCATCATTCATCTTCACCCGCCCTATAGCGTAGTACTATCAAGTTTAGAAGATAGCACCCTATACCCGATTGACCAATGTGCAGCCCTATTGCATGGCAAGGTGGTTATTGACAAAGAATATGGCGGACTAGCATTGGATGAAGAGGGCAAACGATGCAGCCAATCTTTGCAGGACCCAAACAAAAAAATCCTTCTGCTGGGTAACCATGGAGTTTTAGCAATCGGCAAAACCTTGGCTGATGCTTGGAATAATTTATATTATTTTGAACGGGCGGCGAAACATCTTATCCTAAGTTATCAAACCCAAAAACCATTGCAAATGTTATCCCATCAAATTGCCCAACGCACCGCTATGGAAAATGATAATGCGTCAGAATTTTGCGATCTATATTTTGAATCATTAAAAGAACTTATCAACCGTGAAGAACCAGATTACAAAAATTAAACATTGGAATCTGGCACGGCATCTTTTTTTTGTTTTATAAAAGCAACTATTGCTTCATCTTTCGCTGGATCAAGTAAAGGGGCATGGTCAGGGTATTCAGCCAAGAGTTTTTTTACCATCATATTGGCACGCTGTGCCATATCTTTTTTACCTTCTGCCAACCACTGCTCATAACTATTATTATCGGCAAGTGGCGAACGATGGAATGCCGTTTCATAATTATGTTGTGTATGTTCACAACCCAAAAAATGCCCGCCATGTTTTACCTCAAAAATTGCCCCCAATGCTTGCTGATTTTCATCAGGCGTAACACCTTGTAAGAATTTTCCTATCATAACAGCTTGGTCGGCATCCATAACAAATTTTTCATAAGATACCGACAAACCACCCTCTAACCAACCCGCTGTGTGCAACATGAAATTTACCCCAGCCAAAGATGCCGTCTGTAAAGTATTGGCGGATTCATAACCTGCCTGAGCATCGGCTAATTTTGAACCATTCAAGCCACCACCCGAACGAAAAGGCACAGCCAATCGCCTTGCCAATTGTGCCGCACCATAAAGCACCAAAGATGATTCAGGACCGCCAAATGTTGGCGCACCTGATTGCATCGAAATGGTTGAAGAAAAAGTGCCAAAAACCACTGGCGCACCTGGTCGCAAAATTTGCGTCAAGGCAATCCCCGCCAAAGCCTCAGCATATAATTGAGACAGCGTGCCCATCACTGTAACTGGGCTCATGGCACCAGATAAAATAAAAGGCGAAATAATGGTTGCCTGATTATTACGCGCATAGACCTTCAAAGCCGACAACATCGTGCCATCAAATACCAATGGTGAGTTGGCATTAATAAGATTAATAACCACGCAATTTTTATCAACAAAATCTGTACCAAATAAAATTTTACACATTTCTATAGTATCCTCAGCACGCTCCCCCGCAGTAACCGAACCCATAAAAGGTTTATCACTATATTTCATATGACTATAAACCATATCAAGGTGGCGTTTATTCACTGGTAAATCAACTGGTTCGCACACCGTGCCACCCGAATGGTGAAGACCATGCGACATATAGGCAAGCTTCACCAAATTTTGAAAATCCTCAATCGTGCCATAACGGCGCCCTTTTTCTATATCATGCACAAAGGGCGAGCCATAATTTGGCACCAGCACGGTATGATGACCGCCAATTTTTACATTACGGGCAGAATTGCGTGCATGCTGGATAAATTCTTTGGGTGCAGTTTTTTTAATAATAGATTGCAAAAATCCATTTTCAAAATGCACCTTATTACCCTTAACATCAGCACCTGCCTTTTTCCAAATATCTAATGTTTCAGGATCATCATAAAATGCTATGCCTAATTCCTTCAAAATTTTATCACTATTCGTTTCAATAATACTCAAAACTTCTTCAGAAAAAGGATCATAGGTTGGAACATTGCGAGTAATATAGGCAGGATAAGAAATTGCCGACCCAGCAATACGGGCATCAACACGCGCACCACGACCTCTTCTTCTACCTTCTGTTTTATTCATATCAACTAACTTGCAATAATTTTATAAAAATTGCAAGAAAAATTATAAAAAATAAGACCACATCAAAATAAAATGGCAGCCAACTTGCTTTCTATTTTAATACATGATATAGTCAAAAAAAATTTATAGGTGATGAATGATAAAACATGGGGATAAAAGTGATAGCTGGCAAATATATTTTCAATCAGCACAACATCTAAAAGCACATCTTACTACCAACCACGAAGCGGTGTTGGCAGAAATTGCTAATTTTAGAAAAAAACATCCTATGATTTCTTCCATTGATGTTTTATTTCCAACCTATTCTGGGCATTTGCGTGGCAAGCGTATTGCTATTGCAGATTTTGAAACCTTAGCAAAGGGTCACATACATATGCCAATTTCTATTTCTTTATTAGATTTTGCTGGTGCAAATTGCGTGTTCTTACCACAAGGCAACAAAGATGCCGACCCTGATTGCTTACTAGAACCCATTGCCGATACCACCAATCTTGTCCCTTGGGCTAATGAATATATTGATGATGGCAAGGGCAATGTTTCCTTGAATGGTCAAAGGGCACAGATATTATCTCGCCATGTTATGCCTGATGGTAGCCCTGCACCGGGCGACCCACGGCATATCTTATCAGAACAATTAAAGTCTTTTGCTGAATTGGGGCTAACGCCAAATATGGCATTGGAATTTGAATTTTATCTCTGCCGTATGGATCTAGACCGAGAAGGTCGTGCGCAAATGGCGTCCTATAGTAAATCTGGCCAGCAACCGCTTGATGTGCATTGCAACGAAATGCTAGACCTTGATACATTTGACGCAGTTTTATCAGAAATGACTGCAACATTAAAATCACAAGGTATGGATACGCTCTGCACAACGAAAGAATATTCCCCTGGTCAATATGAAATCAACACCCACCATGATACCGACATTATGCGACTTTGCGATCATGCCATGCTCTATCGCCGTGTTATTAAATCGGTGGCAAAAAAATACGGGCTTAATGCAACTTTTATGGCGAAACCTTTTGCTGGCTTGGCGGGATCTGGCCTTCATGTGCATATTAGCCTACTGGATAAAAATAAAAAAAATATCTTTGAAAAAGGGTTAGACGAGCGTAACCGCCCACTCATCAATGATAATTTGCTCTATACCATCGGCGGGGCAATGAAACACACCAAGGACATCATGATCCTACTCTGCCCAAACAGCAATTCCTATCGACGCTTCATGCTTTATGGTGCTTATGCACCCATCAATTCTTCTTGGAATATTGATGATCGCTCGGTGGCTTTTCGTATTCCTCTATCAAATGCACATAATACACGGCTTGAATATCGTATTGCTGGTTCGGATACCAATCCCTATTTTTTATGTGCTGGGTTGCTAGCTGCCATCAAAGATGGTTTGGTCAATAAAATTATGCCGCCGAAAAAATCAAAAGTTGAACAAGGTCGTGGTATGGATAATAAACCAGACTTTCCCTTCTATTGGTATCAAGCTTTGGATAATTTTTATCGGTCAGATTTTGCCAAACAAGCCTTTGGCCCAATACATCATGACCGCCTATATAATTTTCATTTAAGCGAATTTCATGCTTTTCACTCTTTTCAATCACGCCTTGACATCACACGATATTTTTTTCATATATAATTTATATCAATGGCGTTTGAATATACCCCTTAACAGATAAAACCCAAACAACAAAAATAAAAAGGGCGATAACCATAATAGCAAAGTGCTTAACCTTAAGGGCGGGCGAAAAAGAATAATATCACCATATCTTGCACGCAAATATTCTCTAACCATAGATTCACTTTTGCCCTGTTGAAATTGTAAAGAAATAACATCACGCAAGTTTTTTGCAAAAACCGATGACGATGTTTCAAGCGATTCACCATCACACACCAAACAGCGTATTTCTGATAAAAAATTATTGATTTCTTTTTGTGTTTTTTGCTCATTTGCCCAAGCCATAATAGTCACCATGAAATTGACTATCAAAACCACCACCAACATATTCTTTTTTATTGCCATTTTTTTATTGCCATCAATATCTCATCTCGATCTTGGTCGGTAATAATGGGCCCTACCTTTCTAAATCGCACCACACCATTTTTATCTATCACATAGGTTTCTGGCACACCCACCAAGCCCATATCAACCATTGCCTTACCATTTCTATCAACAATAACACTATCAAAAGGATCACCATATTTTTGTAAAAATCGCCTTGCAGAATTTTTTTTATCTTGCCAATTAATTCCTATCAAACGAACATTATATTCTTTCAACAATGGTTGCATAGATTGCAACATTGGCATTTCAGCAATACAAGGAGCACACCAACTAGCAAATACATTAAGCACCATCGGCGAAGAAGGTTTTAACAAATCGTCGGTCGTTATATGATTGCCATCAAATGATGAAAAAACCATCAAGGGCATTTTTTTATTATACAACACAAAAACATCATCTTGTGTTTGTTGCCGTAGCCCATGCCAAAATACCCCCAGCACCAACCCCAATACCAATGGCAATAAAAACCAAAAAATATTAATAGAGAAAAATTTATTGTTAGATTTTGATGATTTCATTTTTTTTATCTATTCATTATACTATCTTTTTGGGCAACAGCCTATAGAATATTGATGTAGCAAACCCAACCGAATCGGTCTAGGGAAAAATTATGTGGTTTAGAAAAAAACCTATCTATATCAAGCGTGCTGGTTATAGCAAGGCGGCGCGTGGTGGGGTTGAATGGTTAAAATGGTTTTTTGACCACGGCGGTTTTTGGGTTTATCTACTATCGGCTATCATTGTCGTCATCACCAGTAGCAATCGCCTTGCTACCAATAATATAATAGACGCCAATACGATCAACGATAATATAGCTATCAATGTTAGCGAAAACTCCCATCACACAACATTGATAGCCAGTGTGTTATCACTTGTACAAAACATGACCAGTCATATAGGACAAAGCATTGAATATGTTGCCATATCACTTGGTAATTTGGTTTATGCCAATGAACAGAATAAAAAATTACGTCAAGATTTAAAAAATTATAATTTACTAAAACAACAAACCATTGTTTTGCGGCGTGAAAATTTGGAACTCAGCAAATTGTTAAAATTTCAACCACGCAATACCAACAATGAATATATCACTGCTCGCATCATTGGTGATGCGGGGGCATCGGGAAGGCAAACTTGGCTGGTTAATCGTGGTGGCAATGATGGCATTACAGAAGGTGCATTTGCGGTTGATGATACTGGTCTGGTTGGCGTGATTATTGAAGTAGGAAATAATAGCGCACGACTATTGCGTTTATCTGACCCAAATTTTTATTTACCAGTTACGGTCACCAATCGCAAATTTCGTGCTGTATTGCGTGGTGATGGTAGCCCCATAGCGATATTAGATTATTTTGATGGCATAGATAGACCCACTATTGGCGAAGTGGTGGTTAGCACAGGCAATGGCGGAAATTTTCCACCATTCTTACCCATCGGCACTATCTATGATAAAAAATTGGGTAAAATAGGCATTCTAATATTTGCTGAAAAAAATCCACCAATATATGTCAAAATATATAAACCATAATCATTCAAACATCATGAAATTAATTCTTTGGCAACCACGCACCTACAGCCTACTCATACCATTGATAGTGGTGATTTTATCAATGATAGTTGAAACCATACCTATCACCTTATCTTTTTTTTCTTATATAAAACCCAGCCTATTTTTTATTTTTATTTGGTATTTTCATTTTCATTATCCACGCTATTTACCACTATGGTTAATATTTCTTTTGGGAATTTTTTACGATATTGAAACTGGCCAACGCATTGGCGTAACTGCCCTTGCCTTATGGCTATCTTTTATTTACCCACGATTTTTTCGCAAAAATTTTCATGAACAACATGGTATCAATTTCTTGTTAAAATTTGCTGTTTGTATGGCGCTCTATATCTTTGGTCAACAATCATTGATGGTGCTTTTTGGTGCAGAATGGCAAAATGCTGGTTTGTTACTTAGTCGCTTTGCAACCAGTCTGGTTCTTACACCATTTCTATGGCGTTTTTTATCCTTCTTTGATAAATATATGTCACGAATTTAAATTTATTTTTATCAACCCAATGTAAAAACAAAAATGCTATTTGCCGAAGAAAAAGTTTTTGACAGACGAGTTGCCCTATTGCAAGGTGCAGGGGTTTTAATGGCGGGGGTATTATCAATCAGGTTAGTGAATCTACAAATTTTGCGACGCAATTTTTATCGCAAAAAAGCCGACAATAATCGTGTGCGTGTTGTTCCCATTATTCCTGAGCGTGGAAAGATATTGGATCAATATGGCGATGTATTGGCTGGTGCGGTTAGAAATTTTCGTATTGATTTTCTAATGTCAGAGGTCAGCAACAAGAATAACAATGAATCAAACTATATTATCGCTTTTAATAAAATTGCCAATGAAATAGAATTAACCCCAACCGCACGCCAAGATATTTTATCACGCATCGATACAACCAAAGAATTTTTTCCTATCACAATAAAAGAAAATATCAGCTGGGATGAAATGGTGCAATATCGCCAATCAATGCTGTTTTTACCCGGTCTATTGGTGGCAGATAATTATCAACGGCTTTACCCTTACAAAGATGATTTTGCACATGTGGTTGGCTTAGTTGGCAATCCCACCCCTTTTGAAGCCGAAAAAGACAAACAATTAAAAATCAATGGTTTAAAAAATGGTAAAAGTGGTATTGAAAGATGGCGTGATTTGGCATTGCGTGGCACACCGGGCACTTTAAGTGCCGAAATTGATGTTCATGGCACACAGGTGCGTGACTTAGGTTCGGTAGCATCAAAAGCGGGTTTATCTGTTCAAACGACTTTGGATGCCACCATACAAACTGCCTTAATGACTGCACTTAAAAAACACCCTGTAGCCGCAGGTTTGGTTATCAATACCGACAATGGCAATATATTGGCGATGGGGTCTTTGCCCTCTTTTGACCCCAATATTTTTGTCAGGGGTTCGGTGTTGCCCGCCGCATGGCAGAGTATATATAATAATGAACTATCCCCCCTACCCAACCGTGTTATCCAAGGTGCCTATCCACCTGGTTCAACGGTAAAACCGCTTGTTGCGCTCAGCCTACTTCGCAATATGATTGATCCTGAAGAGACAATAAATTGCCCTGGGTATTTTAGGTTAGGTCGCCGTTCCTATAATTGTTGGAAAGCAGGTGGCCATGGTGAAATGAATATGTCAGATGCCATCAAACATTCTTGCGATGTTTATTTTTATACCATGTCATTACGTCTAGGCATTGAAAAAATATTTCGTGTGTTTAGCGATTTTGGTTTTGGGCGTACCACTGGTTTTATTGATAAAAATGAAAGAAGTGGTTTTATTCCATCAGAAAGCTGGAAAATGAAAACCGTCAATGAACCATGGTATGGCGGTGAAACCGTTATCCATGCGGTGGGGCAAGGTTATTTGCTGGTAACACCTATTCAATTGGCAATAGCAACCGCGGCGATTAGCAATGGTGGCTATCTTGTAACGCCAGGGGTTTTTCCTAAAAAACGCTCTAAACGCAAACTTAATTATAAGCAGGAACATTTGGATTTTGTGCGCAATGCCATGTGGCGTGTGGTTAACGATGAAAAAGGCACCGCGCTTGGTAGCCGTATCTATATTCCCGAATTTGAAATGGCTGGCAAAACTGGCACTGCTCAGGTGCGAAAATTAAAAGAATGGGAAAAACAAAAAGGTGCCGCCGCCCAATATGGAACTGAATGGGCATTGCGTGACCATGGGCTATTTATCGGATTTGCCCCCGCCGACAAACCTCGTTATGCCACTGCGGTGGTTATTGAACATGGATTAGGCGGAGCCTTAGCTGCCGCACCAGTGGCACGGGCCGCCTTGACAGCAGCATATAAAGTTGAAAAACAAAAAAACTCACCCAGCAAAAAATAAAAAATATACAATGCGCCGATTATTTTACGACCAATTACATATCTTGCATCCATTGTTGTTGCTGTTATTATTTTTATTAATATTATTAAGCAATATAGCGATGATATCTATCTTTGATGGGGTGCAAGATTTTGCCCTACGCCATCTTATTCATAGCCTATTAGGATTGGGGTTATTGATAGGTCTTGCCAATACCTCACCACGCTTTTGGTTTCGTCATGCCTTTACTCTTTATCTTATGTTTTTGGTTCTATTAATTTTGGTAGAATTGATAGGTGTGGTAGGGCTCGGCGCACAACGCTGGCTTAGCGTTGGTCCTTTTCGCTTTCAGCCTTCAGAATTAATGAAGGTGGGCGTTATACTTGCCCTGGCTCGTTATTTTCAAGCACTCAATCCCAAAGATTATTATTCACTACGCATTTATATTTTACCCATTTTATTAATTATCATACCCTTTAGTTTAATAGCTCTACAACCCGACCTTGGCACAGCCATGCTATTATTGTTAGTTTCGGTGGCAATTATTTTAGCCGCAGGTTTGCCCAATAAATTTATTTATATTGGCATAGGCAGTGGTTTGGCAATAGCGGTTTATGCATGGTTTGAAATATTGCTAGATTATCAAAAAAAACGCATCTTTTCATTTTTAGACCCCACATCCGACCCTGCGGGTTCAGGGTATCATATCAATCAATCAATCATAGCAGTTGGCTCGGGTGGTTTGTTTGGCAAAGGTTTTGGTGCTGGCAGTCAAACACAACTTGATTTTTTACCCGAAAAACATACCGACTTTATTTTCACTGCCTTTGCCGAAGAATTTGGCTTCATTGGTAGCATGTTCTTATTAATCATCCAATATAGCATCATTTATCTTGGGTTTTCATATAGTCGTGAAATCGCATCAAATTTTGCCAAGCTAGTTGCATTTGGTGTGATAGGGCTTTACGCCATACAAGTTTCTATTAATAGTGCTATGGTGCTTGGCTTGGTGCCAGTGGTTGGCGTTCCCTTGCCGATATTTTCTTACGGTGGCACCAGTATGCTAACCACCTTAGCCGCCTTTGGTATATTTTTTTCTGTTATGAAAGCGCGCCACGAAACAACATTAAAATATTAAGCAACCATGTCGTTTCGGCGATATCACTTTAAAATCATATCATTTTGTGCTAAAAAAAATTTCAATAGCATATAAAAAATATTATGGCTAATAAAAATCTTATAACCCCCGAACTTGATTGGGAACAGATAGTTGGGCTTTTCCCAAGTGGTCTTGCCAATGATGAACAAGCTATAACCTTGCCCAATAATTATCAACCAAGCGAAAGCGAAAAATTCATGAATCCTATTATGCGTGAATATTTTCGTAAAAAACTTCTTGCTTGGCGACAAGAATTATTAGAAAGCAATGCTGACATCGTAGAAGAATTACAACAAGACAATGATAAAACACCCGACCCGTTGGAGCGTGCCAGTTCTGAACAGATTCGTTCGGTTGATTTGCATGCTCGCAATCGTCAACGAAAATTAATTCTAAAAATTAATGATGCCTTAATAAAAATAGCTAACAAAAAATATGGGTTTTGCGAGGTTAATGGTTATCCCATAGATTTAAAAAGATTAGAAGCCCGACCGATCGCTACCCTTTCCCTTGAAGCACAACAAGACCATGAAAATGAAGAACGCAATTATAATGATGATTTTTAAAAAAACCTATGGATAAAAAAATCTTATTCTCATGACTGATACCTATAAAATATCGCATGGGCAACTTTATTCCAACCACTAATATGGATTATCAATTAATCACTGAATCGGCTAACTTAGAAAAATTTTTAGCACGCATCGCCATCGATGATGTCATCGCCATTGACACCGAATTTATGCGTAAAAAAACTTTTTTTGCCGAATTATGTTTGGTACAAATAGCTAGCAAAAATGGTGTAGCCATCATTGATGTTTTATCACCATCATTATCCAATCTATCGCCACTTTGGAATTTTTTAAACAATGAAAAACCAATGAAAATTATTCATGCTGGCTCACAAGATATTGAAATTATATATCATTTAACCAAAAAAATTCCACCCAACATCATTGATAGTCAATTGGCAGCCGCTGTATTGGGATTTGGAGATAACATCGGCTATCAAAAATTGGTCGAAATTCTCTTAAAAAAAAATATAGACAAAACAATGCAATTTATAAATTGGTATAACCGACCCTTGCCAAAAAAAGCTTTAGAATATGCGGCGCTTGATGTGATTTATTTATTAGAAATTTATCAAAAAATAGAAAAAATATTGGTCGAAAAAAATCGCCTAGCATGGTTAGAAGAAGAAATGATAAAATTGCTTGATATAAAAAGTTATGAATTAAACACAAGCAATGCATGGAACAGATTAAAAAAACTGCCCAAAGACGCTAAAAAATTATATGCGGTGCAATTATTGGCGACATGGCGTGAAGAGGAGGCTATCAAAAAAAATTTGCCACGCGGGTTTATCATGCGTGATGAATTGTTAATCAATCTATGCAATCATTTACCAACAAAATTAGACGACTTAAAAACCATGCGGGATACAAAAAATATAATACAAAACAAACACACAACAACAGCGGTTTTTGCCATTATGAAAAAAGCCATTGCCAGCCATAATGGTGAATCATATCAAGAAAAAAAACCATCCGCCAAAATATCTGAAAATACTTTAATCGCCTTAAAATTATTATTAAAAACCATTGCCCATGAAAAAAATGTCGTAGCGCGTATTATTGCCCGTGAAAGCGATCTGGTTGATTTTTTATTAAAAAAACCCGAAGCAAGAATTTTACAAGATTGGCGCTATGATATATTTGGCAAGCACGCCAAAAAATTATTACAAGGCGAATTGGCTTTCAAGTTGAAAAATGGTGAAATTGAATTTATAGATTTATCATGAATGATATTTTTATTTTTAATACGGCATCTAATAAAAAAGAAAAATTTATTCCAATCGATGCCGATGATGTTCGTCTTTATGTTTGTGGTCCAACGGTTTATGATGATATTCATATCGGCAATGCACGACCATTGATTGTTTTTGATGTTCTATCGCGGTTGCTAAAATTAAAATATCATCATGTAAAATATGTGCGTAATATCACCGATATTGACGATAAAATTATTCATCGGGCAACAGAAAAAAAAATTGCCATTGATGTTTTGGTAAAAAAAACACTTGCCGATTTTCATAACCTAACTATCAAATTGGGTTGCCCTGCCGACAGCGAACCACGAGCAACCGATCATATTCCAGATATGATTAACATGATTCAAATTTTATTAGATAAAGGTTTCGCCTATCAAACTGAGGGGCATGTATTATTTGATATCACCCAAATAGCTGATTATGGAAAATTTGCAAAAAAAAACCTTAAAGATTTAATCAGCGGTGCAAGAATAGATGTTGCCCCATATAAAAAATCACCGCTGGATTTTATTCTATGGAAGCCTAAAAAAAATAATGAACCATTTTTTTCATCACCATTCGGTGATGGGCGACCTGGTTGGCATATTGAATGTTCGGCAATGGCAAAAAAACATCTAGGGCAAGAATTTGATATTCACGCTGGCGGACAAGATTTAATTTTTCCACACCACCAAAATGAATTGGTGCAAAGCCGTGCTTGTGGCTATGGATTTGCCAATTATTGGATGCACAATGGCTTTGTGCTTATCAATGATAAAAAAATGAGTAAATCAGAAGGTAATTTTATTACCGTAAAAAATTTATTAGAAAAAAAACGCCTGCCCCCAGCTGTTTTGCGCTTGCTGATGCTTTCAACCAACTATCGCCAACCACTTAATTTTACCGAAAAAAAATTAGACGAAACAAAAGATATTTTTAATAAAATAACCAATACCCTTATCACTCAAATTGATTATGCCAAGCAAATAAATAAATATACTGTTGATAATCAAGAAACAATAAATAATTTTATGATTGCGATCCTTGGTGATGATTTGGATACAATTTCTTTATTAAAAGAAATGCATCAACTGATAACATCTATCCATAAAAATAAAAATATAAAAGATATGTCGCTTTTCTTCAATATAGCAAGAATGATAATAATGAATGCCAATGATAAAATGCATGTTTTTTCTTATGATACATTTGATATGGTAACTTTTGATAATCAATTTAACTTAACTAAAGACATGACAAAAAAAATAAATCATTTAATAAAAAACAGAGACCATGCTAAAACAATAAAAGATTTTATAACTGCCGATAACCACAAAGAACAAATAGCAAAAATGGGCTTTACCATTCGTGATAGAAAAAATACCAAACCCATTGTGATTGATAATTCTTTATTTCAATAATTTTTCTACCCCTTGAAAAAAAATCTTAAACATCTTAAATAAAAACCATGTTTGATGAAAACAAAAAAAATAACTTAAGCGACCAAGAAAAATCTGCCCCAACGGCTGATAATAATTCGGCTAATCATGTTGCCGATGCTCATCCCAATGAAGTCACTGGTCATGGCAATGGTGATAAAAATATTGATGAAAAAAAACCAACCCAACCGCAAACCGATGCTGATAAACTCATCGCTTTAGAAAAACAATTAACCGACCTAAAAGACCAAATGCTGCGTGCTTTAGCCGATGCTGATAATACAAAAAAACGCGCCGAAAAAGATATAACTGAAATGCGAAAATATGCACCGCAAATTATTATACGCGAAATATTACCGATATTTGATAACCTTGCCGAAACCATGAAAACCATCACCGACGACGATAAAGCACAAAATAAAAAAATTGACCTATTATTCAAAAGTTTGGAATTGATATTAAAAATGACCGATAGCCTATTTGAAAAATTTTATGTCTGTAAAATTGCCGCCCCTGGTCAAAAATTTGACCCCAATCTGCATCAAGCACTTTCCACCAAATCTGCCAGCCATGATAACAAAGATACAATTGCCGATGTTCTACAACAGGGCTATCAACTACATGACCGCCTTATCCGACCAGCCCTAGTTGTGGTTTATCAATAACCTTGCTTATGCCTTGCCTTCATGATAAAAACCCTATAGAGAATTCCTTGTAGATATGATTGGGGAGTCGCCAAGTGGTAAGGCAGCGGTTTTTGATACCGCCATTCGTTGGTTCGAATCCAGCCTCCCCAGCCAATTTCTTATATAATGACTTATTTATAAAAACCATGACCGATAAAAAATTTTTATCCTATTGTCAAAAAGTTATAAGCAATTTTAACTCATTGGAGCAGTTAGCCCCCACCATCACCACCATCATCAATATTTGCGAAACATCATTGAAAGCAGGTGGCAAAATTATTTTTATCGGCAATGGTGGCTCGGCGGCCGACAGCCAACATCTTGCCGCCGAATTGGTGGGGCGCTATCAAAAAGACCGCATAGCAATACCTGCCCTTGCTTTAACAACCGATACCTCAGCCTTAACTGCTATTGGTAATGATCTTGGCTATGAAAAAATTTTTTCTAGACAATTAGAAGCACTGGCAAAAAAGGGGGATATATTATTCGCCCTTTCCACTAGTGGTAATAGTGCCAATATTTTACACGCCATTGCTACTGCCAAAAATATAGGTATGGTCGTCATCGGTATGACAGGCTCGTCTTTAGATAGCAAAATAAACCATCTCTGCCATCATCTTATAAATGCACCCTCATCGCAAACCAACCATATTCAAGAAATGCATATTGCTATCGGACATTTTATCTGTGGCATGTTAGAAGAAAAATTATCATCATAAAAAAATGAATAGCGAAATCAAACATCTTAATGATAATATTCAGCAAAGTCTTACTTTGCTAAGGGGGCATCTTTGACCTGCCGCATTTACAACAAAAATTAATCGTCATCAATAAAAAGGCAACAGACAGCAATCTATGGCAAGATAGTCAAAAAGCCACCACATTATTAAAAGAAAAATCTACCATTGAAAAAAACATTAACCTCATCACCGATTTAGAAAAATTATCAAATGATGCTATGGCAATGGTAGAATTAGCACAAGAAGCCGATGATGAAAATCTTTTAAATGACGCAACAAAAGAATTACAAAAAATTGCACAATTAATAGCACAAAAACAATTGGAAACGATGCTCAGCGATCCAGCCGACCATTGTAATTGTTTTTTAGAAATTCACGCAGGTGCGGGCGGCACCGAATCGCAAGATTGGGCAAAAATGCTCATTCGCCTATATCATCGCTGGGCTGATAACCATGGATACCAAGTTGACTTGATACAAGAAACACGCGGTGAAGAAGCAGGTATTAAATCAGCCACTTTGCATATCAAAGGCGACAAGGGGTTTGGCTGGTTAAAAACCGAAAAAGGCGTGCATCGTTTGGTGCGCATATCTCCTTTTGATGCTAATAAAAAACGCCACACATCTTTTGCTTCGGTTGATGTTTACCCTGAGGTTGATGATGATATTACCATTACCATTGAAGATAAAGATATCACCATTGATACTTACCGTGCATCTGGTGCAGGCGGCCAACATGTTAATCGCACCGATAGCGCTGTGCGTATCACCCATCACAAGTCTGGTATTATTGTGCAATGCCAAAATGCACGATCGCAACATCAAAATCGTGCCCAAGCTATGCGTATGCTAAAATCAAGACTCTACGAACAGGAATTAGAAAAAAAAGAAAATGCCGAAAAAGTTGATTATGACAATAAATCAGATATTGGCTGGGGCCACCAAATTCGCTCTTATGTTCTTCATCCCTACCAAATGATAAAGGACTTACGCACCGGTATTGAAACCAGCAAAACCACCGAAGTACTTGACGGCGATATTGATAATTTTCTATCATCGGCACTAGCTATGAAAATTGCACAACGCAAAGAAACAAAATAAAATATGTTTGAATTTTTTGATATCTATTTACCGATTGCTGGTGTTTCCGTCAATGGTTTGTTTTTAATATTAATAGGTTGCGGGGTGGGGATATTAAGCGGTATTTTTGGTATAGGTGGCGGTTTTATTATCACCCCATTGTTATTTTTTTTGGGCGTGCCGCCCAACATTGCCGTCGCTACATCAGCCAACCAGGTGCTGGCAACAGCGGTGGCGGGTTCATTATTGCAAAGAAAACAAGGGCAAATTGATTTTAGAATCGGAAATTATATGTTGGTCGGTGGTGTGGTATCGGTTATGATGGGTAGCTTAATTTTTGTTAGCTTAAAATCTATCGGTCAAATAGATTTATTTTTACGCATCTGTTATATTAGTTTTTTGCTATTGGTTGGTTTGATGATTTGGCGTGAAAGCCTCAATGCCATCCGCCACCGCAAAGGTAGCGATTTTTGGAAAAATTATATTCAAATACCACTTATAACATCAAGGCTATCTTTGCGCATCCCAAATGTCAAACTATCACCTTTGGCATTTAATTTTGGCAATAAAATAATAGGCAAAAGATTAACAAAACTTGCTCTTGTTTTTAATCATTATTTTAATCGCTTACCTTCGGTTGAATATTTTTCGGTGTCAGGCATCAAAATAAGCATTTGGTTACCAATTATTTTAGGAAGCATGATAGGATTTTTTTCATCTATTCTTGGCGTCGGTGGTGGTATCATAGCAATTCCTTTTATGAGCTATATCTTAAAAATGCCTAGCAAGATGGTGGTCGGCACATCGCTTTACCAAATTATTTTCATTGCTGCCCTAACCAGCCTTATGCATAGTATGCTTGGTCGTTCGCTTGATATTGTGCTGAGCGTATTTTTAACCATCGGTGGTGTTATGGGGGCAATGACTGGCAATCAATTCAATAAAAAATTATCACCTGATGTTTTGCGATTTTTATTTTCTTGTTTGGTGTTGTTATTAGCGATTATTTTATTATTCGGGTTATTCATTACCCCCAAATCATTGTTTTTATTATCCACCGACCTTGTATCAAAATAAAATGAAAAAAATATTTTTTATCCTTTTGTTATTTTGTTTAAACCCCATATCAGGGCGAACTGCCGACCTATCAGAACATATTATTAACATGGATATTAACTTTCATCAAAAATTATTATTGGTCACAGGTGAAGTAGAAAATAGAAATGAAGAAGTTGTCATAACATTAATCGGACCACGCATAACCGCTAATTTATGGCAAAAAAGAAAATTGTTTGGCATTTGGGTGAATGGTCAAAAAAAAGTTTTTAAGGATATTCCCGCATTTTATTTCTGGGCAACCACCGACCTCAGTTTGCCAGATCGCCTAACCGATTGGCAAAAATATATTTTGCTAATCGGTGATAAGGCACTTGGTCATAATTTTTATAACCAAATCATTGATTTCAAAGATATAAGAAAATACTATAGCGATGGTTTATTAGAAACACTCAGCAACAAAAAAGTTTATTTCCCCGAAGCTAATAGATTCTTTAAAAACAAAAAAAAATTCTATTTGCCCATCGTGCTTTATCCAGAAACTCCAGTCGGCAATTATCACATCACAATTTATTATTTCTTAAATAGTCAAATTGTTCGCACCGAACAATTACCTTTGCTGATTGAAAAAAAAGGTTTAAGTTCATTCATTAGCCGTTTTGCCGAAAAAAACTCCTTGCTTTACGGTGTCATAGCTATTATCATATCTATAGGATTTGGTATCTTATCCTCATTCATCTACGACAAATATTTTTCTTATAGGAGCAAACAAAATAAAGATAATGAAAAAAGTTGAAGTTTTTACCCGAGACCAATGTGCCTTTTGCGACCAAGCAAAAAACCTGCTTAAGCAACAAGATATTGATTTTATTGAATATAATATCTGGCATGACCAAGCCGCTGCCAATGATATGAAAATGCGTGTGCCCAATGCCCGCACCGTGCCGCAGATTTTTATCAATGGGGAAGCGATTGGTGGTTATGCCGAACTTGCAAAATTACACCAAAATGGCACATTAAAATCTTTAGTTTCTTAATTAATTTTAAGATTTTAATTTTTGATTCTCAACATCATAGACAACATCTGGAATAATCTCAGCTGTTCTGTCCTTTCCCAAAGAAGGGACGGTCAATTTTGCACCTATTTTATCATATTCTGGCTTGATATAGGCAAAGGCAAGCGCCGCCTTCACACGGCGACCATATGCCCCACCAGTTGTAATACCAACCCGCTTATCGCCAGCAAAAACAGGTTCATTGCCAAGCACATCATGGTCAGCATCCGATAATTTTAACATAACCAATTGATAACGCAATTTACTCTCTTTAACCTTTAACAGCATTTCTTTACCGATAAAATCTTTTTGAAAATTGACAAATCGCTCCATCTTTGCCTCTATTGGCCCTAACTCATTGGTTAATTCTGCACCCAAACTGCGATAGCCTTTTTCAAACCTTAAAGAATTAACAGCATACATACCCACATCACGGATATTCTTATCTTTTGCACTTTGCCAAATGGCGTCATAGACTTTTATCATATCGCTTGGTTGATGATAAATTTCCCAACCCAATTCACCAACATAATTAACTCGCAAAGCCATCACCCGCACACCCGCCAGCGTGATATCTTGACCACTCAGCCATGAAAATTCATCATTGGTCAATTTGCTTTGGGTTAAAGGTTGTAAAATATTACGCGCCTCAGGACCCGACACCACCAACACAGAATAATCATCTGTTACATCGGTCATAGTCGCATTTTTTCCCTTCAAACCATCAACCAGCACATCACTATCACGCAAGCGATCTGATGCACCACTCATCAACATAAAACTTTTATTTGATTTTCTAAATATGGTAAATTCTGATATGTAAAACCCGCTCGGCGTCAGCGCATGGGATAAAACAATACCGCCATCTTTTTTCGGTAATTTGTTGGTAGTTAAATAATCCAATGCCGCTTCTGCTTCCTCCCCCTCAACCAAAAATTTACTAAAAGACGACATATTCACAACCCCCGCTGTCGTCATAACGGCATGGCATTCTTCATCAACCATTGGTTTGGAATTGTTATAGCGAAAACTATAATTTTCTTTTTCTTTTTTTGCACTAAACCATTTTACCCTCTCCCACCCATGCACTTCAGCAAACACCCCACCTTTTTCTTTTTCTATTGGCGTTAATAGCGTTTCAGTAATCGGGCGACCCACATCATGATATTCGCCCGGACAATGGCAATGATACATATGCTGATAATCATCAATCGCTTTTTTATTGGTATAATCACCTATCGCCCAATCGCCAAACCGACGCGGGTCTAGCGGGCGCATATTAATTTCTGATTGACCATGCACCATCCATTGACCCAGATATTTACCCGCACCCGCACCTTGTGCAATACCAATCGAAGCACCAGTTGCCAACCAAAAATTATTTAATCCTGCCGCTGGCCCCAACAGGGGGTTGCTGTCTGGTGTGTGGGTGATGGGGCCAGAAATCACTTTTTTCATTCCTGCATCAACAAACAAAGGAAACCGCTCACCCGCACGCTCTAGCCATGGCAATAAACGATCCATTTCTGGTTCAAACAGGGCATTTTCAAATTCGGGTGGTGGCACCCCATCATTATCTAAAAAAGATATCTTAGCCTCATCACGCTCATATGGTCCTACCAAAATACCATCCCGTTCTTGGCGCAAATAAGCATGGCAATAGGGGTCACGAATAACTGGCAATTCTTTACCGCTTGATTCATTAAAATCAACCACATCCTTAACCTGCTCGGTCACGATATATTGGTGCATCACATTTGCCATAGCGGCACGCTTGCCAACCATTTTCATAATCTCATCACCATAACAACCTGCCGCATTCACAACATGTTCGCAAATAATATCACCCTTATCGGTTATCACCTGCCATTCGCCCGATGGTTTTTGTTTAATGCCAGTCACATTGGTGCGGCGGCGAATATCCGCACCATATTTTTTGGCAACCTGTGCCATAGCATTGGTAACCGATGCAGGGTCAACATGGCCATCATGCAATGTATAAACACCCAATTTGACATCATCGGTTTTTATAAAAGGGTGATATTTTTTTATTTCATCTCGGCTGATAAGATGCATATCATAACCTACCACCTTTGCTATACCTTCAACATAGTGAAACCAAGCAACCTCTTCATCGCTCAATGCCAATCTGATGCCACCACAGCCATGCCAGCCCACTGGCGCACCTGTTTCTTTTTCTAAATTGCTATATATTTCTATGCTATAATTATGCAACACCGCCATAGATAAACTACCGATAAAATTTGGGCATTGCCCCGCCGCATGCCAAGTAGAGCCTGATGTCAATTCACCTTTTTCAACCAATATGGAATCTTTCCACCCCTCAATTTTGGTAAGGTGATAAAGTAAGCCAACGCCCATAGCACCACCGCCAATAATACAAACCCGTGCTTGATCGGTCATTCCCCTATTCCCTTTATTTCCTTTGTTTTTTTAAATCAATTCATCATATAGTATAAATATAGCAAAAACAACCACAAAAAAACCTAAACAAAATTTACATTCTGTTCGCCACCAATCAAATCAAGAAATTCCTCAAAAGTCAATGCGCCATTGTTATTTGATGTTAAACCGCTTGAATCAAAATCGCCATCGGCTTCATCATTGCTATCGCCAAACAAATTAATTTGATCGCCGTTGGTTGCTACATCACCATCAAAATCAAACATAATATGCCCCGTGCCATCATTGGCATCATCTTCAATGAAATACCAATGATGATAATCGCCATCGCTAAAACTTAATTCTAATCCATCAAGGTCACTAACGGTAATATAAAGGTCGGTATCATTTTGGTAATAACGCAAATTATCAAAATTCACTATCGCACTATCTATTATATCATCGCCATCATATTCAACATCGCTTAAAGAAATTGGCAAATCAGTAGATTGCTGGGTTGAACCATCATTCACATCTTTAACCGATAAAACAAAGGCTTGGGTTACCCATATTTCACCCAAAAAAACACCACCAAGTGGAAATGATCCGCCATCTGTGCCGCGTGCCTCAACAACAATAGAATAATTATTAGGCAATGATTCATAATCAAATTGATATTTTAATAATAAAATACCATCGCTACCAATGGTAAAAAGATTAGCATCTTGACCTGTGATGCGATATTCAAAATTTGTGCCCTCCTCATCCATCGGGGTGAAGGTTGCCAGCGATACATAATTGGGGGTGGTTAAGGCAACCATATCGCTTACCCCAACCGTTTCATCAACAACAGCCATATTGGGTTGGCTACCCGACCATTCGGTTGGGGCATCATTTTTACCATACTCATCAAGATTGCCAATAGACATGACAAAAACATGGCTTATCCAACCACCCCCGAGGCTATTACCACTACCATCAACACGAGATTGGGTATCACCACCCATAGCACCACTGGTGAGTGCGCCACCTGAAGTGCCCCTTGCCCAAATAGTTGCCGTCCAATTATTGGGAGATAAATTCCCTCCTTCATAATCAAATTGATATTTTGTAAATAAAACACCATCGCTATCTATGCCAAATACTAATCCCCCAAAACCATCATCAACCTCATATTCAAAATTTTTTCCATCAGCATCAAATGGCATGAAGGTTGCCATTTGAATATATTCATCAGGATCCAATGCTGTAGCAAGACCTTTTTGAAAAACTTCGTCTACCACCGCAAGCGAGGGTGGGGGCTCAAGCCATTCGCTTGACCTAACATTATCATCTATATTGCCTTCATCAATATCAGTTATTGAAAGCACAAAGGCTTGGGTTACGAATGATATGGCTCCAGCACCTATGCCAACGCCGCCACCCGTGCCACGCGCCGATATAATGATTGAATAATTATCATCAGGGTGGTTGGTTGATTCATAATCAAGCCCATATTTTAATAATAAAACACCATCCTCATCTATGGTGAAAAACATTGCATCACTACCGCTTAACCCATATTCCACACCATCACCGTCAAGCGTAGTAAAGGTTGCTAGGGCTTTGTAATCATCAACCGCCCAAGCCTGATTTTCTGTGGTGCCATGGCATTCTTTCATTTCTAGGCTAGATGTTTGCACCCCCGACCATTCGGTTGCTATATCATTCAAATTTTCAACCGACAGCACAAAGGCTTGGGTAATCCATAGTGTGCCATCAGCTACCCCAAGACCACCATCTGTGCCGCGAGCCGATATAATAATTGAATAATTACCATCGGCATAACCTATCGCTTCACGGTCTAATTGATATTTTAATTTCAAAATACCATCGCTAGCACCAATGATGAAAAAATTTGCAGCATCACCGCTTAAGAAAAATATAAACCCATCATCACCATCAATGTCGGTTGGGGTAAAGGTTGCCAGCGATAGATATTCGGTCTCGCTTAATTCAACATTACCGCTCAGCCCAGCCGTTTCACTAATGGTAAAATCGCTTGGTTGGCTACCCGACCATTCGCTTGCTGTATCATTAATATTGGCAACCGACAGCACAAAAACTTGGGTAACCCATAATAGCCCATCGCCCGCCGCATTACCAACACCAGCCGTGCCGCGTGCCTCAACAATAATTGAATAATTACCATCAGGGTGGCTGGTGGATTCATAATCAAGCTGATATTTTAATAATACAACACCATTGCTAAAAATGTTGAAAAAATTAGCATCTTGACCTGTGATGCGATATTCAAACCCATCACCATCTGCATCTATCGGGGTAAAGGTTGCCACCAGATAATTGGCGGGATCACTCATATCACTTACCCCAGCCGTTTCATCAATGATAAAATCGGTTGGTTGGTTGCCAGACCATTCGGTTGCTGTATCATTCACTAATGGTTCATCAATATTGGCAATAGACATGACAAAAACATGGCTTATCCAACCACCCCCGAGACCACTACGAATTTGTGTATCACCGCCCATCGCATCGCTGGTTATAGCACCACCTGAAGTGCCCCTTACCCAAACAGTTGCCGTCCAATGACGGGTATTATTTTCATAATCAAATTGCAATTTTGTAGATAAAACACCATTGCTATCTATGCCAAATATTAATCCACTAAAACCATCATCAACCTCATATTCAAAATTTGTTCCATCGGCATCGGTTGGGGTAAAGGTTGCCAAAGGAATATCAGCCGCAACAGAATCACCTAGATAAGCCTCGCTTACCGCCGCAAGCGAAGGTTGGGCGCCCGACCATTCGGTTATATTATCATTGATATTGGCAATGGAAATCACAAAGGCTTGGCTAATCCATATTGCCCCATCGGCTACCCCAGTGCCGCCAGCTGTGCCGCGAGCCATCACAATAATTGAATAATTACCATCGGCATAACCTGCCTGTTCACGGTCTAATTGATATGTTAATTTCAAAATACCATCGCTACCAATGATGAAAAGACCTGAATCCGCACCACCGATATCATATTCAAACCCATCACCATCGGCGTCGGTGGGGATAAAGGTTGCCACCGATTGATAATTATCAACTATCAAGGCAGTCGGGCTACCCACCCCAGCCGTTTCATCAACCATAACCATATTTGGCGGGGTGCCAGACCATTCAGTTGCATTATCATTGATATTGACAATGGAAAAAACAATCCTGCTCCTTATCCATCCAAAATCTCCATGCAAAAAAATACCTGTCTGGGCATTGCCAACTACCCCACCACCAGATGCGCCGCGTGCATGAACATCTACTGGAAAGGATGCATTATACATGCCCAATGATTCATAATCATATCCAACCCTGACATATAAAACCCCATCGCTATCTAAAAAAAATGAATTATTATTAACATCATATCCAAATTCATTGCCATCTGCATCGATGGCAGTAAAGGTAGCAATGGCAATGGGTGACTTAGCACCAGTAGTGATATCCTCATCAACCACCACCAATGATGGTTGGGTGCCAGACCATTCGGTTATATTATCATTGGTATTGGCAACCGACAACACAAAGGCTTGGCTAATCCATAATGTGCCATCATCTGCCCCAGCTCCATCATCTACCCCAGCACCGCCAGCTGTGCCACGCGCCGATATAATGATTGAATAATTACCATCAGGGTGGCTGGTGGATTCATAATCAAGCTGATATTTTAATTTCAAAATACCATCGCCATCAATGGTGAAAAAACTTGCATCCACACCCGTGATATCATATTCAAACCCATCGCCATCAACATCGATGGGGGTAAAGGTTGCCACCGATACATAATTATTGGCATCATTTAAACTAGCCGAATTACTCACCCCGGTCGTTTCATTAATGGTGGAATCGGTTGGCTGGCTACCAGACCATTCGGTTGCTTCATCATTCAAATTGGCAATGGATAAAACAAAGGCTTGGCTAATCCATATTCACCCATCGGCTACCCCAGTGCCGCCAGCTGTGCCACGCG
>JBPCVJ010000017.1:0-14973 GCA_051010635.1 Alphaproteobacteria bacterium | reverse complement strand
GAACATGCCTTTGTGCTAGCGGTAGAAAAATTATTACAGCTTACCCCACCACTCAGGGCACAATATATTCGTGTATTATTTTGTGAAATCACACGCATCTTGAATCATTTGCTTAACATCCCCGCTTTTGCAATGGATATCGGTGCCATGACACCAATTTTCTGGGCATTTGAACAGCGAGAAAAATTAATGGAATTTTATGAAGCTGTTTCGGGTTCGCGACTCCATGCCAATTATTTTCGTGTGGGTGGCGTGCATCAAGATATGCCACAACATCTGCCCGAGCAAATTGCCGCTTGGGCGAAGCAATTTCCAAAATGCATTGATGATTTAGAAAATCTATTAACCAATAATCGTATTTTCAAACAACGCTCGGTCGATATTGGTATCATCAGCAAAGCGGATGCTCTGGCTTGGGGACTAACCGGGCCGGTATTGCGTGCATCGGGTGTCTTATGGGATTTACGCAAAACCCAACCCTATGACATTTATGATAAAATAGAATTTGATATTCCTATTGCCACTCATGGCGATTGCTATAGTCGCTATCTGGTGCGTATGGCAGAAATGCGTCAATCATTGCATATTATAAAACAATGCTTAAATGATATACCAAGTGGCGATATTTTACCTAATGATAGGCGTTTTGCTCCACCACGCCGTGAAGATATGAAAAAAAATATGGAAGATATGATAGCCCATTTCAAATTATATACCGAAGGTTTTGCCGTGCCACGAGGTGAAACCTACACTGCGGTTGAAGCACCCAAAGGTGAATTTGGTGTTTACCTTGTCAGCGATGGTTCAAACCGCCCCTATAAATGCCACATGCGTGCCCCGGGATTTCCACATCTGCAAGTGATGGATCATCTATGCAAAGGGCATTTGTTGGCTGACTCCGTAGCTATTTTGGGATCATTGGATATTGTGTTTGGAGAAATTGACCGCTAGAAAAAATCACCATGACAAAAGAATTTCAATTTACCCCCGAAAACTTAACATTGATTAAAAATGCCATTGCCAAATATCCCAAAGGTCGGGAAGCATCGGCAGTATTGGCATTGCTTGATTTAGCACAACGGCAAATAGGGCATGATACAGGACAATCAATGGTTACCAATCAGGCAATAGAAAAAATTGCCACCATATTACAGATGCCATTTATTCGTGTTTATGAGGTTGCTAGTTTTTTCACTATGGTGAATTTAAAACCAGTCGGCAAATATCATATACAATTATGTGGCACCACCCCTTGTATGTTGGCAGGTAGCGAAAAAATTTTAGAAGCAGTAAAAAATTTTTTACACATCAAAAAAGGTGAAACCACCAAAGATGGATTATTCACATTAAACGAAGTTGAATGTTTGGCGGCTTGTTGCAATGCACCGATGGTGCAAATCAATGATGATTATTATGAGGATTTAACTCCCGAATCCATCGTCTCTATTTTACAAGAATTATCAAAAGGCAAAACACCCAAAACTGGTTCGCAAACAGGTCGCAAAAGCTCTGAACCAAAAACAAAAACCGCATAATATATTAAAGCCATGTTAAAACAAAGCGATAAGATTTTTACCAACCTATGGGGTAGCGAACCACCAAACCTATCTTATGCCAAACAGCGTGGCGATTGGCATAAAACCCATGACTTATTATCACTAGGTGCTGAAAAAATTATCAAATTGATACAAGATTCTGGTTTGCGTGGACGAGGCGGGGCAGGTTTTTCAACTGGACTGAAATGGAATTTCATGCCAAAAACACTTGATCCACAACGCCCGCATTATTTGATTATCAATGCTGATGAATCCGAACCCGGCACTTGTAAAGATCGAGAAATTATACGCAATGACCCACAAAAATTATTAGAAGGCGCATTGATAGCCGCCTTCGCTATTCAAGCAAAAATTTGTTATATTTATATTCGTGGCGAATTTATATCTGAAACAAAAATTTTACAACAGGCTATAGATGAAGCCTATGATGCAAAATTATTAGGTAAAAATGCCGCAGGCTCGGGGCATGATTTTGATATATATTTGCACCGTGGAGCTGGGGCATATATATGTGGTGAGGAATCAGCTTTGTTAGAAAGTTTAGAGGGCAAAAAAGGTCAGCCAAGATTAAAACCCCCCTTCCCCGCTGGAGTTGGGCTTTATGGTTGCCCAAGCACGGTCAATAATGTTGAATCAATAGCGGTGGTGCCGACCATTTTACGGCGTGGCAGTGATTGGTTTAAGTCTTTCGGGCGTGCCAACAACCATGGCACAAAAATTTTCTCTATCTCTGGTCATGTTGAAACACCTTGCAATATTGAAGAGACAATGTCTATCCCCCTAAAAGACTTGATAGAAAAACACGGCGGCGGGGTACGGGGTGGATGGAAAAATCTCAAGGCAGTTATACCCGGTGGTTCATCAACACCGCTTATCCCAAAAAAAATTTGCGACAATGTGCTGATGGATTTTGATGCATTGAAAGACCAGCAAACAGGTCTTGGCACGGCGGCCGTTATTGTTATGGATCAATCAACCGATTTGTTAAAAGCCATCACACGATTTTCTTATTTTTATAAACACGAATCTTGCGGACAATGCACCCCCTGTCGTGAAGGAACAGGTTGGTTATTTCGCACAATGAAAAAAATTGCCGATGGAATAGCTTCACTAGAAGATATTGACTTGGCATTAAGTATTGCCAACCAAATGGAAGGGAAAACCATTTGTGCCTTAGCCGATGCAGCCGCATGGCCAGTGCAGGGATTATTTCGCCATTTTCGTGATGAAATAGAAGATAAATTAAAAAAACAACGCCGCAGAGTCGCCTAAACAACACATCGCCTTTTAACCAAAAGCGAAATTTTAATTTTTAGGTAAATTATGCCCCATACTGACAGGAAGCAATGATAGAGTTTTTTCTAAAATATTATTCATATTTTCACCAGGGTCAAAAATATATTTTACCCCCTTTGATATAAGATGTGCCTTATCTTGGTTGGGAATAATGCCACCAACTATCACTGCCACATCATGCCCGCCTTGTTGATGAAGATGTTGCATCAACTCTGGCACTAATATATTATGCCCAGCGGTATGACTTGATATACCTATCATATCCACTTTTTCCTTGATAGCCAAATTTACCACATCAGCAGGCGACATAAAAAGTGGTGCCATCACCACATCAAACCCAACATCACAAAAACAAGCGGCAATTAATTTCATGCCTCGATCATGCCCATCCAAACCCAATTTTGAAATCAAAATTTTTGGCAAACGGGATGTTATTTTTTTAAAAGAATTTATTTTTGTTTTGCTGATAAGTAATTTTTTTTTATCAATCACTGCATCTTCATAAACCCCACGCATAATATGGGGAATGCTGTGATGGCGGGTAAAAACATCTCTTAAAGCTTGCGAAACCTCCCCCAGCGATGCACGGCATCTTATCGCATGAATTGTTTTTTCTAAAAGACCCAATTGATTTTTTTGTCTTGCCACGCCACGCAATTCATCCAGTGCAGATGATAGTTTTTCATTATCACGGGTGGCACGCAATTTTTTTAAACGCTCGGTTTGTTCTTGTAAAACCTCGCTGGTAGATATAGATAAAATATCAATGGTTTCATCGGCAAGGTTAGATTGATAATCATTTACCCCCACCACAATATCTTTTTTTTCATCAAACCGCACTTGCTTGGCAATAGCTTCCCTATGAATCATATCTTGTGGCAAGCCTTTTGTAATCGCCGCCGTCATACCACCCATTTTATCAATGGTTGCCATAATTTTTTTTGCCCCCGCTATCAATTCATCGGTCAAGGATTCAATATAATAACTACCACCCAAAGGGTCGGCAATATTGGCTATGCCCGTTTCTTTTTGCAATATCAATTGCGTGTTGAGTGCCAACTTTGCCGAAAAATTTGATGGCAAGGCGATCGCTTCATCAAAACTATTGGTATGCAAACTCTGAGTCGAACCAAATGCCGCTGCCAAAGCCTCAAGCGTGGTGCGTATCAAATTATTATGAGGATCTTGCCGAGCAAGCGAAACACCACTGGTTTGGCAATGCACACGGAACATCATTGATTTTGGATTTTTTGATTTAAATTTTTTATGCATGATGCTTGCCCATAATTCACGAGCGGCACGCAATTTGGCAATTTCTGTAAAAAAATTCATACCAATGCCAAAGAAAAATGATAGCCGTGGAGCAAAATCATCTACTGCCAACCCCGTGCTTAAACCTGCCTTGACATATTCTATGCCATTCAACAAGGTGAAGGCAAGTTCTTGCAAAGATGTTGCCCCCGCTTCACCCAAGTGATAACCTGAAATCGATATGGGATGAAATTTTTTCATATAACGACTGGTATAATTTATAATATCAGCAACAATCCGCATCGATTCAGGTGGCGGATAAATATAGGTATTACGCACCAAAAATTCTTTCAAAATATCATTTTGTATTGTGCCAGATAATGAAGATGTTGCCACCCCTTGCTCTTCGCCAGCGACAATATAACAAGCCAATATCGGCAACACCGCTCCATTCATCGTCATTGACACCGAAATTTTATCAAGCGGTATATTGGCAAATAATAATTTCATATCCTCAACCGAACATATTGCCACCCCTGCACTACCAACATCGCCCACTGCCCTTTTATCATCAGAATCAAAACCAAGATGGGTAGGTAAATCAAATGCCACCGACAGACCCGTTTGACCAGCTTTTAAATTTTTTTGATAAAATTGATTGGTCTGTCGTGCCGTAGAAAACCCCGCATATTGCCTTATTGACCATGGTTTTTCAATCTTTGGAGTTTTATAAAACCCTCGCCGATAGGGAAAATCACCCGCTGATAAATTTTTATTTTTTATCATCTCCATTTTTTATTATAATTTTTTTCACTAACCAGCTTAAGATTTTTTATTGCATAAAATGTTTATATCATCTAGCATATAATTGGTGATTTGCCAAAACACCGCTGGCGGCAAATCTTCAGCACGGGATTTATCCAAAATAGCAAGCTGTGCCATGATATATTTTGCTCTTTTTTTATCACCACCTATGATATTTGCCAAGCCATGATGCAGTTGCTTACGCCTTTGTTGAAATAATATATTGGTAAGAAAACCCAAAGCTGTCATATCACAAGGCAGTGGCGTTTGTTTTATTACAAGACGCACCACTGCCGATTCAACCTTTGGCATAGGAAAAAATGCCGATGGTGGCAAGGTAAAAAGCCATTCAACCTGTGCTATGGTTTGCACCAAAATACTCAAGCGACCAAAATCTGCCGTGCTTGGTTTTGCCACCAACCGCATTGCCACCTCTTTTTGAAACATCAACACCATCTGCCGATAAAAAAAATGTTGCTGACAAAAATTTACCAATAATTGACTACCAATATTATAAGGCAAGTTAGCAATCATATCATATTGATAATAAGGGCTATCGGTTTTTGCTTCACCATTCAATTGCCAAGCTAGGGCATCTTGAAAAGATAAAGTAAAGCGGTCGGGAAATTCAAGTAGCAAGGCCTCAAGATAAGGGGCAAGATTTTTATCCTTCTCAATTGCCAACAACGATGCATTGCTATTGGCAAGTATCGCTTTGCTCAACATACCCCGCCCAGGACCAATTTCTATCACCCTTGCCCTATCGGGTAAAGCGGCAAGGCGAACAATTTTTTCAGCAATATTGATATCTTGCAAAAAATGTTGGCCATATTTTTTTAAGATAGGATGATTTTTTATCATATAAATTATAGCAAATTTTTTGCCAATCGCATTGCCGATAGCATTGATTGATAATTTGCCGATTTTTTATCGGCAATAGAAAAACCAGTGCCATGGTCGGGGCTAACACGAATATAAGAAAGCCCCAAGGTTACATTAACCGCGCGATCAAAAAAAAGTGTCTTGATGGGAATAAGCGCTTGGTCGTGACTGGGGCATAAAAATACATCATATTTTTTTCGCATAGAGCTAGTAAATAAACTATCGGCAGATAAAGGTCCATCAACATCTATGCCGTCTTTTTGTAATTTTTTTATCACTGGTATCATGATATTAATTTCTTCATCGCCAATAATACCATTATCGCCCGCATGGGGGTTGATGCCCGCCACTGCCAAGCGTGGTTTTTTTATGGAAAATTTTTTTTGTAATTCACTAGATACCAATTTAATCGCATCCGTCAATTTTGCATTATCAAGCGATGTTGCCACTTGGCGGTGAGGAATATGGGTGGTCAAAGGCACAGTGCGAAAAACAGATTTTACCATATCATCTTCCGCCAGCAACATCATGGCATAGTTTTTTTTATTATCCTTTTCGGCAAGATAATCAGTATGACCACGAAATCCTGCCACAATAGAATTCATTATCGATTTATCCAGCGGCGCCGTCACCATGCCATGAACAATTTTTTTTTTCACCAAATCTATCGCCCTATCAAGCGATTCCATTGTGCCCTCTGCGGCATGATATTTATCATTTTTATTTTTAACCTGCCCTAAATAAAAAGGAATATTTTTTTTAAGTGGCAAAATCGCCAAATCATTATTTTTTTTTATAAAAAAATTTTTTATTGCCACAGGGTCATGCAAAACCGCAATGGATATATTCATAGCCAAAAAATCAATCAACGACTTCACCCGTGATGGGTCATCAAGCAAAAGCCAGATATTATCTTCGCCATTATTTTGTAATGTTTGCCATGACCTTAAAAAAACTTCCCCCCCCACACCATTTGGGTCGCCCATAGTGACTGCCAAAATTTTTTTTTGCATCGCCTATAATTTTTCAATCACCGCTTCACGCCATAACCTATCTTGTAATTGTTGATTGACTGGTTCTAAAGCTCGGTTTTTTATATCACTGCTGATACTTGCCTTTATTTGCTCCAAATTCATTTTTGGCACCACGCCACCACTTAATAAAACAAAAAGAGTAGCCGTTTTTTTATCATTAGAATATTTTGGACCCAAAATCGATCCTGGTGGTATTGCCGATGTTTGCTGTAATAATTGGCTAGTAAAGGGTTCGCCAAATTGCTGTGCCGTAGCATTATACCATTGAAATATTTCTAATCGCCCCGCAGTTATATCATCTGTCAAATCACTACGCCAACCAGCTGGATTGCGTTTAACTATATTTGTTACCCGCTCTATCAAATCATTATTGGCATTGTAGATCCTAATACCCATAACTTGATAGATATTCTTGCCTATCAATCTTCTTTTGCTGTTGATTTTTTCATTGATATCAACTGGCGTAGCAACCGATGATTGATTGATAAGACCAAACAGCACCGACCGCCAACGGATATTACCAGCTACATAATTAAGAATATCATCTTCGCTAATTCCCCGCTCTGCCATCATTTTTAACATATCAGGCATGGTTTGTTGATTGCTTTTAGCTATTTCATTTAATTGTTGGCGTGCTTCATTTTGATAATTGGGGATATTAGATTGGTCGGCAAATTGCCCTTGTAATTTTTCACCAATCAACATTTTTAATATCTTATCACGGGTTTCTTGCAAGATGGTTTCATTTTCATCTATTCTATTTTCTAAAAAATAAATACGCTGTCTTACCAACAAATCATAATTGGTAATGATATCATTGTTGGCACGGGCGATAGGTTTGATAGCATCGCTACCAATAATATCTGCATTATTACCCAAACCAAAAAGACCCTCGCCTGATGAAGATAGCAAACGCACCAATATCAGCACAAAAACTATGGCTACCGCCACAGAACCTGCCACCATATAGGTTCGGTTATTATTTTGTTTCATAATATTTTTACCAATTAAAATGTTATAATACGCCAATCAAAATCAAATTGCCAGCCTCTTGTATCGATAACATTACCACTTGAAAAAATCCTTCTAGCATTCAAAGCCATATACCAACATTCATCGCTATAGACAATTCCTGTTTCTATTGAGCGGGTAAAATATTGCGGTGTTGAAACATCACCCAACATTTTCCATTGCAAATGCCAATTTTCACCTATACGCACAAATACCGCAGGCACGATCTGCCGCAAAAGGCGATCGCTGACTTGGCTATCGCTACGATAATAAAAATAACTAAAACTAAAGCTTATCGTTTGATAAGCCAAGTCAAGCCGTGCTACCTGACGATTGATACTTAAATCAGCATCGCTTAACAACAAATTATTACTTACCCTAAGGTAACGACTTGCCAATAGTGAAGCATTAAAAATAATATCGGTGGTGATATTATTATAACGCAAATTACTCGGCACATATTGATTTTGATTGCGAAAAAAATTAAACCCATGCCCCAAAAACACATTATATTCGCCACCGCGTTTCACAATATTATTAACCTTCACACCATAGGCTACACGGCCATAATCTTCATAATAACTTGTGCCTATCGTGCGGTTGCGCAAAAACAAATTATCACTATTGATTTCTAATGGGCTAGAATCGGTGGCAAAGATAGTATTTTTTACATCGCCACCATTGCTACCACCATTGCTATCCTTGTCAATCAAACCACCAAAAGAAAAATAAGCGCCAAAGATAGGTTCTACTATCAAATTATTTTTTTTATTTTGAGCTATCAAGGGAAAAGACAATGTTGTCAAAATTTCTGGCACTATACGAATAACATATTCTTTTATACCACCAATGTTGTTTTGTGTTTCATCACGCCCTGGTATATTGATGCCTTGAATGGTAAGATAATTGCGATAAAAATGGCTATAGATAACATCAGCTCGCACCCCCACATCAAAATTCAGCACCATGCCACTTAACAAATACAAAGGTTGTTTCCACCCCGCATCAAAATGCAAAAGCCCAGCAGTGCCTTGTCTAGGCTCAATATAATAACGCCAATCGCCATCAAAACGCCATTGCCCGCCCGATGGGGTTTTATTACCCCGAGCAAAAAATTCAGCACGCGGTCCTACCAATATTTTATCAAATGGATTGCCTACACGATTATCTTGATAATAATAAAAAGAATAATTGATATAATGCGGGCTGATAAAACCAGTGGCTTCTATATGGCTAATAAGGTCATTCCCCGGATTGGCAGGCTTTGAAAAAAAAGTATAATATTGAAAAAAATCCCGACGCGATGCCCATTGTCCCGCCCCGCTGATACGCCAATAATTATTCAACGATGTTTCAAAATCGCCATAAACATAACCTTGCCATTTACCTTGTGTGCTATTGGTTGGTTCATCAAATAATAAAATACTGCCAAAATTAACATCGGTATAGGCAAGCCTTTGCCGAAACATAAAACTACCTATCATACCATGCTCGGTGGTAAAATAAGGGTTAATCAACAAATCACTATAATCAGAAAAAACTATGAAAGCAGCGGGACGAAAAATAAATCCCGCTGTGGTATTATACTTAAAGGTTGGAATCAAAAAACCCGAACCACGCCCATTGGGAAAACTAATATAGGGTGTATAAAAAACTGGCACATTCAAAATCTCGATCCAACCATTGTATAATTTTAATTCACGATTTTCTCTATCCTCCACCGCTGTCTCGGCACGAAAACGCCACAAAGGAACATTATCGCCAAACGGCGAACAAAGATAGCAATTGGTATAGCTAGCATCTTCAAAAAATCGCAAAGGTCCATCCCAATGGCTTTTGGCGGCGGTGATACTGCCATGGCGACCTAATCGCCCAGTCATGGCTTGGCTAACCCCTGCTTTGAAATCACCATCCATTTCCATTTCATTAGATACAATGGTGCGGCTGACTCTACCCGTGGTATTCACTGTTTTGAAATAAACATTACCCCTTGCCCGTAATTTATTTGTGTTTCTATCCAGCGTCAAAAAATCAGATTTTAATATTTGATTATTATAAAAAACTTTAACATTGCCTTCGGCTCTGATAATATTGTTTTTTTTATCATCGGTGATGCGGTCAGCCTCAATCTCAATTCGTTTGTCGGCAGGTTTTTCTGTTGATGCTATGGTAGAAGAAGAATTTTTTTTATTCTGCCCCTTGGCTTTTGTATAAAACCCTAATCCCAACAAAATCGTCATAAGCGACAAAAATACCACCCCGATGTTTAACCAAGGGCGATGATGCCATAAAAAAAATATAATGATATTTTTCATAAAAAATATTTGCCTCCCCACAAGTCTTAACAACCATTGATGTTTATTTCAACGCCAACCAAACAATCATCATAACTAATGTTCTTCACGATGTAAAAATAAAGCCACCGACAATAACATCATCATGGCAGCGGGTAACCAAGCTGTCAAAAAAGCAGGTAATTCTTGACTAATAATAAAAGCCCTTATCATTTCAAAAAAGAAATGAACAAAAAAACCAAGAATAATCGCTATCAATATAGTTTGGGTTCTTTGCCCACGGGTTTTATATTGAAAACTAAAAGCTGCCGCCAACAAAGTCATTGCCAACAAAATAAATGGCAAGGCTATCAAACGATGAAAATATACATCATAAGCATAGGTAGAAAAACCAAGATCCTTGACCCCTTCCAGATATCGGTTTAATTTATAAACTGATAATTCTTTGGGGCTAAGCAAAAGATCTTTAATACTTTGCTGATTCAAAAGACTCGGTATGGTATCAGTGGCAATGGTGCGCACTGGGCGACCTGGCTCATATCTGGTTACATTCACCATTTGCCATTGATTATTTTTTAATATGGCTTCTTCAGCCAAAAATATTATTCTCATCACCCCATCATCGCCTATCAAAAAAAATTGAGCGTCTTTTAATTTACGCTCTCGCCCCAATAAAGAATAACCATGAATAACGATCGAGCCATTAAAATTTTGTAAATAATTCTTATCACTATTAACAAAGGTGTTTTTCGGCCAAGTTTCTTTTAACCAAAATTCTTTATCAATCCATTCCAGCGTTGTCGCTGTTTTGCTTGGTTTTTTTATATTAACCCATGTTTCATTCACCTTTGCCGACAGGGGAGAAAAACCAAAAACATAAAAAATACCAAACAACAAAGCCACACTTAAAGCGGGTGTGGCAATTTGCCACGGGCCAAATGATAAAACCCGTGCCGCTGTCAATTCTGATTTTTCTTGTAAAGCAGAAAAAAATAAAATCGTGGCAAGAATAAAAATAAAAGGCAAAAAATTATAAAAATAATCTATTGAATTAAAAAGCGACTTAATCGCCGCATTGTAAAAACCTTTACCAAAACTTTCAACAAAACTTATCAAAAACAAAATAGAAAATACCAACAACATCACCGAAAACATCATCTTTATAAATCGCTTTAACAGCCAAAAATATAAAATACCCACCGATATCAAGGCACGCCCATCAGCCACCATACCCCCTACACCATCGATGATTTTTTTAAAACCCCCCCGCCCTTTGCCAGACGATGCTTCACCATTTAGCGAAATAAAATCATCACCACCATTATATCTCGTCATGATAAAAAAATCTTAAAGAGATTTTTTTAAATTCTCATTGGCATAATCCCAATTGAGCAACTTATCCAAAAATGTTTGAATATAATCAGGTCGCCGATTTTGATAATCAAGATAATAGGCATGTTCCCACACATCAAGACCTATCAACCCCACCCCACCTGTCGTCATTGGCGAATCGGCATTAGCGGTTTTCACCACCATTAATTTTTTATTTTTATCAAGTGCCAGCCACGCCCAACCACTACCAAATTGTGTCGTTCCAGCGGTTTTAAATTCTTCAACAAATTTATCATAACCACCAATATCGCTATCAATTTTTGCCGCAATATCACCGCTGGGTTTGCCACCACCACCTGCTTTCATAGATGGCCAATAAACACTATGGTTCCACGCTTGACCTGCATTATTAAATACCCCGACCATATCGGGTTTTCCATAACTTGCCATGATAATCTCTGCCAATGATTTATCAAGCAAGGGATTATCTTTTAACAAATTATTCAAATTGGTAATATAGGTTTGATGATGTTTGCCATGATGTAAAGCAACAGTTTGTTGCGAAATATGGGGCGCCAAATCGCTATCGGTATATGGCAAGGGGGGTAATTGATGGGGCATGATGTTTCCTTAAATGAAGGTTTTTGATTAAGTTTTATTTACCCCATTTTATATTTTAATCATCAAAAAAGCAAGCCTATCTTTTATCCATCTTTCAATCGCATAATAAAATTATCGATCGGCAAACGCTTTTTTTGTGGCAAGGTGATTTTGTCATCAGGCAATTTTTCACTGCCAATATAGATATAACCTAAAAATTCATCATCAGGCATCAAACCAAAAGCCCTATCCACCAATGGGCGGTGGTTAGCAATAAATCCAGTTAAAAAAACGGCGGCAAAAGGAAAATTTTTATCATATGCCGCCAACAAAATTTGTGCCACCGCCATAGATACACTCATCACCTGCTCTTTTTTGGGAATAGGTTTTCTATCACTGGGCGATGCCCATACTGCCACCACAGATGGCGCACGCAATATTTTTAACTTAAAATTTTTTATGTCATCTGGGGTTATTGATTTTTTGGCATAGGTTTCATTATCAGCAATAAAATATTCAACTGCCAAATTGGCAAATTTTTCTAAATCATTACCCTGCATGATAGCAAAACGCCAAGCCGTCAAACCGCCATGGTCTGGCGCACTGGTGGCACAAGATAATAATTCAATAATCTGGTCACGGCTAGGGGCAGGCGAGTCAAGATATTTTGTAAAACCAGAGGTGCGCCCCTTAATAAAAGAAAAAATATCAGTCATGTTGTTTAAATTTTTTTATAATAACCGCCATTGTTCTAACACATAACCTATCTGTTTGACAGAATCTTTCAAAGGTTTTGCCGATGATATTTTTTCAACCGCTGTGGTTAAATTAAAAAAACAATTTTGCAATAATTTTAACACACGGGGTAAATGTTGATAATAATTTTTTTTCTCATCACGCTTTTCTAAACGAATAAAAATACCCAAAACTTTGGCATGACGAACTAAACCAAGAAAATAAAACCATAAATTAAAATTATCTTGTAGATTTATATCGGTTGGAAATTTTTTTTGCCATGCCAATAAATAGTTTTGCCATAATGTTTGTTTTAACAAACCATCTATATCACGCCTTGCATCCTCAAGCAGACTCATAACATCATAAGTTGGGTGGCCTATCAACGCATCTTGAAAATCAAGCCAAACCATTTTATCATCCACCAAAAGCAAATTATCAACATGAAAATCACGATGCACAAAAACCAAAAAAGGTGGTGCGTGGTTATTCATCAACAAATGATACAATGATGATAATCCATGAGAAAATTTTTCTATCATTTTTTTATCGGGGGTTATGGCGTTTTTTTCTGGCACATACCACATCGGCAATAACAAAGCTTCATCCAACAATGGTTTTTCATCATAGACTGGCAACATAAGTTTACTATCATATATTTCATGCCACCAGATCTGCACATCAAATAAACTTTCAACCGCTTGTTGATACAAATTTGCTTCACTGGCTGGGTTGGTTTTTAACAAATAGGTCAAACTATTTTTCCCTACATCTTCTATCAATAAAAATCCCGCCTGATGGTCTTCGGCAATGATATTTGGCACTCTTGTGCGTGGCATAGAAACCAACATATTTGCTATGCGAGAAAAATTTTTTGTTGGGTAGAGTTCGGGCGGCGAATCCATAACCAATAATTTTTTTTGTGGTAAGCGGTAATAACGGCGAAATGAAGCATCAGATAAAATAGGTTCTATTATCACCGCCTCAAGACCATGCCGTTTTAAAAATAAAAAACGCATATTATCACGCTGATAAAAATCAATCACAGGTTTTTGTTTATCTTGTTTCATGGTATTTTTTTTTATGATAATAATTTTATAGCTTGATGAAATATAGTTATTAGGTCGGGAGATTCTTGTGGCAATTCGGGTAAAATATCAAGCCCGCTTTGTTTGCGATGCCATTGCTTTGACAATATCAACCCCCAGCGAATCATTGCCAAAGATTGAAACCAAGAATGATTAACCATCATATTGCTAATCGGCGATTCAGCATTGCGAAACTGCATCGTTTGCCGTGCCGAAATATATTCTTCCAAAAAAATATCAAGTTGAGCAAATCCTCCACAGCCAAATTCTGGCTGATGGTAAAGCCAGCAGATTGCCGACAGCCAACCAATATCCTCTTCAGGCAAACCAAATCCCACCATTTCCCAATCAAGCACAGCCACCAATTTATGACCTTGTTGTTTTGGCTCTAACAAAAAATTTCCCGTGCGAAAATCACCATGGCATGGCACAAAATCCATAGACAAATTTTGCGGTATAGAGATAAAAAGTTTTTCAATCGCACGGTGGGCAATATCCAATTCAGCCGATGCCATTGGTTCGGCTGAACGCAATAGTTTTTTTATCATATCCATTTTTTTATGACGCCAAGTTAAAAAATTTTCTTGATAACATATATTAGGAAACATCATTCGAAATGGCTTTTTGCTATCATGAATTTTTGCCAATTCTATGGCGAGTGATTTTGCCAACGCCTTATCATTGTATTTTTGTTTGGTTATATCCCAACCATTGGTTATGCCAAAAAAATATGGCAAAACCAAACATTGTTCATCACCATAGATAGCGGGCGGCGTCATCACACCTTGGGCATGAAAAAAATTATAAAGTTTTTTTTGTAAAGTAATGGCAAGGGTGATAGCAAAAGGCTGTTTTGGAAATATTTTCATAACATAATTATTTTTTTTGCCTTGCAATAAAATATGTTGGTGAGAAGCCCCACCTGATGTCATGGCTGACAAAAATTGGCAAGATATCAATTCATCTTGTAAAAATTCCATAGCGCTGGTTATAAAAAATTTTCCTTCTGCCATTGCATCGGGATTATGCTGATAAAAATGCATCGCCATGATGGTTTATAAATCTATAAAAATTTGATTTAATTTGCTGG
>JBPCVJ010000016.1:0-14885 GCA_051010635.1 Alphaproteobacteria bacterium | reverse complement strand
ATTTTATTTTTTTTCAAGCCAAATTATTTTATACCCAAATGGCGATTAAACAGACTCAATAAGAATAGCTTGCGATTGGCTTGTAAATGAATGATATTGCCAGCGATATAAAAAAATAAGGCGATTGGTAAAATGACGAATCTTAAAAACCGCACCATCTATTGCCATGATAATTTGGATATATTGAAGGGCATTGATTCCAACACCATCGATTTGATTTACCTTGACCCGCCCTTTAATAAAAATAAAATATTCACTGCCCCCATTGATAGCAGTGCCGAAGGGGCGTCATTTAAAGATATTTTTAGAGAAGAAGATGTCAAGGATGAATGGGTGTTTGATATCCAAAGAGAAAATTATGAACTCTATTCATTGCTGAGGGGGATAAAGGAATTTAGCAACCATTATAATTATTGTTATTCTGTCTATATGGCGATTCGTTTGCTTGAAATTTGGCGGATATTAAAACCAACTGGTAGTGTTTATTTGCATTGTGACCCGACCATGAGCCATTATCTTAAATTGGTGCTAGATTGCATTTTTGATGAAAAGAATTTTAGAAATGAAATTATATGGGCTTATAGAACGGGAGGAGTTTCAAAAAAATACCATCTTGCGAAAAAACATGATATTATATTTTGGTATAGCAAAGAAAAAAAATTTTTTATGAATGCTATGAAAGAAAAACAATATCTTCAAAAAAAATTTATGGATTCAAAAATTGATGAAGATGGAAATATTTTTATTGATACTTATTTAAGAGATATATTAGAAGATGTTATTGAGATTGTTGATAATAATAAAGTGATTAAAGAATATAATACTAGACCTGTATTAAATCTTTCAAAAGAACGAACGGGTTACCCAACACAAAAACCTGTGGGGCTTATTTCGCTACTAATTGATTTAGCAACCAATGAAGATGATATGGTGCTTGACCCATTTTGCGGTTGTGCGACCACCTGCATTGCCGCAGAAAAATTGGGAAGAAATTGGGTAGGGATTGATGTGAGTCAAAAAGCATATGAATTGGTTAAAATAAGATTAAAAAAGGAAGTGCCACCTGATTTTTTTAGGGGCGAGCCGCATTTTACCACCACCCCACCGACCCGTAGCGATATGGGTATGGGAGGTGAAGTGGCAGGGTATATTTATATTATATCCAACCCCAAATATAAAAAATGGTTAAAGGTGGGAATTGCCAAAGACCCCGAAGCAAGATTAAAACAATATCAAACAGGCGACCCTGAGCGTAAATATAAAATTGAAAAGATTTTTCAAACACCCCATAATGCCGACATTGAAAAAATGATCCACCAACATTACAATGCACCAACCGAATGGGTAGCCACAGGCGAGGTTGATGAAGTGTTTAACCTTATCAAACAATTTGATACAGAGATTAAGGGCGGATTATTTAAAAATTAATCAAATAAGCCTTTTATTTTTTTTCAAGCCAAATTATTTGTGCTTGATAAGAATAGCTTGCTATTGCCCTGTAAATGAATGATATTGCCAGCGGTATAAAAAAATTAAAAATGGCGAATCTTATTAACCGCACCATCTATTGCCACGATAATTTAGATATATTAAAGGGCATCAATTCCAACAGCATTGATTTTATTTATCTTGACCCACCCTTTAACAAAAAAAAAACCTTCACCGCACCGATCGGTAGCAGTGCCGAAGGTGCAGGATTCAAAGATATTTTTAAAAAAGAAGATGTAAAAGATGAATGGGTGTTTGATATTCAAAGGGAAAATTATGAATTATATGCATTGTTAAAGGGGATAAAAGAATTCGGTAATCATTATAATTATTGTTATTCGGTTTATATGGCAATTCGTTTGATAGAAATTTGGCGGATATTAAAACCAACGGGCAATGTTTGTTTGCATTGCGATCAAACTATGAGCCATTATCTTAAATTGGTTATGGATTGTATTTTTGGCGAAAAAAATTTTAGAAACGAGATTATTTGGAAAGGGGTCGAAACCAAAAATGATAAAAATAAGGTTAAATTACCTAATGCAATTAATAATATCTTATTTTATTGTAAAAATAAAAAAGCAATTTTTAATCCCGTTTATACTAAACTGGACGATGAATATATTGTTCAACATTATAAAAAAAGTGATAGCGAAGGAAGGTATATGACTGCTCCATTACATGCTCCTTCATATAATGGAAAAAAGGGTTATACTTATGAATGGGACGGAGTTAAAAGAAGTGATTGGATATATTCTAGAAGTTATGTTGAAAATCTAGACGCAAATAATAAAATATATAAAACTAAAAGAGGAGGATATAGAAAAAAAGTCTATTTATACGAATCGTTAGGCAAACCATTGACGAATATGTGGACTGACCTTGCGGCATTTTCTAGAGCAAGTAACAGCAAAGAAAGAACAAGATATCCTACTCAAAAACCACTTTCTTTACTAGAAAGAATAATCAATATGTGTAGCAATGAAGGCGATATGGTGCTTGACCCATTTTGCGGTTGTGCCACCACCTGCATCGCCGCAGAAAAATTGGGTAGGAAATGGGTAGGTATTGATGTAAGTCAAAAAGCTTATGATTTTGTTAAAGATAGATTAAAAAAAATAGTACCAGCGGATTCTTTAGCTGAAACAGAAAAAGGAAAAAAAGAACCGCCCGCTAGATTTAGGGGCGAGCCTAATTTTACCACCACACCACCCAAACGCACCGATATGGGTGTGAGCGGTGATGTAGCAGGATATATTTATATTATATCGCACCCAAAATATAAAAATTCATTAAAGGTAGGTATAGCCAAAAACCCCGATGCAAGATTGAAACAATATCAAACGGGCGACCCCAAACGGCAATATAAAATGGAAAAAAAATTTCAAACACGCCATAATGTTGAGATTGAAAAAATGATCCACGAGCATTATCAAGCGCCCACCGAATGGGTAGCCACAGGCGATATTGATGAGGTTTTTAACCTTATAAAACAATTTGATAAAAAAATTAGCCAAATGGAGTTATTTGAAAATTAATCAGGCAAAATATTTTATGTGTTTGATAAAATATTTGACAAGTGATTTGACATAAGCCATATCGCATAAAGGGATTACAAAAGCCGTAGTAGCTCAGTGGTAGAGCATACCCTTGGTAAGGGTAAGGTCGGAAGTTCGATTCTTCTCTGCGGCACCATTATCTTTCACTATTTATTTTATAGACATTTTATATTATCTATTGTTGTTATGAAAAATAAACATACCATGCATAGTATCCCCCTACAGCTGATCGCATCGTTAAAATCTGCAAGGTTAAAATTAACCCCGCCGCGTTTGACCATTTTGCATGAATTATTGCTAGCCGACCGCCAACATAACCACCAAATCACCCCCGAGGTGATTTATCAAAACATTAAAAAACGCAAACGCCCCATAGCGCTTGGCACCATTTATCGTTCGCTAAAAATTTTTGAAACCCACAAATTGGTTTTGCGCCATGATTTTCACGATCAAAAATCCTATTATGAACTTAACTTAAAATCGCATCACGACCATTTGATAGACAGCACATCTGGCAAGGTGGTAGAATTTTATGATAAATCATTAGAAGAATTACAAGATAAAATTGCCAAGCGTTTGGGGTATGAAATTGTTGACCATCAATTAACCATCTATGCCAGACCCTTAGTAAAAAACCCCACCAGCAAAAAAAAATAACCACATATGGTAAGGCGCGGTCATATAAAAATTGATAAACCCCTATCGCTTAAAGGCGGTATAGCGGTTGGTGATACCACCGACATGGCGGCTTCGACCTATCATAACCCGATCGATGGCGACCCGATGGTTATCATCCACCAAGCGGCAATAAAAATTCTATCCACCAGCGGAATTATATTGCGGCATAAATTATGGCGTGATGAAATTTTGGAGGCGGGCGGAAGTCATTTAGCCAATGGGCGTATTGGGCTTGATGAAAAAATAATTTTGCGTGCTCTATCCACCGCCAAAAAAATCATTCCCCGCCCCGCACAAGATAAAAAATTTGCCTTTAGCCATGATACAAAAAAAATTTTTTTTGCCATCAGCTCCCAAGCTAGCCATATCTATGATGCCGATTTAGAAAAAACATCGCACCGCCCCATCGATTTGCCCGATGTTATCGCCCTTACCAAACTCGCCCATATTTTACCCCTTTATGATATGGTTGGTTTTTTTGCCAAACCCGACCTATTGGCAAAAGAATCAGGGTCGGTGTTAAAAGCCTATCAAGCCATGATCAAAAACCTATATGACCATAATGGCAAGGTTTTTTCTATCAACCTTTATAATCATCACCTATTGCCCGAATTGACAAAAACATTCCCCAACCTAACAAAATTGGCAAGCCTATCTTTACAATCTTTCTTACCCAACCTATCGCTGGATAGCGATATTGCCGATAGTTTTTTCTATGCGGTTAAACAAAATATGGTGATCGATAACATTGCCCTTACCATAGCGGGGGCTACCGCACCTGCCACCATAGCGGGGTCTATCACCCTAAACCTTGCGATGAATCTGGCAAGCCTAACCCTTGCCCAAATTATTTCACCGGGGATTGGTTTTAGCTTTGGCTTTATGCCATATGCGTCTGATTTGAAACAAGGCACTATCACCACTGGCAGTGCCGAAACCATATTATTGCAACAATTAGCTATCAAGGTGGCACGATTCTATCAAATACCCAGCATCGTATCATCAAGCCAAACATCATCAAAATTACCCGATATACAGGCGGGGGTTGAAAAATCTTTGGGGCTATTGGCATTAACCAAAACAGCCATGGCAGAAAAATGCGGGGTGGTGATAAGCCAAACCGCAGGTCTGTTGGGCGATTTACAAATCATCAGCCAACAAAATTTCATTACCGACCATGATATGCTGGCTATGGTCAAACGCATGATGCACCCTGACCCTATCAACCCCGATACCATGCAAACCGATGTTATCCATCGGGTATTAGAAAAGGGTAGTCATTTTTTTGCCGAACCTGAAACTCGCCAAGTGATGAAAAGCCATTATCTTTACCCCATGGCACAAGATCGCCTATCATTATCATCATGGCTGGCGGCGGGCAAAATGACCGCTGATAAATTGGCGGGGCTTGCCATCAAACAAATATACAAAAAACCATGAAGCGTTATATTATCCGCCGTTTATTATTGATGATACCCACCCTGCTTGGGATTATGTTGATTAATTTTGCCGTGGTGCAGGTGGCACCAGGTGGGCCAGTCGAACAGGCGATAGCCAACCTTAATAAACCGACCAACCAGCCAAGCAATATCTTGGGCGGCGGGGGTGGCGATGGCATAGAGGTGAATAACCAAAACCTACCCAGCAATCAGCAAAACCAAAACAAATATGTTGGGGTGGATGAAAGGGTGGTTGCCGAATTGGAAAAATTCTATGGGTTTGATAAACCCGCATGGCAAAGATTTCTTATCATGATAAAAAATTATCTATCGTTGAATTTTGGCACAAGTTTTTCCACTGGTCAGCCGATATTAAAAATGATTTGGGAAAAAATGCCCGTATCATTATCGCTGGGTTTATGGTCGGCATTGTTAATCTATACCATCAGCATTCCGCTTGGCATCAAACAAGCCACCCGTAAAGATACAAGGTTTGATAGGTGGAGCACCATCACATTGATTATGTTATCATCTTTGCCAGCATTTTTATTGGCAATTTTTTTAATTATTCTTTTTGCTGGCGGGCGCTATTTATCATTATTTCCGCTATCAGGATTGACCTCTGATAATTTTGCCGACCTATCATGGCTCGAAAAAATTGGTGATTATTTTTGGCATCTTGCCTTGCCTATTTTTGCCAGCACCATCGGTGGTTTCACCGCGCTGACCATATTGACCAAAAATAGTTTTTTAGAAGAATTGGCAAAACCATATGTGATGTTGGCACGGGCTATCGGTATGAAAGAAAACCGCATTTTTTATGGCGTGGTTTTTCGCAATGCCATGTTGATAGTATTGGCGGGGTTGCCATCGCTGGTGGTGTCATTGCTTTTTACCAGCAGTCTTTTGATAGAAATTATTTTTTCTCTCAATGGTTTGGGGCTGATGGGTTATGAAGCCGCCATCACCCGTGATTACCCTGTGGTATTTGCCACCTTATATATCTTTACCTTGCTATCGCTGATATTAGGGCTGATAGGCGATATTTGTTATAGTTTGGTTGACCCAAGGATCCATTTTGAAAAACAGGAGGCATAGATGGCACAGCAATTTTTTCAATCAAGGGGCTGGAAAAGATTCCGTGCCAATCGCTTGAGTTTTTGGTCGGCAGTGATTTTTTTATCGCTATTTGCCCTATCGCTGTTTGCCGATTTTTTGGCAAATGATCGACCATTGATAGTCTATTATAAACAAAAAATATATTTTCCCGTGATACAATCATTGCCCGAAACCACCTTTGATGGATTCTTAAAGGGCGAAACTGATTATAGTTTAAAAGACATCCGCGATGAAATTTCAAACCATGGGTTTTATATCATGCCGCCCATTCCCTACCGCTATGATTCGGTTTTGAGCGACTTAAAACGCCCTGCCCCCACCCCGCCCGATAGCATCCATTGGCTCGGCACCGATGCCGCGGCGGGCGATGTGTTATCAAAATTAATCCATGGGTTTCGCCTATCGGTGCTGTTTGGTTTCACCCTTACCGTTATCAGTTCCTTCATCGGGGTATTGGCGGGGGCGGCGATGGGTTATTTTGGCGGCAGGTTAGATCTATTCGGGCAAAGATTTATGGAAATCTGGGGATCGATGCCTGTATTATTTTTATTGATTATTTTATCATCGCTTATCGTGCCGAATTTTTGGTGGTTATTGGGTTTGTTATTATTATTTGGCTGGATGGAATTGACAGGGTTGGTGCGGGCTGAGGTTTTGAAGGTGCGCCAACAAGATTATATCAAGGCCGCCCGTGCCATGGGCCTATCGCCCTATCGTGTTTTATTACGCCATGTTTTACCCAATTCGCTCACCAGTGTGGTCACATTCTTGCCTTTTATGTTGGCAGGTTCGGTCACCACCTTAACCGCTCTTGATTTTTTAGGTTTTGGTTTGCCACCCGGCAGTCCATCGCTTGGGGTGTTGTTGCAAGAGGGAAAAAATAATTTAAATGCCCCATGGCTTGGGCTAACTAGTTTTTTTGTCATTACTTTACAATTATCGCTTTTGACCTTTGTTGGCGCTGGCCTTAGGGATGCGCTTGACCCAAGACGCGGCTGATGGGGCGTAGCTAGATTTATGGCGGGTCATAACCCGAACCGCCACCCAAAAATTTTATCGGGTGGCAACGGACGATGCGTTTTATCCCCATCAAGCCACCACGCCATGCACCATATTTTTTTATTGCCTGTTCGGTATATGAAGAACAACTAGGCATAAAACGGCATTGCCCGCCCAAAAAATACCCAAGACTATAACGATAGATAACTATCAAACATAATAAAATTTTTTTCATCAAGCAAAAAATACCCTATCAAAAAATAACCCCAAAAAAACCAGTTATCACACCCCAGACAATTTTTACCACCCCCCACAATATCGCCAACAGCGCGGCAAACAACCATGAAAACAGCCAAATATCATGCAACCACCACCATAAAATACCAAATAATATTGCCACAATTAAAAAATGTTTCAACACAAATCTAAAAACCTTTAGCACCCATGAAAAGGATTTCAATAAAAACCCGCTTAACAATGCCCATCCTGTTTTTGCCTGTGGTTGTTTTTTTTTCATAGAGGTGATTTTGCTAGATTTTCTTTTGGGGTTATTTTGATAGTTTTTTTTGCTTGCCATGATGCTGATGGGTTTTTTATAAAATAATGGTTATAAGAACAATCATAGAACAATAAATCTATTCTGTCAAGCCAGCCTTTTTCTTGCGTTGTTTATATTTTTGAAGAATGGTTTTGCAATCATATTTGATGGATCCCGTGTAATGCCTTTCGCCCGTAAAAAAATTATAGCTTGATGTGGTTTCAGAAACACTTCTTGCGCCATCAAGGCAAGCCCTTTCCAGCCTGTTTGGCGATGACTTGGCACAACCAAACATCACCACCATTGCCAACACGCACCACAAATATATTTGTATCTTATGCAATAACAACATCATTTAGCGGGGTCGCAATGTTGCTCACGAATAGTATCTATGGTGTTTAAAATTTTATCATCCAATTTTATATGATAGGCCGCCACACATTCATCAAGCTGTTCGGTCGAGCTAACCCCAATGATGGTCGAGGCAATTTGCCATTTATGATAACAAAATGACAATGCCATTTCGGTCGGGGTTAAACCATTATCAAATGCCAACTGGTTATAGATTTTTGCCACCCGCAATGTATCGGGGCGACCATAACGCATACTTCTTAATTCGGGGTAAAGGGTCATCCGCCCCAAATGTTCATTCTTGCCCGCTATCGGCTCGACGCCATATTCATCATATTTACCACTTAAAACACCAAACGCCAAAGGCGAATAAGGAATATGCGAAACCCCCAAACGATGCGTGGTTTCATCAAGCCCATTTTCTAAACTGCGATTTAACAAACAATAGGGGTTTTGTATGGTTGCCACCCGTGTCAAATTATGTTCATCTGCCAACCGCACAAATTCATGCACCCCAAATGGAGTTTCATTTGAAAGCCCTATCGCCCGCACCTTACCCGCCTTGACCAATTGATCCATCGCCACCAGCTGTTCATAAATGGTAGCATTATTATTTGGGTCATTATCGGGGTGATAGTAGGATGCACCAAATATCGGCACCGAACGATTCGGCCAATGGATTTGATATAGATCTATCACATCTATTTTAAGCCGTTTCAAACTGGCATCGCAGGCGGCAATGATATCATCGGGGGTGGTATTATTTTTACCGCCCCTTATCCATGGTGCCCCCGCCATACCAGCCACCTTGCTGGCGACTTGCCATTTTTTGCGTTTATCTTTTTGTTTGGCAAAATAATTGCCGATAATTTCTTCGCTTTTGCCATAATTTTTTTCATTGATCGGCACGGCATAGATTTCTGCAGTATCCATAAAATCAATGCCCTGTGCCATAGCATGGTCGATGATACGGTGGGTGGTGGTTTCATCGACTTGGTCGCCAAATATCATCGTGCCCAAACAGATGGGCGATACCGCCACATCCGATCGCCCCAATGTTACTTTTTTATCCATCAAGAATTTTATAACAAATGCAACCACCGCAAGCAAGAAAAAAAATTAGAAAAATTTTTAAGAAATTGCTATAGCAAGGCAATGAAAATTGCATTTTTATTTCCCGGTCAAGGCTCGCAAATGGTCGGCATGGGGCAAGATATCTATCAGGCATTTCCCATCGCCCGTGATATTTTTTCACAGGTTGATGATGCGATTGGCGAAAAATTAAGCGATATTATTTTTTTAGGTCCGATAGAAAAATTAACCATCACCGAATATACCCAACCCGCCTTGATGGCAACCTCGATCGCCATCTTAAAAGTCATCGAACAGGAATCGGGGTTCAATATTACCCAAATCGCACAGGCGGTGGCGGGGCATAGTTTGGGCGAATATTCTGCACTGACCGCTGTGTCATCATTGCCGCTAGCCACTTGTGCCAATTTATTAAAAACCCGTGGGCGGGCGATGCAATCAGCCGTGCCGATGGGCAAGGGCGCCATGGTTGCCCTGTTGGGTATGGATGCCGATGATGTGAATTCTATTGTTGATGAGGTGACCGCATCGGGGGCGGATGTGGCGTGTGCCAATGACAATGCCGATGGTCAGGTGGTAATATCAGGCGATAAAATATCGGTGGAAAAAACCATCGCACTTGCCAAAACAAAAAATTTTGCCAAGCCGTTAAAACGCGCGGTTGCCCTACCGGTTTCAGCGCCTTTTCATTCGCCCTTGATGAAACCCGCTATGGAAAAAATGGCACAGGCTTTACAAAATATAAAATTACAAAACCCGCTATTGCCAATTTATAACAATGTTACTGCCTTGCCACAAACCGATGGCGAAAAAATAAAACATGATTTGGTGGCACAGGTTTGTGCTAGGGTGCGTTTTCGTGAAACCATACAAAATATGACCAAGGATGGTTTTGACCATTTTGTTGAAATAGGTCCGGGCAAGGTTTTATCTGGGCTGGTAAAACGCATTACAGCCGATGCCACCACCATCAATATCGGCAATTTGGCTGATATAAAAGAACAACTTGCATTTTTTAAAAACTCTGTCTAAAAAAAACCCATGTTCAAACTTGATGGCTTAACATCTTTGGTAACGGGGGCTTCGGGGTCTATCGGGTCGGCGATCGCTACCACCTTAAGCCAACAGGGGGCGGAGGTTATTTTAAGCGGCACCCGCCATGAAAAATTAGAATCATTGCAAAAAACCCTACCCAACAAATCGCATATTATTGTTGCCAATTTGCAAAACCGCGATGAAGTGCAGAAATTAATCAAACAGGCGGAGGCGATCGGGGTTGATATTTTGGTAAATAATGCGGGGTTGAATCGCGATAATTTATCCATATTGATGAAGGATGACCAATGGGATGATGTTTTGCAGGTGAATTTATCTGCGGGGTTTTTTTTGATGCGTGGGCTGATAAGGGCGATGATGAAAAAAAAATTCGGGCGGATCATTTCCATCACATCGGTGGTGGGGCACGCTGGCAATGCGGGGCAAGGCAATTATGTGGCATCAAAGGCGGCGATAACTGGGCTGACCCGCAGTGTGGCTGAGGAATATGCCAAACGCGGCATTACGGTTAATTGCATCGCACCCGGGCTGATAAAAACCGAAATGACCGACAAATTGACCGATGAACAAAAAGCCGACCTGTTGGAGCGGGTGCCGAGTGGCGAAATTGGCAAGCCAAGTGATGTGGCGGCGGGGGTGGTTTTTTTAGCTAGCCGTGAGGCAGGTTATATCACAGGGGCAACATTGCATATCAATGGCGGTTCAGAAATGCGCGATTAACCCCAGCGATTTTTTTTTTAATATAAAACCAAATTAAAGAATATTTGGGATGAAGAAATTTTTTGTATCTGTGATGTGAATGATTCTATCGCCATCTGTGATGTCGGCTAGGCTCATTATTCGTTCTTTTATATTATTGAATTCTTCTTCGTTAGGCACCACGACATAGACTTTATCTGGTATTGAATCTATTTTCCTTGTTTTAAGATTTCTACGCCAACCATAACGGTTTAATATCATTCTATCAATTTCTCGGTTGGCAAAGGGAAAAGAATAACCAATAATAACAATATGGTTGAAACTATCCTTACCTATTTTCTCCTCAACTTCTTTATCAAAATTTTTATATTTATCTTTTTCCCACGCAAAATTGATACCACTATCTTTAAGAATATCACCTAGAACATCAAAAAGTTGTAAAAATTTAAATTCATCATAACGATGAAATTTTCCATTTATTTGATGTAAATTGGGGTTTATTTCATTATTATAAAAATCTTTATCCATATTAAGTTCCCTACAAGCCAATTCAAATTGGTTATCATAATTCCATGAAATTATTTTTATTTTATCCTTTGGAAATTTTGGTGTGGGTGTGCCCCTTTCCAAAACATCGGTCAAGAAATTAACATATCTATCATCAATGGGTTTTTTATCATCTGGTTTTTTGTCAAATTCTTTTAACATTTTTATGATGTCTTTCCTTACAGGATAAGATATTGACGGGGCATTCAATTTATGTTCTATTTCATATCCACCAGCAGTGTCTGTAAATTCTATCTCATGATTATCAAAATAATCAATTAATTTTTCCATAGATATATCTTCTATAAAATCTCTATCATGTCTTCTCTCTAACCAAATAAAATAAAAAGCAAGAATAGATTTTAATAAATTATAAGCAGTAATAGATTCATTCTTTGTTTTTGGTATATTATCTTCATTTATGCTCCTTAATCTCTCGTCATAAATATTAATTTTTTCATTTCTCAACCATAATTCTTTGGCATAAGTATCAATCGATCTTTTTCTTTTTAATGTCAAACAAACAGCAATAATAGCTGTTAGAAAACGCTCAATTAATTCACTATTTGCCCCACCTATAACATAACGATAGCGTGCAATGGCAAGAAATAATCCAAATCGTTCAGGTATTTCATCAACCACGGGCAAGGCATTGGCACTTGCCCCCGCACCCAAATAATATAAAACCCTTGCTCTTGCCATATCTAACCCTAATTTATTTTATAATTACAGCTGAAAAAATACAAATCAAAAATTAACGCCTGCACCAACACCAATATAGAATGCCAAAGCGCCTTTATTTTGGGTTTGATTAGGTGCTCCATCTTGACCATGATATAAAACATCCTTTACAGCATGAATATATTTTGTGGTTATATCAAAATGTGCAAATCCATCATCATACCCAAAAGCTAATGTTGGTGCAAGAATAAATCCTGCGTCATCGATAGCAATTGTATTATTGTTTCCACTATTGTTTCCACTGCCGCTAGGGCTTTCAGTTTCGTCAGATATGAATGTTTTTACAGTTTCTACTACTGCAAAATATACCTGTTTAGCTTCGGTAGATAATTCATATGTACCTCGAAGATAATGTTTACCATCAATTTCAAAAGTAAATCTGTCATTATCCCATAAGGTAATGCATGTGTTCGGCAAAATTTCTGCAACACTTGTATCAAAGTCTAATGTTATTTCCCTACTTCCGCCGCCCACAACACCATTATTATATGTGTTATATACATAAACAACACCAGATTGTGGCACAGAAGTTGCATCACCATTATTTACTATTTGACAAGTTCCGTCATCTTGAGTTTTTTTATACAAAGCGCCATCAGCAATTTCAGTACCAGTATAATCCATCTTTTGTATAGACGATATACTAAAACCTAATCCCAGACCGACTTTAAGATACCAATTATCTTCAAAATTAATCCGATAACTTGGGGTAAAGGTTGCGATGTGATACGGCACTTTATAACTATCATTGCCTATTTCATAATTATGGGTATAGGTTAGATATTCGCTTGATATACCAAACCCGCTTTTATGGTCGTAGCCAAATGACAGCCCATAGCCTACACTATTCCCCGACTTTGAATTATGCGATCGCCATTTGCCAGCAAAATTATAGATATAACCAACATTGCCGCTTAAAGTTAATTTGCCATCTATTTTATCGGCTAGCATATTTTCTGCCCTTGCCGCCGATAATAAAACCAGCGACAAGGCGGTTGCGACTAACAGCTTTTTCATCATTTCCTCCCTTTATAAAAAAATTATTACAAAAACCCCTAGACCAATTCATTACCAATAGCAAGTAAAAAAAATAAAACGCCACTTGGCGAATCTGTGCCGTAGCCGCCAACAAATTTTTTTATGGTATGCGCGGAGGGGATCGAACCCTCGGCCCCCTGATTAAAAGTCAGGTGCTCTACCGCTGAGCTACGCGCACATAATGAAATTTTTTTTCAATTTTTTTTCAAATGTGAATTATCCCCTAAAACTATTTTGGCAAAATCGCAACCATCAATTTAATTTTTTATTTTTTTTATGATTGACCGATGGTTTTTTTTCGGGTTTTTTTGCGATATGATTGCCAGTGCCCGATGCGGATTCATCGGTTGATTTTTTCTTTTCCAATTCCTTCATTCTAGCCATGAAATGACCATGGAAATCTATCGGCGGTAATAATAATGGCGGGTAGCCGCCATCGGCAACTGCCCTAGCGATGATCGCCCTGATGAATGGGTAGAGTTGCGATGGCACCTCAGCCGATAGAATGGGTGTGGTGATGTTTAAATTTTTTTCATTGATACGCACTATCGCCCCATATTCTATATCAATAATGTATAATGTATTTTTCCCTACCTTGGCGGTCATATTCATTTTCATCACCACCTCATAATCATTGTTTTGCAATTTTTCAAACGCAAGATTCCAATCCATATTATGTTGTGGGTCCTCCTTAATTGCCCCCAGCAGGAATTTCATGATGCTGGGGTTTTCAAATGAGAAGTCTTTTTGAAATTGGGTTAATATAGCGTAGGACGCATCCATAGTTTTGGTGTAATCTTTTGCCATTGTTTTTACCTTTCTTATCTAATAGTTTTTTTTAATAGTTTTTTTTATAAGGCATAGCCACGATGAATCGCCACCACGCCAGCCATCAAATTTTGATAGCCAACTTTTTCAAAACCACCAAGCTCAATTTTTTTTGCCAAAGTAGCTTGGTCATCAAACAGCTGGATGCTTTCTGCCAAATAGCGGTAGCTGGATTCTTGGTCGGCAATGTATTTGCCCAACAGCGGCAGAATTTTGAAATTATAGGTTTGATAAATTTTATCCAGCGCCTGAAGATTAATTTTTGCAAATTCTAGACACAAGAATTTCCCGCCCGTTTTCAAAACGCGCCGTGCCTCACGCAATGCCGTTTCCTTATTGGTGATGTTGCGAAGACCAAAGGCGATGGTGATGGCATCAAAACTGCCATCGGGGAAAGGCAATTTTTCGGCAGAGCCCTTGACAAAGTCAATCGCCGCGAATACCGCCAGACTATCGGCATTTTGCCGACCGCGTTGTAACATAGCGGGGGTGATATCAAGCACCGTTGCCCTGTTGCCACCCGCACGCAAATAGCGAAGTGCCACATCGCCCGTGCCACCCGCCACATCAAGCAAATGGCCTGTTTTGGGTATTTGTGCCACCAATTCGTCTTTCCACAAACGGTGCAATCCCAAACTCATCACATCATTCATTAGGTCATATTTTTTTGCCACCTTGCCAAATAAATCACGCACCTTAGCGGTTTTTTCATTG
>JBPCVJ010000015.1:0-20773 GCA_051010635.1 Alphaproteobacteria bacterium | reverse complement strand
TCCTCCCTTTATAAAAAAATTATTACAAAAACCCCTAGACCAATTCATTGCCAATAGCAAGTAAAAAAATTCTGGGATAAGGCGAAAAACTAATGGTTTAAGCACATAAAATAAATTTTATGAGTATAAATCATTTTATGATTAATATTATTATTATATTAACCTCAATAATTATAAATTTTATGCGAATCATTCATTATGCTATAATTATTTATAATTTTTATATTTTTGGAGTCTCCGATGATTGGAATGGTATATTTGAATATTCAAGGATTATTTTTTTCGTTATCGATCGTTTATGGCGATACTTTTACCCAAAGCAAGCAAAAAATTAAGCGGTGAATTTTTTTTAAAAAAATTTATTTTTCATTCTTTTTTGCTTGACAGATATGAAAAAAATGCCCTGTGTGATGGTGTGGGTTTTGCGTGCGGTGGCGTAGCGACTCGCTAGCCTGTGGCAATGGCTATTCTGTGCCGCCAGCCCCAAAGGTTAGGTGTGCAACCGCCAACCTAATCGTCACCCATTATTAATGAATCGGATCCACCATCTTCGCCTGGCGATTGATGATAATGATATGTTCCATTGCTTCGGTCATTATGCCCACCAGAACTATCCAACCTACCACTATGGGCAAAAACATTGTTGGTGATTATCATAGTTGATAACAATATCATCATTACAATAAATAGTTTTTTCATTATGTATATCCTTTCATAGTCTATTTTCTACTTTTAATAGAATATAGATAAAAAACTACTTTTTGTAAAGTATGAATCATTGTCATAAATATTGACGATGTTTTGTATTTTTATGGATATATTTTTTTATATTCATAAAATATGTTGATATTAGTCAATTATATTGACGAAAATAAGTTTTTTACTTGTTTTTTTTAATAGATGGCGTAAAATAATGCCATGAGCCAAGATAAATTATTGCAATATGTTCATCGGGGGCAGGAAACCCCAGAAAAACGCCCCGTCGACCAACGCACCCATGATTTTAAGGAAATAGTTAAAACCTACCTCAGCGATAAGGCATCGGGTCAATCGGGGCGTTGTGCCCAATGTGGCGTGCCATTTTGCCAAATCCACTGCCCGCTTTCTAACAATATTCCCGATTGGCTTGCCCTAACCGCCCAAGGCCGTTTGGAGGAGGCTTATCACCTTTCTGCCGCCACCAATTATTTTCCCGAAGTATGCGGTAGAATTTGCCCACAAGATAGATTATGCGAGGGCGGTTGCGTGATAGAACAGGCGGGGCATGGTTATGTGACCATCGGGTCGGTTGAAAAATTTATCACCGAACACGCATTTGAAATGGATTGGATAAAACCCATCACGCCATCTTTTGAACGAAAGCAGAAAATAGCCATCATCGGGGCGGGACCTGCGGGTTTGGCCGCGGGAATTTTTTTGCGTGGGCATGGTTATCAAATTCATATTTTTGACCGCTATGACCGAGCGGGCGGGTTGTTAATCTATGGCATACCCAGTTTTAAGCTGGAAAAATCAGTCATCACTCGCCGCCAAAAATTATTAGAAGCCAGTGGTTTTCATTTTCATTTTGGCAGGGATGTTAAAAGGGATTTTGCCGATATCAAAAAACACCATGCCGCCGTGGTGATCGCCACGGGGGTTTATAAAAATAAATTGCTTGGCATTGAAACCAACCTGAAACATATTATTCCTGCCCTGCCCTATCTTAGCCGTGAAAATAAACTTGACCTTAAAGATGCCGACCCCGACCCAGAATTATCCGCCAAGCATAAAACGGTTGCAGTTATCGGTGGTGGCGATACCGCCATGGATTGCGTGCGCACCGCTGTTAGGCAAGGTGCGAAAAAGGTTTATTGCCTGTATCGCCGTAATCGTGCCAATATGCCGGGTTCGATGCGCGAGGTGCAACATGCCGAGGAAGAGGGTGTAGAATTTTTATGGCTGACCGCTCCCCAAAATTTTCAGGGTCAAACCGAGGTTGAAAAAATTACCACCATCAATATGGCATTAAGCGATAAAAACAATAGCGGTAGGCAAGATGTTGTTGCGGTAAAGGGTAGCGAAACAACCATCACTGCCAATATGGCAATTTTAGCATTGGGGTTTGATGCCGAAAACCCCAACCAATTATTTGGTGTGAAAGACCTATGCCTAACCCCCCGCGGCACCTTACAAACCGATCCCCATGGGCGTGTGCTTTATAAAGATAGCGACCAGCCTTACCCAAAAATTTATGCAGGCGGTGATATTGTGCGTGGTGCATCATTGGTGGTGTGGGCTATCAAAGATGGTATGGCGGTTGGGCAAACCATCCACCATGATTTAGAAAAACAACACACCGCAACAAACAAAAAGGCGGCTTAGACCATAATGAAAAAACCTTCTCAACATTTATGGGCGCAACATTTGGCAGAAAAAAATCGCCTCATCAAAAAAGGACTTTATCGCCCATCATTTGAACATGATGCCTGTGGGGTGGGTATTGTTGCCGATATCAAAAGCCGACCCAGCCGCCGTGTGGTTGAAATGGGGTTAGCCGCCCTATCGGTTTTATGGCATCGTGGTGCGGTTTCGGCTGATGGCAAAACTGGCGATGGTGCAGGCATAAGTATGGCACTTCCCAATGAATTTTTTGTCAATATCATCAATCAAATGGGGTATAATGTCTCTTTGGCAGAATTGTCATCCACCCCGCATGAAAAAAAATTTGCGGTCGGTATGGTATTCTTACCCCGCACCAATTTGGAAGCCAGCGAACGCACCCGTGAAATCATTGAAGGCGAGATTATCAAGGAAGGTTTTCGCATTTTCGGTTGGCGACAAGTGCCAACCGATGTGAGTTATTTAGGCAATATGGCGGCTAGCAATCGCCCCGAAATCGAACAATTAATTATTGATAACAGCCGTGCCATGTCGCCCGATATGTTTGAACGCACCCTTTATATTTTGCGAAGACGGATCGAAAAAAAATTTCTGGCAGAAAACCTCACCACCAGTTATATTTGTTCGCTTTCTTGTCGCTCCATTGTTTATAAAGGTTTGTTCCTTGCCGAATATATTTGTGATTTTTATCCCGATATGAAACGCCCCGATTTTATATCGCATTTTATGCTATACCATCAACGCTATTCCACCAATACCTTCCCCGCATGGCCATTGGCACAACCATTTCGGGTTCTTGCCCATAATGGCGAAATCAATACCTTATCAGCGAATGTTAATTGGATGAATAATCGTGAAAAACGCATGGAAAATACCCATTTTCAAAATATTGAAGATATTTTACCCATCGTGCAACCCCACACATCCGATTCAGGCGTTTTGGATAATGTGTTTGAGCTTTATTTGCGGGCGATGCGCCCCCTGCCCGAAGTGAAATCTTTACTGATACCTGAGGCTTTTGAACATAATACCCACCTTGAAACATCATTGCGTGATTTTTACCATTATGCCCATGGCGTGATGGAACCTTGGGATGGTCCTGCCGCCATTTGTGCTGTGGATGGCGATTGGGCTTTGGCAGGTTTGGATAGAAATGGTTTGCGCCCTTTGCGGTTTGTTATCACCGATAGCGATCTTTTAATCGTTGGTTCTGAAAATGGTATGGTCAAATTAACCGATGAGGAAATCATTGAAAAAGGTCGGGTGGGACCAGGCGAAATGATTGGCATTAATTTTAACCATAAAAAACTTTACCGTGATGACGAATTGAAACATTTTATAGCACAAAAATATCCCTATGGCGATTGGATAAAAAAAGTTGATAATTTAGAAGATATTGTAAAAAAATGGGGCGATAAAAAAATACCCGATAAAGTTATCTCCCCCACCACCTTAGCCTATCGTCAATCACTGGCAGGTTGGTCGCTGGAAGATTTGGAATTGATTTTAGATGAAATGATTATCACGGCTAAGGAAGCCACAGGGTCGATGGGTGATGATTCACCGCTTGCGGTTTTAAGCGATAATTTTCGTGGCTTTCATCATTTTTTTAGACAAAATTTTGCCCAAGTAACCAACCCGCCTATCGATTCTCTGCGTGAACGCCATGTGATGAGCCTATCAACCCGACTCAATAATTTGGGCAATAATTTAAACCCCAGCGAAAAACAATTACATTTTATTGAATTACCATCGCCGATATTGCTTTTGACCGAATGGCAAGCCCTTAACCATCACACTGCCAATGAGGCAGAAACTATCCCCTGTTATTTCAACCCAACCGAAAGCAAAGGGCGGGGAAAACTGGCTTTAAAATTAGCACTTGATGATATCAAACAGCGTGCCACCAATGCCGCCGCCGCGGGTAAAAATTATATCATGCTAGATAATAGCTGTGATAATATACTGGAAAATAAAAAAATACCAATACCGATGATATTGGCGGCATCGGCGGTGCATACCGCTTTAACCACCCGTGGTCTGCGCTCATTTGTTTCTATCAATGTTATTTGTGATGAGGCTTTGGATACCCATCATTTTGCTGTGTTAATTGGTGTGGGCGCAACCACCATCACCCCCGCTTTGGCTTATCGTTCTATTGGTGATCGCTTTCAACAAGGTCTTTGCCCAAAACATCTTACCCTACCCCACGCGATAAAAAATTATCAAAAATCTATCAATGATGGTTTGCTAAAAATTATGTCAAAAATGGGAATAGCGGTTGTAAGTTCCTATCGTGGCGGGCAGATGTTTGAAGCGGTGGGGTTATCGCGTGCCCTAACCCATGAATTTTTTCCTGATATTTTATCGCGTATTTCTGGTTTGGGATTGGAAGGTTTATCCTATATTTTGGAAAAACATTTTGCCAAATGCCAAGCGGCGGGCGGAAAAATTTTACCCATCGGTGGGTTTTATCGCTTTCGTGCATCGGGCGGCAAACATGGTTGGGACCCTGATGCTATCCATCTATTACAAGAAGCAACCGCACAAAATAGTTATGGAATTTTTAAACAATATCTCAAACAAATTTATAGCCTGCCACCAATTCATATTCGTGATTTGTTAGAAATAAAAACATCGCCCGACCCCATCATCGATGAACAGCTGGAATCCATTGCCGATATCAGAAGGCGGTTGGTGGCACCAGGTATTTCTTTAGGGGCATTATCGCCCATCGCCCACGAAACCATCGCCATCGCCATGAACCGCATCGGTGCAAAATCAGATAGTGGCGAGGGCGGCGAAGATAAAGCACGCTATCAACCCCGAGCCAATGGCGACAACCCCTCATCGGCTATCAAACAAATTGCCTCAGGTAGATTTGGTGTCACCGCAGAATATTTGAACCATTGCGAAGAAATAGAAATCAAAATGGCACAAGGCGCCAAACCCGGCGAGGGCGGGCAATTACCCGGTTTTAAAGTGTCTGGCCTGATTGCCAAATTACGCCATTCAACCAAAGGCGTTACCCTTATTTCACCACCACCCCATCATGATATCTATTCAATAGAGGATTTGGCACAATTAATTTATGATTTGAAACAAATCAATCATCGGGCAAGGGTGTGTGTAAAATTGGTTGCCATATCGGGAATTGGCACCATTGCCGCAGGGGTTGCCAAGGCAAAAGCCGATACAATACTTATTTCTGGTCATAGCGGTGGCACAGGGGCATCACCCCAAACCTCCATCAAGTATGCTGGCTTGCCGTGGGAAATTGGGCTTGCCGAAACCCATCAGGTTTTGTGCCTCAACCATTTGCGTGACCGTGTAACTTTACGCACCGATGGTGGTATAAAAACTGGTCGTGATGTGGTGATTGCCGCTATGTTAGGTGCCGAAGAATTTGGCATCGGCACGGCATCGCTGGTTGCTATGGGGTGTTTGATGGTGCGGCAATGCCATAGCAATATCTGCCCCGTGGGAATTTGCACCCAAAATGAAGAATTGATTAAAAAATTCCGTGGTAGCCCTGAAAAAGTTATTGCTTTATTTTCACTGATTGCCGAAGAGGTGCGAGATATCTTAAAAACCATCGGTGCGCCCAGCCTAAAAGATATTATCGGTAGGACCGAATTGTTGCAACAGATGGTGGCTATGAATCAAGGCTATGAATTTTTAGATGCTTTGGATTTGAATCCGCTGTTGGTCAAAGCCGAAAATATTGATTTTGGTAAAAAATCACGCAACATAAAAAACACCGTGCCACCCAGTTTAGATGAACAGATTATCAAAGACGCTGAAAAACTATTCACCAACAAGGAAAAAATTCAACTTGAATATACCGTTGCCAATACCGACCGCACCATTGGTGCAAGGCTGGCATCAGAAATAACACGGCAATTTGGTATGGCAGAATTTTCGCCGGGCCATGTAAGTATTAATTTGCGTGGCACCGCAGGACAAAGTTTTGCTGCCTTTGCGGTGCGTGGTATGAAATTTACCTTGACTGGAGAAGCCAATGATTATGTGGGAAAAGGATTATCGGGTGGTGAAATTATTGTCAGACCACCCACTGCATCAGGGCGTGATAGTTATAAAAATGCCATTATCGGTAATACCTGTCTTTATGGTGCCACCAGTGGATTTTTATATGCCGTGGGGCAAGCAGGGGAAAGATTTGCGGTGCGTAATTCAGGTGCTCGTGCCGTAGTGGAGGGCATGGGAAGCAATGGTTGTGAATATATGACGGGTGGTGAAGTGATGTGTTTAGGGGCTATCGGCAATAATTTTGCCGCAGGTATGACAGGTGGTTGGGCTTTTCTGTTAGAGGATGATGATTCATGGGGGACGCATCTTATCAATCAAGAATCGGTGGGGATTTATTCTTTAAGCAACCCCGATTGGAATAACCATGCCAAAAAATTATTAGAAGATTATGTTATCGCAACCCATTCACGCCATGCTAAAACATTGTTGGATAATTGGCAAAATACAGCAAAAAAAATTCGCCATATCGTGCCATTGGAAATTATCAAATTGGGGGTATTGCCCTACCCCATAGAGGAGGAAAAAGCGGTGGCATAATCCACCTTACCAAAACCTTAAGCTATTTTAGGTTTTTCTGCTTGCTTTACCCCCCGAATCATTGTCAATTATAGGTTCGAGTAATAAGAATAATTGAGAGAGAAATGACGCTATCAACATATAAACAGCAATGGTTATCCATGGTGGGTTGGCTGTTTTTTTTACTGCTGGTGATATTATTCACATCTGGCGATGCCAATGCCCAGCAACGCTTGAGCAAAGAGGCTTTTGCCAAATTGTCAGCCTATGAGTATTTGCCCTTGGGTAATCCCAATGCCACCATCACGGTTTATGAATTTGCCAGCCTAACCTGTTCTCATTGTGCCGATTTTCACAATAAAACCATGCCAAAAATAAAAAAAAAATATATAACCAGCGGCAAAATCAAATGGCAAATGATTGATTTTCCGCTTGATAATGTTGCTTTTGGCACAGCAGTATTGACTCGCTGTATTGCCAATAAAAAACGCTACCATGCTTTGCTAGATTTACTTTTCAAAAATCAAACCACTTGGACCAATAGCAAAAACCCCAAAAAAAGTATTTTTGATATCATGGCACGAGCTGGGGTTGATAGCAAAACTGCCACCGCTTGCTTGCAAAATAAAAAACACCTATCGGCAATTACCGCCACACGCAAATTGGGCGATACGATTGGCGTTAGATCAACCCCTAGTTTTTTTGTTATGGATAGCGTGGTGCCCAATAATGAAAAAGCATTATTCAAAGCCATCGACAAAGCCATCAAATAAAAATCATGTATTTTTCTAGCATCACTTTAGAGGGTTTTAAATCTTTCCTTGACGAAACCACCATCCCATTGGAAATAGGTTTGACTGGTATCGTAGGCCCCAATGGTTGTGGTAAATCAAATGTGATTGAGGCTTTGCGCTGGGTGATGGGCGAAAGCAATGCGCGTAAAATTCGTGGCGATGATATGGATGATATTATTTTTATGGGTAGCAGCACCCGTGCCATGCGTAATTTGGCATCGGTGACTTTGAATATCGTCAATGACCATAAGGGCGATCCACTACCCCATCCATGGCAAGATTTAAGCGAAATTGCGGTAAGTCGCAATATCGCACGGGGCGAGGGTAGTCGCTATCGCATCAATAACAAGGAAGTGCGTGGCAAGGATGTGCAATATCTTTTTATGGCTCGTGCCACAGGCTCCGCATCGGCATCTATGGTGGCGCAAGGTCGTATCAGCAACATTGTCAATGCCAAAGCAGGGGAAAGACGCTTGGTGCTGGAAGAAGCGGCAGGAGTGCGTGCCCTATCGGCACGGCGACACGAAGCCGAATTAAAATTAGAATCGACACGAAAAACTTTGGAAGATATCGGCAATATTATTTCGGGGCTTGAAAACACCCAAAGCAAATTGCAAAAAGATGCCAAACAAGCCGAAGCCTATCGCCATTTGAGTAAAGATATCGCCGATTTGGATGCGATGATACTTACTATCAAATTGCATTTGGAAAATACAAAAACCAAACAGCTAGAACAAGAATTATTTACGGCACAAAAAACACAAACCGATCTAACCACCGAAATTAGTCATATCACCAATGGTATCGCTGCTAATAATGAACAATATATTGAATTAAAAAGTGAAATGGAAAAATTAAATGACGAATTTATTGCTGCTGGGCGATCGCTAACCGAATTACAGGCTGAGGAAAAACGTTATGAAAATGAATTGTTGCTCAACCGCCAGCGTCATGATGAAATAAAACAAGATCTTGATAATGCATTAAAGGAAATTGATCAATCTGCTGAACAAGAAAGAATTTTATTAATTAATTGTGAATCACGCGAAAAAAAATTTCCTAATGAAGAAGAAAAATTACGCAACCTTCATAAAAATGAACAAGATGGTTTGCTTGCCCTAACCGCCAAAGAAAAAACCTATGCTAGCAAACAAAAGATTTTTGCCGAATGGTTACAAGAACAATCAAAAGCTTCCAGCGAATTACAATTCTTAAAAGAATCCTTGTCTAACTATCAAGCCGATATAACCGATAAGCAGACTGAATTACAATCGGCAAATAAAAAATTAAGCCTGATGCAAAATCATGCCGATTGTAAAGCTAAAACCAATGCTAGCGAAAAAAATTATTCTGAAAGCGAAAAAAATTATAATAAATTACAAAAAAATCTCAATGCTACCAAAACCGAATGGTTAAATAAAAAAGAGCAAGATCAAAAAATCAGCCATCACAAACAAACTCAACTTCATCATGCCGAGGTTTTACAAAAAGAAACCAATGCAGAAATATCTGCTTTGCAAAAAATATTGGGTGATGGCGACGGCGATCTTTTACATCTTATAGAAGTAAAATCGGGGTTTGAAAAAGCTTTGGCTGTTGCTTTAATGGATGAGGTAGAAAGTGGGCTTGAAGAATCACAACCCCAACATTGGCAAAATTTTGGTGCCGAAAAAATTCTTTCTCACCAAACAGAAATCACCCTATCACCTTTATTAGAAAAAATCACCGCACCCAAACCTCTAACACGCAATCTTTCTTTAACCTATTGGACTGATAATTTTCTTCAAGCAAAAAAATTACAACATAAACTCTTACCCGGTGAAAAAATTGTTTCAAAAGATGGTGGGCTTATCCGCTGGGATGGCTTTACTATAAAACCTGATGCGTCTCAACAAGGTAGGGCAAGCCGAAAATTATCTGCTAAAAATCGTTTAAAAACATTAATCGCACAAATGCCATCTTTAGAAAAAAAATGCGAACAAATAAAAAAGGAATTAACAACCTGGCAAACAGAATCTGCCCTCATCAATAAAAAAATGGAAAACACAATAGCCACTTTAGAAAAAGACCTTATAGCACAAAATCATGTAGTTTTAGAAGCCAAAACAATATGGCAAAATAGCCAAAGTGCCATGCTAGCAAATATCACTTTGCACGAGCAATTGACTACCACCATAAAAATTCTATCACAAGAAATTGCAAATCTTGAAATACAAATTGCAAAGACTGAAAAATCCATAAACAGCCAAGGCAAAATAAATAATCAGTCAGAAATTGATAAACGGCAATTAATGATTGATAACGAGGCAGAAAAATTAAAACAATTACGCCAACAACATATTGATGCACAATTGCATTTTCAACAACAGCAACAATTGGTCAATCGCCACCATGATGATTTAAAAAACTTGCGTGCCAATGCCGCCGAAGTCATGAAAAGAAAACAAGAAAAACAAAAACAAATTATTTTGTTAAAAGAAAGATTACAAACTGCAGAAGATAATATAAAAAAATTATCAGTATTGCCAAGTGAATTGTTAGAAAAAATAACTTTTCAAGAAAAAACTTATCAGACAAAAAAAAATGCACAAACTATGTTGGGCGAAAAATTATTAGCCAGCGAGAACACCATGCGTGATAAAGATAAACAATTAAAGGGTTGGCAAGATAAATTATCAATTTTGCGTGAACAAATTACACGATTGGAAACCTTGATAGAAGTTGGGCGCACGCATTTAGCAAATTTGCATCAAGAATCAGAAGGAAAAAATTTAATCAATATCAAAGACGCTCAAACAAAATTAGGAGAAAAAACTATCATAAATGAATCCATTTTATCACAGCAAGAAACATTGTTGCGTGATAAAATAAATAAGCGTGAACGCATGGGTGCGGTGAATTTACTTGCCGAACAAAATTTACAAGAAACTGCTGGCGATATAGAAAAACTATGCAATGAAAAAAAAGATTTGGATGAAGCAGTAACAAAATTACAAAATGCTATCAGCAAATTAAACAGCGAAGCACGCATGAAAATTTCTGAAGCCTTTCATCAAGTCAATGAAAATTTTGTGCGATTGTTTAAGATATTATTTGGCGGTGGCGATGCAAAACTTTATTTTGATGGTAATGCAGATCCTTTAACCGCTGGGTTAGAATTTACCGTTCATCCCCCTGGCAAAAAACCCGGTCCCTTATCATTGCTATCGGGCGGAGAACAAACTCTAACGGCGCTTGCTCTTATATTTTCGGTGATGGATATGAATCCACCGCCCATCGCTGTCTTAGATGAAGTTGATGCGCCACTTGATGATGCCAATATTCAACGCTTTACCCAATTATTACTTCAACGCAAAATTGATAATCCACATACTCGCTATCTTATCATCACCCACCACCGCCTCACCATGGCACGGATGGATAGATTATTTGGTGTAACCATGGTTGAAAAAGGATTGAGTAGTATCGTCGGTGTTAATTTGGATACTGCCGCAGATATGGTCGGCAAAAAGGTAGCCTAAGAATTTTTATAATCAAGTCATCAGCTGTCATTATCCATCTCAACAAACTATACCATTGATACAACAAAACATCTTATAATGATGACAAAAAATAATTTCTATGGTGATATTTCTGTCGACTCTACCCCGCAATCTCTTTTTTTACATCGTTTAGCATTAGAAAATTTTCGCAATTACGCCTTAACCGAATGCCATTTTGATATACCAAAAAATGGTGCAATGATGGCAATGTTTATAGGCGACAATGGTGCTGGCAAAACCAATATGCTTGAAGCACTATCCTTGCTTGCGCCAGGGCGTGGGCTGCGCACCACAGCAGGAGAAAAAAAAATACGATTTGGACAAACACAATTTCGTTTGCGTGCCGATTTTACCTATCACCATCAATCAGAAATTTTAAAAATAGAATTTGATACAGCCGACAAAAAAATAAAATCTTTTCTTAATCACAATCCTATAAAATCAAGCGAACGAAATTTTTCTTGCCTTTGGGTCTTACCACGCCATGACCGATTATTTCAAGATACTGCCAAAGAACGGCGAAGATTTTTAGACAAATTGGTTACTGCGATCCATGGGCATCATCTATCAGAAGTAATGGCATTACAAGAATTATTGCGACAGCGCCAATTATTATTGAATCAATTTTCTAGCGATGACACTTGGATAAAAATTTTAGAAAAACGCATTGCCGAAAAAAATATTGCTATCGCTAGCAGTCGCCTTGCCTATAGTAAAAAATTAAATCTTGCACTTATGAAAGGTTTTCAATTTTTACCACCGATGCGTATTACACTTCATGGTATGGTTGAAGAAATGTTAGAAACCAGTGCTGCTGCCGATGCCGAAAAAATCTATCAGAATTATCTTATCACATCACGCCAACAGGCATTGATCGAAGGCACGCACCGCACAGATATGACAGCATTTCATCTAAAAAAAGATTTGCCAGCCAGCCTATGCTCGACTGGCGAACAAAAATTGTTGGTGCTCGCAACCATGGTGGGCGCTGTGCATATCTTAACCGCTGAATTTGGTCGCCCGCCATTTTTTTTACTTGACGATATTATCTCACATCTTGATAAAAATAATCAACATAATATCCTTACATTATTTCGCGCTTTAGCCGATGACCTTGCAGTGCCATGTTTTCTTACTGGTATCGCTTCACAAGATTTTCAAATATTAAAATCCCGTGCACAATTCATCACCCTTGCCAATGGGCGAATCATAGTCTAATAATAGTCAATAAAATATGTTAGCAGAAAAAAGTAAAAAAACTAACGCTGAAAATTATTCGGCTGATTCTATCAAAATATTAAAAGGGCTTGAGGCAGTTCGCAAACGCCCTGGTATGTATATTGGCGATACCGATGATGGATCAGGGTTGCATCATATGGTTTATGAAGTTTTGGATAATGCCATTGATGAAGCCTTGGGCGGTTATTGCGATAAAATTTTAGTTACTTTAAATAAAGATGGTTCTTGTACCGTGCAAGATAATGGTCGTGGCATCCCAACCGATATTCATAAAACCGAAGGTATATCAGCGGCTGAGGTTATCATGACTCAACTTCATGCAGGCGGTAAATTTGACCAGAATTCTTATAAAGTATCAGGCGGGTTGCATGGTGTTGGGGTTTCGGTGGTCAATGCTTTATCAAGTTGGTTACGCCTTACCATTTGGCGTGATGGTAAAATTCATGAAATAAAATTTACCCATGGCGAATCCAATGCAGCATTAAAACAAATAGGCAAACATGATGGCAGGTCAGGAACAGAAATTTCTTTTATGCCATCCGATAAAACTTTTAGTAAAACAAAATTTGATTTTCATACGCTAGAACATCGTATTCGTGAATTGGCATTTTTAAATTCTGGAGTAAAAATTATTTTGCGCGATGAACGCCCTGCCAAACCAAAAGAGGAAACCTTTCAATATAATGGCGGGGTCAAAGCATTTGTTGAATGGCTTGATCGTACAAAAAATGCTTTGCACAGCAATACTGTCTATGGCACAGCACAAAAAGATGGCATCATCATAGAATTTGCAATGAAATGGAATGATTCTTATCATGAAAATATGCTTTGCTTTACCAACAATATACCACAAAGCGACGGCGGAACCCATCTTGCTGGATTTCGTGCCGCCTTAACCAAACAAATCAACAAACAAATTTTGGATATTGGTAAAAAAGAAAAAGTTTCCATATCAGGTGATGATGCGCGTGAGGGATTAACTTGTGTATTATCAATTAAAGCACCCGATCCAAAATTTTCTAGTCAGACAAAAGAAAAATTGGTGTCATCAGAAGTGCGTCCCGTAGTAGAGACCATTGTCAATGAGAAATTAGAAGAATGGTTTGGCGAACACCCTGCCGCGGTTAAAAATATTATGAAAAAAATCATGGAGGCAGCATTGGCACGCGAAGCGGCACGCAAAGCCCGTGAATTAACAAGACGAAAATCGGCACTTGATGTTGCCTCCTTACCCGGTAAATTAGCGGATTGCCAAGAACGCACCCCTGCGAAATCAGAAATTTTTATCGTTGAGGGGGATTCGGCTGGCGGGTCAGCCAAACAAGGGCGTGACCGAAAATATCAAGCTATCTTACCATTGCGAGGTAAAATTTTAAATGTTGAAAGAGCACGATTCGATAAAATGCTCGCCAACAATGAAATTGGCACATTGATAACTGCACTTGGGGTTGGTGTAGGGCGAGAAGAATTTAATCCTGATAAATTACGCTATCATAAAATTATTATCATGACTGACGCCGATGTTGATGGCAGTCATATCCGTACCTTATTGCTTACTTTTTTTTATCGCCAAATGGAAGAAATCATCAAGCGTGGTCATCTTTTTATTGCACAACCACCTTTGTATTTTGCTAAAAGGGGAGAAAAAGGTGTCTATTTAAAAGATGAAACTTCTTTACAAAATTATCTACTGGATTTAATTATAGACGAATGTGTTTTAACAAATAGCAAGAATCAACAACGAAAAGCTAATGATTTAAAAAAATTTGTTATCCACTGCCAACAGGCAATTGAAAATGAAACCTATGACGATGAAATAAAAAATACTTTCGGTGATAAACCTATCACCCTTGCCTATAAAAATGAATCCATAGAAATTCCTAACCACGAACATTTGGTTAATACTATCGCAAATTTAGGAAAAAAGGGTTTGACCATTCAGCGCTATAAAGGATTAGGCGAAATGAACCCTGAACAATTATGGGAAACCACTCTTGACCCCAATGCACGATCATTGTTGCAAGTAAAAATTGGTGATATACAAGAAACATCTGATCTGTTTAGTACCTTAATGGGCGATATTACCGAGCCACGACGAGAATTTATTCAAGACAATGCTTTATTGGTAAAAAATCTTGATGTTTAAAATTTTTTTACATAGTGCATTATGAATATTTATAAAAATTTTTTTTTATCTTTGGTGATTAAAACTATACAAGTTATTTTTTTAAGTCATCTTATATTTGCCTCACCTGTATTAGCGTCATCACGAGATTATTTATTATTACAAACCACCAGCTCGCTTGAAGATTCTGGCTTGTTAGCCTATATTTTGCCACAATTTACAAAAGAAACTGGCATCAAAGTAAAAGCGGTATCACTTGGCAGTGGTCTAGCATTAGCAGCGGCAGCACGCGGCGAAGCCGATATTGCTATCACGCACAGCCCGAAATTGGAAAAACAATATGAAGACAAAGGTTTTTTTTCTAAAAGAAAACAATTATTTTGGAATGATTTTATTGTGGTTGGTCCGCCGCATTTAACAACAACCTTTAACAAAAGCAAAAATGTTAAGGCAGTTTTTCGTCACATTGCCAAACAGCAATTATTATTTTTTTCTCGTGGCGATAATAGCGGTACCCATAATAAAGAAATAGAAATTTGGCAAAAAATTAACAAACAACCTAAAAAGTTTAAAAAATCATGGTATAAAGAATTAGGGCAACCCATGGGTAAAACATTGCAATCTGCTATCGCAGTCAATGCTATTACCTTATGCGATCGTGCAACTTTTTTAAAAAGCAATCATCGTGATTATGTTATTTTATTCAAAGACCTATCAGTCAACAACAACAAACCTAATAAAATATTAAAAAATAATTATAGTATCATTTTAATAAATGATAAAAAATTTTTAAACATTAATAGTATAAGAGCAAAAAAATTTTTTGATTGGATGTATCAAAAAAACAACACAGGGCGTGGTCAAATTTTAGCTAGCAATTATCGTATCAATAATCAACAAGTTTTTTTTCAATATAAGAAATAATAAATAAAGAAAAATTATACAACTTGAATTTTATCTTTTTCTTCTTTTTCAGATGTAGCCGTTTCATCGGACTGGCTTTCATATACATTGGCACTGTTTGAAGAAATTGCCTTGACCCTTTCTAAAAAATCAACATCATTGATCGGTAAAGGAATAACCGTAGTGCGTTTCAATATCTCTAACGCAAACAACGATGTCACATCAAATAATTTAACATTGACACTTTTCACAAGGCGGCGATAAAGATCATCATATGCTGCTACATCTTTTGCAATCACCACAAACATATAATCATATTCACCTGTAATGCGATAAATAGAAATAATTTCTGGAAAACTACGCACCACATTAAGAAAAGATGTTGCCCATTCATCAGAATGGTCATTGGTCTTAATCATGACAAAGGTTATTAACGGACAATTGACTTTTTTAGGATTAACCAACACAACAGAACCAAGAATAATTTTCTCTTCCTCCATCTTTTTGATTCTTTTCCAACATGGGGTCGGCGATAAACCAATACGCGACGCAATATCAGCTACAGAAAGGCTTGCATCCCTTTGCAAAAGATACAATATCTTGTAATCAATATCATCTAAATTATAACTCATATTGTTCGTTTTGTTATTTTTAAAAAACTCATATCAAAAGTTTTATCTTATTTTCAAAAAGTTATCAAGCCGTTTTTTAAAGGGGTATATTTTTTGACTATAAAACCAGTCAAAAACACTAATGATGTCTAACCGCTATTATGATAGCAGGTGATTATCAATTCTTATTTATCAAATTTATACAATTAAAAATACAAGTTTGTATTTTTTATACAAACTAAAAGGGGGAGAGAAAGATTTTTAAAATCTCTCCCGCCCCCTTTTAAAAACGCTAACTATAAAAAATTAATTTCCAGCTTTAATTTTATTAAAGTCATCATTCATAAATTTAGCTACATCGTCAGGTATAGCAACTTGAAACGATACCTTGTCTAGATATCTATCCATATTATTTACAACCGATGCATCCAATATTTCTTTCGGCAAGTTTTTCATACCAACCGCATTAGAATGAGCATAACCAAAATCACCAACCAACGGCTTGGTGGTAACTTCATCAATCACTGCATCAAAAAAGTCATAGACTTTCTTTGGATCAGCAGTGCTGGATTTTGACCAGACATATCCACAAACATAGGAAGTAAAGCCCTCCCTATTATCACGGGTCATCTGAACATTCAAACCTTCTGATTGTAAAGTAATGGGTGTTTCATTCCACGCCCAAGATACCAAAACCTCACCAGTTTTCATTGCCGCTGCCAAGTTAGGTCCATCGGTCCAATAAAATTTGTTGTTTTTATGGGCACGACGCAACCATGTCAATGCTCTTTGATAGCGTGGATCATCTTGACTTTTAATTGTTGTCCAATCGGTAACACCAACTGCTAATAATGCAAGTGGTATCACATCGGAAAAATTATCCCCAAGAGAAATTTTACCGGCATATTTTGGATTAACAAAAACATTTAATGACCTCACATCACTAGCAGGCACCTTATCAGCATTATAAGTGATAGCAGTTTGCCCGATATCAAATGGAATCATATAAACTTCACCATCAACAATGAATCCAGGTAACTCACTGTATCTTTTGACTAAGTCTCCATAATTATCAAGCCTACTGACATCGATCGGTTGAATAAGATCAGAATCCTTCAAACGAACAGCATTGTAAGAACAAGGATGAGCGATATCGATCTTAAATCCAGATGCCATTTTTGCACGCATTTCTTCTTCTTCAGCAAAGAAAGAGAAATCAGGTGGAACTTGATCGTGTTTTTCCATATAGGGTTGAAAAAAAGTAGGGTCATCATAACCTGCCCAATCGTAAACCCTCAAGTTATCACTAGACGGCCTGCCAACAAGCAAGATACCAACAACACCCACTGCAACAACACCTGCTAATAGCAGTAATAATTGTTTTATTTTCATTTCTATGTCTCCTTTCTTTTTATAACAAAGAATTGATTTTATCATTCATCATCATAAAAATGTTATAGATTTTATTGTTTAGCACAAGATAGCATTACATTCATAAAAATACAAGTTTTTTTTTATAAAAATACAAGTTTTTTTTTATCGCCCTAAAATGGTTTTGTTGTTTTGGCAATAAAGGGATTTTGATGCATTTTATTACGCCATTGAGATAAATCCTGATATTTAGATTGCCAACCCCAATCAGGAAAACGAAAATCAAGATAATCTAAACCAGTCAAAAGAGCGATAGCCACAATGTTAAGTTCTTCAGCATCCTGAGGTGCCATGTTATTAAAATGCTTTGCCATGAAATCAATGCCGCTATTCACCGCCGCTATTTGGCGTTTTATCCATTTATCATCTAGTGGTATGCCAGCGGTTTCTTCCTTGCGCATTTTATTTTGCACCATCAATACCACGGCATTACAAATACCATCAGCAATCGCATGATAACGCATCACCTGATATTGCAATTTTATATCACAAGGAAAAAATTTATCGCTACCCGCCAATTTTTGCAAATAAAGAATAATAGCAAACGAATCAGCTATCGCTACGCCATCATCGGTTATCAAGGTAGGTATCTTTCCCAAAGGATTATGGCTTCGTAACATTTTTTCATCGGCACGCGTATCAGTGGGCACCACGCTAATATGCTCCGCCAACCCAAGTGCATGGGCAACTATCATTGTTTTTCGCCCATATGGGCTATTTTTTGAATTAAGTAATTTCATCATGTTTGACATTATAGCAAAAATTTGCCAAATAAAAAATAATAATAGCCATCATGAATATTATAAAAAAATCTATAAAAAAAATAATTCGTTATGTTGGATACGATATTGTGCGTTATCCACATATTCCACATATTATTGTGCGTCGTCCGCATGTGCATTCCTCTCTTATTGTCATCAGATTAAATGCCATCGGTAAAAAACGCGGTGATGTTTTGTTAAGTTATCTTAACTATAGTTTTCAAAAGTCCATTAAAAATAGCAATATAAAAGGACATTCGGTTTTTTGGGATTCATATCAAATTGCAAAGATATTTCAAAAAATGGGTTTTGCGGTTGATATTATTAATCATATCAATCATCAATTCAAAGTAAAAAAAAAATATGATATTTTTTTTGATTATGGAATTAATCAAAATATTTTTCTACCAAAATATCAAATGCGATCAAAAAATATATTGCTATTAGGGCGTGCGTTTGAAGAATATCAACATAGTGCCGAATTATCACGAATTCAAGAATTTGAAAAAAGAAAACATTGTTATTACCAACCAAAAAGGTTAGAACCCGCTGGGCTAATAGCCAGAAAAAGATTACAAATGGCTAATATTTTATTACTACATGGCAATGATTGGACCTTATCAACCTACCCAAAAGAATATCAAAAAAAAATAACTTTAGTTAAACCATCTATATCATTCATTAAACCAAAAAAATTATCATATAACTATCCTTTACAAAAAGATTTTTTATTTATGTTTAATCGTGGGGCTGTGCATAAAGGATTGGATTTGGTATTAGATTTTTTTATAAAAAATAAACAATATAAATTAAATATATTGGGTCATATTGATGAACCAGACTTTTTATACCCCTATCAACATCAATTACGCCATGCCAAACATATTATATTTCATGGGTTTTTACGACCCGATAAAAAAAAATTCATATCCATTATCAATAAATGTTTTTGTTTTATATCACCCAGCTGTTCGGAGGGCTGTTCAACCGCCACTGCCACCGCTATGGCGGCGGGGCTATTCCCTATTATTTCAAAACAAAATGGTATTGATTTGCCAAAAAATGCTGGTTTATATTTGCCTAACTTAAGCGAAGATGCCATTGCCAATGCTGTGCATAAAGTTTATAACATGGATAAAAAAACATTATTATCTCAAACAATGGCTTGTCAAGAGCTTGCGTTAAAAGAATATTCGCGTGAAGCATTTGATAAAAATATGACAAGGGTTATTCAACAGGCAACAAAACATATCTAAAAAATGTCTCAACAACCTTTTTTTTCTATCATCACCATCTGTCGCAATGAAGCAAGCAATATTCATCTCACCGCTGATAGTGTTATCAAACAAACATATAAAAATTATGAATGGCTTATCATTGATGGCAATTCAACCGATGATACATTAAAAATTTTACAAACATATAAAAAACATATCCACCTTTTAGAATCAAAACATGATAAGGGCATCTATGCCGCCATGAACCGCGGCATAAAAAAGGTAAATGGTTGTTATATTATTTTTATGAATGGTGGCGATTTTTTTGCCAACAAACATGTTTTGGCAAGGGTGCATCGTTTTATAAAAAATGATAAAGAAAAACATGGTCTTTATCATGGCGATGGCTTAATGCATCACAATCAACCAAATAAATTGCTTCCCTATTGGCAACGCCCATCGATCTATAAACATAAAAAAGCAACCGATTTTTCATTGTATGAACAACCCCTACCCCATCAATGTTGTTTTTTTAAAAAAAATTTATTTGATATCTATGGCTTATATGACAAAACATATAAAGTATATGGCGACCTTGATTTTTGTATGCGTTCACGGCGGGCAAAAAATATATATATGAATTTTTATGTTGCCGTGCAAAATAATAATAGTTGGAACGAACGCGTTATGGATAAAAAAGCAAACTATAATATGTTTATGGAATTAATGAAAATAAGATTCAACAATTATCATCTTTTAACCATTATATGGTTTGAATCTATTTTTATGGCTAGAGATATAACAGGTCATATAAGATATATAATTTTTACAATATATTTCTTTCGCTTATCTTTTCTTCATAAACCATGGCGAGCATTCAAAAAAATATTGATGACCAAAAAAAAATGAAAAATAAACCACCATTGATTTCAGTTATCATGCCTGCCTATAATGTTGAAAAATATATCGGCAAAGCCATCAAATCTATCTTAACCCAAACCCATAAAAATTTAGAATTAATCATTATCAATGATGCATCCAGCGATAAAACTGCCCACATCGCCAAACAATATAGCCAAAGGGATAAACGAATAATATTGATTGACGCAAAACAAAAACTATACCCTGCCAAAGCACGCAATCTTGGGTTAGACAACGCAAAGGGGGAGTTCATTGCTTGGCAAGATGCCGATGATATTTCT
>JBPCVJ010000014.1:0-7574 GCA_051010635.1 Alphaproteobacteria bacterium | reverse complement strand
TACGGGTGGTGACCGATATGGATAGCACCAAGTTATTTTCACGGGCTATCAAGCCACGGGTGATGGATGTTTTGCCCGCACCCGATGGCGAAGATAACACCAACAGCAAACCACGATTTTTGATGGGGATGGTATGATAAGGCATTATTATATTTTTTTATCAAGTGATTGTTTGATAAGGCTCATAATATCATCAAAATTATTTTCATCTTTTATTGTACTAATTCTATAATCGCCATTGCCCCACCCTCCAGTTTTTGAAATATCTTTGGTTAACATTTTTGGGTCGTCTAATTTGCCTTTTTTAAGATTAATATATATCGTTAGGGAATTGACATGCAGAACAATATCACAAATATTTTTTTTATTGCTTTTTTGATTGGAGAGCTTAAAGGCAATATAATTATATGTAGGGTTTATATTAATATTGTTTGGTGATAATTGTAAAATAGCTTCTTTATATTTTTGGTATAATTCTTTTGTTTCATTTTTAGCATAATCAAGATGATGGGCTTCGTCATATTTATATGTCAGTCCTTTTTGTTCTTTTTGTTCAAAATCCTCTTCTTTGCCAAGCCCCCCATCTTCAATAAAATTTCTTAGATTATTTACCATTGTGTTATCTGTATCTTCAAACCATTCACCGACCGTTCTATAATCCTTAAAAAGATGTTTATGAACTAGTTTTTCTAATTTTTTTGCATCAATAATGCTTTCCCATACAGCCAGAAGATGAAATTCTACTGGTGATTTGGTTGGCATAAAACTATAGGCTCTGTTTTTATAATCGTTGGTTATACCAATTTTTTTTTCGCTTAATAATTGGTTGGCTTCGGGTTTATTGATATGACGCCATTTGCCGATATATAAATATTTTTTTACCATTGTGATATTATCCTCTATTTTTTTCTAATAAATTTGTCAATGTTTTTTTGATGGTCGGCAAAATTGGTGGCAAATGCGTGCCCGCCCGAATCATTGGCAACAAAAAAAAAATAATTATTTTTTTCAGGTCTAGCAACCGCCAGCAATGTTTCACGGCTGGGGTTGGCGATGGCGGTTAAGGGCAAACCATAGATGGTATAGGTATTCCATGGGCTCTTTTTTTTCAAATCTTTGATGTAAAGTTTTCTATTTAATTCGCCAAGTCGATCGCTTAAACCATAGATAACCGTTGGGTCGGTTTCTAGTCGCATACCTTTTTGCAGGCGATTGATAAATACGCCAGCGATGCGGGGTTTTTCGCTTTTGATGCGGGTTTCACGCTCGACCAAGCTGGCAAAAATAACAAAATCTTTTTTATTTTTGATATAGGGCAAAAGCGAATCATCGCGCATCGCCCAAGCCTCATCCACCGCCCTTACCATGGCTTTGGTCATTCTATCAATCAATTCTTGCTTTTGGCTGTTGCGGTGATAACTATAGCTGTTGGGTAGCAAACTGCCCTCGGGGGGTATATTGGTGACATCGCCCTTGAGATAGGGTGCGGTTTCCATCGATAGTAGGGTTTTTTTTACCGTCCAACCCTCTATCATTACCAAAATTTCTTCGATCGACCGACCAGCAAAAATATCATCCAGCACCGCCAATGATGATACCCGCCCCTTAAAACGATAATCGCCAGCCTTTAGATTATTTTGTCGCCCAGTGGTATAGCTCAATAGTTTAAAACCAATACGGCTACGCACCACACCATTTGTTTTTAAGAGTGTCGCTATGGTATCAAGCGTCGCCCCGCGTGGAATAGAAATTTCTTTGTTTATCGGCAGATTACCAAATAGGCCGCATAGTAAAACAACCAAAATCACCACCAGCGATTGCAAAATAAGAATTTTTTTGGAAAAAAGAAAAATATTTTTTTGCATCATAAACATTCATAGCAATGATTCTCTTGCTATGCAAAAAAACATTTTTTTATGATAAAAAATAATTTATAGCCGTGCAAATATCAATGAAGCATTGGTGCCGCCAAAACCAAAGCTGTTCGACATGGCATATTTAATTTTTTTATCTTGGGCGGTGTTTGCCACCAGATTCAAATCACAACCGCTTGATGGGTTGTCAAGATTCAAAGTGGGCGGTAAATGATCGGTGGCGATGGTTTGCAAGGTAAAAATAGCCTCCACCGCCCCCGCACCGCCCAACAGATGCCCAGTTGCCGATTTGGTTGATGACATTGCCAGTTGATAAGCATGGTCTTTGAATAATTGTTTGACAGCTTTTAATTCTATTTCATCGCCCAATGGGGTCGAGGTGCCATGGGCATTGATATAATCAATTTTTTCGTTTGCTAGGTTTGCCATCGCCAAAGCCTGTTGCATGGCACGAAACCCGCCATTGCCATCGGGTGGCGGGGCGGTTAAATGATAGGCATCGCCCGATAAACCATATGATAGAACTTCGCCATAGATTTTGGCACCGCGTTTTTTGGCATGTTCATATTCTTCCAATACCATCATACCCGAACCCTCGCCCATAACAAAACCATCGCGACCTTCATCCCACGGGCGTGAAGCTTTTTTTGGGGTATCATTATATTTGGTTGAAAGCGCCCGTGCCGAACAAAAACCAGCAATGCCGACTGGGCAAATGGCTGCCTCCGCCCCACCCGATAACATAATATCGGCATAATTATCACGAATGAAACGCATCGAATCACCGATGGCATGGGTGCTACTAGCACAAGCGGTGACAACCGCATGGTTGGGGCCTTGCCAATTATGTTGTATTGAAATAAAACCAGCCAGCAAATTGATCAAATTGGCAGGAATAAAAAAAGGGCTTAAACGCCTTGGCCCCTGTTCATGCACCTTGATGGAGCCAGCCTCAATACCGGGTAAGCCACCAATACCCGCACCTATCATCACCCCCGCCCGTTGCCTTTCGCTATTTGATAGATTATTTATACCCGCATCGTTTATCGCCATGGTGGCCGCCGCAACCCCATATTGAATAAAAGGATCCATTTTTTTTTGTTCTTTGCCCTCTATCCATTGATCGGCATCAAATTTGTTTTCGGCTATATCACCGCTTGGCACTTCGCCAGCGATTTTGCTTGCCATAGACGATGCATCAAAACGGCTGATAGCACCTATGCCCGATTCGCCCTCTAATAATTTTTGCCAAACATGGTCAACCCCCAGCCCCAAAGGGCTTACAATGCCCATGCCAGTTACAACAACCCGTCTTGTCATGGTTTTGTTTTTTTATGTTTGGTGATATGTTGGTGCATCAATACCCTATGACGGCAATAAGACGCCACTATTTTTTTGCCTGCAATAGATAAACTATTTTGCTTTTTCAGATAACAATTTAATAGCGTCGCCCACGGTTGCAATTTTTTGTGCAGCTTCATCAGGGATTTCGCAATTGAATTCTTCTTCAAAAGCGAATACCAATTCAACTGTGTCAAGTGAATCGGCACCAAGGTCATCTATGAAACGCGCGGTAGGAACTACTTTGGCTTCTTCAACCTTTAATTTTTCGACAATAACTTTTTTAACACGGCTTTCAATGTCAGTCATAATAAAATACCTCTCACTTATCGTAAATAATTATTGATTTGTTGAGTTGTGGCAGATTGCCAACAACTATTCCAAACAAGCCAAAATAGGTTGCTACCTTGGTTATCATTTTAGAACAATGAATTTTTAGCCCGTTTTTAATAAAAAAGCAAGCAAAAATAAGTTTTTATATGATGGTTATTTTTAAGGTCAGGGTTAGGTTTTAAGTTTTTTTAAGGTCAGGGTTAGGTTTTTTTATTAATCGGGTAGGCAACCATAAAGTCTTAAGCGGGATATGCCGCCATCGGGGAATATATTTAATCGCACATGGGATATCGCCCCGATGGATTGTAAAATGTTATTTTCAAATATATGAATATGGTCGGGTTTTAATTTTTGCGGTGGCAATAATATCTGCCAATCGATTTGGTTATTTTTTAATAATTCTTCATCGTTGATATCATTCGTTAGCATCACTCCCTCCAACGAACAACTATCGGGGTAATTGCCTTTGTAATGAGCGGTATCCACCATAGCCTTATCGATCGCCCCGTGATGTGCCAATGCCAATATCAACCAATCATGGTTGGGCAAATTGCGTTGTCGCCTTGTTTCCCAACCATCGCCCATATTGATAGCCCGCCTTTCGGCAAGCAAAGATGACACATTGCCATAATGGGCATCATTATAGCCGATAATACGCCCGCCATATTTCAATGCCGATAGTTCAATATCCTTGTGGTGGCGTTTGGCTTGCCAATCGCATTTTGGTTCGCCATAAACCCGAAATCGCGCGATACCACCATCGGGAAAAATTGATAGCCGCAGGATATTAAATTCTTCTAGATGGCTGATGGGAAAGAAATGATAATTGTCGCTTTTTAAATCTGTTTTATCTAATAAAGGTTGCCATGTGATAGATTCTAAATGTTTGGTGGTTATTTTTTTTTGGTCATCGATGATGCCAGCCTCCACCATAACCGCGGGGGCAAAATTGCCAGTAAAAAAATTTGTATGAATACCAAGCCCGTGAATAATCCCCCTTGCACCCAATTTCACCATGGCAGTATCATGCCCGCCGTGGCGGCGGCGGCGGGTTTCCCAGCCATCCATCCATTTGCCATGGTCGTCATATTTGTCGGGAAAAAATAATGGTTCATGGTCTTGTATCATACGGCTGGCGGCGGCAAAAAATTCATCGCTGGCATATAATACCATTGCCCCCATGACAGGGCTTGCCAAATTATGATAACGCTGGGTAAAAGATGGTGGATTTTTTGGCGGCAATGGTGCAACCGCAGGTCGCTCTAACACCAATGACATATCGTCTTTATGGTTTTGATGATTCGGCATAGTTGATGATTAATTGGTTAATAGCAGATATTTTTATAACAAATTATTACCTTGAAAGCAATTGCAAGAGAAACTATAAAAAATTATGACCGATAAATTGCACGAAATTTTTACTGCCAAAAAAGAATCGATCGCCACCATGATGGCAAAGATAGCACCTGCCGTTATGCGTGATATGGCACAGGCACGGCAAAATAATGGGCGTAAATTCTATTCGTTGTTTCAATCGCTGCGTGCGGCGAGCAATGGCAAAACCCTACCATTGATAGCCGAAATTAAAAAAGCCTCGCCAGCACATGGCGTGATAAAAGATGATTTTTCGCCGATTAATTTGGCACAAGATTATATCACCGCGGGTGCGGGTGCTTTGAGTGTTTTGACCGAACAACAATGGTTTCAAGGGTCGCCACAATATCTAAAAGATATTGCCAAAATGACGCAAAAACCTATTTTGCAAAAGGATTTTATTTTTTGTGATTATCAAATTTATCATGCGGTGGCGATAGGTGCTGATGCTATATTATTAATTTTATCTTACCTTGATGAAAAAACCGCGCATCAATTAGAAAATATGGCGATGGCGATGGGGTTAGAGGTTTTGTTGGAAGCCCATGATGAAAATGATATCGCCCGTGCCAATCAAATGGCATCGCCATTGGTGGGGGTGAATAATCGTAATTTGCATGACCTATCGGTGTCGCTAACCCATGGTGAAAAAATGTTAAATATGATAAGTGATAAAAAATTAGCCATAGCCGAAAGTGGTTTGGCATCGCCCATTGATGTAAAAAAAATGTGGCAAGCGGGGGCAAGGGGATTTTTGATAGGTGCTTATTTTATGCAACAGGCGGATGTTTTTACCGCTTGCCATCAATTTATCCATCATACCAATATAATATTATTTTCATAAATATGTCAAAAAAATTATCCCATATTGATAAAAGTGGCAAAGCCAAGATGGTTGATGTATCACAAAAACCCACCACCAGCCGTATGGCACGGGCGATGGCACGGCTGACTATGCAAGCCGACACCTTACAAGCGGTGTTGCAAAATCAATTACAAAAGGGTGATGTTATCACCATTGCCAAATTGGCGGGTATCAATGGGGCAAAAAAAACATCTGACCTTATTCCTTTGTGCCACCCATTGGCTTTATCTTATATTGATGTTGATATTGTGCCAGATGGCAAGCAAGCGGTGGTGATAACCGCATCGGTTAGAACATCTGGCAAAACCGGTGTTGAGATGGAGGCATTAAGCGCGGTTAGCATTGCCGCCCTAACATTTTATGATATGATAAAGGCAATCGATAAAAGGGCGGTGATAAGCGATATAAAATTATTGGAAAAATCGGGCGGGCGTTCGGGGCATTTTATTGGGGTGATGGCTGATTGATATTGATAAGTAAGGCGAGTAAATTTTTACTGAGGGCTATCATTTTTTTATCATCATTTGCAAATTGGCGAAAAATAATTTTTTCAATCGTTTTGTTGCCGATGGTTTCTTTGACCAGCGAGGCTTTTTTTTCCTTTAGAAGTTTGAATAGCGCCTCGGGGTGATTCACTTGGTTATCATGAAACATGACGCTGATGCTGTGTGGCGAAATTTTTAATTCGGCTATTCTTGCTTGGTAACATAATTGTTTTAATTCTATCACCGTTAAAAGATTCTTGGTTTCAATCGGTATCGCCCCAAAGCGGTCGGTTAATGATTCCTCTATGGCGAGTAGGTTTTTTTCATCCAATGATTCGGATAATTCTTTGTAAAGGCTTAATCGCACCATATCATCGGGAATATAATTTTCGGGTAGTGCCACCGCAAGCGGTAATACAATATGTGGCGACCAATCTGGCAAAATTTTTATTTTGTCGGCTGGGGTGTTTGGTTGGTCAGGCTGGCTGGTTGTTTTATTATCAATCGCTAGGTTGGCAATTTCATGCATCACCATTTTTTGATATAATTCAATTCCCACCTCCTTAATATGCCCCGATTGTTCTTCGCCCAATAAATTACCCGCACCCCGCATATCAAGGTCGTGGCTGGCAAGCAAAAACCCTGCCCCCAAGTGATGCAAATCATCAAGCAATTCCAATCGTTTTTTGGCATTGTGACTGATGGGTTTATCTTTGGGATAGGTGATAAAACAATAGCTTTGTTTATGTGATCGCCCCACCCGCCCCCGTAATTGATACAGCTGTGCCAAACCAAACTGGTCGCCATGAAAAATAATAATACTATTCACATTGGGTAAATCAAGACCGCTTTCAATAATATTGGTGGAAAGCAAGCCATGGTATTTGTTATCGGCAAAATCGGTCATGGCTTGGTCGATGGCATCGCTGGGCATTTGTCCATGGGCGATGGTGATGGTCATATCGGGGATAATATCTTGCAGTGATTTTTTGATGACAGGCAATTGGTCGATGCGTGGCGCCACCAAAAAAACTTGGCCATTGCGTGCTATTTCATTTTTGATAGCGCGTTTTAAATCAAATGGTTCAAGATATTTGACCCAAGTTTTTATCGGCAAGCGATTAGATGGTGGCGTGGCTATCAGCGATAAATCTTTTATGCCATGCAAAGAAAGTTGCAAACTGCGGGGTATGGGGGTGGCACTCATCGATAACAGGTGAACATTTTTTGCCAATTGCTTCGCCCGTTCTTTTTGCTTGACGCCAAAATGATGTTCCTCATCAATAATAACCAGCCCTAGGT
>JBPCVJ010000013.1:0-24706 GCA_051010635.1 Alphaproteobacteria bacterium | reverse complement strand
GATTGTATCCATGGATAGGCTCAATATATTTTTGCTGGCTGGCTTTGATAATCTCAAGCATAACCCGTGCCTGTGATTCGGTGCTTTCTAAACTTTGTCTCACCAATTGTGTATAATTGGGATTATGATGATAACCCGGTAAAGTAAAAGTAGGCATCCATTGTGCCATAACACGATAAACAACTTCCATAAAAGCATTTTCTAAAGTATTCTTTGTCATAACATCCCCCTTTTAAATGATGCGTGGAAAAATAGCATTGGGTGTCGGTAGTTTTTTGCCAATATGATAATCTTTACCCAAATTAGCAAAATATCTTTCATCAACACCCAATTGTGTTAATAATTTCATTGCCGATTCTGGTATAAAACATTGTAAAATAATCGCCACATCTTTTATAACCATCAACATCACCCAAAGCACCCCCGCCATAGCAACCTTATCAGTTTTTGCCAATGCCCAAGGTGCCGATTTATCAATAAAGCGATTGGCTTCACCAATAACAGCCCAAATTGATTCCAATGCACGATGAAATGCCAATTCTTTAAGATGTTTTTCTACCTCAGGCAACATATTTTTTGCCATCAATAATAATTTTTCACCATCTTCGCTGATGATGGATTTTTTAGGAAAATCGCCATCCAAATGTTTATCAATAAGCGATAAACTACGCTGTGCCAAATTACCAAGGTCATTGGCAAGATCATGGTTACAGCGTTGTTGCAACATGGTTTCAGAAAAATCACCATCGTCACCAAATGGCACTTGGCGCAACAAAAAATATCGCACTTGGTCACGACCAAACTTTTTTATCAAAACATCAGGGTCAATAACATTGCCAATTGATTTTGACATTTTCTGCCCATTGTTCATCCACCAACCATGTGCAAATATTTTTTTAGGCAAGGGCAAGTCCAACGCCATCAAGATAGCAGGCCAATAAACCGCATGAAAACGAAGAATATCCTTACCCACCAAATGCAAATCACATGGCCAAAGTTTTTTAAATAAATTCTCATCATCAGCATAACCAACCGCCGTTAAATAATTGGTCAAGGCATCAAGCCAAACATACATCACATGATTGGCATCATCTGCCACTGGTATGCCCCAAGAAAAATTTTTGCGTGAAATAGATAAATCACGCAAACCACCTTTCACAAAACTGATAACCTCGTTGGCACGAATTTTGGGAGAAATAAAATCAGGGTGTTTTTCATAATATAAAAGCAATTTTTCTTGGAAACTGGATAGTTTAAAAAAATAACTTTCTTCCCTAACCCAAATCGCCTCGGCGCCACTCGGGGCTATATATTGACCATCAGAATTTTTTTGTAATTCTGACTCTTGGTAATAGGCTTCATCACGCACCGCATAAAAACCTTCATAATTTCCTTTATAAATAAAACCACCATCAACCAATTTTTGCCACAATAATTGGCAAGCTTTTTTATGACGCTGTTCGGTGGTGCGGATAAAATCATCAGGACTACAATTCATCACCACCATCAAATCACGAAAATTTTGCGATACTTGGTCAGTAAAATCTTGTGGCGAAATTTTCTTTTCACCAGCGGCGCGCTCAACCTTTTGCCCATGTTCATCTGTGCCAGTAAGAAAAAAAACATCATCACCTTTTAAGCGATGAAACCGTGCCAACACATCTGCGGCCAAACTGGTATAGGCATGACCAATATGTGGCTTATCGTTCACATAATATATTGGAGTCGTAATATAAAATTTTGCCATTTTTTATCTTAAATAAACATCATGCCAACGGCAATAAAGCCTCACGCGTTTCATCTAACAATTGCACCAGCAAATAATCACGATTAAGATTTTTTGGTGCAAATCCATTATTAAAAAACATTTTTTGTATATGCCAAAATTCTAGCCATTGCGATAAATGATGGCGTGCCAAAAACAATTGAAAAATTTTTTCTTCGCCCGCAAAAAAATTATCATTCAATATTTTTTTGTCATATCGTGCCAATCGCAAAAAAAATTCTTCAACCAAAGACAAAAACAATTGAAAACGATTCATATTCTCTTGTGCCAATAAACTGGTTAAAATTTTTTTCTTTTTATCGGCTTGCTGATGACCAGATAACATAAAAAAATCTAGCCAATCACGATACATATTTAATCCTGATTCAGAATAAATTTCTGCCGCACGACCCAACCGACCCGCCGACAAAGTTGCCACAGCATTTTTTTCTATAGGGTCAATGGTCGGTAATAATTCTGCCAATAAATGCAATGTTTTATCAAATGGCAAAGGATGAAGCGGTAAAATAAAGCACCGTGAGCGAATAGTCGCAGGCAATAAACCAGGGCGATGACTAATAAGAAAAAATATCGCATTCGGTGGTGGCTCCTCCAAATTTTTTAAAAGTGCATTGGCGGCAGCGGAATTCATATCCTCGGCACCATCAATAACAACCAAGCGAGGCAAATTTTTATCAAACCCATGAAATGCTAAAAAACTAGAAATTTTTCGCACCATACCAACCGTAATTTGTGTTTTTTTTGTTTCACGAGGTTTTGGTTTAATATCATCTTCACCACCATCACCATCGGTAGAATTTTTATCAAGCAATAAAAAATGCGGATGGGCTTGTTCACGCAATTGTTTCACAATATCTTCTTTTGATGATAAAGGCGGGCGGGGTGTATCATCAACCGTCTGCTCTACAAAATTTTTTATAGGCTCATCAGGCAATTCATCACCAAACAAATCCAACCCATCATCTGGCAATATTGATTTTTTTTCCTCTACCGAAATGTTGTCTTTTGGCACCATCACCATGCCATCATTGTTTTCATCGTGCGATAATAAATTTACAACCATGTGATAGGCAAGACTCGCCTTACCCACGCCCTTTGGACCAGTTAAAAGCCAAGCATGATGTTTTGCCGCCCCTTTTAACAACCCATCTGTCAAGGTTGCAAGAGCCGCATCTTGGCCAATAATATTATTTGCCATAAGAGGATGAAATTGCTCAACCATTTTATTTTTCTAACAAATCGCTGATATTTTTTTCCATTATTTGAGTTATTTCATCTTCAGGCAAACTTCCATCAATAATTTTTATAACATTGTTTTCTTGTTTAGCTAATGATAAAAATCCCTTACGCACTTTTTCAAAAAAATCAAAAGATTTTTTTTCCATCGCATCTTTTTTATCACGAGATTTTTCCAAACGCTGAACAGCAATGGCAACATCAATATCCAATAAAAAAACGCGATCAGGTTTTATCATATTCATAATAGGCTGACTTATATTTTTTATCAAGCCAATATCCAAACCACCACCATAGCCCTGATAAGCCAAAGTTGAATGCATAAACCTATCACAAATCACGCATTGCCCACTTAATAAAGCGGGTAATATTGTTTTTGTAACATGGTCAGCACGCGCCGCCAATAACAGATACAACATCGCCATGTCATCCAAAATATACGAATTTTTACCACTCTCTCCATCACCAAGCAATTCATCACGCACCCATTTTCCCAAAGATTTTTTTTGTGGCTCTTGGGTCAATAAAACCTGATGTTGCTTAGCAACCATAATATTTTTTAATTGTTTGGCTTGGTGCGATTTACCCGAACCATCAATGCCCTCAAGCACAATAAATAATCCCCTTGTAACTGCCCTTGTCAATCCCTTTATCCTCTTTTCTATTGTATTCCTTGTTGAAAAAATAGACAGAATCAAGCTAGAAGTAAAGTCATAAATCACAAAAACGATGCAAAACCCTACGCACCCTGACCGCATTATTGATCCAGCAAACACACCCGCCATGGACGCCAATGAAGATTCCGCATCAGCCATTCGCCCAAAAAAATTAGACGACTTCGTAGGGCAAGCACAAATAAAAAAAAACTTATCAATGACGATAGGTTCAGCAAAAAAACGCAACGCAGCGATGGATCATCTATTATTTTTTGGACCACCGGGGCTTGGCAAAACAACATTGGCACAAATCGTTGCCTCTGAATTGGGGGTGAATTTTCGGGCAACCGCTGGTCCGGTGCTAACCCGCTCAGGCGATATTGCCGCAATTTTAACTGCTCTGCAAGAAAATGATGTGCTGTTTATTGATGAAATTCATCGGTTACAGCCATCGGTTGAAGAAATTTTATATTCAGCGATGGAAGATTTTCAAATTGATATTCTTATCGGCGAAGGCGCATCGGCAAAATCGATCAGGCTTAACCTTAAACCATTCACGCTTATCGCTGCCACCACACGGGCAGGGCTTATTGCTAAACCATTACGCGATCGCTTTGGCTTAACTCTACACCTTGATTTTTACAATGATGTTGATTTGGGAGTTATCATCACTCGACAAACAAAATTTTTTGATTTTACCTTAGGCGATGGTGGATCACATGAAATTGCCAAGCGTAGTCGTGGCACGCCACGGGTAGCAGGTCGCCTAACTAGAAGGGTGCGTGACCATGGGGTCATCAACAAATTAAAAACCATTGACAAAAACATGGTCATCAATGCTATGGAAAATTTAGCGATAGACCGTTTGGGGTTAGACGACCTTGATCGAAAATACCTAACCTGCCTTGCCGAACTATACAGGGGCGGACCAACTGGCATAGATAATTTATCGGCGGCATTGGGCAATGAGCGTGATATTTTGGAAGAAGTGGTTGAACCATTTTTAATTCAAAAAGGTTTTGTTATCCGTAGTAGCCGTGGACGCATGTTAGGCAAGGAAGGTTATGATTATTTGGGTATAAAACCGCCATCATCCATCATCAGCAATGATATATTGCCATTGGAATAAAACAAAAAATAATATATTTTAAAAAAATATATTTATCAATAGCTTATAATAATAATAAACACTTTGACATTATAAAAAAAAAGACTAAAATAGCCCACAAACATCTTACTATAACATTCAGAAAGGGAGGATATAAATGATGCAAAAAAAATATAATCGCCGTTCGGCATTGGGGCTTTTGGGTTCTGGCGCGGTTGCGGGTGTTGCCTTAAAATTAGAAGGGTATAACAAAGCCCTTGCTGCCGAGGCAAAAAGACTGAACTTCTTCAATTGGGATACCTATATTGGTGAAACCACTCTAAGTGATTTTAGAAAAGAAACTGGTATCAGGGTAAAAATGAGTATCTTTGGCGACAATGATGAACTATTTAGCAAATTGCGTGAAGGCAATCCAGGCTATGATGTCATTGTGCCTAGCAGTGATTATGTGCAACGCATGATCGCCGCAAATATGCTCATGCCACTTGACCATGATAAATTGCCCAACATGAAAAATCTGTTTAAGGTTTTTCTTGACCAAGAATTTGACCCTAAGCGGCGCTATAGTATGGCTTATCAAACAGGTTCGATGGGCATCGGTTATCGTAAATCGGTTGCCAAAAAGACCAAAATGGATAGCTGGAAATGGCTCTTCAAATCAAGAAAATTTACAAAACGCATTGCCTTGCAGTCAGATGCAAGCACAGTGCTTGGTGCGGCAGGCAAATATTTGGGCTATTCTTACAACATTCCCCGTAAAAGGCAAATCAAACGAGCGGCTGATTTGATTATCGCCCAGAAAAAAAACATCCGTGCTTTTGCGCCCGATACTGGACAAGACCTGTTGCTATCAAGGGATGTTGATGCTTGTTTAGAATGGTCGGGCGATATTTGGCAAGCCAACCAAACTGACCCTGATATTGGCTATGCTTTCGCTAAGGAAGGTGGCTTATGGTTTGAGGATTGTATGTGCATCCCAAAGGGTGCGCCGCATCCCAACAATGCTCATGCGTTTATTAACTATATCATGGATGCACAAGTTGCCAAAGAAATTGAGGAGTTCATCGGTTATGCGACTCCCAATCAAGCGGCGTATAATTTGATGTCAGCGGCTTACAAAAAAGATACCATTCTTTGGCCCAAAAAATCGATTCGTAAAAAATATGAATCGGCATTATATTTGGGTGAAGAGCATGTTCGTGCCCTAGATGAAGCATGGACAAAGGTGCAAGCAGCTTAAACCCATTACTAAAAACCATTGCTATTTGTAGCGATTGTTTTTGAAAAATAAAAAAAGGGAATCGGTTTGTAAAAAAAATTACCACCGATTCCCTTTTTTTTAATATCCCTTAAGGCTGGTAAATAAGCGATATTTTTAAAACAATGCAATTTCAAAAAACTGCCAATACTGCTGTAGAAAAAAATCGTTGGTTGATGTTATTCATCAATCTACCGCCTTGGTTTTTTCTATTATTGCTTTTCGTGGTGCCTATTGCCATGGTTTGGGTTTATAGTTTTGGCGAAAAAATGGGCTTAACCGATATTGCCATCAGCTGGACGCTTAGCAATTATATTCGTGTTTTTGAACCTATCTATCTTATTATTTTTCTCAAATCTTTTATCATGGTGTTTTTTGCCACCTTGATATGCATCATCATCGCCTACCCCGTTTCGATGGCAATGTGTTTTGTTGAAAAAAAATGGCAACCATGGTTATTGTTGTTAGTCATTTTACCATTTTGGATAAATGTTTTAATCCGCACCTATGGGCTTATCGCCATTATTCGTGACCAAGGCACCATTAATAATGCCATCGGAATTCTTTATTTGTTAGCACAAAAAGTTTTGCAATTATTTGGGCTTAATTGGCTCGCTGAAGATTTTACCCCCATACAAATGATGAATACCGGGTTTGCAGTTTATCTTGGGGTTGTTTATTCTTTCATTCCCTTCATGATATTGCCAATTTACAGCTCTATGGAGCGACTTGATAAAAGCTATATTGAAGCCTCGCTAGACCTTGGTGCAAGCCAAATCCGCACTTTTTTTTCAATTATTCTACCCATGACTGCCAGCGGCTTAAGTTCGGGGATCATTTTGGTTTTTATTCCCGCACTTGGTGCATTTTATATCCCAACCCTGATGGGTAGCCCAAGTTGGTTTTTGATTGGTAATATTATTCAGCAACAATTTCATAGTGCCAACAATCTGCCATTTGGTGCCGCCCTATCTTTTTTATTGATGTATATTACTTTTGGTGCGTTAGCATTGCGTAGTTACTTTGAAAGCCGTAGCGAGAAAAAAATCAAAGGAGAATAATCCATGACAGAATTTTTTATTACTGCCCAAAAACCAGCCAAAAATATTATAAAAAACCTTACCACCATATTCAAAAAAAAATTTGGTAAAAAATTTATAGGTCCGCTTGATTATACCAAACGCGGTTGGATGCGGTGGTTTCTTGCCTTTGCCATATTTTTTCTTTATGCACCTATCGTTTGGATTATTATTTTCAGTTTCAACGATGCCACCAAATACAACATTATCTGGGAAGGTTTTACCCTTGCAAATTATCCACGGGTCTTTGTTAATGAAGAATTATTGAGTGCATTGCTCAATTCCCTCACCATCGCCTTTTTTAACACTATTTTTTCAACCATCTTAGGGGTTTTGGCGGGGCTTTCAATGTGGCGTTATAAATTTCGCTTCAAACCTATCAGCGATGGTTTGCTGGGCTTACCTCTGGTCATACCCGAAATTTGTATGGGGGTTGCTTTTCTTGTTTTTTTCTCACGCATCGGCTGGCCGAATGATTTACCATGGCCACTCAGCCTATCTTCAATTACCCTTGCCCATATTACATTTTCTTTTCCCTTTGTAACCTTAATTATTCGTTCACGCCTCAGCGGTTTTAACCAAGAATTGGAATGGGCGGCACGCGATTTGGGAGCAAGTGAAACAATGGCTTTGCGTGATATTATATTGCCTTTCTTAAAACCTGCGATTATCGCTGGTGCTTTGATGTCTTTTACTTTGTCGCTAGATGATTTTGTTATCACATTTTTTACCGGCGGACCTGATAGCATTACCCTGCCCGTCAAAATATTTTCGGCGGCCCGACGCGGCATATCGCCCGATTACAATGCTGCCTTTACTATGCTGATTGTCTTAACCGTTATTTTGGTTTATATCGGATTAAGAATGCAAACCACCACCATCAAAAAGGAAAAAATTTATGATAACTATTGAAAATGTTAGTAAGATATTTGGGTCAGCCACCGCGGTTGATAATGTCAGCCTCACTATCAAAGAAAATGAATTTTTTGCCCTGCTCGGTCCATCGGGTTGTGGTAAAAGCACGCTTTTACGCATGATAGCAGGGTTTGAAGTGCCTACCGAGGGCCGCGTGTTGATAGATGGGCAAGATGCGTCGGGTTTTCCCCCAGAAAAACGCCCTGTCAATATGGTATTTCAATCCTATGCGGTCTTCCCCCATATGTCAGTTTATGACAATATCGCCTATGGGCTAAAGGTTGATAAAAGGTCAAAAACCGATATCGCCAAACGGGTTAATGAGGCTTTATCACAAGTGCATATGCTTGATTACAAACATCGTATGCCCGAGCAATTATCAGGCGGGCAAAGACAAAGGGTTGCCTTGGCACGGGCTTTGGTTAAAAAACCAAAAGTGCTTCTACTTGATGAACCTTTATCGGCACTTGATGCCAAATTACGCCACGCCATGCAGGTAGAATTAACTCGGCTACAGAAAGAAACCAAAGTGACCTTCATTGTTGTCACCCATGATCAAACAGAAGCTTTGGGATTAGCGGAACGGATGGCGGTAATGAATAAAGGCAAAATTGTGCAAATCGGCACACCCGGACAAATTTATGAATATCCCGAAACGCGTTTCACTGCCGATTTTATTGGTTCGGTTAATTTGTTTGATCATGCTGTGGTCAAAAAAATATCTGGCAAAACGGCACGATTAATGTCAAAACAATTGGCAGGTGAAGTGGATATCGTGGCTCCCAAATGGTTAAAAGTCGGGCAAACCATTAGTTTGGCTATTCGCCCAGAAAAACTATTTATCAGCCAAAACAAGACAACAGGATCTATTAGCAATGGCAAAGTGATTGGTGCATCCTACCAAGGCAATTTTACCCTTTATCAATTAAAGTTAAAAAGCGGTTTTATTGTTCGCACCAGCGAACAAAACCCCACCCGATTAAAAGGCGATGATTATGCTCATAAAATTGGCACGAATCTTTCCATCCATGCCAAGCCAGAAAATTTTATTGCCCTGCAACCATGAAACTGATAAAGAAAACGCACTATGGCACAAAAAGCAAAAATCTGGGAAGGTGTAATACGCATTAATCATTGGTTATTGACGATAGCTATCATTGGTCTATTTGTAAGTGCCGAATTAAATATGTTTAGCCGTCATGTGCAAATTGGAAAATTTGTATTGGCATTGGTGATATTTCGCATTCTATGGGGGCTGGTAGGTAGCCAACCCGCACGATTCAAAGCCGGTTTTTGCTCTTTATTTCGCATACCAGCCTATAGCAAAACACTCTTTCGTCGTCGCCCCGAATATACCACAGGCCACACACCGCTTGGTTGGTTGATGGTATTTGCATTATTAATGGCAGTGGGAGGGCAGGCATTGTTGGGACTATCAATGGAAAAAAATGTCAATGGCCATGTGCATTCCCATCAATTATCGCCATTATTTAAAAGCGGCGAATTAAAAGAAATGTTCAATTTCATCCACACCGATATCATGCCAAAAATCATCATCGCTTTGATAGTCATTCATATTTTAGCGATATTATGGTATCTATGGGGCAAGAAACAAAATCTGATACCCGCCATGATAACCGGTAATAAAATGGTAAATAATCCCCCGCAAACCAATTTCAAAAAATTTATCATTCCTGCGGTCTTAACCGCGGCGGTTGCGATCGCCACAACTTGGGTGATTATCAATCTAGCAAAAATTCTTGGTCTTTCGTAGACTTTTGCTTAGTGGCTTGCAAAACTATCATACCACTTACCATCAGCGAATGGGTTGTCATGACCAGTTGCTGAAAAAAAATTTAATTACTGCTATCCATTGATGATATGAAACAAAAAAATCGAGAGATGAATAAGAATTATTTTATATTGATTTTAGAATCATTCTAAAAATGGTAAAATATTTGTGAAGCAAAAAAACCATTGTCTAAATCATTGATATTCAATAATTATTTTTATATTTTTATTTATAAAAAAATTAATAAAAAAATATTTTATTTTTTTTTATTTGCAAAAAAAATACATATAAAAAAAATGCTTAAATATCAAGGCATAAACTAACAGGATAGGATAAATCAAATATCTATTGAGCAAAAAAAATTTATTTCAAGAAAAAAATTTAAATTTTTAAAAAAAAAATTGTTGTCTGGATTGTAAAACTTCCACATTATGGCGTTAATAATATCTTGGCGGAGCAATTAAAGATAAAATATTTTAAAAAATATTTTATCTAGATCGTTCACAAAATAATATTGTTGCATGATAATAAAAGTAAAACAAAGCAATAAAATTTTTTTATCAAGTAATAATAAAAAACAATAAAAGTAAAATAATGTAAAAATATTAAAAATAAAATAAAGGGTGGTTAAAGCAATGGTGGATACTAAAACAAAAACAATAGAAAACGGCACAACAGACAATAAAACAAACAAGAATGTTGTAACAAAAGAAGAATTGAAGGCAATAAAAGGTTCGGGTCATAATAAAATAGCAGGGTTAAATGCAGGCGGCGAATCGATCGAATCACGCATAAAATTAGGCAACGAATCGACAAAACCATCACATCATATTGTCGAACGGGCAACCCGTGGTTTCGCTCCAGCCGCTGATGATGTGCGAAATGTGGTGCGAAAAATGAAGACCATACCTAAACTCAAAGAGCAAATCACACCGCCCATCGCACCACCGCCACAAACCATATCAACGCAACCAACTTGGCAAACATCATGGTCTGGTATTTGGTCAAAAATAACCACCCAATTTCGTGCCGAATTTGGCGAAACATCCTATCGACGATTCTTGGCATCGTTGGTCGGACATAAATATCAAGATGGTGTTTTTACTTTTCGTGCTGAAAATTTTTTTCAAGCAGAATGGGTGAAAAAAAACTATCGCTATTGGTTATTGCAACGATTTCAAATTGAAAAATGGCAAGTCAATGATATTGATTTTATCATTGGCGATGGATTCGCCCACCCCCCTACCACCTCTACCGAAAATATCCCAGCTATAACAACCCCCATTGCCGATATAACCCCCAAGATAAAAAAACATTTGGGGGCAGAACTTTTACCATATTTTCGCCTTGACCAATTGGTGGTAGGCGACAGCAATGAAGAAGCCATCAATGCCGCCAAGCAGATGCTTGCCAAATTTCCCAAATTGCCATTTAATCCTTTGTTTATTTATGGTGCAGTCGGATTTGGCAAAACCCATCTATTGAATGCTATCGGTCATACTTTACAACAACGCCATAGCCACAGCAAAATACTTTATTTCACTGCCGAAGCCTTTTTGCAATATTTTGTATCGGCAATGAAACAAAAAGAAATTTTTTCTTTTGAAAATAACTTTGCCGATGTTGATTGTTTATTAATAGACGATTTACATTTTATTTTGGGTAAAGAGGGTGCCCTCAAGGCATTGGAAACCATCATCGGACAATTTTTGGATCGTGGTAAAATGATGGTGCTGGTTGCCGACCGCGGACCGAAAGACCTAAGCCATCTAGGACAGCGTATTTTATCACGACTCTTGAGTGGGCTAGCCACCGAATTAAAACCCCTATCGCCTGATATGCAAAGAGCCATTTTGCGATTAAAGGCGATGCAAAAAAATATCCATTTTAACGATGATGCTATTTTATGGCTTAGCGAAAAATTACAAGAGGGAGATTTTTCCAATCACCACCATATCAGCCCCCGTGCCATCAGTGGTCTGGTCAATCAATTAACTATCAAAATAGAATTGCAACGGGGTGCAAACAATCAACAAACATCAATGGTGGTATCATTAGAAAAATGCCAAAATCTATTAAGCGATTTTTTCCGCCCCGAAAGAAAAAAAATTACGATTGATACCATTCAACAGATGATCGCCAATTATTATGATATCACACTGGAAGAATTATTAAGCAAAAGCCGTTTACAAGATATTGCCCGCCCAAGACAAATTGCGATGTATCTGGCTAAAAAAGCCACTACCCGTTCATTGCCATCTATCGGCAAGCGATTTCGCCGCGACCACACCACGGTTATCCATGCAGTCAGAACGATAGAAAATCGCATGGGAGATAATCCCAAATTTCAAGAAGAGGTCATCGCCTTATTAAGCAGATTAAAAATTGAAAATACTGCCCCCATCAAAAAAAAATGATAAAAACTTAAAATAACATGACCGAGCAAACAATATCCATAGAAATACAATTATCGCCTTTGGTAAAAAAATTATTAAAAAGGGCAAATGATCAACCTTATCCAAAACGCTCCACAGCGGGCAGTGCAGGATTTGATGTTATGGCAGCCATTGAACAAAACACCATTATTGAAGTTGGGGAAAGACAGCTTATTCCTAGCGGTTTATTCTTAAAAATGCCAGATGGATTGGTTGCTGATGTGCGACCACGCTCAGGATTAGCGTTAAAACAGGGGCTAACTCTTTTAAACACCCCTGGCACCATTGATAGTGATTATCGTGGCGAAATCGGTGTCATTATGATAAATCATGGCAAAGAAGCGGTGACCATCGAGCCTTTGGCACGCGTTGCCCAAATAGTTTTTCTTACCTTGCCGAAAATTAATATGGATATCACAACCGATTTATCAAAAAACAATCATAAAGACGACAATGTCATAACCAATAGCACCGCACTACCATTGCGTGGAACAGGCGGGTTTGGCTCAACAGGCTAGATGGGAATTCTAATACCAATTTGCCTTAATAAAAACTATTTATGATGTTATGTTTTATGTTATGAATATTATATGATGATTGAAGATAATGAAATAACCTGCCCCCATTGCAATCAAACATTTGCTTTGCAGGAATCTGTGGCAGGCATTGTTGAGAAGCAAGTGAAAATGCACGAAAAAGAATGGGAAGAAAAAACTCGTAAAAAAATACAACAACAAGACAATTTAGAAAAAGCAGATTTAAAAAAACAATTAGAAGAAAAAAACCAAGAAAATAAAGAAAAGGATGAAAAATTATTACAAGCAATGCAAAATGCCCGAGAAGCAAAAGCAAAGGAGGATAATATAGAAATAACCATTCAAGAACGGGTGGCGACATTCAGGCAAAAAGACAAAGAAGAAATAGAAAAATCCTATTATGACAAACAACAAAGGGAAATAGCTGTAAAAGAAAAAGATATAGAAAAAAAATATGCTGACGAAGTTTTATCACTCAAGCAAAAAAATTTATCACTTGAAAAATTGACAGAAGATACAAATAAAGAATTAGAAGAAATAAAAAGAAAACAATCGCAAGGCTCGCAACAGGCACAAGGCGAGGCTTTAGAGTGGGATTTTGCAAAACGCCTTAAACAAGAATTTTCAGATGACAAAATAAATGAAGTGCCAAAAGGTATAGAGGGGGCGGATCTTATTCAAGAAGTTTATTACAAAAACAAACTATCAGGTATTATGCTGTGGGAAACCAAAAATACCAAAAATTTTTCACAAGACTGGATTAGAAAATTAAAAACTGACCAAACAAATTTGGGGGCAGAGGTTGCCATCATTGCAACCAATGCTTTACCAAAGGGATCCGACCCTATTACAAATATAGATGGCATTTATGTTGTATCCTTATCAATGGCTTTACCCGTTGCCATGTTATTGCGAAGAGGTATTATTCGTGTTTCTGATGAAATCATTGCCAATGAAGGCAAAGAAGAAAAAGCGGTTATTATGTATAAATATTTAACCAGCACGCCATTCAAACAAAAAATTGAAGCTATTATTTCTGCCTATCAAAAATTATTAACAGATACAGACAAAGAAGAAAGGGCAATGAAAAAAATATGGTCGGAAAGAAAAAAATCTTTACAAAAAGTTATTGATTCAACCGTCATGATGTATGGCGAAATGCAAAGTATAGCAGGTCAAGAAATACCAACCATTGAGGAATTAGAATTGGATGAACCAACAGCAATTGAAGAATAATATGATAAACCATTGATATACAATAAAAATTGATATTGCCCTTTATGCAAAAACGGCGCATCATTGATCTAAAATTTTTACTGTGAAAACTTGCCTTAGCTATTTTTGTTGTAATTTTTAATGCCTATAGGTATAGAAAAATTCTGCCATGCAAAATACTATCCTGCCCAATGTCTTTCGCTCACATCATTTGGCACAATTGAATCTATCCGATAAGGGAAAATCAGTTGTTTTGTCAGGTTGGGTGCATAACAAGCGTGACCATGGACATTTATTATTCATTGATTTACGCGACCATCATGGCATCAGCCAATTGGTCATTGAACAAGGCGCCGAACATTTTACCACATTGGAAAAAATATCACTGGAATCGGTTATCAAAATTAGTGGCAAGGTTGTGGAGCGTAGCCCCGACACCATCAATAAAAATTTACCAAGCGGTGAGGTGGAAATTAAAATAGAAACATTAGAGGTGCTATCTCATTCTATGCCGCTACCCTTTCCCATCAACCAAAATGCAGGCTACCCCGAAGATGTTCGTGCCACCTATCGTTTTTTGGATTTACGCAGCGAAAAATTACATAATAATATCATGTTGCGTGCCATGGTGATTGGTTATATTCGCACCGCCATGAAAGCCCATGGATTTTATGAATTTCAAACCCCTATCTTAACAGCTTCATCCCCCGAAGGAGCACGGGATTTTTTAGTGCCATCACGCCTCAACCCCGGGAAATTCTATGCCCTACCGCAGGCACCACAACAATTTAAGCAATTATTGATGATGGGGGGATTTGATCGCTATTTTCAAATTGCCCCCTGTTTTCGTGATGAAGATGCCCGTGCCGATAGAAGCCCTGGTGAATTTTATCAACTGGATGTAGAAATGAGTTTTGTTGAACAGGAGGATGTTTTTAAGGTTATTGAACCAGTGATAGCAGGTTTATTTCATGATATCGGCAAAGATTGGTGGCACAAACATAAAAATCGCACCATGAAGATATTGCCTGATAAAAATAAACCCTTCCCCATAATAACCTATGATGAGGCTTTGGAAAAATATGGCACCGACAAGCCCGACCTACGCAACCCGCTTATTATCAAAACGCTAAGCGATCTATTCGGCAATAGCGGCTTTAAGATATTTGATGATGCGGTAAAAAAAAATGGCGTAGTCAAGGCTATCGTGGTTCATCACACTGCCGATAAACCCCGTTCATTCTTTGATGATTTAAACGATTGGGCACGCAAAGAGGGTGAGGCAGGATTAGGATATATTATTTTCAAAAACATTGATGGCGATAATATAAATGGTGCAAGCGGACCTATCGCCAAGAACCTCAAACCTGATATCATCAAAACATTACAAGAAAAAACTGGCGCCAAGCAAGGTGATTCGGTTTTTTTCATTGCGGGGGATAAGAAAAAGTCAACTTTATTTGCGGGGCTGGCACGCCATAAATTGGCAAGCGAAATGAATTTGATAGATCCTGATATTTTTGCTTTTTGCTGGGTGGTGGATTTTCCTCTTTATGCTTGGCATGATGAGGCACAAAAAATTGATTTTTCACATAATCCTTTTTCTATGCCGCAAGGTGGGTTAGAAGCCTTATCGCAAAATGAACCAGAAAACATTCTAAAAATAAAAGCTAGCCAATATGACATTGTTTGCAATGGCGTGGAATTATCATCTGGAGCTATTCGTAATCATCGGCTTGATATTATGTATCGTGCTTTTGCACTGGCGGGGTATGATAAAAAAATGGTTGACGAAGAATTTGCTGGTATCGTGCGGGCTTTGCAATTTGGCGCCCCGCCACATGGTGGTGCAGCACCCGGTATTGACCGCATGGTGATGTTGATAGCCGATGAACCAAATATCCGTGAAGTTATTGCCTTTCCTTTACAACAAAATGGACAGGATTTGATGCTCGGTGCCCCATCGGTGGTATCAACCGAACAATTAAAAGAATTGCATTTATCATTGATAAAAAAACCAGAAACAGAATAGCTATAAAAAACTTATCTTTTAAAACGGCACTTAACCAATAAAAAAAACACCAGTAAAAAAAATTTGGCGATACTGAATAAACAATACCCCTTACCATGATATAGGCAAACATCACGATGGATTTCTCTCCTCTTACCCGTGATAAAATTTTGTCACCCAATTCACTTCATTTGGTTGCTGATTGGGTTGAAGAATCTTTGCATAAATTATTTACCAATTTGGCAAAAAAAGAACATTGGCAAGATGATAAACCATCGCTGATTGATGGCGCGCGCTATAGTTTATTAACGGGAGATATATCAACAAAAAAGGCATCATCAGGCGAAGCCCGTGCTAAACGATTGCGCCCTTGGTTTTTATTTTTATCTGCCGTAGCAACAGGGTCTGACATCAAAAAATTCTACCACCTTGCCCTATCAATAGAACTCATCCATGGCTATTCTTTAATCCATGATGATTTACCCGCTATGGATGATGATATATTACGCCGTGGCAAATCAACACTCCATCTAGCATTTGATAAAACATTATCCACCAAAGACAATGAGGCTTTTGCCATTTTGGTAGGAGATCTATTACAAACCTTAGGATTTGAACTTCTGGCGCATGATGAATATCTAACGGTTAATGAAAAAAACACTCTCCTGTTAGGTTTAACACGAGCTATTGGATTTCAGGGTATGGTGTCAGGGCAATGGCGTGATATTATCGGTGCACGCAAAATTGCCGATGTAACAAAATTAAAGGCAGAAAAAACAGGAGCTCTTATAGAATTTTCCTTACAAGCCGCTTTTTTATTAGCGGGCGACCATATCACCCCCACCAGTCAAAAACTATGGGGGAAGATGGCACACCAAACGGGGCTTATTTATCAAGCCCTTGATGATATGATGGATGAAATAGCCACCAGCGAAATGATGGGCAAAACAACTGGCAAAGATAAATTGGCAGGCAAATCAACCAGCATAACATCATTGGGTATGGCAAAAGCCAAAGAGGAAATTATCAAATGGTGGCAAGACATAAAAATATCAGCAACAGCAATAAAACAAACCAATCATATTGATCCCCAACCATTGGATCAATTATTAACATGGCAAGCCACAATGATAGAATCCATTGAAATAAAAGATTGATAATGCATAAAATCTTCTCATCACCCTTGTTTTTTTAAAAAACACAACCAATTTTATTATTTTTTTTATAAATCATTGATTTTTAATAATATTCTTATGTATTATTCTTTGTATATTTTGCTTGACATCTGGTCTAAAAAATGAAAAAATGGCACTAAACTTGAGGTGAAGCTTGTCTCTTAACTATTTTAAAAGGGCGCGACAAGGTTTTCTTCTTACTTAAACTATTATTTATTTTCTGAAAGGGAAACAAAATGAAAAAACTACTATTAATTGGTGCCGCAGTTGTTGTGGGTGCTGGTTTATACTTTATAGTTGGTAGCAAGAGCGAACAAGCTTCTTGTGAAACTATACGCGTAGGTGATGTTGGTTGGTCGGATAACACCGCTATCAATGCCTTGACATTCTTGTCGATCGGCGATGCCTTAGGATATAACATTGATGTAAAAGTGCTTGGTTCGCCAGTGGTTGCAAAATCGCTATCAACTGGTGACCTTGATGTCTTTTTAGATTGGTGGTCTCCTGCCTCTGACGGTATTTACAAAAAATATGTTGATGATGGATCAGTTGAAATGGTGCGTATCAATGTACAAGGTGCAAAATATACTTTTGCCACAACCAAAACAGCTTACGATGCTGGTCTGAAACATATCAAAGATGTTGGTCAATTCAAACAACAATTGGGTGGTAAAGTCTATGGTATCGAACCAGGCAACGAAGGTAACAGTCACTTCCGCAAAGCATTTGAAAAACATGGCATCACCGGTATGCAAGTTGTTGAATCATCTGAAGCGGGTATGCTTACCCAAGTTAACCGTAACAAAGACGGCTATGTTGTCTTTTTAGGTTGGGCACCACACTGGATGGGTTTCCTTTATGATATGGAATATCTTGATGGTGGCGACGAATGGTTTGGACCAGGCGGCGGCTATACCGATATCAAAACTTTGGTGCGCAAAGGCTTCAAGCAAGAATGCCCCAATGTTTTTAAATATCTTTCGAATGTTGAATTCACTCTCCCTATGGAGAATGAAGTGATGTTCAAGATCGGTAAAGAACAAAAAGACCCCAGAACAGCAGCTGTTGAATATTTGACAAGCAACCCTGATGTTGTGGAAAAATGGCTTAAAGGCGTTAAAACCGTTGATGGTGAAAATGGTCTAGAAGCTGTGAATAGCGCTCTTGGCATATAATGCCATTTGTGATAACTTCATAAAAATATTAATTGCCCTCGTGTTTTTAGAACACGGGGGCAATTTTTTTGACAAATTTTCTATATTTTTTTACAAATATATTGTAAATCATTGATTTTTATTGATTTTTTTTCTTCAAATGTTGAAAATAAAACCTTGACAAATCGTCATGATTGTTTACTATTCTAAAATGGTAAGTTATAATGAAGGTATAAGGAGAATAAAATTTTAATTAATTGTTTTGTCAATCATAATTTTTAAGAGAGAATAAAAGAACCATGGCATTGGATTTTGGTATATCGGAAAAAATTGCAGGCAACAAATTTCAATTGGGCGAGCGGGTTTGGACCGTTTTGGAACCAGCGCTTGAGAAATTTCAAGAGCAAAATGCAATGATTGACGGTGTGACTGGCTTTTTAGAAGGCGTAGTAAAAATGCTGTTGATTTTGCCACCGATCTATATGGTTATTATTTTTGTTGGGCTGACCTATTTAATAAGTCGGCGTATTGTTTTGGCGGTTGGTGCATTAATCGGTTTTTTGGTGCTCATCAATTTAGGGTTTTGGCGGGGTGCAATGGAAACACTATCTTTGGTTGGGGCAGCGGCGACACTTTGTTTAATGATAGCCCTACCACTTGGAACTTTCTTGGCACGCAACCAACATCTTTACAAATTTATCGAACCCGTGCTTGATATGATGCAGGTTGTGCCGACTTTCGTTTACCTTATCCCAGCTTTGGTGCTATTTGGTTTGGGTATGGTGCCGGGCATTTTTGCCGCAGTTATATTCGTCTGTCCAACACCGATTCGTTTGGTCTATACCGCCTTAAGCTCGGTGCCAAAACCATTGCAGGAAGCAGCGGATTCGTTCGGTGCAACCAAATGGCAACGACTGCGATTGGTGGATTATCCCTATGCCTTACCATTTTTATTACAGGCTTTAAATCAAACAATTATGTTATCTTTATCAATGGTGGTTATTGCCGCTTTGGTCGGTGCGGCAGGGCTTGGGGTGCCAGTGGTGCGAGCACTTAATCAAGTGAATGTTAGTTTAGGTGTTGAATCAGGTTTGGCTATTGTTACCCTTGCAGTTATCATGGATAGAATTTTGCGTAGTCTATCAAAGCGCAAAGCAATGTAAAATTATATGTCAACTTAAAAAAATTAAAATGAAGACTATCATGAAAAAAGTAATAAAAAACATCAATCAAGTGACAACCAAGGCTGTGGGCAAGGTGTTAAGCAATAAAAAAATAGAAAAAATTATGGGAAAAGCCATGGGCGGTAGGCAGATGATGAATGGTGTAATGAAGAATGGCATAGGTGCAAATAAAGCCGATAGCAAATCCATGCAAAAAATGCATAGCGATGCGATGATAGAAATAGATAAAGTTGATGTAAAATTTGTGGTTGATTCGCGCACCGATCGCAGTAAAAATATTTTTGGTAAAAGCAAAAAAGAAACCATCTATGCAGTGCGTAATGTCTCTTTAAGCGTTACCAAAGGTGAATTGGTGGTCTTGATGGGGTTGTCGGGTTCAGGTAAGACTTCGTTTATTCGCACCATCAATGGGCTAAACCCCATTAGTTCTGGATCGGTGCGTGTGAGGCGTAATACCAAAGATGAGATTGGATTAGATGTTGCCAAATGCACAGCCGATGAATTGCGGTCATTTCGCCAACATTCGGTGGCAATGGTTTTTCAACAATATGGCTTATTTGGTTGGTGCACGGTTGCCGATAATGTTGCCTTTCCTTTGGAACTGGCAGGTGTAGAAAAACCAATAAGGTTAAAAAAAGCCAAAGAGATATTAGAAATGGTTGGCTTGGGTAAATGGGGCAGTGCTATGTTATCAAGCCTATCAGGTGGTATGCAACAACGAGTCGGTTTGGCGCGTGCCCTATCAACCGATGCACCAATATTGCTGATGGATGAACCATTTTCTGCCCTTGACCCGATTATCCGCTATCAATTACAGGGCGAATTGCTGGAATTGAATAAAAAATTACACCGCACCATCGTTTTCGTTTCGCACGATTTAGACGAAGCAACACGCATCGCCGACCGCATCGTGATAATGAAAGATGGCGGGGTTGTGCAGGTAGGCTCACCACGCGATATTTTAATAAAACCCAACAGCAAATATGTTCGTGACTTTGTTAGCGAATGCAACCCAATGAAGGTGTTAAAGGCGCGCGATTTGGTCGGGTTTTCTGCCACCATCACCAAGCCCGGTGGTAAGGAGGTAGCACCCGATACCACCTTTCAAGAACTATTGGGTATGTGGCAACGGGATAAAACATTTTTTATCGTCAAGGATAAAACAAAAAATTATGGCACGATCTCAGGCGATGATTTATTACAAACTATTAGCAAATAATTTTTTTAAAAATAAAATATCTATTGCCATTTTGCCAAAGGCGGTAAAGACATCAAAATAGCATCGGCATTGCCATCAGTTTCAAGACCAAATTTTGTGCCGCGGTCATACAGCAAATTAAATTCGGCATAACGCCCACGATAAATAAGCTGTTTATCACGCTCACTATGGCTAAAATTTTGATGCATTTTTTTTGATACCACATCGGGGTAATAGGATAAAAAAAATTCACCAATTGATTTTATAAAAGCAAAATATTTTTCAAAATCATCTTTTGCCAATACACCATTGTTTTCTATTACCCCACTTAATTGATCAAAAAAAATACCCCCTACCCCACGCGCATGACCACGATGTTTGATATAAAAATATTCATCACACCATTTTTTATATTTTGCATAAAAATTTTTATCATGCCTATCGCATAATGTTTGTAATTGATAATGAAAATTTTTAGCTTCATCGCCATCATCAAGTGCTGGATTCAAATCAATACCACCGCCAAACCACCAATGACCTGTGATAAGCAAACGGGTATTAAAATGAATAGCAGGCACATACGGATTACACGGGTGTGCAACCAGCGAAATCCCCGATGCCCAAAAATCGCCTCGTTCATTGGTGCCAGGAATTTTTGTTTTAAAATCATCCTTAAAAAACCCATCAACGGTTGATATATTAACCGCCATTTTTTCCATCACCTTGCCATATATAATAGCCATCGTGCCACCACCGCCATCTGACCCATCAGGGTTTTTTCTTTGCCATGATTTTTTTTGAAAACCAATATTATTTTTATCAGCGGTTTTTTCTAAAACCTCCATCGCTTGAATAATACGGGTTTGCAAATCAACCAACCAATCCATTACCTGTTGTTGCTGAAATGATATTTTTTTTGTCATGATGATCGTGATAAAAATTGTTGATGCGCCACACCAAGGGCAAACCCAATGGTTGTGGCAAGATTAAGCGAACGGGTTTTGGGCGACAAGGGCACCCTTATTCTTTGATGGGCAAGTTGATGAATTGTTTTGGGTGCCCCGCTCGATTCATTACCAAACAAAAAAAAATCATCCCTATCAAATATCATATCATCAATGGTCTTTTCTGCATGGGTGGTAAAAAGAATGGTGCGGCGTGGATTTATGGTTGCCAAAAAATGATGATAATCCAAATGACGATGCAATATCGTTTGTTCAAGATAATCAAGCCCGCCGCGTTTTAATTTTTGCACATCCCAAATAAAACCAAAAGGTTCTATCAAATGAAGCGGGCGTGCCAAGCAAGCACATAGCCGCATGATAGCACCGGTATTTTGCGGAATGTCAGGTTCAATAAGAACGATGGAAATATTCATTATGCGTCATTAAAATATTTGGCGAATAGTGATAGGATTTTTTTGCTAACAAGACAATTTTTCCTATAAAAACATCAAATGGGATGCAAAAACATCACCCATTATATTGTTTTTACAAAAAAATTATTGATGCTTATCAACATGGCGTGGCATAACAGATATGGTTTGCCGTAATGAATTTTTTTTAAATGCCACCACACCATCGATTAAAGCAAACAAAGTATGGTCACGCCCCATACCAACATTATCACCCGCATGATAAACCGTGCCCCGTTGACGCACCAATATATTGCCAGCACGGGCATGGGCGCCACCAAATAATTTTACCCCCAATCGCTGACCTGGGCTATCACGCCCATTTCTTGAACTACCGCCTGCTTTTTTATGTGCCATAATGCTTTTTCCTTTTATCTGGTTAGCCGATATTGGTAATTTTTACAAGCGACACCAAAGGTCGCACCCCATTGTTGCGGCGATAATTATGACGACGCTTTTTCTTAAAAACACGAATAGTGGGCAAATGCCCCTGTTCCAAAATTTCACCTGAAACCGATGCCCCCGCCACCAATGGTGCACCAATCACAAGCTTATCTCCACCCATCATCAAAACAGGAAAATCCACCTTATCGCCCTTTTTGCTAGGCAATTTTTCGAGGCGTAAAATATCACCTTTTTCAACCCGATATTGCTTACCACCTGTTTTTATAATTGCATAATTTGTCATGATGTTTTCTACCTATCGCAAAACAAAAATTATGTCAAGCAAGTTTTTTATGTCAGGTTGTTTTTTGTAATTGAAATATCGCACAACCATAATTTTTAACTCCATAATTATTAGCAATTTTTTCTTCGCTCAAAAGCTGGTTTTCATATAAATTATCATCATCATCAATATAAGAAAATTCTATCACCCGTAATTTTAAATCTTTAAACCAATCAAGCAAGTAAGCAATCGCATAAATGCGATGCGCATTATACATAATGCGTTGTTTGCCGATCGGCACCGAAAAATACAAATAACCATTTTTTTTTAACAAAGCGATTAAATTTATCATACCTTTTTTATCACCCATAGGATCAATTCTATCCCCATAACGCCCAAGACCAAAATGTTCCAATGTATGCAGACAAGACAGCGAATCAAATTTTTCTTTTTCGCTTATAGAATTTTTTTTGACAGGTTGCATCATATCCCGTTGTATAAAATCAACATTGGGAATCGGTTTTTTTTGCGGACGAATATCCATCACCGAAATTTTTCTATAACTCGCCACATGAGCAACAAAGCCTTCTATTTGTGAACCAACATCAAGATGGCGTTTTGGTTTATGTTGAAAAATACGCCTTGCCACCAACAAATCTTGATGAAAATAATGACCACCCGCATTACCACTGGTTAAATTTTTTTCATTCATAATTGGGTAGTTTTTGGAAAATCGCCAAGCAATATTATGCTGTTGGTTTTTTGCCAATAATTTGGCAAATTGTTTTTTATCCTTTTGAAAAGCCAACCAATTTTTTATCTTAAGCGTCGTTCTTTTATCAATACTACGAATAATTTTTTTCATAAAGATTTCTCATCATAAACCAAATCATAAACCCGTTCAATATGTTTTAAATAATGTTTATCATGGCAAATATGTTTTATCTCATCATGTGAAAGATGTTTTGCAATAGCATCCGATTCCATAACCAATCCAACAAAATCAGTCTCCTTATCCCATGCCACCATCGCCAAATTTTGCACAATGTGATAAGCCGCCTCACGCTTAAGACCTTTTTGCGTCAAGGCATTTAAAACAGCCCCCGAATAGTAAAGCCCATAAGATAATTTTATATTTTTTGCCATTGCCTTTTCATTAACCATCAAATTTTCTAATAAACCTGCCAAACGATGCAATGCAAAATCAAGCAATATCAAACTATCGGGAACCATCACCCGCTCAACTGACGAATGGGAAATATCACGCTCATGCCAAAGGGCAATATTATCAAAAGCCGATAAAGAATAATGCCGAATAAGCCGTGCCAAACCTGTCAGGTTTTCGCTTAAAATAGGATTTTTTTTATGCGGCATAGCCGACGAGCCTTTTTGCCCAACTTGAAAATTCTCCATCGCTTCATTCACCTCGCTACGTTGCAAATGGCGAATCTCTAGTGCCAGATTTTCTATCGAACCCGCTATCACCAAAATAATTGCAAAAAACATTGCATGGCGGTCACGCGGAATAATTTGTGTGGCATGGGGTTCCAATTTGAGTGATAATTTTTTAGCAACATATTTTTCTACTTCAGGGTCAACCGATGAATAAAGACCCATCGCACCGCGCAATTTACAGGTAGCAATTTCATCACACGCCAAACCCAATCTTTTTTGCACACGCTGAAAAGCGGCATAATGACCAAGCATCTTAAAACCAAATGAAATGGGCTCAGCATGCATACCGTGGGAACGCCCCATCATCAAGGTATTTTTATATTTATCAGCAAGTTTTTTTAATATTGCCAAAATTTTTTTTATATCATCCGCCAACACATCACTAGCCTGTTGCAATGCCATAGCAAGGGAGGTATCTAAAATATCTGACGA
>JBPCVJ010000012.1:0-5136 GCA_051010635.1 Alphaproteobacteria bacterium | reverse complement strand
AAACCCGTGTTTTACCAGTGCCAGCCCCTGCCAAAACCAATAATGGACCATCAAGACTGCTGACGGCAGATTGTTGTTGTGGATTAAGCCCTGTCATGGTTTTTTATAAAAAATCACTCACCATATTTTTGTCTATGGCTAATCGCGCCCCTACTTGCCCGATAATGGTTGCCGCCAAATGACAACCCAGCCTTGCTGATTTTTCATGTGACCAACCATAATGATAACCAAATAAAAATCCCCCTGCCAATTGATCTCCAGCTCCCGTGGCGTCAATAACTTTAATGTTTTTTTTAGCAGAAATAGTAAGCGGTGATTTTTCTTTTTCTAAAATCATCACACCTTTTTCTGAACGGGTAATAATCACCAAAGGGGCAAGATCTTTTGCAACCAACAATGCTGCTTCAAAATCATCGCTGTTGGTTAAGGCGATAATTTCGGCTTCATTGGCAAAAACAATATCTATACCTTGTTTTATCAATGCCAAAAAATCTGTTCCATGACGATTTACACAAAAATGGTCAGAAAGGGTTAGGGCAATTTTTTGTTCCAATGTTTTATTTTTTACAATGTTGGTAAAAGCGGTTTTGCTATCATGGTTATCAAATAAATATCCTTCTAAAAATAACAGATGGGTTTTTGCCAAATAGTCGCCATCTAAATATTTTGTATGAAAATAAATATTACTTCCTAAATTGGCAAGCATAGTGCGCTCGCCACTTGTTTCATCTATAAGGCAAAAACATTGCCCAGTGTGGGATTTATCAATTTTATAAAGCCTAGCCTTGCCACCATGTTCGGCAAAAGAATCTTCAAATACCATTGCCGCATGGTCGTGGCTAGCCATACCATGAAATTCAATGCTAGATGCCACCGTTGTGCCGCCAAAAATTTTTGTCAAAGCCGCTACCGTCGCCATCGTGTTCCCCACCGAACCGCCCGCTGATGAATTATCCCATGAAAATTTTTGTGATATCATAACCGCTACATCATCATCGATCAGGCTGGTGGCTTTTTCGGGATACCCCAATGCCAAAATAACATCACGCGACAATGTGGCAGAACGGTCAATGACAACATTGCCAATGCCAATCATATTGGCGGTTGTGGATCCATCGGTCATCATTGCAAATAATGTTAAGCCTGTTCGTTTTGACTTGCAAATGATTTTTATTTTTTACACTATCATGTTATAAATATCATAACCACAAAAAGTTCATAATATGACACAAAAAATAAAAAAGAAAAATGCCAAACCATCATCTCGTGCATGGATACATCGGCAATTACACGACCCTTATGTCTTAAAGGCTAAGCAACAAGGTTATCGGGCACGCTCAGCTTTTAAATTGTTGGATATTGACAAAAAATACCATTTACTAACCTCGGGTATGGCAGTGGTAGATTTGGGGGCGGCGCCCGGTGGTTGGTCACAAGTTTTGGCAAAACGACTTCATCATAAAAATCAATCTGGAAAAATTATTGCCATTGATATCTTGCCGATAGATGCTTTGTCGGGGGTAGAAATTCTACAAGGCGATTTCACACAACCCGAATCGCAAAAAAAAATATTACAGCTTCTAAAAGGTAGGGCATTGAATGGTGTTTTATCAGATATGGCAATGAATACCACGGGGCATCAAAGCACCGACCATTTACGCAGTATGTTTTTGGCGGAACAGGCGACAGAATTTGCAATAACACATTTGGCCAAGGGCGGTTTTTTTATCACAAAAGTTTTTCAAGGCGGGGCACAAAAAGAACTTTTACAAAAAATAAAAAAAATATTTTTATCGGTAAAACATATCAAACCCGATTCCAGCCGAAAAGAATCCCCCGAGATTTATTTACTGGCACAAGGAAAATTATAGCAAAAGCTAAGCAGTTGATTTTTTGTAAAAAATGTTTTATGAAAAGACAAGGCATCATAAAAAATATGGCTGATAAAAATATACTCATTGCACAAACCGATGGTTTTGAATTTGATAATAGCCCCATTGGGGTAGATGCCACCATTGATGCCATACCCAACCCCACTATGGCGACTGCCAACCTGTTGTCAGATTATTTTCCTATTGTGATATTTATGGTGGTAGCATTTGGCTTGTCGGCAATTATTATTATTGTATCAAGGCTTATCGTTAAACAAAAACCCTATACCGTCAAAAATGATCCTTATGAATGTGGTTTCCCCGCTTTTGCCGAAAGCCGCCACCAATTTGATGTTAGATTCTATTTGGTTTCTATTTTATTTATTATTTTTGACCTTGAGGTAGCTTTTTTATTTCCGTGGGTGGTTTCTTTAGGTGCGATAGGTGCTTTTGGTTTTTATTCCATGATGATATTTCTTACTTTTTTAACCATAGGATTTATCTATGAATGGAAAAAAGGTGCATTGGATTGGGAATAATTTTTTAAACAACCAAAATGAAAATACCATTTCTGCCACAAAAATCTAAACCACAAACATCGGGTGGGGCAAATTTATATGCTGGGCAAAATACCATGCCAAATTTATTGGGTGAAGAATTAAAAAATCATGGCTTCATTACCACCAAATTAAACGACCTTGTTAATTGGGCAGAAACCGGTTCTTTATGGCCTATGACATTTGGTTTGGCATGTTGCGCTGTGGAAATGATGCATATCTTAACCCCCCGTTATGATATTGAAAGATTCGGTGTGGTGCCACGCGGCTCGCCCCGCCAATCAGATGTGATGATAGTCGCTGGCACCTTAACCAATAAAATGGCACCTGCTTTACGCCGTGTGTATGACCAAATGGCTGAGCCACGCTATGTGATTTCTATGGGGTCTTGTGCCAATGGCGGTGGCTATTATCATTATTCTTATTCGGTGGTTAGGGGTTGCGATAAAATTGTTCCAGTTGATGTTTATGTGCCAGGTTGCCCGCCATCGGCAGAGGCATTGGTGTATGGTATTATGCAATTACAGCGTAAAATAAAATCACGCCAACGATTCAAAATTTTTCGCTAAAAAAAATAATGATGAATAATTTTATAAAAAAAATTGAAGACCATGCCGAAAAAAATTGGGCGGGCACGGAATTTTATCTTACCGCTGGAGATGAAGCGGTCATCACCATTGGCAAAGAAAATTTACGACTAATGATGGATTATTTAAAAAATAAAATGAATTTCGCTATGCTGATAGATATCACCGCCATTGATTTTTTAAATGATGATGCCGACAAATCAATACCAAAAGAAAAACGCTTTGCGGTGGTCTATCAATTATTAAATTTGCTATCTAATCAGCGTCTAAGAATCAAATTATTTCTTGCCGATGAAGAAATGCTAGAAAGCATAAGCGATATTTTTCCCACCGCCAATTGGTATGAACGGGAAGTATTTGATATGTATGGTATATTTTTTGATAACCACCCTGATTTACGACGCATCTTAACCGATTATGGCTTTGCTGGCCATCCACAACGAAAAGATTTTCCTCTCAGCGGTTATGTTGAAGTTTATTATGATGACGATAAAGAAAGGGTGCAATATAAAGAAGTTGATTTGCCACAAGATTTACGAATGTTTGATTTTCAAACACCATGGCAAGGCACAAATCAAATGGGCGCCTTAGCGGGGATCACATTGCCCGGCGATGAAAAAGCTATCCAACCAACAATCAAAAAAAATATAAAAAAATTATCGCCATTCAAAAAAAATAAAAAATAATATGGTAATTGTTGATAGCGATGAGGCTTTTTTATTATCTGCATAAAAAAATCGCGAAAATTTATTACTCGCATTTTTATTTTTTTATTTTTTGGTTATGCCATGCTTTCTATAAAAAAATGCCCCAGCAAAAACCAACCATGTTTTTGCTGCCGCATGGCGGATTGGGGGATATGTTGGTCTTAAATGGTATGGTGCGCCATTTGGCAAAAAAATATAAAATTATTTTGGTTATCATGTGGCGAACACGCCACGAAGCCAAATTTTTATTACAAGATATTGACGATTTATCTTTTTATATTATTTATAGCGATCACAATATTGCACCGATCATCAATGGCGTGCATTATCATTATAACCATTGGAAAATAAAAATGTTAAAAAAATGTGGATTTCATTTTCAAACCATGGGAACTTATTTACCCAATCCATCAATTACCAACTATGCAAAAGAGGAAAAAAAAGGCCAAGTGCATGATATTTTATATCAAGATATGAATATGCCAATAAACTGGCGTTATGATAAATTTGAATTATGCCGCAATAAAAAAAATGAAAATGATTTTTACCATCGGGCAATAAAATTTTTAAAAACCAAAAATTATATTGTTGTGCATGATGACCCCAAAAGAAATTTTATGATTAACCATAAAAAAATACCCAATCATAAAAATAAAAAAACAAAAATTTTTTATATCGGCAAAGATAGATGTGCAATAAAAAATCATACGATATTTGATACCATTACTTTATTAGAAAAAGCAAAATCATTCCACGGATTTGATTCTAGTTTTATGTGGCTAATAGAATTGCTAAAATTAAAAACCCCATCCTATCTTCATGCCACCAAAGCAAGACCATATCATCGTAACAAAGCCATGACAAAAAACTTTAGAAAAAAATGGATTTTGGTCAAATGATTTGCTATCTAACATTTTATCAATTTGTTTAACCCATATATAAAAATATGACAAAAAATATCAAACGCAAAAAAAATACAAAGCTGTCTCGTCATAAAAAAACTAAGAGACACCATCGCTTATCACCCAGCGAAATGTTGCGGCGTATGCGTCGTGCGATTAAACATTCAGCCGCGTTTATTGATGATGCTTCAGCACCCGATATCTATGATGCCAACCAAAATAACATTGCTAAAATAGAAAAAAATATCATTGCCGATAAAGTGGCACGCAAAAAAGACCCCACTATAAAAACTATGACTTTTAATTTTGGTCCGCAACATCCCGCAGCTCATGGCGTTCTGCGTATGATAACCGAAATGGATGGTGAGGTGATAGAAAGGCTCGACCCGCATATTGGTTTATTGCATCGCGGCACCGAAAAACTTATTGAATATAAAACCTATATGCAAGCCATACCCTATTTTGATAGACTTGATTATGTTTCCCCTATGTCGCAAGAACATGCCTTTGTG
>JBPCVJ010000011.1:0-39837 GCA_051010635.1 Alphaproteobacteria bacterium | reverse complement strand
TGGTGATAGTGGCAGCTTTTGGCGTTTGGATATGTATGTCTTTTCAGATGGTTTTTTGGGCGATGGGGTCGGTTATCAAACAAATGTTGGATGCGGTGCAAAAACCATGGATAGCTACCACGATTTATTCCACGATGATCGTGATTAATTTGCCTGTGGCTTATATTTTAATTTTTGGCATTGATGGTATTTTACCAGCGCTTGGCTTGACGGGGGCGGGGCTTGCTTGGTTGATAGCCGAAATGACAACAACCTTGATATTGTTTTTGTATTTTTTCTTATCACCACGGATAAAAAAATATCATGGTAGTGGATTGGTGTTTGATTGGTTTTTTAAAACACCAATAGATGGTAAAATTAAAAAATATTTTTTGAAATCTGCCATACCAGTGGCAATAGAAAGTTTTTTTGAAATTATATCTTATGCAATGGTGGGGGTTATGATTGGCTGGTTTGGTGTGCGTGAATTGGCGGCACGACAAATTAGCAATGGTGTTTTAGAAATGCTCTACATGATTCCTTTTAGCATGACCTATACAACCACTATTGTGATCTCAGAAATCATGGGTAAAAAAAATTTTTACCGTTTAAGAACGGCAGGCTTCGCCAGTGTATTAATGGTAAGTGCATTTACGCTTTTTTCGGTGATATTATTATTGTTATTTGGTAAATCAAAAGCAACATTTTTTGGTAAGGAATTAGATTTTGCTAATGTTATTATTCCTCTTGCCACTGGTTTTTTTATTATTGGTGCGATAAGCCAATGGATTGATGGTCTACAATCTGTTATGTTGGGTGCATTGCGTGGTTTGGGAGATTTTACCTTCTCTAGCATCGCTAGTATTGTTGGTTATGCAATGATAGGGTTGCCTTTGGCATATATTTTTGGGTTTCATATTTTGCATCATCCGTTTGGCATTATTATAGGGTTTGTTATTGGTGTATTTTTGGTGGGAATTATTTTATCAATACGATTTTGGTATAAAACCAAAATCACTTAAAAAATTTATTTGCTTTTTGGCACACAAGTTTTATAGCAAGAATGATGAAAGATATTCGTAAAACTTTCCTTAATTATTTTGAAAGAAATGCCCATCATGTCGCGGCTTCATCTTCCCTTATTCCTGATTCTGACCCGAGTTTAATGTTTGTTAATTCGGGCATGGTGCAATTTAAAAATATTTTTTTGGGATTAGAAAAACGCGATTATAAAACAGCCACCACTGCACAAAAATGTGTTCGGGCTGGTGGAAAACATAATGATTTGGATAATGTTGGTTATACCGCGCGTCATCATAGTTTTTTTGAAATGTTGGGTAATTTTTCTTTTGGTGATTATTTTAAAGAACAAGCTATTTATCATGCATGGCAAGTGATTAGGTATGAATTTAATCTACCAATAGAAAAACTTTGCGTCACTATTTATCATGATGATGATGATGCTTTTCAATTTTGGAAAAAAATTGCTGGTTTTTCTGATGAAAAAATTATTCGTATTAAGACCAACGACAATTTTTGGCAAATGGGTGATGTGGGGCCTTGCGGTCCTTGCTCGGAAATTTTTTATGATCATGGTGATAAAGTTTTTGGTGGTTTGCCGGGTAGCAAAGATGGGGAAGGCGATCGCTTTGTTGAAATTTGGAATTTGGTTTTTATGCAATATGAAATCAAAAATGGTGGTAAAAGATTTGATTTGCCAGAACCTTCTATAGACACTGGTATGGGTTTAGAAAGAATGGCGGCGGTAATAGAAGGCGTGCATAATAATTATGACACTCATCTTTTTAAAAATATTATTGATGCCACTGCTGATATTTTGCATAAAAAACCTGATGAAAAAAATATCACATCTTTTCGGGTAATCGCAGATCATTTGCGTGCCATGGCATTTTTAATTGCTGATGGTATTTTACCATCTAATGATGGGCGAGGTTATGTGCTTCGCCGTATTATGCGTCGTGCTATGCGTCATGCTTATCTATTGGGTAATCAAAAGCCTTTGTTTGCTAAATTGTTAAATAATTTGATTGAGATGATGGGTGAGCATTATACAGAATTGAAAACGCAAAAAGAAAATATTACTATAGTTTTTTTGCGTGAAGAAAAACAATTTGAAGAATTATTATGGCGTGGCATGGGGTTATTGAATAAAGAAAAGAAAAAATTGGCAATAGGGCAAAATTTGTCGGGTGAGATAGCTTTTAAGCTTTATGATACTTTTGGTTTTCCTTTGGATTTAACATTGGATATTATGCATGCCGATGGTTACGGTATTGAGATGGCAGGGTTTGATAAGGCAATGGATGAACAAAAAAAACGCGGTAAGGAATCATGGGTTGGTTCGGGTGATAGTCAGGATATAAAAATTTGGTTTGATTTAAAAGAAAAATATGGTGAGACAAAATTTTTAGGCTATGATAGGTTGGAAAGCACGGGAAAAATTTTAGCATTGGTTGATGATACATGGCGAGTGGTTAATGTGATAGATAAAGATAATCAGGGTTGGGTGGTGCTTGATCAGACTCCTTTTTATGGTGAGGCGGGTGGTCAAAAAGGCGATAAAGGTAGCATTGGGCCGCATTTAGTTTATGATACAAAAAAATATCAAGGATTAATTGCTCATCAAATTATTGCGGTGGATAAAATAAAAATAGGTGATGATATGATGGCGGTGGTTGATAAAGAATTTCGTCAAAAGTTACGGGGGCATCATTCGGCAACGCATCTTTTGCATGAGGCTTTGCGACAAGAATTGGGTCTTCATGTGATGCAAAAAGGTTCGTTGGTTAGCGATGACCATTTGCGTTTTGATTTTTCGCATCATCAAGCCATTGATAATAGGAAATTAAAAAATATTGAAGAAGCGGTGAATAATAAAATTATAGAGGGGGGGAAGGTAAAAACAGGGATGATGGATAAACCAACCGCAGAAAAATTGGGTGTGATAGCTTTGTTTGGCGAAAAATATAGTGAAACAGTGCGTGTGGTTTTTATGGGTAAGGCTATTGATACAAATGCAGATAATGAAAGAAAAAATTATTATTCAATAGAATTATGTGGTGGCACCCATGTAAAAAATTTGGAAGAAATAGATGGTTTTATGTTGGACAAGGAAGAATCAATTGCATCGGGTGTAAGGCGGATTATTGCCTATAGTGGCGGAGAAGAGATTCGTGAACAGATGTGGAAAAAATTTGATAAAATGGAAGATAAATATAATTCTTTGCTAACAAAATGCAATGATTTGAGAAAAAAATTAAATAAAAATGAAAGACATCAAGATGATATTAAACGAGATGGTGCTATGCCTCATCAATCGGTTAATGGCTTTCAAGTATTTAAAGCGAGAAATTTTTTGCAAAAAAATTTAGATATTTTATCGCTTTATGAAAAAAATTGTAATGAAATTGCCGATGAAAATAAAAAATTGACAAAGGAATTAAGTGATAAAAAAATTGCCGTGGTGTCAAAATTATTGATGGCTGATGGTGAAAAACATTCACAAAAAAAATTTCTTTATTTGGGTAAAAAAATAGATGATGTATCAAGCTATGAATTAAAATCTATTATTGATAACCTAAACAAACAAATTGATTTTAAGGATTCTATCATAGTATTATTGACGATTGATAATGGCAAGGTTGCATTGGCGATAGCGGTGAGCGAAGCGGTTGATGGATATGATGCCAACGAACTTGCCAAGTGGGCTGGGAATATTTTGGGTGGCAGTGGTGGTGGTAAAAAATATTTTGCTATGGCAGGTGGTATAAAAATTGATAAGGCTGAGGAGGTTTTATTGAAAATGAAACAAAAAATATTAAATTCATAAATTATTTTTTAATGGGGTTATTACCATATTTTGTAATATGAATTTTTTTCAACAGCTGTTTCTGCTGATAGCGATAATATTTGATAGGCAATGGGCGAATATGATGACCATCGCTATGTTGAGATTTGGTTATGCTTAATATGCTAACAAATTTTATCTATCGTTGACGTGCCTTCTTAAAAGATTCGAATGGATTATATATAGGATTGCCTAGCTGTCGGTTAATAATATATTGTTGAAAGATGGATAATATATTATTCCACGACCAATAAATAACCAAACCAGCTGGCGATGAACCAAGCATAAAGGTAAAAACAAATGGAAAATAAGCAAAGATTTTTGCTTGAATAGGATCAGATACCGGTGGATTAAATTTTTGTTGTAGCCAAATGCTCGCCCCCATAATAATCGGCCAAATACCGATATTGACAATGCTTAAATAAGAAGGCACTTGCCATTCTATTAAACCAAACAGGGTTAAAATACCCAATGGGTCAGGAGCCGATAAATCGCTAATCCAACCAAAAAATGGGGCATGACGAAATTCTATTGATATACTAAAAACACGAAATAGAGCAAAGAAAACGGGTATTTGTATTAACATCGGCCAACAGCCTGCAAGTGGATTGATACCTTCTTTTTTGTAAAGTGCCATCATGGCTTGTGATTGCTCTTGCGAAGTTTTATAGCGTTTTTTTAATTCATTGACCTTTGGGGCTAATTTTCGCATCATACCCATCGAACGAAAAGATTTTTGTGCAAAAGGGTAAAGCAATAGCCGAACAATGACGGTTAAACCTATAATTGCCCAGCCGACTGAATTAAATTGTTGGCTTAAAAAATTTAATAACTGAGCCATCGGCTTGGTAATAAAATATAACATGCCATAATCTATTGCCAAGTCAAATTTTTCAATATTTTTGCTGGTGACATAATTGTTAATGATGCTGGTGTCTTTTGGTCCAGCAAAAAGATAGATATTTTTTTCAATGGTTTGTCGGCGTGGCAAAATTTCATAGTCCATAACATAATCCATTTGATAACGACCACGCCCAGATGCCCCTGTTTCATCATAACCCATACGGCTAACAAATTTTTTATCAATATTATTGAGCGTATTGGTTGTTGTGTTTGGTTTGTTTTCATCGTTAATATGCGGCACCAGCGCGGTTAGCCAATATTTATCTGAAAAGCCAAGCCAACCATTTTTGCCCTCCAATTGCAATGGTTGGGCAGGAATTTTTTTATAAGATTTTTCGGTTAATTTTTTATCCATCATTATCAACCCACCTTGATGCACGATGCCAATTGATTTTGGCACCTCACCAAATCGTGCTAGCAAACCATAAAAAGCCATATCTTGGTTGGTGCGACTTAAATTTTGCACCGATTGTTTTATGGTAAAAAGATAATTATCATCAAGATTTATCAGCACACGATAGATAAGCCCATCGGCACGATAAGTTAGAGTTACATCATCGCCCGCCTTTAAGGTTTTTTTATTAGCAGACCATAGGGTTTTGTTATTGGGTAGCGATAGTCTATCATTATGGCTTAACCAGCCTAGATCAATTACATAACCATTGGGGCTATTGCTGGGAGAAAGCAAAGTTATCGGTGTTGTATTATCGCTGGTAGTGGTATATTGACTAAGGGTTAAATCATCAAAACGCAAACCACGCAAATTGATACTGCCTTTTAATTTTGCACTATCAATGATAACCCGTGGATTATTTGCAAGGGCCTGTTCGCGCGATGTTATGATTGGTTGATCGGGTTTGACCGATGATTGATCGGTATTATCGGTGACAGCGGTTTTATCGGTGATAGCTGGTTTATCAGGGGGAATTTGTGGTTGCGGTGCAGGGAAAAAATAATTCCATAGACCAATAATCATGATTGATAGAGCGATCGCCAATATCAAATTGCCTTTATTCTGCATCGTCGCTTTTGCCTTTTGTAATGATGATATAAAAAATTTTTTGTACTGTTTATTGACTGATGACGAGGTCTATAGCTTCTTTTACTTGATTTTGCAAGTGTAAGAAATCGCATTGTGCGGTTTTGGGGGTTGCAATAAATACAAAATCAAAAGACGCATTTGATAGTTTTTGGTTGTTGGGATGAGTTAATATTGTTTTTACGATGGATTTTAATCGTCGTTTAATTTTATTGCGTATTACGGCTGAGCCAATTTTTTTGCTGATGGTAAAACCAAAGCGTGGAATATTTTGCTGGTTATGGCTAGCGGTAAGCAATATGAAAGGTTTTTTACAAACTATGCCGTTTTGTTGGGTATGTAAGAAATCAGAGCGTTTTGTGATGATGACAGGGCGCACGGCTGGATGATATATGCTTTTAATTTTTTATGCCGATAATTTTTTGCGCCCTTGGCGTCGGCGACGTGATAGTATTTTTTGTCCATCGCTAGTTGCCATGCGGGCACGAAAACCATGGCGACGCTTTCGCACCAATTTGCTAGGTTGATAGGTTCTTTTAACCATAATGTATTTTGTCTAAAATATTTTTATTGTCTTGTCAATAAAATAACTTTATCTATTAGATGCACCATGGATGATTTATTGCATAGCTGATTTTTTTAAAATGATATAGGTTGCACCACTACCACCATGGCGTAGGTCGGCGATTTGTTGATGCGAAATGATAGAATTGTTTTTTATTAGAAATTCTTTTAGTATTTGTTTCATCACGCCCTTGCCCTTACCTGTAATGATAAGCAGGTGACGCTTTTTTTTTGCTCGCATTTGGTAAAAAAAATTATTCAATAAATGCGATGCTTCGCTTGGTGTATAGCCATGAAGATCAAGCTGGGCGGCAATGGGTAATTTTTGTTTTTTTGTTTTGCGTGAGATAAGATAGCTATTTTTTTTAGAAATGAATGAAGTTTTTGGAGTTTTTTTCAATGGCGTTGCGGCGGCAAACATTGTTTTTATATGTTTGCTGGCAGTGGTAACAGGCTTGATAGGTTTTTTGTATGAGCTGTTTTTTAATGGATTGGTAGATTTTGTGGATAATTTTTTGAATGATCTTTTTATTGCATAGACATGTGATGTTATTGCCATTTTATTTTTTTGTAAGGCTTGGGTTTTAGCTTTATAATTTTCCCATAAATTCATAATATGGGATTATAACTCACTATCAATTCTTTTTCTAGATAATTTTTGATTGCTTTTTTATTCATGTTTTAAATGATGCTTGCTATGGTGAATAAAAAAAACTATAATATGAATGAAAGTGAAAAACGCACCTATATGTTATTTTCAAGGAATAGACGCATAAGACAATTAACCTTTGAGGAGGTTATAATGGCTATTGGTTGTTTGGTGGTGGGTTTTATGGTTGGCTTTATGGGTTTTGTTGTTGGCCATCGGCTTGGTGAAGATATATATGGTGATTTTTTGGCTGGTAGTCTTATTGGTAGTATTGTCGGTGGCATATTGGGATTTTTGATTGGTGCTATTTTTGCGGGTATTGTTATTCGCAGTTTAGCGGGTGGGGCAAGGTTGGTTATTTATATTGTTTTAACTCTTTTGATATTGTTGGTGCTGTTGTTTGATTTTTTTATATTCTATAGATTGTTTGGTAATTCGGCTGTTGATTATATCAGTGATATGATACCTCTTGGGTTTTGGTAAAATTTGGTAAGAACATCGTTTTTAAAATAAATTTATTATTGACGCTTTTTAATTGCTCATCATTGTTTTATAGTGGTAAAATATGTCTAGTTTAAAAAAATATGGTTACTATTCCTAAAACTTTACCAGTTTTTCCTATAAGTGGGGTTATAGTGCCGCCGGGTGCGGTATTGCCATTTAATATTTTTGAACCTCGTTATTTGGCGATGCTGGAAGATGTTTTAAAAAATGGTCGTTATATCATTATGGCACAACCCAAAGATGGCAATCAGGGTGATAAATCGCCAGAATTATATCTGGTTGCTACATTGTGTAAAGTTGTTTTTTTTGATGAAGATTCACCAAGTCGTTATCGTATTACCGTGATGGGAATGCAACGCATTGTTTTAGAAAAAGAATTGGCAATGAAAAGAGGTTATCGCCGATTTGCTTTTAAGCGTAAAGATTATTTAGAAGATTTATTAAATGATGATTTTCATTTGCCTGACCGTAAAAATTTTTTTTCCATTCTATCACTTTATTTACAGCGATTTAAAAAAATGATTGATTGGGATGATTTTCACAAATTGGAGGATGAAAAAATTTTACTGGTGGTGATGATAACCTTTCCTTTTTTACCCGCTGAAAAACAAGCTTTGCTTGAAGCAAAAAATGCCAAAGATAGGTATGAGCTTTTGGTGGCATTATTGGATATGGCTATCAAAGACTATGGGCGATTTAAGGATGCCGACCCATGGGATGATAATGAAAAAATAATTTTACAATAATATAATTTTTTATCACATAGTAAATAATTGAAAAAAGTTTTAAATCGTGCCATAGCGTCAATATGGTTGATAACAATGAAAATAATAGCATGGGGCAAAAAACGGTGGTGATAAATGCCACTCAAGGTTTTTCACATACAGCATCATCGCCCAATGCGATGAATGAAAAATTACAACAATTGATTAATCAAGGTATGGCCGCGGTTAAAGAAAAACAATGGCAAGTTGGTCTTGATTTATTATCGCAAGCTGTGTTGTTGTCTAGTCAAACACCAGTTTTGTGGGAATATTTGGGTATGTGTGCTGTGCATTTGCAAAAATTTGAAGCCGCTTATCTTCATACGACTCGTCTTATATGGATACAGCCTGATAATGTTATTGCCCATCTGAATCGTGGGCGCATTGCTGAAAAGTTAAATATGGTGGAGGAGGCTATAGCCGATTTTAATTTTGTTATAACATCACCAAAAGCAACCCCCGCACATATTGCTGAAGCGGGCGTGATATTGATATCATTGTATCGTGATAGGGCGAGCAATGAAACCGAAATAAAATTTGCTTTTGATGTTATTGCTATTTTAGAAAAATTACCGCCCGAAGCTATTGAGCCAGTTAAAGGTAAATTTTTGCGTCATAGGCTTTTTACTTATATTAAGTCAGGGGATTATAAAAAGGGCTTTGCATATTATGAGGTGCGTAATAATCCCAATATTAAATTATTTAGTCAGCCGATTTGGGGTGGTCTGCCGCACCATGAAGATAAAAATTTGTGGCAGGGCACAGAATCGCTAAAGGGTAAAACCATTTTGGTGGCAGCTGAGCAAGGCTTTGGTGATGTTATTCAATTTGTGCGTTTGATGCCTGATTTTTGTGCTTTGGTTAAAAAGCAAGGCGCAAAAAAAATTATATTGGAAGTATATGATAATCTGGCGGTTTTGTTGCAAATGGCGCCTGTTTGCAAAGATGTGGAGGTTATTGCCCGTGGTGGTGCTGTGCCTTCATTTGATTATTGGTTCAAAATGGGTAGTTTGCCATATTATTTGCAATTGACCATAGGTACAATTCCTTTTAGCGATAAAAAAAATGCAGTTTATATTACTGCACCGTCATCTGAAAAAAAACCATTGCCCAAAGTAGCAGGTCGTAAAAAAATTGGCTTGGTTTGGTCGTCCAGTGTTGTAAGCAATGATAATTCACTTCGTTCTTTGCCATCGTTAAAATCATTATTGCCCTTATGGGATGCCGCTGATTGTGATTTTTATTCTTTACAGGTTGGTGAGGCCGCCAAAGAAATTGTAACCATAGGTATGGAGGCGGCGTTGCTTGATTTATCGCCTCATTTGAAAAATTTTAGTGATACCGCAAAATTTGCTAATGAAATGGATTTAATAATAACCATTGATTCGGCAGTGATGCATATTGCGGGGGCGCTTGGAAAACCATTATGGGTGATGGCACCCTATGCGACTGATTGGCGATTGGGATTGGGAAAATGTCATAAGCCCTATGTGTCGCCATGGTATCCAACCAGTCAGATTTTTCGTTGTGCTAAACCGGGTGATTGGGATCCAGTGGTGGCATTGATACAAGAAAAATTAATCAGTAAAAAATTTACTGAGGCATAAAAATTGAATGACTTATCAATTAAAAACTCCATCGCTGGTGCATATGAAACCAAATACCCAAAAACCTTTGGTTAATTTATTGTTATCAACTGATAAGAATTATATTGCTTTTACTGGGTTGGCAGTGGCAACTTTTTTAAAATATACATCTCCATCATGTTTTTTGAATATTGTGATTTTACATGATGGGTCGGTGCCCCGTGAACAGATGGAAAAATTTGGTAAATTGTCAAATCGCAATCAAGTTGAAAATAATATTGTCTTTATGGATTGTCGCAATGAATTTCCTGAAATGGATGAACGAAAAACACCGATACCACGTGGTATGATGTATCGCTTACTTTTACCACTTATTATGCAAAATTATGATCGTGTGCTTTATGTTGATGCCGATGTGATGGCGGTTGATGATGTTTCAAGTTTATTTACAATGGATATGAAAGATGCAGCCATAGCGGCTTCGCGTGATTTGGTGGTTTATGCTAATTGTGTGGCGGGTGTAAAAATACCAATCAGACCTTATATGAAAATTCTTGTAGAAAATAATGAAATAGACAATAGTTTGCCATGGCGTGAATATTTTAAAAAATACCTTGGTATGGATAAAAATTGGGGTGATTATGTTAATTCGGGTGTTATTTTATTTGATATAAAAAAAACCCTATCGTTAGGTATCTTGGATAATATTTTAAGCGATGTGGTGCGTGGTTATATTTACCCTGACCAAGATATTTTAAATAAATATCTTGTTAAGTATTGTTTGCAATTATCACCGATATGGAATTTGCATACATTTAAAAATACATTTTTATTGCCACAACATGTTGAAAAATTTGTCGCTAAAGATTTGGTTGCTGAATATATATCGGCTTGTGATAAACCTAAAATTATTCATTTTGCCGGTCCTTGGAAACCATGGAAGAGAACAGATATTATTCATACTGATAAATTCTTTAATCATTTATTTGAAACGCCTTGGTTTGATGAAATTACCAATCAATTTGACTTAAAAAAAATGTATCATATTGAAATTAGAAAGGCTTAAAATATGTTGGATAAAAAAACGCCAAGCGTTTCGGTGGTGATGAGTGTTTATAATGGCGGAGATTTTTTGCTTCCCAATGGTATCGGCTCTATTTTGAAACAAACTTTTCAGGATTTTGAATTTATTATTATTGATGATGGTTCGGTTGATGGTTCAGATAAGATAATTAGGGAGGCAGCGAAAAAAGATAAAAGAATTCGTCCTATTTTTTTAAGTGAAAATGTGGGACCTGCTCGGGCAAGGAATGCAGGATTTGCATTGGCTTGTGGTAAATATATGATGGTGCATGAGGCATGCGATATTTCCTACCCTGAGCGGATAGAAAAGCAATTTAATTTTATGGAGGCAAACCCTGATTTTGTTTTGGTGGGGTCAGCGATGAGGGAGATTAATTTGACGCAAAATATAGATGGCGACTATTATTCTTCTGGCGAAAATAATGGGCGTGGCGTTGTTCTCTCTTACGCAAATGAGCCGCAAAAAATACATGATGCATTGATGCAGGGTGCTATGCCATCAACTGGTTTGGTGTTTTTTGTGCGCATGACGGCTTTGCGAAAAATTGGCGGTTATCATCCTGCATTGGTGGTGGCAGAAGATATGGATTTATTTTTTCGTCTTTATTTGTATGGTAAAATTGGTAGTTTGCGCGAACCTTTGGTTGAGCATATTTTGCATAATGATAATTCGTTGGTGCGTTTGCCATTGTTTAAGGGCACCTGTGCCCTTGCCGCATCGCAATCGCATTTATCACGATTGGTGGAGCGAGGCGAGCTTATGATTAATCATGATACTTGGCAATGGCGGTTGGGTAATAAACCAGATATTCTTTTGGGGCGTGAAATACCGCCTGAATTAGAAATTTTAGAATTATCGTCAGCACCCGCAGATAAAATTGCCCTTACACAATATATTATGGAAGGTTTGTTAGCTGGCGTTGACCGTGAAAAATATTATCATATATTTTTTCAATTATTAAATAATATTTTGACAATGGATTTACCACCATTACACAAAATTGATTTTATATTTTATTTTATTTGGCAGATAATGCACTATAAGAGGGGTTATTACCTTGCACATTATAAACTATTAAGACAATTGGTTGAAAGATTGCTGGCAATATCAAGATTGGTAAATGATTGGGAAAATAAAAAACTATCTATCAAAAAATTTCTTGATAGCAAACAGCAAGATAGCTCGTGGTTAGACAAGATATAAACTAAAAAACATAGGTGTTACCTTGACATTTTTGCAAATGAATTGCATAGTCAAATCGTGTGATTTATTTTGAAGGAGTGAATAATATGACAACGGCTAGTAAATTAAAACCCAATGATTTGGAAGCATTTTGGATGCCCTTTACTGCCAATAGGCAATTCAAACAAAAACCGCGTTTGTTTGTTTCGGCAGAGGGTATGTATTATAAAACCGATGATAATCGTTCGGTGCTTGATGCCACTGCTGGTCTGTGGTGTGTTAATGCTGGGCATTGCCGACCAAAAATTGTTGAAGCTGTGCAACAACAAGTGGCAACGCTTGATTATGCACCAACTTTTCAAATGGGGCATCCTGGAATTTTTGAATTATCGTCAAAATTAACTTCCTTGTTTCCTGATGGTTATGATTATGCTTTTTATGCCAATTCAGGGTCAGAGGCCGTAGAAAGTGCATTAAAAATTGCACTTGCTTATCATAAAGCCAAGGGGGATGCTGGGCGTATAAGATTGATAGGTCGTGAGCGGGGTTACCATGGGGTGAATTTTGGCGGGATTTCGGTTGGTGGTATGGTAAATAATCGCAAGTTTTTTGGTGCATTATTAACAGGGGTTGACCATTTGCCCCATACACATAATTTGGCAAAAAATAGTTTTAGCAAGGGGATGCCTGAGCATGGTGCAGAATTAGCCGATGATTTGGAAAGATTGGTGGCTTTACATGGCGCCGATACCATCGCCGCAGTTATTGTTGAACCTATGGCAGGTTCAACGGGCGTTTTAATTCCGCCAAAAAATTATTTACAAAAATTACGCAATATATGCACCAAATATGGTATTTTATTAATATTTGATGAGGTGATATCTGGTTTTGGTCGTTTGGGAGAGGCTTTTGCGGTGGATTATTTTGGGGTTAAACCCGATATGGTTACCATTGCGAAGGGTTTGACCAATGGAGTGATTCCTATGGGGGCAGTGGTATGTAAAAAATATATTTATGATGCCTTTATGAATGGTCCCGAACATATGATAGAATTATTCCACGGTTATACCTATTCGGGCAATCCAGTGGCGACCGCGGCGGGCTTGGCAACATTGGATATTTATCGTGAAGAAAAATTATTTGAGCGAGCAAGAAAAATAGCACCCCATTGGGAAAAAGCTTTGCATAGTTTAAAAGGCTTGCCCCATGTGATAGATATTCGCAATTTGGGTTTGGTGGGGGCAGTGGAGCTAGAACCTATAAAAGACCAACCGACCAAGCGGGCATTTTCGGCATTTATTAAGGCTTTTGAGCAAGGGTTGTTGGTGCGCACCACGGGTGATATCATTGCTTTATCGCCGCCTTTGATTGTGGAGGAAAAAGAAATTGATAAAATTGTTAATATGCTTGGCGACATTTTAAAAACGCTGGAGTGATTCTTACAAAATAATAATTTATGGCTTATAAATGGCTTGCGATTTTTTCTAATGTTTGTTAGGTTTGGCCTAGTGTAGTGGCAAACATATTCCATAACAAAACTCATCAACCTAGAAAAAATAAAACAGGAAAAATATCATGGCTGTCCCCAAAAGAAAAACAAGCCCCTCTCGTCGCCAAATGCGCCGTTCGCATCTTGGTTTATCGCCTAAAAATGCGGGGGTATGTAAAAATTGTGGCGAAAATAAATTACCACATCATATATGCCATCATTGTGGTCATTATGGTGATCGTTTGGTCGTGGCACAAGATGTTAAGGAATAATATCTTGTTTGGCATTTTCTTGAACGCCTGTAAGTGATAAGTCTATCGGTGGTTAGCAAGGGCGTATCATGGTAAAAAAAATTGATAAAGTGGTTTTGGCTATTGATGTTATGGGCGGTGATAAGGCTCCCGATGCACCTTTGGTAGCTTGTAATAAATTTCTAAAAAAAAATAAGAATGTTTTTTTTCTATTGGTGGGCGATGCGGTAAAAATAAAACCCTATTTAAAAAAATATAAATTATTGCGAAAAATGGCTGATATCATCCATACCAAAGATGTTATCAAAAATGAAGAACGAGTAAGTGTGGCGTTGCGTATTGGTAAAAAAAGTTCAATGGCGATGGCAATTGCTGAAACCGCTATGGATCGTGCCGATGCGGTTATTTCGGCAGGCAATACAGGTGCTTTGATGGGTTTTTCAATGTTTGCGTTCAAACGCATAAAGGGTATTGATCGCCCCGCCATCTGTGGATCCTTTCCCACATTGCGTGGTATGACTTGTGCTCTTGACCTTGGTGCCAATTTAAAAAATAGTGCCGAAGAATTATGCCAATTCGCCTTGATGGGTAGTGAATTTGCCAAGATACATTTTTTAATTAAAAACCCAAAAGTTGGTTTATTAAATGTTGGCAGTGAGAACACAAAAGGATTTGATTATTTACAAAAAGCATCAGCAATGTTGCAAAGAAAGGTGGCACCTTTTGACCGTATGCATTATTATGGATTTATTGAAGGCGATGATATTGCCAAAGGCACGGTGGATGTTTGTGTAACCGATGGTTTTGCAGGTAATGTTTTTTTGAAAACCGCTGAAGGAATTGGTTGGTTGATTAACAGTAAATTAAAAGAAACTTTTTCTGCCGATATGCGCACCCGTGTGAGTTATCTATTGGCTCATCATGAATTAAAAAAAATTCGCAATTTTCTTGACCCACGATATTATAATGGTGCCCCATTTTTGGGGTTGAATAAAATTGCTATCAAGGGGCATGGTTCTTCTGACCAAGTGGCATTTCGCTCGGCTATTCAATTAGCTTATGAACTTGTTAGCAAGCATATCGTTAATAATGTTAGAAAAAATATTGAACGCATTAATCATCATAGTATTAAGAAAGCTCGTATCGCATGACATTGTTAAAAAAGGCACGGGTGATTGGGTTAGGGCATTTTTTGCCAAGCCATGTTATTCATAATGATGATCTTCCGATTGATTTGAATACATCTGATGAATGGATTTTTAAACGCACTGGTATAAAAAGACGACATTTTGCTAAGGCAGATGAAAAATGTTCTGATTTGGCAATTGCCGCGGCGCGTGATGCGATAGCTATGGCAGATATTTCGCCACAAAAAATTGATATGGTTATTGTCGCAACATCTACCCCTGATGATGTTTATCCCGCAACCGCTGGGCGGGTGCAATCTGCCCTTGCAATTCCAGCTTGTCCGTTTTTTGATATACAAGCGGTTTGTGCTGGCTTTGTCTATGGTTTGTTTTTAGCCAATCAATCCATTATGTTGGGTGCGGCAAAAAATATTTTGCTTATTGGTTCTGATATTAATAGTCGTATCATTGATCCCGCCGATCGTAGCACTTATGTTTTATTTGGTGATGGGGCGGGGGCGATGGTTTTGACTCACAGCGATGATAATGGCGATAAAAAATCATCTGGTATTATAAATTGTAAAATTGATGGTGATGGTACTATGCGTGATTATTTATTTGTTGATGGCGGCATTTCATCAAATGGCACGATAGGAAAAGTGCGTATGAAAGGACAAGAAGTTTTCCGTAGTGCGGTTGATAAAATGAGCAAGGTGGTTGAAGAATGTTTGGTGATGGCGGCTTTATCGGTTGGTGATATTGATTGGTATGTTCCCCATCAGGCTAATTCACGCATTATGGATGCGGTATGTGAAAAATTAAAATTGGATAGGGAAAAGGTGATTTCAACAGTTGATGAACATGCCAATATATCGGCAGCAACCATCCCTGTTGCCATGAATATTGCCTATAATGAAAAAAAAATTAAATCTGGTCAATTGTTAGCTTTAAGTGCCCTTGGTGGTGGTTTTGTTTGGGGTGGAGCACTTTTGCGTTGGGGCTAAATGGCAGGTTGATTGCCTGTTGCTGTTTGTGGCGATTCGTTTTATTTTACTTTGATGTTTGCTTTTTTGACTGGCAAGATGCTTTCAATAGATACACAGCATGTGGTGCTTGATGTGAATGGGGTTGGTTATTTGTTGTCTGTGCCACAGCGTAGCATGGCAATTTGTCGTGTTGGCGATATAAAATCTTTTTATGTTGAAACCATTGTGCGTGAAGATTCTATTCAGCTTTATGGTTTTGAAGATGAAGCACAAAAAAAATGTTTTAATGTCTTAACTTCGGTGCAGGGGGTTGGTAATAGAACAGCTTTGATATTTTTGGATAAACTTTCGCCAAAAGATATTACTATGGCAATTTTATCAGGCGATAGCGATAAATTAACCGAAATACCGGGGGTTGGAAAAAAATTGGCAGGGCGTATTGTTCAAGAATTAAAAGATAAAATGATGAAACAGATGACGGGTTTGATGCCATCTGCCTATCAAGATGATACCTCAATTGGAACACCGCCGATTGATAGCAATGATAGCCTAATGGGCGAGCTGATGGCGGCGTTACAAAAATTGGGTTTTCAAAAAAGTGAAACCTATTCCTATATTACAAAATTATTACAAGATGAAAAATATAAAAATAAAAACATTGAAGAATTGTTGCCGATTATTTTAAGTTCAATGCAACAAAAATAATTTTTTATTTTTTGTGAATAAGCGTGCCATAGCCACGACTGGTAAAAAGTTCGCGTAAAATAGCATGGGGAGCGAGACCATTGGTAATCACCACGCCTTTCACGCCATTTTGAACTGCCTCTATGGCTGTTTTTATTTTTGGAATCATGCCACCCGCTATGGTGCCATCGGCTATCAAATCAGTGGCACGAATAATATCAATATCTGCGATAAGGTTTTTATTTTTATCTAATACCCCCGCAACATTGGTCATCAATAAAAATCGCTCGGCATATAAATTCGCTGCAACAAACCCAGCAAAATTATCACCATTAATATTATAATCATTGCCATTTTTATCAAAACCAATAGGTGATAAAACGGGAATGGTATTATCATTTTGTAAATTATTTATAGCCGATTCATCAATGGCGACAGCATTTCCTACCCAACCTAAATCGGTATTTGCGCTTAATTTTTTTGCTAAAACCAATTTGTTGGGTTGGGGTAGAGGTTTGCCATTGACTGCTTGAATGGCTTGGCATAGTTGCTGATTGATATCCGCCATGGCGGATTTGACAATTTTCATTACCGCATCATCAGTGATGCGAAAACCATTAACAAATTTTATTGTTAGATTTTCTTCTTTTAATTTTTTGTCAATCGCCGGTCCGCCGCCATGAATAACAATGGGTCGTGCACCGATATTTTTTAAAAAAACAATATCGGTGGCAAAATTGTTTATTATGGATGTTTCCTTGTCTCTATCATGGCTGAAAAAAACATTGCCACCCAATTTTATAATAATATTTTGTTGCCAATGTTTTTTTAAAAAAATATCGGCTTCGGTTTTGCTAATCCCCAGACTGGATAAAAAATCACTCGGCGTGGGCATAGTGATGTTTTAAAAATTATCTTTGAAGCGAAAATAAGCCATCGCCATTACCAACAAAGGTGTGCGTAAAATGCCACCGGGAAATGGTAGATGACGAAATTTACGCATCATTTCAAATTGCTGTTGTTTTTTGCCACGCTTACCAGCGATAATGGTTTCTGCCAATATTTTGCCGCAGATGGGCGCCATATTCACCCCTTGCCCTGAAAATCCTTGTGCATAAATTGCCCTGTCGCCAACAAAACCTATATCAGGCAGGCGGTTTTGTGTAATATCAATCAATCCACCCCAAGCATAATCTATCTTGATATTTTTTAATTGGGGAAATACTTTTAATATGCGTGGCATCATCCATGATTTTATATTCTTTGGTTCAAGTGTGCTATAGGTTGCCCGCCCGCCAAATAGCAAGCGTTTTTCGGGGCTTAGGCGAAAATAATCAAGCGCCCAATTTAAGTCGCAATAGGCGTGGTTATCCAATACGGGGTTTAATTTATCATTAAGCGGTTCTGTTGCCATAACATAACTGCCAACTGGCATGACGGTTTGATAGAGTTTTTTTACCAATCGCCTTTTCCAATTAAGATATGCCCCGCCTGCCAACACAATTGTATCAGCGGTGATATGACCAAATGGCGTCTTAACCATGCCATTTTTAAAATCAAAATCAATCGCAGGGGTAAATTCAAAAATCTTTGCCCCCAATTTCTTTGCCGCCATGGCATAACCTATGGATAATTTTAAGGGGTGAAGATGCCCTGATGCCATATCTTCACCAAGTGCTATATAACGCTTGGTGGTTATTTTTTCTTTTACTTTTTCTTTGCCATAATATTTTATTTTGTAATTGCGTTTGGCAAGGGATTCGATAACTTCTTGTAAATATTTATCTTGGCTTTTTTTTATCGGTGCATAGTTCCAGCCTGCTTTGTAATCGGCATCAATATTAAATTCTTTTATACGCCGTTTGACTAAATCGGTAGAATCCAAGCCGATTTGCCACGCCATATTGCCAATGGTTTTTCCAAATTTTTTTTCAATATCCTTTTGTTCCCAATGCCAACCCCTAATTAAATGTCCGCCATTGCGGCCCGAACAGCCATAGCCAATTTTATTTTGTTCTATAACAATAACTGCCACCCCCGCTTTTGCCAATTCTATTGCTGCCGAAAGACCGGTGTATCCACCACCAACAATAACAACATCGCATTTTTTATCGCCACGCAACATTGGGAAGGCTGGGTATTTGCTAGCCGATATTTGATAATAGGTTTCGCGATCCGTTAGGCGATATGCCCCTGAAAGAAATTTAGGTTTTTTCGGGCGGTATTCTAGTGGTAGGGGGTTAACATTATCAGGAATAAGCATAGAATTCATACATAGCCCAATATGTTTTTAAAGTCAAATTCAAATGAAAAAAGGCTTTATAAAACAAAATATATGGCTGTTTTACTATGGGGTAAAAGATGCTAAAGGAATTTTATGGCAAAAAATTCCATCCCCGTTGCGGTGCGTAAAGAATATAATGATTTGAAGGCAGAATTGACACGCCACGATAAGCTTTATTATCAAGAGGACAGCTATGAAATTATTGATGCCGAATATGATAAATTAAAAAAAAAATTTTTTGCATTGGAAAAACAATATCCCAATTTAGCAGGGGCAAAGGTCATTGTTGGCGCGGCCGCAAAAGATGGTTTTCAAAAAAACAAACATTTGAAACCGTTGTTATCACTGGATAATATTTTTGCCGAAGAAGACATTAAAGAATTTTATAAATCGGTTTGGCGATTTTTAAAATTGCCTGATAGTAGCACACTTTTTATTATTGCTGAACCAAAAATTGATGGATTATCAATGAATTTGCTTTATGAAGATGGCAAATTGGTTATTGCCACTACCAGGGGTGATGGGGTTATTGGCGAAAATGTAACTGATAATGTTTTGACCATTAAGAATATTCCTAAAAAATTAAAAAAAAACTTTCCCCATAAGATTGAAATCAGGGGCGAAATCTACCTCACCCGTGAAGAATTTGTGCGTATCAATCAAACACAGGTGAAGAATGGTAAAAAAATATTTGCCACCCCACGCAATGCCGCTGCGGGAAGTTTGCGCCAATTAGAATCTAGCATTACGGCGGAAAGGCAATTACAATTTTTTGCTTATGACATTGGTTTTAGCGATGGGGTAGATTTTAAAACACAAAGCGATTTGCGGCAAGAATTGGCACATTGGGGTTTTGCTGTCGCTATGCCAAGTCGATTATGCCAAAATGAAAAGGCGATCATGGATTATTACAATGATATTATGAAACGCCGTTCTGATTTGCCATTTGATATTGATGGGGTAGTATATAAATTAGATGATAGGCAATTGCAAAAGCGTTTGGGTTATTCGGCACGCAGCCCGCGCTTTGCCATCGCTCATAAATTTCCCGGTGAAATTGCTGAAACCATATTGCATGATATTACGGTTCAGGTGGGAAGAACAGGGGTTATGACTCCCGTTGCTGAATTAGAGCCAATTAATATTGGGGGGGTGATGGTATCACGGGCGACTTTACATAATGAAGATTATATTATGGAAAAAGATATTCGACTGGGGGATAGGGTTAAGGTAAAACGCGCGGGCGATGTTATTCCACAGGTTTTGGAGGTTGATAAAACATATCGCACTCATAAACAAAAAAAATTTATTTTTCCTCAAAAATGCCCTGTGTGTAAAGGGGATACCCATCGGCTGGAGGGGGAGGCGGCAAGAAAATGCATCAATCGAAAAAATTGTCGGGCACAGATTATCGGTGGTATGATCCATGCGACAACACGCGATGCGTTGGATATAGATGGTTTGGGGGATAAACAGATAGAAAAATTTTATGATTTGGGATACTTAAAACATCTGGCAGATATTTACCGATTGGATAGATATGGCGATGCGATAAAAAAATTAGAAGGGTTTGGTGAATTATCTTGGCATAATATCTGGTTGGCTATTACTGCACGAACATCATTGCCATTTTATCGTTTTATCTATGCCTTGGGTATTCCGCAGGTGGGGCGAGAAACGGCAAAATTATTGGCACAGCATTTTGGTGATTATGAATCATTAGAAAAAAAAATTAAGGCGGCACAAGATGATAAGATACCCCTGTTGGAAGAATTGGATGGTATAGAGGGGGTGGGGGAGGATATGGCACAGGGTATCGTTGATGTGATGTGCGATATTTTGCCCCAGATGGCAGATTTGGCAAGCGAGTTGACTTTGGAAAAATATGAAATGGTGGCAGGCGGTAAATTATCAGGCAAAGTGATAGTTTTCACGGGCAGTTTAGAAAAATTTAGTCGGCAAGAGGCAAAAGCAATGGCAGAAAGATTGGGGGCAAAAATTGGCAGTGCGGTTTCAAAAAAAACCGATATTGTGGTTTTGGGTAGCGATGCTGGTAAAAAAGCCGATGCGGCAAAATCACTGGGCATAAAGATTCTATCAGAAGATGAGTGGTTGGATTTGATTAAAGGATGATAGTTAGGTTATGGCGATTGTATAGCAAAGAATAAGTTATATTAAATTTTTAAAATTGTTAATCCATTTTTTTATTTCTTCTCTTTTTATTGGATTGCAGTAGTTAGGATATAATTTATGCCACACTGCTTCTTCCACTTGATAAATTTTTGTGTTTGTTACTTTTGATTTTTTTAAGCACCATTTATGAAAGAATTTATAACCATTGGGAGATGGTTCTTTTTTGTCGTTTATTATTTTAGCAATAATGCTATCATATACTACATAATTATTATTTATAAATTTTAAATGTTTAGAGCCAAATGATATAGCTACCCCTTTTATTTTTTTTATTCCATTAGGATAAAAATAATCCCAGAAGCAATCAGGAATATTATCTTTTTTAATAGATTTTACTTCAATCATAAATTCTTTATATTTATTAAGATTGTCTTTTGTTTGCCAATTTCGTTTTTCATTAGGTCTTCCATAATATCCCCCCCATCCTTGAATTTCACAAAATGCCTCGATTAGCAAATCATCATTTTGTGGATTTAATTTAGCTTTTTTTATTGCGTTTTCTGCAAATGAAAAATTTTCTTGCTCTCTCATTGTGTTTGAAAGAGATAATATATTATCTTTTGATAAATTCAAATTATTTAGGTAATTTGCGTTAAGCATTTTTATTGTTATTTTAATAGTTGTCGTTTCCAATAAGGAACTCTTTCTTTATTATAAAATTGTTGTATATCTGTGCACAAGCTACAATCTAACATTGATTCTCCGAAGGCTATAGATTGAGCAAGCGATAAACATGATTTAATGTATCTCTTATCATGGATATAATATTTAATCTCTAAACAATTATTGTGATAATTCACTATTTTTTTTGCCATATTTAATCTAGGCCATGCTGTGTATTTTAAATATGACTTTTCAGATTGTTCTCCTATTGTAGGAGTATAAATGAGTTGCTCTATGCGTGTAAGACATTCTTCAATTAAATTGATGTTAGATATCTGCCCTAATTCAGCTTGTGGCACATTTATATAATTACATCTTTTAAGAGAATAAGTAGAATATTTTCTATTAAACTCTAAATTATATAAGATTATGCCGAAATATAAAATTATACTAAAAAGGATGATAGTTGCGGACGATATTAAAATTAATTTTTTTCTTTTTTTAATCCAAGTCAATACTTTGTTTTTGCTCATAATTATATTCCTTAAATAGTTAAATTGTTTAATATGGGATAGACTAGCAATATTCACCATAACATATTTTTCTTGATTCTATCAAGTTATATAGTTCTCCCTTGCCAATTGATCCTAAAATGATTATACTAAATGGCTAACTGATATATGAAAGAAAAATCTATGATAAGATTTTCACAATCCCTGCGTCATTATTGGAAAAATTATATTAATTGTAATAAAGCCACTGCCACCCGAGCTGAATTTTGGCATAATGGTTTATTTCAAATGGCAATTTTATCTATCATTGGTGCGATAAAATATTACCATGTTACCCTGTTCTATGGCGATTGGTTTGATGGATTATTTTGGTTCATGTTCGGGTTATTTTTGGGGGTATTTATGGTGGGAAATATCTCCCTTGCTTGGCGTAGGTCGCATGATGCTGGCATTAGCGGGTGCTGGATGTTGGTGCCATTTGCCAAAATTATCATAGGGGCAATGCCCAGCAAAACCAAAGGCAATCTCTACCGATAGATAATATGGCTTATTTTACTCCCTTTTCTGTGATATATTCCTTTTATATGGCGAATTTGGCTATAAATATGGAGAAAGGTAAGAAAAAATCTAGCTTGTTTTTATATCGGCTGTGGGATAAATCAAAGTCTAATTTAAACAATATTCATTACTTAAAACAGGGGTAAAAATAATTATGACAGAAACCATCGTAAGTTCAGACCGCAAGGAAATCACCATTGGGTTTGAAAGACCATTCGTTGTTATCGGCGAGCGAATAAACCCTACTGGGCGTAAAAAATTGGCTGCCGAAATGAAGGAGGGTAATTTTGAAACGGTAATAAAAGATGTTGAGGCACAGGTGCAGGCGGGGGCACAAATGCTTGATGTCAATGCGGGCATACCCTTAGCAGATGAACCTGCCATTTTAGCGGAAACCATAAAATTGGTGCAGGGCATGACCGATCTGCCTTTGGCTATTGATTCATCTATCGTTGGTGCCCTTGAAGCGGGTTTATCAGTTTATAAGGGCAAGCCATTATTAAATTCGGTTACGGGTGAGGAAGAAAGGTTAGAATTGGTCTTGCCATTGGTTAAAAAATATCGCTGTGCGGTGATAGGTATTTCAAATGATGAAACAGGTATATCTGAAGACCCCGATGTGCGTTATGAAGTGGCAAAAAAAATTGTTCAACGGGCGATGGATCATGGAATTCCCGCTTCTGATGTGTTGATTGATCCTTTGGTGATGCCTATCGGTGCTTTGGGGCGTGCGGGGCGTGCCGCCATGCGGCTTATTCGCCGTTTGCGTAATGAATTGCATGTCAATACATCTTGCGGGGCGTCAAATATTAGCTTTGGCTTGCCCAATCGCCGTGCCTTAAATGCCACCTTTCTATCTATGGCAATTAGTGCTGGTATGACATCGGCAATTATGAATCCTTTGCATGAAGCCGAAATGACAGGAATTATGAGTGCCAATGTTATAGCTGGTAATGATTCTAATTGTGCCGCATGGATTAATAAATTTCGTGAACCTATTGCTGCCGCTAATGGTGGAACCAATGGAGTGGCGGTTGTGGGTGCAAGGGGCGAGCGGGGTGAACGCCGCCGCCGCCGTGCATAGTTTATCCCTATTATAAAAATAAGGGGTATTGCCCTTGGCAGATACATTGGTAGAAAAAAGCAAATATGCTTTGGGGTTGTTTTTTATGCTATAGATGTCATTATATAAAACATCGTATCTTAAAAAATTAAAATAGGGAGAGGTTGTGTATTAAAAATATGACAGAGGGTAAGATCAAAGTAGTTTTTACGCCATCGGGTAAAAGAGGCGAATTTGTAAAGGGCACATCATTGTTGGCAGCGGCAAGGGGGCTTGGGGTTGACCTTGATTCGGTTTGTGGTGGGCGGGGTATTTGCGGCAGATGCCAAGTCGAACCGACTTTTGGTAGTTTTCCTAAATTCGCTATAGAGGCAAAAGAAACCAACCTATCGCCATTTAATAATATTGAGGAGCGTTATAAAAATAAAAAGGGTCTTAAACCCGAACGGCGTTTGGGGTGCAATGCAACTTTAGAGGGGGATATGGTGATTGATGTGCCCGCCGATAGTCAAATTCATCGGCAAGTTATTCGTAAAGCGGTTGATAAACGCCCCATACCCACCGACCCCAATGTGAAATTATATTCTATCAAGGTTGCCGAACCAGATATGCACAAACCATCGGGCGATAGCGAAAGGGTGATAACCGCTTTATGCGAACAACATCAATTTGTTGAAAAAAATTTGCATATCCATGTGGCAATATTGCCCACCATTCAGGCGGAATTGCGGCGGGGCAAATGGCAAGCAACCGCAATGGTGCGTAATGGCAATGAAGTGGCAGGGCTTTGGGGTATCAGCGAAGATAGCGAAGTTAAAACCATCTATGGTCTGGCAATTGATTTGGGATCAACCACCATGTCGCTTCATTTAACCAATCTTTTCACTGCCGAGGTGGTATCATCGGTGGGGGCGATGAATCCGCAAATTCGTTTTGGTGAAGATTTGATGAGCCGTGTTTCCTATGTGATGATGAATAAAGATGGCGATAAAGAAATGACCGAAGCGGTGCGATTTGCCTTGAATGATTTGGCGGTCAGGGCGTGCAAAGAAATTAAGCTTGACCCGATGTTGGTGGTGGCAATAAGCGTGGTGGGGAATCCTGTGATGCATCATCTATTACTTGGCATCAACCCAACCGAATTGGGTTGGGCACCCTTTGCCCTTGCCACCAACCATGCGATCACTATGTCTGCGGCATCGCTTGGGTTTATGCTACACCCAGCGGCAGAGTTGTATATCTTGCCTTGTATAGCGGGGCATGTGGGGGCTGATTCGGCGGCGGTGATATTATCAGAAGAACCTTACAACCGAGATGAAATTTCGTTGTTGGTGGATGTTGGCACCAATGCCGAAATTGTGCTTGGTAACAAACATCGTTTGCTAGCTTGTTCTAGCCCAACAGGACCCGCTCTTGAGGGGGCACAGATATCATCGGGGCAGAGGGCTGCGTCGGGGGCGATTGAAAGGGTGCGTATTGATAGTGCAACGCTGGAGCCGAAATTCAAAATTATCGGTTGTGATAAATGGTCAAATGAAGAGGGGTTTCCCCATGATAATAATGAAAAAAAAGATGATATTGCACCAAGCGGTATTTGTGGTAGCGGTATTATTGAAGTGATAGCCGAAATGATGTTGGCGGGGATAGTGGGGAATGATGGGTTGATAGATGGTGCGATGGCAAAAAAAAATAAACGCATCGTTGCCGATGGGCGCACTTTTGCCTATATATTGCATTATGGCGATGAAAAAAACAATGAACCAGAAATCAAAATTACCCAAGCCGATATACGAGCCATACAATTGGCAAAGGCAGCGCTTTATGCGGGGTGTAAATTATTGATGGATAAATTGGGGCGTGGTCCCGATAGGGTAGCCTTGGCGGGGGCATTTGGCACGCATATTGAGCCGAAATATGCCTTGCTATTGGGCATGATACCAAATTGTGCGCTTGATAAGATTCAAGGCGTGGGCAATGCCGCTGGCACGGGGGCAAGGGTGGCATTGGTGAATCAAGCGAAACGCAAAGAAATTGAAGATGTGGTTAAGCGGGTGGAAAAAATTGAAACGGCTATTGAAACAAAATTTCAAGAATATTTCGTTGGCGCAATGGGGATACCCAACGCGGTTGATGAATTCCCCGCCCTGATGGGGGTTGCTAAAATTCCGCCCCGTAAAAATGAAAATAGCGGTGGTAGAAGAACACGCAGGCGGGGGTGATTTTTTGCTTGCAAAATTGTGTAAAAAAATAATATAGTTTTGATTATGGCGAATCGGGATCAGGTTTTAGAAAGTAAAATAGGATGATGATATTTTATAAAAATAGCAATCAAGATCTTCCAGACCATCTTATGACTGTAGTTGATTGGTTAGAAGAAAATACTGAATATCGATTTATCCTAATAGGTGACGAAATAGATGAAATATGTTATTGGAAAAAAACAACAGAGAGCGAAAATAAAGAATTATGGAAGGATACATTAGTGCAATTATTAAAGGCACAATCTGATGGCAATAGATGGGTTATACTTGAATGTGGTGATGTTGAATTTTCTTTTAAAAGCCATAAAGCATATTGCAAGAAGATAGAAAAAATTTATAATGATAAGAAAAATAATTAATCTTATAATTTTTTTATCTTTTTTTATTCATTATGCGTTTCTTTATAAAATTTTTTGTCTATGTTATCAATAGCTTGAAAAACATTATATTGTTGATAGTCAAAAATAACTTTTCTTAACCAGCCATCATTATCAAAAATTTGTTGAAAATTTGCGTGGGTAAATTGTGCATGGATATTTGGCGATACCACTAACAGATTTTTTACATGATGACCTAGCTTTGGATTTATGTGATGTAATTCAAAATATGGTTTGTCATTTTTCATCATAAAGGTAAAATTAGATAATTGGCATTTGCCTTGATATAAAGTAAGTAATATGTTTCTTATTGCTGGAGGGACGCTATCTTTATGAAAAATATTTTTATTTTTAATAATTTTTCTATTTTCAAAATCATTGGTGGCTAATCTAATAAACTCATTTTGCATCACCGCTGATTGATTTTGGTTGGTTAATTTTGATAAATCTTTAAATAATAAATCTATTTTATGGTCTTCTATTGTGTTGTCTATTTTATTTTCAAGAGTTTGAAATTCTTTTTTAAATATTTTTTCAGGTATAATTTTATAGTTATTATTGGATAAAATTATAATAACTAATTCATCACCATTTTGAATTTTATATTTTTTATAAAAATTTTGCATTCCACCAATACGGCATTCTTTGCTAGAACTATTATATGATGTATAAGGTTTTTCAACAGCTTTATCATTTTCAAAAACTGTTATGATTCTATTTTTTTTAGGAAATTTATCTATCAAAGAAACTGGAATTGCTAAGAGACCTTTTGCAATTCTACTTTGTGTTATTTTTATCGTAATATAATTAAATGGGATATTCGTTTGTATTTTCTTCATTGTATGAGGATTATATTATTTTATAAACTATATCAAGCAAGATAGATATCGTCGTCAGTAGCCAATCTCACCCCCTTCATTTTTTTAAAAGAAAAAACCTCTCAATCAAGATGTTTGCGTGCTTTGAAGGCGGCGAATAGGGTGCCTTCATCCATATAATCTAATTCGCCACCCGCTGGCACGCCATGGGCAACCCGTGTGATGGTCATGCTATATTCTTTTACCAATGGTGATAAAATTTCGGCAATGTAATGAGCGGTGGTTTGCCCATCAAGTGTGATGTTGGTTGCCAATATCACCTCGCCAATTTTTTTATTCCTACACCGATTCTGCAATGAACCTAAATTCAAATGATCAGGCGTTACCCCATCCAGTGGTGATAATACCCCGCCCAAAACATGATAAAGCCCTTTGTAAATACCGCTTCTTTCAATTGCCCACAGATCACTCATCTGTTCAACCACGCATAGTTTAGTTGTATCTCGGTTATGGTCGGTGCAGGTAAGGCAGGGATTAACAAAATCCAATGCACCGCATTCTTGGCATTTGATAACTTGTTCGAATGCCATCTGTAAATGTGTGATGAGTTGATTCAATTCTTCCTCACGATGATTCAATAGATGCAACAAGGCTCGCCTTGCCGAGCGTGGCCCTAGCCCCGGCAAGCGTGCCAATTGCCTTGCCAATGAAGTGAATAATTTATGTTCCTTAACTGGCATGGATGTTTTTTTGAAACAAATTCCCTATCTATATTCTTAAAAGGGTAATTTGAAACCGGGTGGCATAGGAATATTGGCAAACATATCGCTTTTGTATTTTTCTAACCGATTTTGAATTTTTTCTTTGGCATTATTGCTGGCGGCTTTGATTAAATCTTCTAGAATATTTTTTTGCTCTGGATTCAAAAGGCTTGGGTTGATAACCACATCAACCACCACCCCTTTGCCATTAAGGGTTATTGCCACTTCATCGCCACCCGCCACACCAGTTTCTTGCCAGTTTTCAATTTCTTTATCCATTTCTGCTATTTTGGTTTGCAATTCTTTGGCTTGTTGCAACATATTGTCAAAATTGATCATGGGATTATTTTTTCTTGATGTTAAGTTGAGGGCTGATGAGTTTTGATTCTGGAAAAAGATTCATTGCCAATTTTACCGTTTTGTTTGACATAATTTTTTCATATAATGCTTCATCTAAAGTTGGTTTTCCCGCCTCATCGCCCAAAGAAACATGCCACAGGCTATTGGTAGTTTTGCTTAAATGTTGTTTTATATCCTCTGCCAATGTGATGCAATCGGAATCAATATTTTGAAAACGTAATTTTCCGCCATGGTCGGGGTTGGGGAATTGGTAATCAATAAGGCGGATATGACTACGCATAGTGGTTGCCAACCGCATATCGCTTTTTCCCACCATTGCCACCAAATCAGCAAAAGATACCTTATCGGGGTCTATATCAGCGAGTGTTTTTTTTTCCATAGTTGGGGCAGAGGCAGATGCTTGACCATCATGTTGGGGCGATAGGGTTTGATTTTTTTTCTTTATCGCATCTGCCAATTCAGCGGGGGTAGGGGCATCGCTTACCAACATCAATCTCATCAATAACATCTCGCCTGCTATAATTGGGTCGGGGGCGATACGAATTTCGCTCAATCCCTTTAGCAACATTTGCCAAATTCGTGCCAACAGCGGCATTGATAATTTTTGTTGCAAGCGGTGGCTTTGGGTTTTTTCGGTTTCGCTTAAAGAGGCAGTTTTGTGATATTGGTCGTCTAATTTCATTTTGGTCATGGTGTGGATGGTATTCATCAATTGTTCAATAATCATTTCGGGCGCACCGCCACAATTAACTAGGTCATTATATTGATTAATAGCTTGAGGGGCATCGCCTGCCATAAGATGTTCTATCAGGTGATAAATTTTACTGATATCCGATAGACCCAACATCGCAAGCACATCATCTTCCCCCACGCCTTCGGGGTTTATGGCGATAGCTTGATCTAACATAGATAATCCATCACGCACCGAACCTTCGGCAGCCCTTGCGATTAGGGCGATGGCAGAATCGCTCATGGTGACTTTTTCATTTTTAAGAATAGCGGCGAAATGGCTGGTTAATTGTTCTGATGGTATGCGGCGCAAATCAAACCTTATGCAACGGGATAAGATGGTGGCAGGAATTTTTTGCACCTCGGTGGTGGCAAGAATAAAAATCAAATGGGGCGGTGGCTCTTCCAATGTTTTTAAAAGCGCGTTAAAGGCCTGTGGGGTTATCATGTGAGCTTCATCTAAAATATAGATGCGATACTGCCCCAACACTGGGCGATACCCCACACCATCAATAATGGTGCGCACATTATCAATGCGGTTGTTTGATGCGGCATCCATTTCTTGCACATCAACATGGCGATATTCGGCAATGGCAACACATTGTTCGCATATCCCGCAAGGATCTTCAATAGGGGTGGTATCGGATTTATTTTTGTTTTTTTCACAATTAAGGGTTTTGGCAATGATGCGTGCGGTGGTGGTTTTACCTACCCCACGCACCCCAGTTAAAATATAACCATGGGCAACCTTATTCATTTTGAAACTATTGCGTAAAACACGCACCAATTGATCTTGCCCGATGAGTTCATCGAAGATTTTGGGGCGATATTTTCTCGCCAACACCAAATGCGAACTGTCAGCCATTTTTCTCTCCATTGTTTAAGGTGAAGGATCGCCCATGACCCGATAATAATTGTTACGACTGCTTCTTTTCAGACCTGATCGGGTTATGCAACACCATCGCCCATAAACGACCCTTCGGTTTTTATTTAAAATAGAGCGGGGTTATTGTCAAGCTGGATGGTTTTGTTGTGGGGCAGGTGCATGTAACCCTAAGCCGCATAATAGGCAATTACTTCTCTTGTCTTTTTTTGGTTGTCATTGACATAGATGTAGTAAAAATTTTTTAAGATATAAGATAGGCAATAACACTATTCAGGCGTAATAAACCGCTTTCGCTAAGACAATAATGATGCTGGGTTGCGGGCATTGCCAATTTATTATCAACCAAATTTTGCCAATGGATTGTAAAATTTTTTGGCAAATGCTCTGGCAATAATTCTATGCCTTTGGTAAGGCGTAACCCCATCATCATTTTTTCTATCATGGCATTTTTTTTATCAATGGTTGATAGGCTCTCTAATCCGATATTATTTTTATGCACAGATTTTGCCCATTTTTTGGGTAGACGAAAATTTTTTGTCGCATATTTTACATATTCTCTGCCTTGTTGGGTATTTTTATGGTGGGTTAAACGCCCCTCTGCCCCTGCACCAATACCCAACCAATCGCCATAATGCCAATAATGTAAATTGTGGCGTGATTCATGGCCTTCATAGGCATAATTAGAAATTTCATATGGTGGCAGATGATGTTGTGCCATAGTATTGCGAGTGGCAATAAACATATCGGCGGATAAATCATCATCTGGCATAGTTAAATTTTTTTGTTTGACCATGCGATGGTATTCGGTGCCTCGCTCAATAGTTAATTGGTAAAGCGATAGATGATGCGGACGAAATGATAGGGCAAGTTGCAATTCATTAAGCCATTGTTTTATGGTTTGGTTGGGGCGGCTATAGATAAGGTCGCACGACCAGCGGCTAAAAATTTTTGGCAAGGTTTCAATTATCTTGATGGCAGTTTTGCTATCATGTATCCGCCCCAATTTTTGCAAAGATTCATCTTGTAAAGATTGCACCCCCATTGATAGTCGATTGATGCCAGCGGTGCGAAAATTTTTTAAATGTTCCCCGCCTTCCAAACTGCTGGGGTTAGCTTCCATAGTGATTTCTATATCGCTGGCAAAACCATAAATCTGTTCGGCAGTTTGCAATAGTTTTTCTATCAAGCTGGGGGGCATTAAAGATGGCGTGCCACCACCAAAAAATATAGTTTTGATGGTTTTTTTGTCAAAATAATCAAGGAATATTTCTTTTTGACGGTAGTTAGTCAATTCCCTTATCAATGCATCTGCCATGTCATCGCTGTTTTTTGGCGATTGGGCAATATGGGCATTAAAATCGCAATAGGGGCAACGTTTTAGACAATAGGGCCAATGGATATAAAGGGAAAATTGATGGGACGGATCTTCTTTTAGATTTTTGGGTGTTTTTTTTGGATGTTGCATAGAAAATATAGTCGTAAAAATAGAGAATAAGAGTTTAAGATAGCATATTTTTCTAATAAGGAGTTAGAATAAGGTAAAAATAGGGAATTAAATCATGTCAAAATAATCAATTTATAGTTGTTTTTTATTAAAATATATCTTATAGTAGTAATATTCAGGGTTGAATAAATTTTTTGGAAAGGAAACAAAAATGGCAAATAGTCAAATGTCGCAGAGGACATTGATGGGTGGGGATACGGCAGCATCCTTTACCTTGTCGCAAATCTATGTTCAGATTATTCATCAAAAAATCATTGGTTATAGCAGTGGTAAAAAAACATTATATGTGGCTTTGCGTGCCACTGATATTAGCCAGCCCACTTGGAGTCGCCTTACAGCTGGTAAGGCGACTATTTCGTTTGAGAAAATGAAATTGCTGTGTGATGAATTATCGCTTGATTTTATGGAAATATTGGGCGAAGTGTTGGAATTATCAAATAAATTGCAAGCCCATGGCCATATGGCACAAACCACATCACGCCATGCTGATTTGGCAAATAAAGATATATTGCGATTTTTTATTAAACGGGTTGATAAACAATTTGGCGATAGTGCTAAATATTAATATATTCTTTTTGGTTGCTGTTGGCAGATGTGTTTGGCAAAAAATGGCTTGTCAAGTTTAGCGAACAGGTTTAGCTAAAGGGGCATGGCAGAATTATTACGGTTAGAAAAAATTAGTAAAACCTTGGGGCATTGGCGGATACTTTCTTCGGTGAATATGACCGTGCATGCTGGTGAAAGCCATGTTTTGTTGGGAGACGTGGGGGCAGGTAAAACCCATTTGATGGATATTATTTCTGGTCGTAGCCAACCCGATGCGGGGCATATCTATTGGCAGGGCAGGGATATGATGGCAAAGGGTGCTATTAAAAATATGCTGATCGGTGATAGCAAACAAAAAGATAATATAGTGAAGCTGGGGGCAAAATCTGGCAATCAATTGCCAGAGGTAAGGCATCACAGATTATCTGGGGTGAAGCAATTTTACAGGAATATATTCTATCCCATTGGTCGGCAAAGACAAGAAGCGATGAATTTGGCATTGTTGGAAAATGGACCTGGTCTTTTGTCCCATGCGAATTTTATTGAAAACATGGCGATTATTTATGGCATGCCACTTTATCGCAAAACCCATGACATTTTGTTGCGTGTCAATGGTATTATGGCTGGTTATGGTTTTCATTTTTTGACCAATGTGCCTATCAGAGAACTTACCCTTAATGAAAAATTAGAAGCCAATATGGTGCGGTGTTTTTTTAACAACCCAACCATGTTGTTAATAAATAATTTGGGTGATAGGCTTTTGGCATATGGTAAGAATAAATTTTTTCGTCTTATGCGTGAATGGCAAAAGCAAGCTGGCGGCACGATAATTTACAGCACCGATATGATAGATGATGCTTTGAAAATAGCCGATGAAATTACATTGTTAAAGCAGGGGCGTCGGGTGATAGATTTTGACCCGAAAAAGAAAAATAAAAAACAAATTACCGTTATGTTGAATGATGGCAAAAGAGAAAAAAGAAATATCAGCCATATTGAGGATGGTAAGAATCTGTTGGTTTTGGATAATATGAATTATGAAGCCAGCAAAGAATCGAAAGGCGTGAATTTGAGCAATATCAATTTTTCATTGCGAATGGGGGAGGTGATAGGAATAGTCAGTTTGCCTGATAATGGTGATAAGGAATTGTTTTCAGTGTTGCGTGGCGATGTGGCGGTGCGAGCGGCATCCATCAAATGGCATGATAAGGAATTTATCGGTGATAGTGATATTGTTGCAAGGCGCAAAAAACACATCGGCTTTATATCAAAAGATTGGCGCCAAGCGGTTTTGCGTGATTTGGATGTTTTTGATAATTTACTTAATCTGTTTGTTGCCCGCCCGCAGGGTCAGCGTTTTGGCATTATTAATAAAAATTATATCAGTGGCATTGCCGAAAATATTATTAAAAAATATGACTTACCGATTCAAAACCATCGCCAATTATTGCGTGAATTATCTGATATTGATCTGCATAAATTTGTGATAGTGCGTGAATTGGCTTTGATACCCGAAATTTTTATTTTGCGTGAACCTTATGTTGGGGTGAATAAAAAAACCATCCTGTTTATTCAACAGATGATAGAAGGTTTGATAGAAAAAGGTGCGGGGGTTGTGGTGATGTCGCAAGATGTGGAGGAGATTTTTTCTATATGCGATACGGTGTATGTGCTTGCCAATGGGCTTTTATCGCCGCCCTATGAGGTGAAAACACAGAACAAGGATTTTATCGAATCCTTGATGGTTAGCTATGCCACAGAATCTATGGGTGGTTATAGTGGTAGCCATCGCATACATCATAAAACAAAGCGACATGGTTATGATAAACATCAGTAGAAAGCATCATTTTTCAAAAGAATATCAACGCTGGGCTACAGTGATAGCGGCTGGCTTGGCATTGTTATTGTTTTTTATTTTTCTTGGAATTTGGCAAATATCATTTGGTGATGTGGCAGAGGCATTGGTAATGGTTGTGGTGGATGGAGATAATTTTCGGCATTTTTTGGCATTGGCTACGGCATTGATTTTACTTGGCTTGGTATCGGCGATGGCATTTCGTGGTGGTATTTTTTATCTATCGGTTGAGGGGCAATTTTTGGCAGGTATGATGTTATCGGCTTGGTTGATTGATAATTTTTATATTACATTGGGTGCGTGGTTATTGCCAGTGGTGATAGTGGCGGCATCCATGCTGGGGCTTTTGCTTGGTTTATTGGTGGGGGCTTTGCGTCACTATATGCGGTTGCATGAGATATTGGGGTCAATGTTTCTTGTCTATGGGGTGCATTATTTTTTTAATGATGTTAAAACAACTATTGTTTGGGCGGAAACTTATCGTCTTTTGGCGGATGCCTTGCCAGAATTAAGTTTTCCTATATTTGGTAGCGGAATTTTTTATGCTTTTTTGATAACGACTTTGTTTGCCTTGCTTTATCAATATCATATAGTAACTTTTGTTATCAAATTGATGGGCTATGGGCGCAAAGCCATTGCCGAAATTGGCAAGAAGGAGGATTCGGTCTATTGGATGATAATGATGGTCGGTGGGGCATTGGCTGGTAGTGCGGGTTTCTTGGCAGTTTTAGATAATTGGGTTGTGACAGATAATAATGATGCTATATCGGTTGTGCCTTTGTGGTCATTGACCATAGCGGTGATAGTGGTAATTTTTTTTGGTCGTATGACGCCGATAGCTATAGGCATCGCTGGTTTATTTTTTGCTTTGGTGGCAAGTGTGATAGAAAATCTTGATTTAGCGCTGGCAGTTGCCGATGGATTGTTTCAAGTTTTTTGTGCGATGAGTTTGTTGCTATTGTTGTTGGTTGATTTTTTGAATAAATATCAAATTGAAATGGGTCATTTTTTGCGTCGTTCGCTCATGATGGTAGATAACAAAAATGCCACTGGCAAACATCGCAATGTTAGAAATGGTGATGTAGAAATTCTTTACAAGAAAGGGCAAATAAAAAAAGATGATAGATAGTGTTTTTGCCATTTGGGAAAATATTATTTTTTTCGCTATGCCTTTGTGGTTGATGGGTTTGGGTTTATTGCTATGCCAAAGGGTCGGGCTTTTGCAATGGGGTATCGAAGGGGTTAGCTTGGCAAGTGGTGCATTGATGTATGCTATGTTTGTATCGGCTGATGGGCTGGATATGATTTGGTATGGTTTATGGTTGGCGTCGCTATTGGGTATGGTTTTAGGGATGGTCTATTTTATATTGTTGCGGTGGATGATGGTCAATCAGCTTACATCTGGTATGGCAGTTTTTTTTCTTGGGGTGGCGATTGCTTATATGATGAAAAGTAGCGGGGCGATTGATAGGGACTATTATTTGGTCTTACCTGTTTGGTTTCAATATATTGCCCCTTATATGTTGGGATCATTGTTGTTGTTGTTGGGAATGTTTTTACAAAAAACCAAATGGGGTATGGTGTTGCGTGGTGTGGGCGACGAACCTATTGCCTTGAATAGGCTTTATGTTATTCGCCTTTGGCAATTTTTGGTGAATGGATTGGGTATGATGTTGGTGGGTTTGGCGGGTGGTTTATTACAATTAGTTAGCCAAAGCTCTATGTTAAAGCCAATTTTTGTAAAAAATAATTTATTTGATGAAGGTAGTAGCACGATGGGGGGATTGGGTTTTCTTTGTTTGTTGATGGTTGCCGTGGCAGCATGGTCGCCTTATATTTTGTTACCACTGGGTATTTTATTGGCAGGGATTATTCTTTATGGTGGTTGGCTGATTGCCTATGGGGTGTTGTTGCTATTATTGATATTTTTATTGGCACGCCGTGATTTTTTCAATACCCATGCACCAGAGACTTGGCGTAATTTTTTTATGCCAAAATAATTTTTTATTGTTTGAGGTATGTTTGTAAATCCTGATAATAATTTTCAGGACCTATGGCAAAAGCATTTTGCACAAGTGCTATTTGTTGAAAAACATTATTGATGCCCGCCAAATACCATTGGTTACCTTGTTGATAAAACACCGGCCCACCACTATCGCCAAAAGTTATTAGGCAATTATGTTGAATCATAAAAGATGAATTGACCGCAATAATCATACATTTATCGCCATAGAGTTTATTTTTGTTTGCACCATATCCACCTTGTAAAAGAATTTTGCCTTTTTTTGCACTGGTGGTGGCAATGTTAGGAAAAACAATACCATATTTTTTTATATCAACTGGTTTGCTTAAAGTGGCAAAGGCATAATCATTTTTGATACGACCGCTTTGTCGGCTTAACTTTTTTTGTGAAGGATAATAGACCCGTGATAGATTGGCAATATCATCAAATTTGCCATTGCGTTCCAGTTGAAAAATAATTTTTTTAATCGGGAATGGTTTTTTTTTATTGCCAAAACAATGGCGTGCCGAAATAATAATATCAGGGTTTATTAAGGTGGCAGTGCAAATACTATTTGGCAGACGCAACCGCCCTACCGCAACCCAAGGTATTTTGTTGGTATCTATCAATTGTCTGGTATCGCCCTTTTCACGCCGATAGAGTAAATTGGATAATTTTAGGTCAAAACTTTGTGGCAATAACCAAACGATGGCTACGATAATCAATACCCAAAAAATAATTGTTTTGCGAAAATTCATATGGTTGCTTTTTTGCTATTTTTTCTTTATAGTTCCTAGCACGAAATAATTAGAATGACAAAAATATTTTCGGAACATTTTTCTTTGTCAAGTGTGGTATATGGTTTGGTGGCTTGGGCTTTGGCTTTTTTGGCTGGCATTATTTATATGAAAATAATGCGTATTCCCAATAAAACAGCCGCCCTTTCTGATAATAGGTTGCACGCCATAGGTTTTTTGGCATTGGTGGTGGCGGTGATAGTTTTTTATTTAATATTAAGCCATGCGGGTGATTTTGGTATTTTCACTGCCAATAGTTTTTTTGTTGTCAATTTGGTGATGGATCTGTTGGTGCTTATTTGGTTGATGAAATTTAATTTTATGAAATGGTTGATAGTCGGCTTGCCTTGTTATGGCTTGATTTTTTATGGATTGTATTTTTTATTAAGATAACCATAGATGCAGAAAAAAATTTTTTTGGCAGTTGATACAGATGATATTAACTATGGTATAAAAATAGTAAAACCATTGCAAGATGGTTTGGCTGGCATAAAATTGGGGTTGGAATTTTTTGTTGCCAATGGCATCAAGGGGGTTATGATGATGAAAGAAAATTTTCCGTCTTTGCCATTGTTTCTTGACTTAAAATTTCATGATATACCCAATACCACCAAACAGGCTGTTAAGGCACTTTTGGCACTTGAACCATTTTTTTTAACTATCCATGCGGCTGGCGGTGTTGCTATGATAGAATTTGTTAAAAAAACCATGATGGCTCATCAGGCAAAAACAAAATTGCTGGCGGTGACCATGCTTACCAGTTTAAGCGATGATGACTTAAAAATATTGTCAATTAAAAAAAACACAAATGATTATATTTTGTCGCAAGCCATGATGGCAAGGGATGCAGGCGCTGATGGAGTGGTTATACCCGCTAAGGCAACGGCTATGCTTCGCAACAATATGGGTGAGGATTTTATTTTGGTTTGTCCTGGTATCAGATGGAATGATGATGGTAGTGATGATCAAAAACAAGTGATGCCCCCCAAATCTGCTATTGATGCGGGGGCAGATTATTTGGTGATGGGGCGCGGGATAATTGGCACGCATCTTACACCATCAGAGCAGTTGGCACGATTGGCATATATCAATAAACATACTCTATGATGAAAATAAAAATTTGTGGCATAAGAGATGATGCAGGGCTAAAGGCAGCCATAGATGGTAAGGCTAATTTTTTTGGCATGGTGATGGCGCATGAATCTCCCCGTTATATCGATATGGCTTTGGCAAAATATTTGATGTCGCTTGCGGGAACGAAAATAAAACCTGTTTTGTTGTTGGTGAATCCTGCCCTTGATGAAGCGATAGATTTGTTAAAAAAATTAGATCCATTTGCTTTGCAATTACATGGTGGGGAGTCGCCTGATTTTTGTATGGCATTAAAAATGCAAACTTCACAAAAAATTATTAAAGCAATAGCCATAGAAGATAAGGACGATATGGTTAAGATGGTAGATTATGAAAAATCGGTTGATTATTTTTTGCTTGATGCCAAACCGCAAAAAAATACATCGCGGCATGGTGGATTGGGAAAAATGTTTGATTGGAATTTGCTAGAAGATTATTCTGTCAAGAAACCATTTTTTTTGGCAGGGGGACTTAATGTTGATAACATTGCTACTTTGATAAAAAAAATTACTAAAATTGATTCTGCTTATTCACAATTTTATGGAGTGGATGTTTCAAGTGGGGTGGAAGAATCGCTTGGTAAAAAATCACCGATAAAAATAAAAAAATTCTGTGCGGCAATAAAAAAAAATATTTAGCAAAATAATCTTTAGTAAGAAAAAATAATTTGCCAAATAAAATATATTCTGCTAGAGATAATTCATATTATATGGCTGATTATAAAGTAAAAGATATTTCGCTTGCCGAATGGGGTGCAAAAGAAATTGATATCGCCCATGGCGAAATGCCCGGATTGATGGCATTGCGTCTTGAATATGAAAAATCAAAACCCTTGAAGGATGCACATATTGCTGGTTGCTTACATATGACAATACAGACAGCGGTATTGATAGAAACTCTTATCGCATTGGGCGCATCGGTGCGTTGGTCGTCTTGCAATATTTTTTCAACTCAAGACCATGCGGCAGCGGCAGTAGCTAAAATGGGTGTGCCAGTTTTTGCATGGAAAGGTATGAGCGAAGAAGAATTTTGGTGGGCGATAAAACAAACCATAACTGGTCCCGATGGTTGGCAATGTAATATGATATTGGATGATGGTGGTGATTTGACGCAAATGATGCATGACGATAAAATCTATCACCCTATTTTAAAAGAAGTGAAGGGCATCACTGAAGAAACTACCACGGGGGTATTAAGGCTATATGATATGGCAAAAGCGGATAAATTAATGGCACCAGCCATCAATGTGAATGATTCGGTTACCAAATCAAAATTTGATAATCTTTATGGTTGTCGTGAAAGTTTGGTTGATGCGATTCGGCGAGCGACCGATGTGATGATGGCTGGTAAGGTGGCAATGGTATGTGGTTATGGCGATGTTGGCAAGGGATCGGCAGCATCATTGCGGCAAGCAGGGTGCCGTGTTTTGGTGGCAGAGGTTGACCCGATATGTGCCCTTCAGGCAGCGATGGCAGGTTATGAAATTACCACGATGGAGAAGGCTACTAAGCGTGCCGATATTTTTGTTACCGCTACGGGCAATATTGATGTGATAACCATAGACCATATGCGCCAAATGAAACATCGTGCTATTGTTTGTAATATCGGTCATTTTGATAGTGAGGTGCAGGTTGATCAGTTGCGTAATTTTAAATGGGATAATATCAAACCGCAGGTTGATGAAGTTGAAATGGCGGATGGAAAAAAAATTATCATCCTTGCCGAAGGTCGTTTGGTGAATTTGGGTTGTGCGATGGGGCATCCCAGTTTTGTTATGTCGGCAAGTTTTTGTAATCAGGTGTTGGCACAGATTGAACTATGGCAGAATTACAAAAATTATGAAAAGAAAGTTTATGTTTTGCCAAAATCGCTTGATGAAAAAGTGGCTAGGTTGCATCTTGAAAAATTGGGTGTAGAATTGACTACGATGAATAAGGC
>JBPCVJ010000010.1:0-40755 GCA_051010635.1 Alphaproteobacteria bacterium | reverse complement strand
TTTCTATGCCGCGGCGTTTGGAAAAACAGCTAGCCTATCTTAAAAAAAATAAAAATGTTGGTATGGTAGGTTGCTACACATCTTTTATCGATCAGCATAATAAGATAATAAAAAACCTCCCGCCTTCTGCTGACAGATTCAAACTAATACTCACAAAACCCCATATCAATCGCCAAGGTCTGCATATTATCACCGTAGCACCAAGTCATTTTTTTAGAACATCAATTTTGGCAAAGCTTGATAAACCCTATTTTCGTAATATCACCCATAATGAAGATTTTGATTTTCAATTTCGCTTGATGGAAAAAAAAATTCAAATTTTTAATATGCCAGATATTTTATACCATTATCGTATGCACCCACATCAAACCACGAATGATCAAACAAATCTTTTTCTTTTTGTATCGCTTGTGCGTTATGCTACCAATTGCCGTCGAAAATTAGGTTTTGACCCATTGAATCAATTATTAAAAAAATATAATATGATTAATAAAAAAAATATTGTTTCATCATTAACCCAATGTATAAAAATAAAAAATCTATCGCATCACAAAATTTTTTTTCATGAATGGTTTCATGATTATTATGATCGCACCGATCTACGCCATAAAAAATTACTTATCATGTCAGCCATCTATCAACAAAAATTTGCTAAAGATTTTTTTATAGAAGAACGAAAAATATTTATAGAACAACAAAAAAAATCTATCATTGAATTTTATCTTGCATCTGCTTGGTTATATATGCCATGGCGGTTTTTTAAAAAAACCTTTAAAAAAATCATCGGCATCAATAAAAAATAACCCTTGCTAATCAAATTACCATTGCTTAATCATCCAAATACAAATGACAAAAAAAAAGACAAGAAAAAAATTAAAAATTGCCGTGCTACTATCAGGTAATTTAAGAACTTTTGAGCAAACCGCTCCCTACTTAAAAAAATATCTGCTTGATAGATACAACAGCGATGTTTTTATTCATGCACCCAGCAAAATAGATCATGATAGGCAGGCTTGGCACAATGTTATCAATAAAAACAAACCAATATCATCGCTTGCCATCCGTGAAGAATTATTAACAAAAGCGACAAAACTTTATCAGCCAAAAAAAATCATCATCAATGATAGTGAAAATAATATCAATATATCAGGGGTTTGGAATGTATGGCACGGCAAAAATAATAATTATAAAATACCCTTAACCGGTTGTTATCGTATGTTTTATCATTGGCGAGAAATAAATAAATTATGGCAAAACCATGCCAAAAAAAATAATATAAAATATGATTTTATTGTTTTTATCCGCCCTGATGTTATGTTGCTTGAACCAATGATATTAGAAACCTACCAAGATTTTTTTGATTTTAATCAAAAAACCATTGTCTTTTTATCAGGTATGCAAAGTATTTTTGAAGGCGCAACGGGTTTTTATTTAACAAATTTCTGTATTGACCGCATTATATTCGCCAAACCACCAGCCATGAAAACATTCTTAAATATATTTCATCATTTTGACCGCTATTTTAAAAAGGCACATCGCCTACCCTTTCCACCCCGCATCAATTCATCTTTTGAAAATCAACAAATTCTTTATGCCGCAGAACAAAATCTATTACCACTATGCGGCAAAATCAATCATATCTTAAAAAGAATGAATAAGAAAGACGACCAAATTTTGATTTTTCCTGACCGTGCTAAACATTCTAACCACAAAATGACAAAAACCATGTATTATAAATTCATAAAAAAAGAAATAATGCAATTCATCGCAAGCCATAAAAGATTTATAAGCAGAATTTATTTAATGTCACCATATATAAACAAACCATATAGATTATTTAAAAAAATTATTGGCTTAAAAATAAATTAATTCTTATAAAACACCCTATCATTGGCTGGCATCATCATGAAAAAAAAATTAAAAATTGCGGTAGAAATATCTGGGCATTTACGCCTATTTCAAGCCTGTGCACCATTATTAAAAAAAAATCTACTTGACCTTTATGATTGCGATGTTTTTATTCATACATGGCATACATTAGACCACCAAAAATTATCTTGGCATGGTAAAAAGGGTAGTTGGGGCGGTGGCGGTAAGCACAACCAATCACTGATACCAGTCAGCGATACTATAAAAAAGGAAGTAAATGATGCCTATAAACCAAAAGCGATTCTATATGATGATGAATCAAAATGTAAAAAAAAATCTGGTTGGTTGGCACAACCTGATAGAAAAAAAAAATTTGGGGGGTTTTCATTGCAAGCCGTTTGGAATACATTATACACCGAAGTCGCCGCACACAAATTAATGAAGAATTATGCCAAAAAAAATAAAATAAAATATGATTTTATTATTCGCACTAGGCCCGATATTGCCCCTTTAGAACCATTCATCATTGCACCTTATTTACCATTTTTCAATATCAACCCCAACACTGCGATTTTTTTTCCTAGTGCGGTTTATATAACCGACCCACTGCATCTTTATTTTAAGGATTTTTATCTTAATTTTGCACCATCGCTTGATGTTTTTTATCTTACCAATCCATCAACTATGGATAAAATGATGAATATTCTTAATGATTTTGATTTTATTTTTAAGACCATTCCTAATCATTTGGCACCAGATATCCCACGCAGTGATGTAAAAATATGGAATGTGGAATATCTATGGTTATTATATATGAACAAAATTGGTGTTAGCTATCATTTTGGAAAATTAAGCCGCCTTATCAAACGCTTTGATGAAAAAAAAGATCATATAACAATGTTCAGCGAACGCATGAAAAATATCAGCCCGATCGAACATTTTTTACGCAAAACAATTTTTAAGAATCCGATCGCTATAAAAAACCCAATTAATTTTATTTTACGCCGCATACCTTTTGTTATACCATTATATAAATATATTCGGCGTAAAAATTTATTTTAATGTCTTATACAAAAAATTGGCGACCCCAACGGGAATCGAACCCGTGTTTGAACCGTGAAAGGGTTCCGTCCTAACCGCTAGACGATGGGGTCAAAAAAATCTTAGCCCATTATCCCTACCCCAGCCTTACAAAAAATGCAAGGGTTGCTAGTGAAAAAAAATATAATTGTCAAAAATAAAAAATCGTGTTATCAAACCAATATGCTAGCATCTTTGCTTGGTCGCCTCAACCATATTGCCATTGCCGTGCCAGACATCATATCGGCACGCTTAAATTATCAAAAATCTTTTATGGCAGATGTATCAAACATCACCCCTTTGCCTGAACATGGCGTATCGGTTGTTTTTATCAATCTTATCAATACAAAAATTGAATTAATCCATCCTTTAGGGGATAATTCGCCTATAAAAAAATTTTTAGAAAAAAATCCTGATGGCGGCATCCACCATATATGTTATGAAGTCAATAATATAATAAAAGTGCGCGATCATCTTATTGCCAATGGTTATAGAATTCTCGGTCATCAAAAAAATAATGCAAAACCAACCATCGGCGCCCACGAAAAACCAGTGCTATTTTTACACCCCAAAGATTTTCACGGCACATTAATAGAATTAGAACAGGCATAATATTTTATAAAAACCATGATAGCCATTGTTAGTATATTTTTTTCTTATTTGGTTTATTTTGTTACCATTTGGGTAGGGGTTTTTTTTATGTGTTTGCCATTGTTTAAGCCAACCCCAGCCAAAAAAATTATTAAGGGCAATGATATTGCCGCCCCCGAAAACCCACAGATGAAAAAAAAATTTTTCCTTTCCATCATTATTAGTTTAGTTATTTTAATTATTGTTATCATCTTACAAAAAAAACAAATCTTGCCAGAGCTTAATGACCTTAACACCTAATAATATATTAAAAAAATTTATCCTATGAAAAATTTACCCTCAACTAATTTTGTGCGCCTCAGCCAATATTTTTTGCCAACTCTAAAAGAAAATCCAAGCGAGGCACATATCATTTCACACCGTTTGATGTTACGCACTGGTATGATAAAACAATTATCAGCGGGATTATACAGCTGGCTACCACTTGGCTTAAGAGTTATGAATAAAATAGCCAATGTTATCCGTGAAGAACAAACCAAAGCGGGGGCATTTGAAATTTTGATGCCCACCATCCAACCCGCTGAATTGTGGCAAGAATCTGGGCGCTACGAAGATTATGGTAAAGAAATGCTACGCATCACCGATCGCCATCATCGCCCTTTACTCTATGGTCCAACCGCTGAAGAAGTTATAACCGCCATTTTTCGTGACAGCATAAAATCCTATAAAAAATTGCCACTCAATCTTTTTCAAATTCACTGGAAATTTCGTGATGAAATTCGTCCACGCTTTGGCATCATGCGTGGTCGTGAATTTTTTCTGAAAGATGGATATTCTTTTGACTACAATAAAGAAAATGGTAAAAAAACCTATCAAAAAATATTTGTCTCATATTTGCGCATCTTTGCACGGCTAGGGTTAACCGCTATTCCCATGCGTGCCGAAACTGGACCAATAGGTGGCGATACTTCGCATGAATTTATCATCTTAGCCGAAACGGGCGAAAGCCAAGTGTATTGCGATAAAACCATTCTATCACTTAACCCATTGGAAGTAGATATTGACTATGAAAAAAATTTAGACGCACTGGTTGAAAATTGGACCAAACCATTTGCGGCCACCGAAGACATCTTTGACAAAATAGCTTTTGAAAAACTGCCAAAAGAAAATCAATTATCAATCCGTGGCATAGAGGTCGGACATATTTTTTTCTTTGGCGATAAATATTCAAAACCAATGAAAACACTGGTGCAAAATCCAGCGGGCGAATTGGTGCCAGTAGAATGCGGGTCATATGGCATCGGTGTATCAAGGTTAGTTGGTGGCATCATAGAGGCAAGCCATGACGACCACGGCATCATTTGGCATCCATCGGTATCACCATTTGATGTGGCGGTGTTGAATCTTAAAACCAACGATGCCATGACAGATGATTTTTGTGAAAAATTATCTAGCGAATTGTTATCGGCAAATTTAAGCGTTATGCTTGATGACCGTGATGTGCGTGCGGGTGAAAAATTTGCCGAGCATGATTTGCTTGGTATCTCATTTCAAATTATCGTAGGACCAAAATCATTAGCCGAAGGTCGAGTCGAAATCAAAGATCGCAAAACTGGTGAAAAGCAAGATGTTGCCACCGACAAAACAATTGAAACTTTATGCCATTTACGCAAAAGCTATCTATCATAATATGAAATTAATTCGTGATGCATTTAATAGCGTGATGAAAGATATTACACCATCACGCTATCATGATACCATTACCATAACACCACATATAAAAAAAATTGTTCCATCTATCATGGGGCGCATTTTAGCCAAACCAATCATAGCTGAGATAACTATGCCACAAGCCAATGTTTCGTCTATGGATGGTTTTGCAGTGCGTGCGGTTGATATTAAAACTATTCCCACCACATTACGCATCATCGGTGAAAGCCATGCAGGCAAACCATGCAACGCCGCATTAAAAAAACATCAGGCGATAAAAATTTTTACTGGTGGCATAATACCCAAAAATGCCAATAGCGTCATTATTGTTGAACATACCGAACAAAAAAATAATTTTGTTATCATAAAAAAAATTCCTACCAAGCAAAATTTTATTCGCCCGCGTGGTTTGGATTTTAAAAAAGGCGATATTCTTATAAAAAAAAATCATATTATAACAGCGCGCGGCATTGCATTAATAATAGCATCTGGACAAAAAAAAATTATATTATATCGCCAACCAACCATCGGTATTCTTTCAACTGGCAATGAATTACAACCTATTAACAAAAACCTTACGCCACAACAAATTTATCCCAGCAATAGCTATAGCCTATTTGCCCTTATTAACCACTCGGGCGGGCAAGCCATAGATTTAGGATACGCCCGTGATAACCCCACCAATATCGCGAAAAAATTAAAACACGCCAAACATTGTGATTTTATCGTCACAACGGGCGGTGCATCAATAGGTGAAAAAGATTTTATAAAAGAAGTCATAGAAAATAAAAAATATGGTCTCAAAGGACAGATTAATTTTTGGAAAATTGCTATGCGTCCAGGTAAGCCGATCATTGTTGGACGGCTTCACAAAAATCGCTGTCATTTTTTAGGGTTGCCCGGTAATCCAACTTCCGCTTTAGTAACGGGGTTGTTATTTATTCCAGCCATGATAAAAAAATGGCAAGGCTTAAAACCTATTTTTCTTGATGATATAACAATACCAATGCCACTTGCTATCAATTTATCCGCCAATGGAGAACGACAAGAATATATGCGTGCGAAGATTATAAATCAAAAAATTATGCCCCTGCCCCACCAAGATAGTTCAATGTTAAAATTTCTTTATGATAGTAATGCCCTCATCATTCGCCCCATCAATGATCCTAAAAAACATATCGGCGACATGGTTCAAGTTTTACCCCTCAACCCATTTTATTTATATTAAATGTTTAGCAAAATAATTTTTAACAGCAGACATATCATTATCAAGCACAGTAAATTTTTCAGGCAACTGCAGCATTTTTTTTAATTTATCATCAAATTTTGGCACAGGCAATTTTGCCTGTTCAATAACTGAGGCAAATTTACGAGGATCGGCTGTTGCCAAGCATAACCATGTTGTATCAGTTAATGATGCATTATCTGCCAAATAATTTTCTAAAGCTGCAAGAGCAATAGCACTATGCGGGTCAAAACATTTTTTGGTTTTATCAAACCAATTTTTTATTGCTTGTAGGTTATGATGATTGCTAATACAAATTGCAGAAAAATCTTTTTGTGCTTGCTCAAATTCACTACAAGACAATATTAATGCACCATTGGTTTTAAAACTAGACATTTTTTCTTTCAATAAATTTGTATCGCAGTTAAATAAATCATAAAGATACCTTTCTAAATTGCTTGCCACTTGAATATCCATACTTGGAGAATGAGTTGCCTTAACCTTCTCTATCACCATCTTATTTTGTGAAAAAAAACGACAAAGCACATCATTCTCATTGGTAGCAACCAGCAATTTTTCTATTGGAAATCCAACCTTTCTAACATAATATGCCGCAAGCATATTGCCAAAATTTCCTGACGGCACAACAATATTTATTGGTTTTTTATTTTTATGTTGGAGCAACACGGCGGCACGAGCATGATAAACCATTTGCATCAAAATTCTTGCCCAATTGATAGAATTGACTGCCGAAAAATGATAGCGTGTTGCCATATCCTCCGATGCAAGCAATTGCTTTACAATTTCTTGACAATCATCAAAACTTCCCCTGATAGCAATATTATGAATATGTTTATCATCTATTGTGGTCATTTGTTTGCGTTGAAAATAAGATATCTTATCCATAGGATGAAACACCACTACCCGAACCGCTGGCGAACGGTGAAAAGCATGTATCGCCGCCGAACCTGTATCACCAGAAGTTGCCACGAGTATGGTTATCTGTTTGCCATGCTTTGCCAGAATATAATCAAACAATGACCGCAAAAATTGCATAGCAACATCTTTAAAAGATAAAGTATCACCATAAAATAATTCTAATGACCAAATATTTTTATAAATTGGTTGCCAATCATGTTCAATATGATATTCAAAAATTGCCAAAGATTTTTTTAAAGCAATGCGTAAAAAATTATCAGCCTCTTTTTCTTTAAAAATATCATCATCAGCCATAAAGGGGGTTAACAATTCTATAGCAAAATCAATAAGTGATAATTCATGACCCTGTTTTAGTAATTTTTTATCAAAATTTGGTAATTGCAATGGCACATAAAGCCCACCATCATCAGCCAGAGATTTCAAAACCGCTTCTGAAAAAGTTAATTTTTTTTTATGACCGCGAGTAGAAATATATAACATACAAAAATTTTTTAACTAAATTAAATAATTTTTTTTAAACAATAATTGGTGCGGATGGAGGGACTTGAACCCACACTCTCATTAAAAAAGAAACGGATTTTAAGTCCGTTGCGTCTACCATTCCGCCACACCCGCACAATAAAAAACAATAAAGAATTTTGATTCACCCTTTGCCATATTATCATAAAATTTGCAACCATTGACTATGATTATATTATTTTAATTTTCTAAAGAAAACTCTATATCCTTAATTTGATGTAACGATCTTGCTATATCACTATTAATAGATAAAGATAATCCTAAATCCATCATAACTATCTCATCTGCCAATTGCAATTCTACCTTAACTTGACTATACCCCGGCTTTTGCTGATTAAGAACATCGCGTAGCATAGATAGCTGTTCTTGGCTCTCATCATCATCATATAATGTTATCTTCAATATCTTAAAAAAATTATTGGTCAATTGTATATCATTTATTTTTTTTGCAACTGGCTTTTTATTAAACCCTGCTTTCATACCTTTATCAGTTAACATATCGCTGGCACGAATAATTTTTCTAATATTTCTATAATAACGCGTATCATCATTCTTATCCTTAGTAATTTCTATTTCCATAAAAATTTTTTCATCAGGGCATAAAAATTTTTTAACTTGTTTGTTATTATCAAAATAATTAATATCCATCTCGCCACTGCTATCAGATAAATTTAAAACAAAAAAATCTTTGCCCGCTTTGGTTTGACGGATACGAACAGAATTTAACACCGCCAATAAATTTACTTTACCCATCACCAATTGTTTCAATTCATTAATTGAAGTTAAATTATATTCATTTATTAAATTCTCAAAACCCTGCAATGGATGATGAGAAAAATAAAAACCAAATGATTCTAACTCCTTTTGTCCCAATTCCTTCTCATCCCAAGACTCGCATGGCTTAAGCGGTCGAACAATGTTTTTTTCAAAATTATCATCACCTTGAAATAAAGATGAATCACTGCCAGCCGATTCCTTTTGCATAACCGATATAAATTTTAACAACAAAGGAATATTTTCAAACACTTCACGCCTATTAGCATGAATGCTATCAAACACGCCTGCCGCCGCCATGCTTTCTAACATTCTTTTATTAAAATGCTCAATGGACATATTAGTTGCCATCAATTGAAAAAATTCCCACAGGTTATTGATTTGTTTGTTAGTGATTTTTTCAATCTTATTATGTGCTTGCACCAAAGCTTCTATTGACTTCACACCAACATTTTTTAAAGCTGCCAGCCCATATAGAATGGCAATTGGATTCTTTTCATCATCATAACATACTTCAAAAAAAGCACCCGATCGCAAAACATCTGGTGGCAAAATCTTTATCCCCATTGTTTTTGCTTCAGCGATTAATATCGCCAACCTATCAGTATCATGCATACTAAATGTCATGTTAGATGCCATAAATTCATATGGATAATGCGTTTTAAGATAAGCAGTTTGATAAGCTACCAATCCATATGCTGCCGAATGCGATTTGTTAAATCCATAACCTGCAAATTTTTCTATCATTTTAAAAATCTTCATAGCTAAATCTTCGCTAACATTATGTTTTTTTATCGCCCCCTTAATAAAATCATTTTTCATAACATCCATTTTTTTCTTATCTTTCTTACCCATAGCTTTTCTAAACACATCAGCATCGCCAGTTGAAAAATCAGCAAAAACACGAGCAATTTCAATAACTTGTTCTTGGTATATCGGCAACCCATTGGTTTCGGCTAACACTTGATGCAATGAAGGATGTGCATATTCAATTTTTTCTTTGCCAGCACGACGCGCCAAATAGCTAGGAATCAAATCCATCGGACCTGGTCGATATAAAGCCACAGCGGCAATAAGATGCTCTAACTTGTCAGGTTGCATCTTAAAAAGCAAATCAGTTATACCATCTGATTCAAATTGAAACACGCCTATAGTTTTTGTTTCACAAAGCATATCAAAAGTTTTTTTATCATTAAGCGGAATAACTTCAAGATCAATCACCATATCCCGCTGTTGTTTAATTTTTGTGATGCACCTATCCATAATGCTTAAAGTGGTTAAACCCAAAAAATCAAATTTTAATAATCCAGCCATCTCAGCAGAATTTTTTGAAAATTGTGTCATCAATGCATTGCTAGTACTTTTAACATCACGATATAACGGCACAATTTCTTTCAATGGTTGTCCTGCCATAACCACGCCAGCCGCATGGGTAGCGGCATGGCGATATAATCCTTCCAAAACTATTGCCATATTTATCACTTGACGAACAACATCATCTTCATCATATAATTTTTTTAAATTAGCCGATTGCTGAAGAGCCAGCGGCAATTTACGACTAATTTTTTCTTTTTCCTCATCGCTATCATTATCTTCATCAGAAAATGTAGCAACATCAAAACGAAAAGGGATTAATTTGGCAATATCATCTATCTTACCATATGGCTGACCAAGAACACGACCTACATCACGCACAGCCGCCCGTGCTTGTAATGATCCAAAAGTAATAATTTGTGCCACATGAGTTTTGCCATATTTTTCTCTTACATATTGCAAAACCTCATCACGACGCTCTTGGCAAAAATCAATATCAACATCAGGCATTTCTATTCGCCCTGGATTTAAAAATCTCTCAAAAAACAATCCATAATGAATAGGGTCAAGATTAGTGATACCAAGACTAAAGGCGATCAAAGAACCTGCAGCCGAACCCCGCCCTGGCCCAACCGGAATACCATTATCTTTTGCATAACGAATAAAATCAGCAACGATCAAAAAATAATCAGCGAAACCTGCTTTTTTAATAACCGATAATTCATATTCCAATCGTTCAAAATATTTTGGACGATTGCTATCTTCAATATTTAATAATTCTAATTTTTTTTCTAAATTTGTTTTCGCCATCATTGCTAACCATTCATCGGCTGATTTATCTTTCAAATCATTTGATAGTTTTTCATGTCGATAAATGGGAATAATTGGCTTGGTCTTTTCTAGAATAAAATGACAACGCTGTGCTATCACTTTGGTTTGTGAAATAGCTTCAGGTATATCAGAAAATAATTCTGTCATCTGTTCGCTTGATTTAAAATAATGTTCAGCAGTTAATTGCGGATGGTCATCATCGTTTATTTTTTTTTGTGCGGCAATACACATTAAAATTGATTGTGCCAGCACCATATCAGATGTTATAAAATGGCAATCATTGGTCGCAACCATTGGTAAAGATTTTTTAAAAGCCATATCAATCAAATAAGGTTCGGTGACGCTTTCAATCTCATCCCTTTTTATTTGATTATGATGACGCTGTAATTCAATATAGCATCGGCCTGAAAAAATTTGGCTTAATTTTTCTAAAAAAATTAAAGCCAGTTTTTCTTTACCATGATAAATAAAAGGCATCAGCGCACCATAACGACCGCCAGTTAAAGCAATAATGCCTTCATTATGCATCAATGTATCAAGGGGAATAGAAAAATCTATGCCAGATTCTTGTCTTTGATAAGCATCAGACATAGCACCAATAATTTTTTTATACCCCGCCACCGATTGACAAAATAATCCCACCCTCCCCGACAACCATTCGCCTTGATAATCAAATCCCACCAACAAATCTAACCCTATAATAGGCTGGATGCCAGCAGCCACTGCAATTTGTGAAAATTCCATTGCACCAAAAAAATTATCACGATCGGTTAACCCCAATGCTGGCATATTGTAATTTTTTGCCGTAGCTACCAATTCATTCAGCCGCAACATACCTCGCGACAATGAATAAGGTGATGCATTACGCAAATGAATAAATGTGGTCATAACAATGTCTTATCCCAAAACAACCCTGACAAACGAGTTATATTGATTTTAAAATTAAGCGATTCTAAAATTATTGACAAGATAAAAAATCAACAGTAATATAGCAATATGACGCATCGCAATCTATCTGAAAAATTTTTAGAGTCCATTGGGAATATCAAAAAAGGGGAATTAACCATTACCTTGCCGTCGGGTAAAAAATTAAAACTTGGTGGTTATCAACCAGGTCACCGTGCCCACCTAACCATCAAAAATAATCGTTTTTTTTCAATGATTATTTTGCAAGAAGATATCGGATTCACCCGTGCCTATATGGCAGGTTATATTGAATGTGATGATCTTATCAATTTTGCCCGATTGATGTTTCAAAATATGACTACCCCCAACAAGTGGAAATTACTACGCCGTATCGGCAATATCGAAGCAAGAATAAAATATCTCTTTCAACACAACACCATTTCTGGGTCTAAAAAAAATATTCCTGCCCACTATGATTTAGGCAATGATTTTTATCGCCTATGGCTAGATAAAAATATGAATTACTCATCTGCCCTTTATCACGATAATAAAGACAATTTGGTCAATGCACAATTGAAAAAAAATCAACGCATTCTTGATATATTTGATAAAACATCAGGCAGGATTTTAGAAATTGGTTGTGGCTGGGGTGCCTTTGCTGAATTAGCAACCAGTCAGGGTGATTATGATTTTCATGGTATTTCTTTATCGCATCAACAATTAGAATATGCAAAACATCGTTTGCATAACAAAGCTACAATAGAATATCTTGATTATCGCAATCTAAACAGAACCTATGATCGCATTGCTTCAATAGAAATGTTTGAAGCGGTCGGAAAAAAATTCTGGAACTCTTATTTTTATACTATCTATCGTTCTCTTAATAAAAAAGGACGCGCCGTCATAGCTACAATATTCATCAACGACAAATTTTATAAAAATTATGAAAAATCAGCCGATATGATTAGAACATTTATTTTTCCCGGCGGGCATTTGCCATCATATTCTGATTTCTTATCCAGTGCAAAAAAAACTGGATTAAAGACGGTTGATATTTTTCATTATGGATTATCTTATGCTAAAACATTAAAATTATGGTTAGAAAATTTTGATAAGAAATATGATGAAATAAAAAAATTAGGCTATCATGATGATTTCATTCGTCTATGGCGTTGTTATTTAGCTTTCTGTGCAGCAGGTTTTGCCGAAGGACGCATCGGCGTAAAACAAGTTGCCTTTGAAAAATAAAAAATAACCTATCGTGATCTTTAGTAATATCTATAGTAAATTGCCTTCGGCTTTTTACACCAAAATGTCGGCAGAAGGATTTGCCAAACAGCCAACGCTTATCGCTTTCAATAAAAAAGTTGCACAGCTGATTGAGCTAAACCATAGCGACTATCCTAAACTTGCTGATTATCTTGCAGGTAATAAAAATTTTATAGGTAGCGACCCGCTTGCCATGGTATATGCGGGGCATCAATTTGGTGTCTGGGTGCCACAATTGGGTGATGGTCGTGCACTCCTGATAGGACAAATTAAAAATAAACACAACAAACGATTTGATATCCAATTAAAAGGTTCGGGTATCACCCCCTATTCACGCTTTGCCGATGGTCGTGCAGTATTGCGCTCAACCATTCGTGAATATCTCTGTGCCGAAATGATGGCTGGATTAGGTATCCCCACCAGCCGTAGCCTCGCCATCATCAAAACTGGTGATAAGGTGCGACGCGAAAGCTGGGAAGATGGTGCTATCTTAACCCGCATTACCACTAGCCATATTCGCTTTGGTCATATAGAATTCTTTTGCCACAATAAACAAGAAAACTATGTTAAAATTTTACTTGACCATATTATCCAAAATTATTTGCCACAATATAAAAATGTCAAACAACCCTATCACGATTTATTATCTTGGGTGGTTGATAAAACCGCTACCCTTATTGCACAATGGCAAGTGGTTGGATTTTGTCATGGAGTAATGAATACTGACAATATGTCTATTTTGGCAGAAACAATAGATTATGGACCCTTTGGATTTCTAGAAGAATATAATCCCCGCCATATTTGCAATCACAGCGACGATATGGGGCGTTATAGTTTTCAAAATCAACCAAGCATTGCTTGGTGGAATCTTTATGCTTTAGCGGTAGCAATGAAATCACAGATTGATCAAAAAGATGCCGAGGCTATCGTTAAACCTTTTATAACAAAATTTGAAGATAATTTTTATCATCTGATGGCAAAAAAATTAGGGCTCATAACAACGAAAAAAAAATGCAACGCATCGCGCCAACTCATTCTTGACTGGCTTACAATTTTAGAAAATAATAAAGCTGATTATCATTTAAGCCATCTTCTATTGAATGAAAATATAACAATGCTTTATAAAAATAATTTGTTTGACCATGATGCAGGAAAAATATTTTTAAAAAAATATCAAGCTATGCTTGGCGATACCCCTGATAATTTACGCCATACCAATATGAAAAAAATAAATCCCACATTTATTTTAAGAAATTGGGTCGCCCAAGTAGCCATAGAAGAGGCCGAAAAAGAAAATTATCAACCGCTCAATGATATATTACAACTTTGCCAAGATCCATTTGTTGTAAATGAAAAACAAAAAAAATTCTCTACCAGTACCCCAGCCAAATATCAAAACCTATCAATTTCTTGTTCGTCTTGAGCTTTAATCTCCAGTCTTTCAATGCCAACAGCCAAACCAGTTTTGTCATCAGTCTCTACCACCACACCAAAAAGCGAAGCTACACCCGATGCTGGTTCTAAGCGTGGCAAAGGATAATTTTTCAAAAATCGTTTTAAGACTTTAGTTTTTTCCATACCAATAACAGAATCATAACAACCACACATACCAGCATCGGTTTGATATGCTGTGCCTTTTTCTAGCAAACGGGTATCAGCCGTAGGCACATGGGTATGGGTGCCAACCACCAACGAAACACGACCATCCAAATAATAACCTATGGCTTGTTTTTCTGATGTAGCTTCGGCATGAACATCCACTACAATTGCGTCATAACCTTGTAGCATAGGATTATTTTGACCAATAATTTTATCAAGAGCTGAAAAAGGATCATCATAACTGCCCATAAAAAGTTGCCCTATAACATTCGCCACCAAAAAATTTTTGCCATTTTTCATCTCACCACACGCCATCCCCGCACCAGGTGCCAAACCATGAAAATTCAATGGGCGAATCAATCGCTCCTGCACAGCAAAATAATTCAACGAATCGGCACGGTCAAAGGCATGATTACCAGTGGTGATAACATCAACCGATGAGCGAAATAATTCTTCAGCGGCATCAGGAGAAATACCAAATCCATGGGTTGCATTTTCTCCATTCACCACTACCAAATCAGCGGCATAGTGCTTAACAAGTTTGGGTAAATGATGTGCCACCGCAACCCGACCAGCTTTACCCACCACATCACCTAAAAATAAAATTTTCATTTTCTCTTTTAAGAATAAATTATGCGTTCGGTCAAGATATAATCTAACGGCTTATCAAACGCATCTATTGGTAGTTTATCAATTTTTTGTGCATCCCACCCCAAACCAATGGTCATAAAATTTTTTGACAAATTTTCTATCGTGCGATCGTAAAAACCACCACCATATCCTAAACGAAATTTTTTTTCATCAAATGCCAAAAATGGCACAAACATAATATCAGGAATCATTTTTATTTTATCAGGGTAAGGGGAACGGGTGCCAAACTTTTCTAATTGTAATTCATCACCCAATTGATAAGCACGAAAAATTAATGGTGCATTGTCTTTCTCAACCACTGGCAAACAAATTGATACATCAAGTTCTATCAAAATTGATAATAACCCTAAAGAGCTTATTTCACTACCGATAGGATAAAACATTGAAACGACCTTGTGGCGCCAAAAATCTTTATCAAATTTTTTTAATAAAATATCTGGCAATGACATAGGCGGATTAGCCTGCTCCAGCACTATCTGCTTTCGCTTAATAAGCATAGAGCGTCTCAATTCTTTTTTTATATGTTCTATCTCACTATTCATCTTTTTTTTCCATCAAACAAAACTGCACTAGCTATCACCACCCCTACCATACCTGTCAATCCTACACCAATAATCATTAATACCATAGTTACTAATCGCCCTGCCAAAGTTACTGGATAATAGTCACCATAACCGACGGTTGATATAGTTGTAAAAACCCACCAAATGGCATCCATCGCTGTTTTAATATTACTATGCGGTGCATTTTCAAACAACAATATCAAAACTGAAAAAATCATCACAGAAAAAACAACAGCGGTTATTACCAAATTAAATAACCCTTTTAATTTATTTTTTTTATCATAAAAAATTAAATTTAAAGCAATTTTACTATTATACAAAATTTTTGCTATTTTAATTATGCGAAAAATCCTTAGATAACGCAATCCCTCAATGGCTGGCACTGCCGCTAAAAAATCAATCCAACCCCATTTCAAAAACTCTTTTTTTGATTTTGCTTGCCAAAAATCTTTACAAAATTCTATAAAAAAAACTGCACAAATAAAATAATCAAATATACCCACCAATCTTTGCAATTCTTGATGAAAATTCCATATTAAAGATATGGTCAATAAAAACAGATAATAAATAGAAAGAAAAAAAGATAACACATAAAAAAAACTTAAATATTTGTTTTTTTCACTATTATAACCAAAATATTTTTTTTGCATATCAAACAATTTTTAACCTTATCATTTTTTTATCCGATTGACTATCTTATAATAAAATATAATGGTAAAGCCAAACTGCCGTTTTCTTTTTTATTATTTTGTCCTTCGTAGCGCCTGATAGACAGGTGGGTGCCATATAGAAAGAAAATTTGGTCATGGAGCCTTTACAGAATAATATATTGTTATCAACATATTATTTGACCACCACACTATCCTCTAACCAGAGACAGCTCCCTTGTGAAGAACAACATAGCCCACGGAACAAATAAACCAAAAGAAATTATCAATCGAACAGCCCAGCCTTACCAATAAATATATTACACCGAACATCAGTCAATAGCAACCATCAATATTGAAAAGCAATTAATAATTGGATAAAAGACATCATGCACCATAAAAAAAATCTTCCTGTTCATAATAAATGGCAATTTTTTATTGATCGTGGCGGTACATTTACTGATATTATTGCCAAATCACCAAATGGTGATATAATTGTAAAAAAAATTTTATCTGATAACCCTGATGCTTATTCTGATGCGGCAATATTTGGCATTAAACAAATTTTATCACTTTCACCACAACAAAAAATTCCAGCACGATTAGTTGCCGCAATTAAAATAGGCACTACCGTTGCCACCAATGCTTTACTAGAACGAAAAGGTGAAAAAACTGCTCTTATAACCACCAATGGTTTTACTGATATTTTACGCATAGCGGGGCAACAACGCCCTGATATTTTTGCTCTAGAAATTATCAAACCTGACCAACTTTATGATACCAGCGTCCCTATCATTGAAAGAATAGATGTCAATGGTCATATTATCACCCCACTTGATGAAATTGATGCAATAGCAAAATTAAAACAACTCTACAAAATGGGCTTTCGCACCATTGCTGTAGTATTTATGCATAGTATTATCAATAATACACATGAAAAAAAATTAAGAGATATTGCCAAAAAAATTGGTTTTAACAAAATATCTCTCAGTCATATAGTCAGCCCTTTGGTAAGAATTGTGCCACGCGGTGATACCACCGTTATCTCGGCTTATCTATCACCTATATTACATCGCTACATCAAACAGCTAAAATCAACCATTGAACCCGGTATAGAATTACTCTTCATGCAATCAAATGGTGGTCTAACAACACCTCCATTTTTTCACGGCGAAAATGCTTTGCTATCAGGACCGGCAGGCGGAGTTATCGGTGCAACAAAAATAGCTCAAGCCACAGGATTTAATAAAATGATTTCTTTTGATATGGGCGGCACATCAACCGATACTGCCCATTTTATCGGCAACAAAAACAACAGCGATTATGAAAAAACTTTTAATACCACCATCGCTGGCGCCAGAATACAAGTGCCAATGTTAAAGGTAGAAACTCTGGCAGCGGGCGGTGGGAGTATTTGTGATTTTGACGGCACGGTTATGACTGTGGGGCCACATAGCGCTGGCTCCAATCCCGGTCCGGCTTGTTATGGGCGTGGCGGCCCATTAACCATTACCGATTGCCATATTATGTTAGGTCGCCTTCAGCCGCATTTTTTTCCATCTATTTTTGGTCATAACCATCATCAATCACTTGATACAGACATTGTTAACCAAAAATTTTTATATCTTGCAAACATAATGAAAAAAAAACCAGAAGATATAGCCTTAGGATTCTTAAAAATTGCTAATGAAAAAATGGCCGCTGGTATCAAAAAAATTTCTATCGCTATGGGGCATGATACCAAAGATCATTTATTAGTCGGTTTTGGTGGCAATGGTGGTCAACATGTTTGTGCGATTGCCGACATTTTACATATCAATCATATTTTGCTTCATCCATTGGCGGGAGTTCTATCAGCACTTGGCATCAGTATGGCAGCCGTATCAGCACGACGCGAAAAATCACTTAATATGCGATTAACAAATAAAAATTTATTAAAAATAAAAACCATAGCCAAACAATTAACCACCACAGCAAATAATGAATTAACCGCACAATATATCACCGCATCTGAATCATATTGCCATCTTTATTGCCGTTATAGTGGTTCGGATGTTACCTTGCCGCTTGTTTTCACCTTACCACTATCCATAAAAAAACTATCGCCGCAAAAAATCTTTAACCAATTCCAAAAACAACATCAACAAAAATTCGATTTTAGTCAAAAAGTTTTATCCAATGATATTATTATCGACTTAATAACTATCACCCTCAGCGGTCAAAACCCATCCTTAGGGCTCACACCAAATGATATCCCTCACCATACTGAAACCAAAAAACCTTTATTCACAACTGCCAAAATATTTCTTCAACAAAAATGGCAAACCGTTCCACTATTATCACGCACCAGTATGAAACTGGGTGATAAAATTTTTGGACCAGCCATCATCACCGAAAATACAAGCACAAATTTTATCGCAGATGGTTGGCAAGCAACATTATTAAAAAATGATAGCCTGCTCTTAAAGACATCATCAAAAATAAAAAAATCTTATAGCATAAAAAAAATTTCTTATCAGCCCGACCCTATTAATTTAGAAATTTTTAATAACCGCTTTATGACGATCGCTGAACAAATGGGCGTCACTTTGCAAAATACTGCTTTCTCCGTCAATATAAAAGAACGCTTAGATTTTTCTTGTGCAATATTTGACCATAATGGTAACCTTATCGCCAATGCACCACATATTCCCGTACATTTAGGTAGCATGGCAGATAGCGTTCGCTATCTTATTGCGATATTTAAAAAAAAGAAACAAAATTTTACTATGGGTGATAGTTTTCTTACCAATAGTCCCTATCATGGCGGCACGCATCTACCTGATATGACCGTCATAAGCCCAATTTTTATAGATAAAAAATTAACTTTTTTTATTGCGTCACGAGGGCATCATACTGATGTTGGTGGCTTAACACCCGGCTCAATGCCTGCCTACTCAAAAAATATTATAGATGAAGGTATTCTTATCGATCATTTTCATTTGGTAAAAAAAGGCATTCTAAAAAAATCAGATTTAACAAAAATTCTTATCAATCATCGCTATCCCGTGCGTAACCTAGAACAAAATTTTTCAGATATACACGCACAATTAGCCGCCAACAAACAAGGCATGATTGATCTTATCAAAATGTGTGCCGAACATGGACGTGTCACCACCAAACATTATGTAAATTTTTCTATCAAACAAGCAACCAACGAAGTCAAAAAAGTTATTAGCCAATTGCGCGATGGTCAATTTACCTATCAGATGGATAATGGTGCAGTGATAAAATTAACCCTAACCATCAATAAAAAAAATCAAACTGCTACCATTGATTTTACAGGCACTTCAGATCAACAATCTAATAATTTTAATGCACCATTTGCGATTGTAAAATCGGTTTTGCTGTATGTATTTAGAACTTTGATTGATAAAAAAATTCCTCTGAACGAGGGTTGTCTCGCTCCCATTAAAATTATTGTGCCGAATAATTCTATGCTAAACCCCCAACCCCCCGCCGCAGTGGTAGCAGGCAATGTTGAAACAAGCCAAGTCATTGCCGATGCACTTTATGGTGCTATGGGCATAATGGCGGCTTGTCAAGGCACAATGAATAATCTAACCTTTGGCAATAAAAAATATCAATATTATGAAACCATTGCTGGTGGTAGTGGTGCTGGACAAAAATTAAATGGTTATAAATTTCACGGCGCCGACGCCGTGCATAGCCACATGACCAATTCACGCATGACCGATCCAGAAATTATGGAAAGCCGCTACCCAGTGCGGATTATAGAATATACCATTCGGCAAAAAAGTGGTGGCGGGCGTCATCAACCAAACAACAAAACCCCCAATAAAAAATTTTATCACGGAGGAAACGGCTTTACCAAAAGAATTTTGTTTTTAGAATCCGTTACTCTCAATATATTAGCAAATCATCGTATTATTCCGCCCTTTGGCTTAAATGGCGGTGAGGCAGGTCAGGTGGGAGAAAATTACATCGAACACTCCCATAACAATGATAAAATCAAAATCGACTATATGACTGCCACCGATACCCGCAACCTTATGCCAGGTGATATTTTTACTATCCACACCCCCGGCGGAGGAGAATTTATTGCTTAAAAATTATTGTATCATTGTAGAATTATTTTCAATAATTCTCTGTTTTAATTGCAAAGCATAAGGGTTGCCCGGCTCTATTACCAACACACGATCACAATAACGCCTCGCATTAATAAATTGGCGTGCCACCACAAATACATAACATAGATTTAATGGTGCAATAGCATGCTGGGGATTTAAAACGATCGACTTTTGAAAATCTTTAATGGCGAACACATATTTTTTTAAACGAAAATATGCCTCGCCCCTTTTATTATAACTAACAAAAAAACGGGGGCGCACTTTAATCGCTCGACCATAATATATCACTGCATCTTGAAATTCACGATATTGCATGGCAACATCGGCACGCTTAACTAATGATTGGTAATGATTTGGTTTAATGGTAATACCTTCATCAAACATCAAAACGGCATCTTTATATTCAATACCTGTTTCAGGATTATTATTTTTTATAGTTAATATGCCTTGACTATAAAATTTATCAGCACTATCAGGCACGCCAGCACAACCCAGCAATAATATTATTATCAGTAATAACCCAAATTTTTTCATTATTTTTTCATATTTTATCAATCACCCTATAGCATAATTCTTCTACCATATTTTTTTTATATCTCAATCATATTACTAACCATCATCATTGGTTTTATAAATAAATGTTTGATCAAAATGGTCAGGCAATAACCCCACCGTAATCCATGGGCGTGGTCTTATATCAATGGTTTGCCAACCATAGCCACCAAACCATTTTGGCGAAATAACCAAACTTATAATATCATCTTTAATAATTTTTGCTGGACAAATTTGTTTCACCATTGCCAAAATATTTCTATTCTTACCAATCACCCAATCACTGGTTTTACAAATAACCTCTATATCCCTTAAATCTTGCTTGACACCAATAATAGCCATAGTCAATTTTTTATCTTGTGATATAGGCCAAATCAATTGACATACATCATAGGAGCAAATGGATGGCGGCGGCGGCAATTTATGAATATCGGTAATATTATTTTCTTCAAACCACAAACGACGCACAAAAGAATTGCGATAAGGACTAACCCATATATCATCAAATCTTGCCAGCCATTTCATACGCCCACCCGATTCAAGCCCTGTTACCATTAACCATGGTTTTGGTTCAAACAAAATTAATAATAAAAACATCGCCAACCACCCCAAAGAAATTTTTTTTATCATACCCCTTGATGTTATCCACAAATACAAGCCAACACCATAACAAAAAAGTGCAGGATTTCCAAAACCACCACTTCTAATAAGATATTTTTCATCGCCACGAATATTGATTGCCAACCAATTCAAAGCTTGAAATATCTTGATGATTAACCAATCAAGCGGCATAATATCACCAATATAATGGGTCAAAGGCAATAGCATAACCTTAATAAATAACAATGGCATGGCAAAAACATCCATCATTGGTATCGCCGCCATATTAGCAACAATTCCAAACAAACTAGCTTGATGAAAATGAAACAAACTTATCGGCATTCCCGCTATCGCTATCATAGTGCCGCTTATCAAAAGTGCATAGAAAAAAATTTGTAATTTTTTTTCTAAACTGCGTGGTGGTTTAATCTTTGGTGCATCACCCATAAAAATTGCCATATCATTGCCGATAGGTTTTTTTCTAAAAAAAATCCCCTGTTCAATTTCTATCAAAAACGGCTGCCACCATTTTTCATATAACCCCACCAATACCAACATAGCAGTAAAAGATAATTGAAATCCCGGATTAAACAAATCGCTCGGTCGATAACATAGCACCAACATCATAGCTATCGCCAAATTTTCTAACGATATTGCTCGGCGCCCCAAAATAATACCAATAAAAAACACTAGCGTCATCATCATGGCGCGTAACGAAGCCGAACTATATTCAGCAAGCAAAAAATATCCAATGGTAATCGCCATCGCCCCGACTGCCGCAATTTTTTTAAACAAATAACCACTATGATTTGGTCGCATCACTATTAACAAGAAGCGTAAAAGCCAAAATGCTATGCCTGCTACCAGCCCCATATGCACGCCAGATATTGAAATAAGATGAATAAGACCACTTTGCCGATATTGTTCCATCTGTGTAGTGCTAATCCCCGAACGCTCGCCAGTTATCATCGCCAAAACCATACCACGCACATCGGGTGGATAATTTTTTATAATATTGTCTTTAATTTTTTGTGCTATGGTCTTATGATTTATTTTATCACAATTTTTATCAATCAAGGGCGGTGCCAAAAACTGCCCACTGGCACGATAACCCTTAAAATACCAATCACGACCAATATCATAACTTTTGGGTGATGATTTCAGCGGCATAGGAAAAACCCGTGCTTTCACTATCATAATACAACCAAAAGGCAAATTTGTGCTTGCAAAAGAATCATCGCCCAATTTGTTACGCCTATCAGTTAAACGCACCAAAAACGGCTTGGTGGATATACCATCAACTTCCATCACCTTAAATATAACTGCGGTGCGTTTGGCATCACTACTGGTTAAACGCACCACATTGCCACGCAAAAATTTTGTATTAAAAATATCAAAGCGTATAGATGATTCAATAAAACTCTTTTGCTGATAGGCTGTATGACCATTGGCAAGAGTAAAACCAAATCCCAACCACATCACCATCCACATGATAGGTGCTATCATTTGACGCCTTAATGCTATGGTTATAACCAACCAAACAAAAAGCCCTATACCCGAAAAAATAATATTTGGTTCAAACCACAAAGAGAAATAAACAATAATACCAATAGCCATCAGCAATGGTGCCAACAAAACCAGCGACTGTGCCGATAGGCTATCAGTCATAACAATAATGATTTTTTTAATAATTTTTTGCATATCATTTTTTAGCGAAAAAACTTTGGCAATGCTATAAAGATATGCTATGGAATTTCATTCCGATATGCTTTTATTCTTTACACAATTTATCTTGCATTATATCTAACAATAATTTAAAATGGGGTGACTGAATCAAATCTATCCTTTATCCAATGATCGTCCCCATGAAAAAACCATCTTCCCATCGCCCATTTCAAAAAGATCCTGATGCCCATGCCGAAACAAAAGAGACATCGCATCTCAAGGAGGCTTATATCATTTCGCACAAACCGAATATTGTCTCTCATGAGCCACCAAAACGAAAACACAAAACAATCTTTTCGCTTTTTTCACGCCGACGCATAAAATCTATCTGGAATACTGTGGGTATATGGTTAATTCTGGTTTTATGTATTGTTTTTCCTATTATCCTTGCCACTTTAGGGCTTTTGGCTATTTTCTTCATTGGTCTTCTTGTCAGTGGTTTGGCATTGATAATTTTCTATGTTATCTTGCCCGCCCTTACATGGTTTAAAAACCTGAGAGACTCATGGCGACGCTATTAGGCAAAAAAACTAATAGCCGCTCCCCAATCACCTTTCCCTGACCATCATTTTAACCAGTGGGTCGTGCCTTTGGCGACAAAAATCCAAGCGAACTAGAGCTTTTGGCTCGCCATTTTTTTTGTTTATCAGCATGACTTGCAAGCTGTTTGCCTTTTAGCAATTCATCTATGTCTTTTCTATCAAGCGTTTCATATTGCAACAACCCTTGTGCAATAATTTCCAATTGATTAGCATGTTTTCGCAAAATATCACGCGCCATCTGCTCTCCCCCCTCAACCAATTTTCTCACCTCCTCATCTATTAATTTTGCAGTCGAATCAGATAACATTTTTTTCTGCGTTACCGAATGACCAAGAAAAACTTCCTCTTCATTATCCGAATAACGCAAAGGACCCAACTTATCGCTAAAACCAAATTCGGTTACCATACGTCGTGCCAATTTGGTTGCTTGCATAATATCATTTGATGCACCTGTTGTAATATTATGTTTACCAAAAATCATTTCCTCTGCCACCCGACCACCAAACAAACTTGCCAATTGTGCTTTTAATTGCGTGAAGCTCATTGATAATCTATCTCGTTCGGGCAAAGCAAAAGTAACACCAAGCGCCCGCCCGCGTGGAATAATGGTAACCTTATGTAACGGCTCATGCCCTTTTACATGCAACATCAACACAGCATGCCCCGCTTCATGGTAGGCTGTTAATTTTTTCTCTTCATCGGTCATCACCATTGATTTTCTTTCGGCACCTATCATCACCCGATCTTTGGCGGATTCCAATTCTTGCATCGTAATAAATTTACGATTGCGTCGCACCGCCATCAAAGCCGCTTCATTGACCAAATTGGCAAGGTCAGCACCAGAAAAACCCGGCGTGCCACGGGCGATCACTTCTGGCTTAACATCGGATGCCATTTTTATTTTTTTTAAATGAACCTTTAAAATAGCTGTGCGCCCCTTAATATCAGGATATGGCACCACCACTTGGCGATCAAACCGACCAGGTCGCAACAATGCGGGGTCAAGCACATCAGGGCGATTGGTAGCGGCGATAATGATAACATTTTCATTTGAGCTAAACCCATCCATCTCAACCAGAATTTGATTAAGGGTTTGCTCACGCTCGTCATTGCCACCACCCAAGCCTGCTCCACGATGTCGCCCCACCGCATCAACTTCATCAATAAAAACAATACAAGGGTTACTTTTTTTAGCTTGCTCAAACATATCACGCACCCGACTCGCCCCAACGCCAACAAACATTTCAACAAAATCAGAACCTGATATTGAAAAAAATGGTACCGAAGCCTCGCCTGCCACGGCACGGGCGATCAATGTTTTACCTGTGCCCGGCGGCCCAACCAATAAAATCCCACGGGGAATTTTCCCCCCCAAACTTTGAAATTTTTTTGGATTTTTTAAAAAATCAACCACCTCTTTTAATTCTTCTTTAGCTTCTTCCACCCCCGCCACATCAGCAAAAGTTACTTTAACATTACTTTGGGTCAATAATTTAGCACGGGATTTACCAAACCCAAAAGCACCACCGCCACGCCCACCGCCTTGCATCTGACGCATAAAAAATATCCAAATACCAATGAATAGCAACATCGGAAACCATTGAATCAATATGGTTGTTAAAGCCGAACGCTTGGTGGGGGCTTCAACCTTGATGCCAATTTTTTTTTCGGTCAAAAGAGGAATAAGATTGGCATCATTTGGTGCCGTGGTTTTAAATTCTTCACCTGATTGATATTTACCAACAATTTCTGTTTTATCAATAAGCACCGATTGCACATTATCTTCCTGAACTTGTTTTAAAAATTCAGAATAATCAATCACAGCGGCGCGTGGCTGGGCACCAGGCCGCTTGCTACTATTATTATAAGCAAACATCAAAGTTGCAAACACCACAAGAGCAATGATGATATTTTTCCAAGATTTAAACATCTAAACTTCCTTGTTTTGCAATATAAAACAATTAATAAAAAAAATCAATCCCACCCAAAACACGACAAAGAATTAAAAAAATCGCTGTATAACCAGACTTGCCTTTTTTAACAAATGCTTTTATGCCAACAACGATGTTGCATAAATTATATGATAAAATGTTGGCGTGGAGTGCCCACAAAAATGCCGTGCCAATTTTATGGATTACTTCAATTATTGATGCTATTTTTTTTCCTATTCCACCACTGGTTATGTTGTTGCCAATGATGTTGGCACGACCAAAAAAATCTTTCTCCTTTGCCTTTGCCACCATTGCAGGTTCTATCATCGGTGGTCTTATAGCCTATAGCATTGGTTATTTTTTTTCAGCACAATTAGAACCTATCATCACAAATTTATTGGGCGGGGAGAAAAAATTTTCCTGCTTAAAAGCAATTTATGGTTATTATGGTTTTGTTGCCCTATTGCTTTGGGGGTTTCTACCAGTGCCTTATAAAGTTATTACTTGGGCTTCAGGATTTTTATATATGCCATTATGGATTTTTATCACCGCTTCCATATTGGGGCGTTCGGTGCGTTATTTTGCCATCGCTGCGGCATTTTACTTTTTCGGCGCACCAGCCAAAAAATATATTGACAGGCATTTCAATCAAGTCACCTATGGTAGCGCCGCTGTGATATTACTTTTAGCAATATGGTATTTTACACATGGCAGTGGTGTAGATGGATATAAATCATTCTTACCATCCGTCTGCTCTTAAATATAATAATGATTCTTAAATCACCCCCCCTTTATTTAACCTATATTATTTTTGGGCTAGGTGTTTTATTAGCAGTATGGATATTACAATATGGTTTTGGCTTTCAACCTTGTCCGCTTTGTTATTACCAACGCTACCCATGGTGGTTAATGATTTTTTTAGGCTTATTGTCGGCTTTATCAAATTATATTTATAAACGGCAAAATAGTCATTATGGTTTCATGCTTATATTGGGTATATTTGTCATGATATTTTCAATGATGCTCGCTGGTTATCACGCAGGCATTGAATGGAAACTTTGGCAAGGTCCCGCCCATTGTACGGCGGTTGAAATGATTGACCCTTTAACAAAAACCATTGATGATTTTTTTAGTGCCGCCAATGTCACCAATTGCGATAAACCAGCATTGATATTTGCTGGGCTATCTCTATCAGGCTGGAATTTTATAGCCAGTTTGGTGGTTATGGTCTATCTTTTATTCCTATTATTTGCTAAACATCGTTAATGGCCATTGAGCAAAAATCATCTCCGCCACCATTTTATTTACCGGGCGACCAAAAAGATAGAAATGACATGGCAACATTATACCGTGTTAATCAAGCGGGCGAATTGGGGGCAGTGGAAATTTATCGTGGGCAATTACATGGTATAAAAAATCCCAACCCAGAAACAACATCCATCTTAAGCGAAATGCAACAACATGAAGAGGAACATTTTGCCGAATTCAACCAATTGATTAGCAACCAACAAACCCGCCCAAGTTTATTTCATCCGATATGGAAAAAATTGGGATTTGCCATAGGTTTTCTAACCGCTCGTTCGGGCATACCGTCAGCCATGAGCCTAACCGTAGCCATTGAAGATGAAATCAATGAGCATTATTTAGAACAATTGGCACGGCTTGATCCAACATCACCGCTGGCAAAAAAAATAGAAAAATTTCGCCTTGATGAATTAGAACACCGTGATACCGCCATTGAACAAGGTGCCAAGGATATGAAATTTTATAAAACATTTTATCCAATGGTGCGGCGACTATCACGCCTCGCCATCAATATTGCAAAAAAACTATAAAGATGGAAAAAATACTCATTGCCGATTTTGGTTCACAGGTCACCCAACTTATTGCACGCAGGCTACGGGCGCATCATTTTTTGGCTGATATTATTCCCTACCAAACACTAAAGGAATATATTCGCAAAGATAAAAAAAATATCAAAGGCATTATTTTTTCAGGCGGACCATCATCGGTTTTAACGCCCCATGCACCAACCATAGAAACAAAATTATTAACCGAAATGATAACAGCCCATATCCCGCTATTGGGTATATGTTATGGTCAACAATTATTGACACATCTTTTGGGCGGTAAGGTGAAAAAAGGCATCACCCGAGAATTTGGCTTATCCCATTTGCGTAACATAAAAAAACATCCATTATGTAAAAATTATCAATCCACCAAAGTATGGATGAGCCATGGCGACCATGTAGAAAAATTACCATCATCATTCATAGCCATGGCAACCAGTGATGGCGCCCCATTTGCCATCATGGGCAATGATGAAAAAAAAATCTATGGTTTGCAATTTCATCCCGAGGTTAGTCATAGCGAACAGGGAGACATTATTTTAAAAAATTTTGCCAAAGAAATTTGTCATATGAAAGAAAATTGGCAAATGGCCGATATGATCCCGACCATAACCGCCGATATAAGAAAAAAAGTTGGCAAAAAAAAAATTATCGCTGGGCTGTCGGGCGGGGTTGATAGTTCGGTTGCCGCTATTTTAACCGCTAAAGCAATTGGCGATTCATATAAACAACAATTAACCTGCATTCTGGTTGACCATGGTTTGTTACGCCACAATGAGGCAATGGATATTAAAACCATATTTAAAGCTTATCCCGATTTAGACCTTCGCATCATCCAAGCCGAAACAACATTCTTAACCGCCCTTAAAGGGATTATTGATCCCGAAAAAAAACGCCAAATTATCGGTAATTTATTTATAGAAATTTTTGAAAGCGAAGCCAAAAAAATATTATCTCAAGAAGATAGCCAAGCCGAAAAATTTTTATTGCAAGGCACGCTTTACCCCGATGTTATTGAAAGTGTTTCAGTATCGGGCGCACCATCAGCCACTATCAAATCCCATCATAATGTTGGCGGATTGCCAGAAAAAATGAATTTCACTTTGCTTGAGCCACTTCGCATGTTATTTAAAGATGAGGTGCGTGCATTAGGGCAAGCCTTAAATATACCTACCGCTTTGGTTAATCGTCACCCCTTCCCCGGTCCAGGCCTTGCCATAAGAATTATTGGCGAAGTTACAAAAGAACATTGCGATATTTTACGAAAAGCCGATAAAATTTATTTAGAAGAAATAAAAAACTTCGGCTTATATGATGATATTTGGCAAGCTTTCTGTGTTCTCTTGCCCATACACAGTGTGGGGGTCATGGGCGATAAACGCAGTTATGAAAAAGTGTTGGCATTGCGTGCCATTACTTCGCAAGATGGTATGACCGCCGATAGTTTTTATTTCCCAAAAGATTTTATAAAAACAACAACCGCACGCCTTATCAATGAAGTCAAAGGCATCAACCGTGTCGTTCTTGACCTCACCAGCAAACCCCCAGCAACCATAGAATGGGAATAAATCAAAGCACTTAAATTTAAGTTATAGATTAACTATAAAGCAAACAACACCATATTGATTTTATAGCGTTTTTTTGTTATATTTATGTAATATAGTAACAATCGCATAAGGTAACAAAAATATACACAAATAAAATGAAAAGAAAATTAATCTACAATGGTACGCAAATGGCTAAACTAAAGTCAAGCTATGACATATATAATCAGAAAGCAAAAGTAAAGACCAAATATAATATTTTAGAAGAATTTTTTCCTAAATTACCAAATCGAAAATATAGCATAATTTATTCCGATCCACCATGGCATTATGATGGCAAAATGCAATTTGATAAGTCTGGAAAATCGGAATTCAATTCTAATTGGGAGAAAGATGTGTTTGTCAGTGCGGCATCTTTTAAATACCCCACTATTAAAATTGACCAACTAAAAAACTTGGATGTTGATAAAATTGCAGATGATGATTCTCTTCTTTTTATGTGGTGCACAAGCCCACATTTAAAACAAGGGATAGAATTAGGAACAGCTTGGGGATTCGAATATAAAACAGTTGGTTTTATATGGAATAAAATGATTCATAATCCTGGTCAGTATACGCTCTCATATTGTGAACTATGTTTAATATTCAAAAAAGGCAGAATTCCAAAACCAAGAGGTGCAAGAAACATTAAACAATTAATCAATTTCGAGCGTAATAAACATAGTGAAAAACCAGAAATAGTTGCACAAAATATTCAAAAAATGTTTCCAATACAAAAAAAAATAGAGCTATTTGCTAGGGTAGAAAGAGAAGGATGGGATGCTTGGGGATTAGAAACAATTTATCATAATAAAATAATTAACAAAGAAGAGATTTCAAATAAAAATCAAAATGGTTTATTAACGGGATTGGGTTAGACACATCACGCCAAAAATAAAAATGTTCATTATAGTTATCAAACCAACAAGTTATCTCTCTTACTCTACAAGGATCTCGAGTAATATCGCCTATAAAAACAATCCAAAATGGTAAGCTTTTACTGTCAATCTCACTTTTTTCTCTTAAAATTTTTAGCAAACCAGGTGTAAAATACTTACAAAGCCTTTCGTGAGCATTGCCTCTTCCAGCACTTCTAGGTTTGCCTTCAACCCAACCATCTTGTCGTTTAACTTCAATGTATAAAGTTTTGCCAGTCTTTTTATGATCTATCGCATAATCTGGAGTAATTCCATGCGTTATAATTGAAGAATCTGGAATATAAATTTCTTTCAGTACTTTCTTTTGAAGAGGATAATTAACATATATTTTTTTAAACTCATTAGGGTTAGAACATATTGTAAAATTAGTTTCTTTGAATACAATTTTAAAAGCGTTGAAAAATGTATGCTCAGCGTTTGTTGCTAAAAATCCACTTCTAGCTTGCCAAATTTTTCTTTTGCGTAAATCGTTTGAACCCATAAAAAATCATAAATCTAAATCAATTAAAAGGCAAATTAAATTACTTTATCGGATTAAAAATCTAAACCCGCTGGCAAGGGTGCCGATACATCACCACCCCTAACACGATTTAATTCATGGCTATTCAATTTGATAGCCATCGTAATGCGGAAACTTTCGGGCGGGTGATTATTATCAACCAATGTAACAATACGATTTTGCCAAGAAAAATATTTTTCCTGCCCCATAATAATATCCTTATCATTTTTATCCAAAATTTTTATGGTCTGTGATTTTTTTGTCACCACCTTGGATCGTTTATCAAACAAGGTGGTTATCACCACCAGCGAACTACGCCTAGTAATTTTTGGACCAAACACCACCCGCAACTTAACAGGCACATTCACCACCAATCGCCGCCGATTATTTTCTAATTGACAATCACCCGCACCATGCCCCAATGATGCTTGAAAACGCAATTCGGTCGGGTCATCGCTGTTATTTCTAAAACGATAAATCTTTTGTGCTATACCCAAAACCACCACATTGGGGCAAGCAATCCCCTCCTCTTCTGATGGCAAACTACTTGATACGCCGCCGCCACAAGCGGTTAATAAAAACATCACCACCAGCAAAAAAGCTAAACGATGATAAAATAATACAACAGGTAATTTTTTTGACATTATCGCACGATAGGTTTATACAGCCTTAAACAACTCTCACCACAAATTCAAGCGTCCTTATAACGAATCAGCGATGACCAATAAAAAACCAATAGAAATTTTACTTGCCGAGCCTCGGGGGTTTTGTGCAGGCGTTGAGCGTGCGATTGAAATTGTTGAATTGGCATTGCAAAAATATGGTGCCCCCGTCTATGTGCGCCATGAAATTGTTCATAATATTTTTGTGGTAGATCGATTAAAAAAACTTGGTGCCATATTTGTAAAAAAATTAAGCGATATTCCCACAACCAACCAACCAGTTATTTTTTCAGCCCATGGCGTGCCAAAATCGGTGCCTGCTATGGCACGTTTGCGCAATTTATTTTATCTTGATGCCACTTGCCCATTGGTCAGCAAGGTGCATCGTGAAACCGAACGCCATGTCGCAAAAGGGCGAATAGTTATTCTTATCGGTCATAAACATCACCCCGAGGTCGTCGGCACCATGGGGCAAGTTGCACCCGGTCATGTTATTTTAATTGAAACCATTGATGACATTAAAAATTTAAATTTTTCTGCCACAACACAACTTGCCTATGCCACACAAACCACCCTTTCAGTTTCTGAAACCGCCAATATTATAACCGCTTTGAAAAAAAAATATCCCCATATCATTGCTCCAAAAAAAGAAGATATTTGCTATGCCACCACCAATCGGCAACGGGCGGTGGCTGATATGGCAAAACAAGCCGATTATATTCTGGTGGTGGGTTCGCAAAATTCTTCCAATTCAAAAAGATTGCTTGAGGTTGGTCTTGAATCTGGCATCGGCCGTGGCAAATTAATCAATTCAGCAACTGATATTGATTTTGATGATATTGCAAGTGCAAATAAAATTGCTCTCACCGCAGGGGCATCGGCGCCCGATGAATTGGTGATGGGAGTTATTGATGCCTTAAAAACAAAATTTACTATCACTTTGACGCATTTTTCTATCGCCAAAGAAAATATCAATTTCAAATTGCCACGAGAATTAAGCAAAATACAAACGGATAATAAAATGTCGGCATAATTATTGTACCAAAACTACCATGGCGGTCTATACCCACCTTTCATTCACCGATATTGCCACCATCATTGCCGATTATGATGTCGGTGAATTAAAAAAGACAGAAAAAATTATAAAAGGTGTTTCCAATTCAAATTATTTAATTACCAGCGAACAAGCAAAATATATTTTAACCCTATTTGAAGGTCGCACAAGGACCGATGACTTGCCTTTTTGTTTTGCCCTAACCGATTTTTTACACAAAGCCAATTTTCCCTGCCCACAGCCGATTAAAAAAAAATCGGGCGATATTATCGGCAACATTAAAAAAAAACCATCGGTGCTGATTTCATTTTTATCAGGTTATGAAAAAGATATATGGCAAACCGCCGATAGTTTTGCCGCAGGACAAATATTATCGCAACTTCATAATATAACGCAAAATTTTTCTATGAAACGCCCTAACCCTATATCACTAGCCTATTGGGAAAAATTATGGCAAGCATGCAAAGAAAAAATGACACACCATAGCACCACCGATATTGCCAAATGGGAAAAAAATTTTACTGCCGTCAAACAACAATGGGCAAACATACCAAATAATTTACCAGTGGGAATATGCCATGCCGATTTTTTTCCTGACAATGTTTTTTTCAAAACAGCCGCAAGCCACCATATCACAGGCGTTATTGATTTTTATTTTGCCTGTAGCGATAGGTGGTCTTATGACCTTGCCATAGCCATCACCGCATGGTGCTTTACCAAACCAAATGCTATTTTTCAAGATGATATGGCACAGCAAATGCTAGCGGGTTATCAATCCAATCGTCGCCTAACCAGTGATGAAAAAAAATATTTTTTACCATTGATGATAGGTGCGGCATGGCGCTTTGCCTTAACAAGATTTTATGATTTGCATCATCAAAAAAGCAACTATCTGGTTAAACCCAAAGATCCATCTTTCTATACCACCATATTAGATTGGCTATTACAACCATCAAACCAATCACGCATCAATCATTTGCTATGATAACCATCTATTGCGACGGCTCTTGTATAGGCAACCCCGGTGCGGGTGGTTGGGGCGCCATTTTGCAATATGATACTGGCAAAGGTATCAGCGAAAAAATTATCAGTGGTGGCAAAAAAAATACCACCAACAACCAAATGGAATTAACCGCCGCCCTCATGGCGCTTCGTGCTATCACCAAACCTATGCCGATAAACATCTATAGCGATTCCCAATATTTACAAAAAGGCATGACCGAATGGTCAAAAAAATGGCAAAAAAATGGTTTCCGATCCCATGATAAAAAACCCATCAAAAATCAAGACCTATGGAAAGAATTATTGGCGCATCCATTGCTGGAACAGGTGTCATTTCATTGGGTGAGGGGGCATGCAGGCAACCCCAACAATGAGCGTGTTGATACCATTGCCCGTGAACAGGCAATGCTATGGCACAAAAAATAGTGCCTCACGCCTATTTTGAAGATAATTTTCACCCTATTATTGCCACTATATTCAATAAAATGGCTTCTTATGCCATTTTATGAAAGTTATCCACAAGAAAATGATAGCAATAGTCATTTTTTTCTAGACAAAAATACCGAACAGGGCGATTTTTAGTATGAATCAATAATGGTGAATCTATATTTACTATGAGGTGATTCTTTATAAATGATATATGCTTATGGTAAATCATTGAATCTTATAGATTCAATATTTTTAATAAAAATGAACAGATTCGCAAATAATATAAAGTAAAAATGAAAAAAATAGAAAGAATAAAATAAAGGAAAAAAAATGGCACGGGTCCTTATTATCGGTAATATGGCGGATAAAATTGGTTCAACCGCCCAAATGGCGCGAGATGCTGGTTTTCAAGTCTCACAAACCAGCAGCATCGCCACCGCTTTAGAAACATTGCGTGATACAAATGCTATTGATTTGGCAATGGTTGATATCAAATTGGGTATTGAACCCCTTATCAAGCAGATGGATCGCCAAAAAAATTCCCCCCCTATCATTGCCTGCGGCGAAGAAATAAAAACTCCAGCAAATGTTATTGCCCTTAAACAAAAATACCTCGCCCTACCAACTGGCATTGATCGTTTCAAAAAAATTATTTCCGAATCCGTAACGCGCCGCAGCGACAAACCCCATGAAACATTACAAACCAACCAAGACACAGAAAATAATTTACCATTCGTTTGTGCTGATAACAAAACCCGTGCGATTATCACCAATTTACCCACCATTGCCAAAAGTCAGGCTTCGGTGCTTATCACCGGTGAATCGGGCACAGGCAAAGAGGTTTTGGCAAAAACTATCCATCAATTGGGGGATCTATCAGCCAAAAAATTCCATGCCTTTAATTGTGCGGCTATCCCCGAACATCTGTTGGAATCGGAATTATTTGGCTATGAAAAAGGTGCTTTCACTGGTGCCGTTCATCGCAAAATAGGTAAATTTGAAGAAGCCAATGGTGGCACATTGTTATTAGACGAAATCAGCGAAATGGATTTAAGACTACAGGCAAAATTATTGCGGGTATTACAAGAACAAGAATTGGATAGGCTGGGTGGCACCACACCAATAAAAATAAATGTGCGTATTGTTGCCACCACCAATCGTGATATTGTCAAACATATCAATGAAGGAAAATTCCGAGAAGACCTGTTCTATCGTCTTAATGTGTTTCAAATCAACCTACCCGCATTACGGCAAAGAAAAGATGATATTGGCATTCTTGCCAACTATTTTATAAAAAAATACGGCAGGCAATATAAAAAAACTTTTCTTACTTTAGAAAAAACTGCCATCACCAAGATGCAAAAACATCATTTTCACGGCAATGTGCGTGAATTAGAAAATACCATCCATCGTGCAGTTGTCATGGCAAAGGGCAAATTCATCACTGCCGATGACATTGTATTATTGGTGCGTTAAATCATCTTAGCCACTATTGCGTAATGCCGCTGCGATAGCATTGATACTTAAATGAATAGCCGATTTACCATCAGCAATATCTTTTCCCATGTCAGTATCGGCACGAATTTTTTTTTGCAATTTTACTTGCACATAATTCAAAGCATCAAGATAAGGAAAACGATTATCAATCGAACGCTTTAACAATGGGTTGCTTGCCAAAATAGTTTTCTGCTTACTTATCAAAAGCGACCATTTAATGGTTTTGTGATATTCATCTTTAATAATCGCAAAAACCCTTGATGCCATTTTTTTATCCTTTACCAATGCGGCATGGCGTTCGGCAATAGCCAAATCGGTTTTGGCAAGCACCATATCCATATTAGAAAGCAAAGTTTTAAAAAAATTCCATTCTTGAAACATTCTCTGTAAAAGTTTCAAATCATTATCAGTTTGCATAAATGCCTCAACCGCACTGCCAAAACCAAACCAACCGGGCAATGATAAACGGCATTGCGACCAACTAAATACCCAAGGTATAGCTCGCAAATTTTCTATCGCACGATTTTCACCGCGTGATGCAGGTCGACTACCCAAATGCAAATTGGTAATTTCGCTCATTACGGTGGATTGCCAAAAATAATCTTCAAAATTTTCGCGCCCATAAACCAATTGGCGGTAGCATTGATAGGCTGTCTCAGATAATTTATCCATCGTTTTATGAAATATCGGTTGATGGTTCGAATCGGGCGATGGCATGAGGCTAGCGGTCATGGTTGCCGATAACAAAACCTCTAGATTCCTTTTTCCCAAAGCGGGGTTAGCATATTTTGCGGCTATCACCTCACCCTGCTCGGTTAATCTTATCGCATTGGCAACCGTGCCAGGCGGTTGTGCCAATATTGCCCTATAGCTAGGTCCGCCGCCTCGCCCCACGGTACCGCCCCGCCCATGGAAAAATCGCAAAGTCACTTTGTGCTTATTCAGCACCCGTAACAGATTAATCTCAGCACAATAAAGTTCATAAGATGCGGTTAAAAATCCCCCATCCTTATTGCTATCAGAATAACCCAACATAATTTCTTGTAAATGTTGGCGTGATGCCAACCACGAACGATAAAGTGGCAATGATAATAATTGATCCATCATAGCAGGGGCATTTCGCAAATCATCAATGGTTTCAAACAATGGCACAATATTCAAAGACAATGTTTTATCTTGTGGCGAAAGCAAACCATGTTCCTTCAACAATAATGCCAATTCCAAAATATGGCTCACCGCGGCAGTTTGTGAAATAATATAATTTTGAATGGCTGACTTGCCATAAAGATCTTGCATATCTTTGATGGTAGAAAATATTGCCAATTCCTTTTCGACTGCTTCACTATAGGTATGCCTCTTCACCAACAATGACGTTGGAGATATAAGCCATTGTTGTAAAAGATTTATTCTTTCCGCTTCAGGCAAATTATCATAATCTAGATTGTTATCATAAACTGAAAATATCTCAGCCACGATCTTGTGATGCACCATGGCATGTTGGCGAATATCTATCGGCATTAAATAAAAACCAAATAATTTTACCGAACGCACAAAATGATAAAACGCCCCGCTTGCCAAATCATGCGATTTGTTATTCGTCAGTGCCTGATCTATCAATAAAACATCTTGTAAGAATTCATTTGTGTTGTGATAATATTTTCTACCATCACAATTCCCCTCTAAACAATACAATAGGGTATTTTCCAGCTTTTCAGCAATGGCAGTCAAGGCAAGGCGATAGGTTTCATCACGGTGATGATGCGATACCCCTACCGCTTGTTCTGCCAAATAAAAAACCGCCTTAGGCACAGATACCTGATGGAATGATGTTGTCAATTCCTTCGCTAGCTGTCTTGCCCATCTTGCATGATGCTCTACCACCCTTTTCTGTTGTGCCAAAAAAGTCTGACGCAAAACTTCGGCAGTAACAAAAGGGTTGCCATCTCTATCGCCGCCTATCCAACTGCCAACTTGCAAAAAATTTGGCAAAGAGATGGATTGCCCCTTTGCCAAACATTTTAAATGCCCTTCGACCAATTCATATAATTCGGGCAAGGATTGAAAAAAACAGCTATCAAAATAGGTTAGAGCATTTTCTACCTCATCAAGCACCGATAATTTGCTCAATCTTAACAAACGAGTCTGCCACAAGGAAAGAATTTGCCGACGCAACGCTAGGCGATTACTGGCTAACTCCTCATGGGTAAAAGATTGGGTAGCACGCAGATGCAATAGTTGCGTGATACGCCCTTGCCCATCAAGCACGGCACGGCGTTGCACTTCGGTTGGGTGAGCGGTTAAAACTGGCGACACATAGGCTTTATGAAAAAAATCTAACAGCTTGGCTGTGGGAATATGTTGTGACTGATAAAAAGCCCGTGCCAAACTCCCTACCCGCAAATCTGCTTCACTTGCCACCGAGGTAGTTGCCATATCATGTTGGCGAGAACGGCGAATATGATGTTGATCCTCGGCGATATTGGCAAGATAGGACATAAAGGCAAAGGCACGAATAACGATAGTCGTTTCTTTTAAAGATAATCCATCGATCAATTTGGCAAGGGCATGGTGATGTTTAAGCGACTTGGTGCGATAGCATTTCGTGGCAAGGGCACGAATATCAATTAAGCATTGATAAAATTTCTGCCCATGCTGGTCAATGATAACTTCTGCCAACAGATCTTCCAAAAAAACAAGATCGCTATGCAAAGCATCGTCTTTATGTTTATCGCTATGGTGATATATCTTAGCCAACATCAAATTTAATACCTATTTTATTCTAGCCCATAAATCAATATCCCCTGATAGGCAACGGCAAATTTCTATTGGATGCAGGCGGCGGGGGAGAATGTCAAGACGGGCGGTATGAGCAGATGCGATAGCAAAGAGCAGAATTATTGCGTTCTTTTATCAAGGGCTTTTTTATAAAAAAATGTTATTTTAATAAATCTTTAATTGTTTTTAATGCATTTTCTAGATCTTTATATTCTAATGCTTTATAAAAATCTTTCTTATGAATAGGTTTATCAATTTTTCTTTCGCCTTCTAATAAAGTGATGATATTTAGATCAATATCAAAATAAGAAAGCAAAGTATGGGTAGAGGGACTGCCTAATTTAATAAGATTCTTCGTTCCATAATCACCGCCCAATTGACTTTCCAATTGTAATAATATAAACTTGGTATCAGGGTGAATTTGTTTTAACAAAGTGAAATCTACCAAGATTCTTTTTAGCATAGCATTTTCGGTATAAGATTTGCACTCAATCGCTAGTTTTAATTTACTTTTAATGGAAACATGAACATCCATTTTTAAAGAATAATAAAAATTATTTATATTATTTTTAATATAATCCTTGACTTCATTACTTTTGATTTTGTCAATATAATTTTGTTGGATTGGTATTTTTATAAATTTTTTTTCTAATGATATATCGTTTAATTGACCACCAATTTCACGCCAAGCAATTTTTACTAAATCATGAGCAATGCTTTCCACCAATGACCCTTTGTCAGCACGAATGATTCCACCATAAGCTCTATCCTCATTTTCTTTTGCTTTAGCATCAATCCCCTTTACAACAGAATCATAGGCATCAATGATTTTCTGCAAATCTTTCTTAGTAGATAAGTTTTTATTCATTGTCAGAAAATAACATAGATGCTTCTGCTGTCCTATTTAATCTTTGCAAGGATTTCTTATTATATTCTTCTGAAATATCTATACCAACAAATTTTCTGCCTAATTTCTTTGCGATTGTAGTGGTCGTGCCGACACCATTAAAAGGATCTAAAATAATATCGCCCCTAAAGGTAAAAAGTTTCAATGCCGATTCAACCAATTTCTCAGGAAACATGGCGGGATGACCGAACTCTTTCATTTTTCTTTCAGGAGCAATATTCCATTTAGCAATCACCAGTTTTTTAAATTCTTCAGCGGTGATGTCAATGTTTTCTGCCTTACCTTGTTTTTTTAAATCACCTTTACAAAAAATTTCTAAAAATTCCCAAGTGCCTTTCAGGTAAGGGCTGCTAGGGCTTTTCCATGACCCCCATGAAGTATATTTACAATTCCAATTATGTTTATCCCAAATAATTTCACCTTTCCAAATCATTTTTTCTTTCATAAAAAATCCAGAAATAATATGGTGAATTGGAATATAATCAGAATAAAGCGGTTGCACATTAACAATTATCCGCCCGCTATATTTTAATACCCTGATACATTCTTTGAATACCAAAAATAATTTATCAAAATAATTTTGCCAATGATCTTGGTCGCCATTGTTTTTGTAATCAAGCCCAAAATTATAAGGTGGTGATGTAAAAATAAAATCAATAGAATTATCGGGGAATTTTTTTAAAACATCAGCACTATCGCCCGTTATAATTTGATTGCATAAATATTCGGGTAAAGAATAATTCGTTTTGTTGAAATGATGATTGCGGGCATAAAAATAACTTTCACGAAATTTTTCTTTTTCTTTGCGATTCTTTACCTTGCGTTCCTTATCATAGCCGATGAATAATCGCTTTTTCCCTTTTAAACCATAACTACCAATTTTTTCAATGGAAGTAACCACATCGCTCAGCACTTCCCCTATACCATTTTCTAATCGTAGGTTTTGCACATCATTTTTAAAAGCCCGTATATCAATTTGACGCAATTTGATAACCAAATTATCATTGTCAATTTCACAAGCCATATCATTATCAGGATAGCGTCCAAAAAAAGCCAATATATCATTTTGATGCTTCTTAATTAATGGCGAAGATAGGATAACGGGTCTAAATTCATTCATAAGAGTATTATGAATTGATTCGTGATTGTTTGTAAAGATATATTTTCCCCTCAAAAATATAATTGACGACAAGGGAATAGCGATAAGTGATCAAGATTATAATTGAGGTAAATCAAAATGGCAGGGGCGCAGGGAATCGAACCCGGAACCTTCAGTTTTGGAGACTGACGCTCTACCAATTGAGCTACACCCCTTCTTTTGAATGAATCTTTTATCTAGCAAACATCATCAATAAAATACAGAAAAAAATATCCTTAAACATCAACAAAACATCACATCATATAAAAAAAACGAATTTGAATAGCAAATACTATACCCTATTCAAAAATAATTTTTTCAATGCCATAATATTTTTCTATAAATTCGCTATAAACACCACCCTGTTCTTGTGCCAAATGGGTTTTCCAACCCCAAAAACTAGGATAAGATGTTAGCCATATTAACCAACGATAACCCTTTATGTGACTATAAC
>JBPCVJ010000009.1:0-22912 GCA_051010635.1 Alphaproteobacteria bacterium | reverse complement strand
GGCACAAGCCGCTTATATTGGTGTGAATTCAGAAGGACCATTTAAAAAAGACCATTATCGTTATTAAACTTGTCGTGTCATTTTTCTTTTGTTAGCTATGATGATACCATGGCATTCGCCAAATATTTGGCGACATCATTGTGGTTGGAAATGAAACATATTAAAAAAACTTCGCCCTTAACAATATTATGTGATGGCGATTTAGGTGCGGGCAAAACCCATTTTATTAAACAGGTGATAAAAGAATGGTTGGGTGATGACAAAATATCCATCACCAGCCCAACATTTTCGCTGGTGAATATTTATGAAAAAAATGGTATAAAAATTTTGCATGGTGATTTTTACCGATTAGAAAACACCCATGAAGCCGTTGAACTTAATTTAGATGATTATGCCCTCACCCATCATTTTTTACTGGAATGGGCTGATAAGGCAAAAGATTATCTACCCCAAGATGATTTACAGATTACACTTCGGGCAAAATTTCATACCCCAACCGATGAGGGGCGTGACATAACTTTGGTGGCACATGGTGATTTTTATAAAAAATTTTTAACACAATTTTCTTATCCGTAGCGTCTTAGTATATTGATAAATCGCAAAAAAGCAGTCAGGATACAAATCATTGCCACCACCAATGCCATCCACGCATATTCATTAGGCAATAGGCAGCAGAGCAGAAAGAAAACAATGGTTTCAGTGCCCTCCATAATGCCAAAACTATAGAAAAAACCTTTTGATTTTTGAAAGGTATTTTTTTTACTGGCACGATGTTCATGCACCAATGCGGATGCTAGAAATGATACGGCAGTCATTAAAAAACCAAATAATAAAATAACCGATGGCAAACTATTGATAGAAGGCTGGTAAAAGGCAAAAGCTAATGGCACGATACCATAAAAAACATAATCATTGCTAATATCAATAAAACCGCCTAAAGTGGTTTTTTTGCCAGCCAGCCTTGCCAAAAACCCATCCAGCCCATCGGTAAGGCGATTTATTAGAATCAATATCATAGCCAGATGAAAATTGCCTTGGTATATTGTAAAACCAAGCCATAGGCTGATAACCAAACCAAATGCCGATAATTGATTGGCGGTGATAGAAAATTTTCTTAAAATTTTTGCCAGAGCAAGCAAGGGTGGGTCAAGAAGATTTTTTGTGAATTGATCCAGCATGAAGGATTATTTTGCTTTTTTATTTTTGGCATAAAAATGAAAAGGCGATATGAATAACGATAAAAGATAAATAGTGGCAACAGATAATAAACCGCCCCAGCCGAATTTTCCTATCGCTATAATAAATCCCGATAATAACAATACCGCAAAAGCCTGCTGGCTATTGGTTTTTATTTTTAAGTTTTTGCTAGAATAGGTGGGAAAAGAACTCACCATCAAAATGGCGGTTATTACCATCCACACCGCAATGATCCATGGCGATAGCGTCAAGTTTTCAGAATTGGCAAGATAAAGAATAAGCGGGGTTAAACACATACCCGCACCTGCTGGGGTAGGGACACCTTGAAAAAAAAATTTCCATTTACTCGAAGGATCCTCAATGGTTGTGTTAAATCGTGCTAAGCGAAATGCCCCTGCAAAAATAAACAATAAGGTAACAGCCCAACCGTATAATTGTAATTCATAAAGACTAAATTGATACATCACAAAGGCAGGGGATACAGCAAAATTCAAAAAATCGGCAAGCGAATCAAGTTGTGCCCCGATGGGTGATACGGCTTTTAATTTGCGTGCCGCCCAACCATCTATATTGTCAAGCCCAGCGGCAATCGCAATAAACAACATGGCAATGGCATAGTCGCTATCAACCGAAACGGCTCTTATTGCCGATAAGCCAAAACAAATAGCCGATAGGGTGATAAGGCTGGGGATAATAATCGGCCAGTAAAAATGTTGAAAAAATGTTTGATATTTTTTCTTATTTACGGCTGTTTTTGTTCTAACAGGTTTTTGTGATATTCTAGCCATTCTGTGGTTGATACATTGATTTATTATTAGACTATTTTTTTAATTTTGCCAAGCGGGTTTCACCACCAATCGCAGTTTGCCCAGGCCTCACTAGAATCATATAATTGGCTGGTAAGAATACATCTACCCGTGAACCAAAGCGTATCATACCAAACGGCTTGGCGGCTTGCCAGTTACTGGCTGTTTTGGCATCGCATAAAATACGCCTTGCTACCAACCCCGCTATCTGCACCAAACCTATGTGGGTGTGGTGTTTGGTTTTTAACCATAGGGATTGTCGTTCATTGATATCGCTGGCTTTATCAAACGAGGCATTTAAGAATTTTCCTTTATGATAGTGATTTTTTATTACCACAGCATCGCAAGGCATACGATTCACATGCACATTAAAAACATTCATAAACACGCTGATACGGATATAGGTTTTTTTTTTGGCAAGGCTACGCAATTCATGTGGCAAGGGTTTTGCGGCAACGGTTTGGATAACCCCATCGGCAGGGCTTATAATGCAATCTTTGTCATGGGGCGGCACACGGTTGGGGTGGCGAAAAAAATAAATACACCATAGGGTCAATGGCAAGGTTATCACTAGCAACCAATGGGTTAAAAAAAATGCCGATAAACCTGCTATCAAGGCAAACAGAAAAATAAATGGATAACCTGCCTGATGGATAGGCACAAAAATATCAAAAATACTACCAGATTTTTTTGCCATGATTTTAAGCTTGCTATAATTTTTCATAAAAATAGTCAAGCGGATTAAAAAAATTTTTTAATAAATATGGTAATTAATTCAATAGGGATAATTCATCACCGATAGATATGGTTGCTCCATTGATGATCTCGGCATAGATGCCCATATCAAGATGTTGATAATTTTTTTTCAAATGGGTTAGGGTAGAAAAATCACGCATAGCATTGTCTGGATTGATTTCGGTTATAGCACAACGAGCGGTGCGTTCTATGGCACGCAAAATTGCTTTGCCACATTTTATATCACGCCCTACCCATGATAATTCAGTAAAAGACTCTAGGTTATCAATATAGATATTGGCACGGAATCGTCTTTTATCAATATTTTTTTCACCGATTTTTTTAGCAAAGTCGCGTAAAGAATTATGGTTAATGATAGAAATAGCGGTTTTTTTATAAGCACCAGCTATCACCGCCCGACCATGTAAAAAACCACCAAACAGCGATGGGTCGCTTTTATAACCTATGGAAAGAGGATGTTTTATCGTCTGAAACCCTAAAAATTTGGCAATAACATCAGCAAGTTTTTGATCTTCTTTTGGCAAAGCGGCTTTTAATAATAATTTATCTTGTTGGTATATTTTTAATATTTTTGTGGTTTCATCATAATGGGAGCACAATGATAGCAATTTTTTATCGCCACGCAATTTATGAATGATTTGTTCGCCAACTGGTGATATTTTTTTTATTTCTTCAACAATGCCAAAAACGCGGTCATAGGGTGGCGGGGATAGTGGGGTTAAGATAAGCTGGGGCATGGTTTGCCCTTGTGTGCCTTGTAATGGATAACGATAAAGGTCGGTGATATAGGCTGGCATGTTAATGGATATTTTTTTTCATATTGGGTATTTCTAAACCAAAGGCAGGAATGGTTACCATTATCATTTTGCTATGGGAATCGATCATTTGGTAATGACCGAACATCATGCCACTGGTGGTGGATAGAGGACAGCCTGATGAATATTTATAAACGCCCTTTGGTGGAATGGTGGGTTGTTCTCCCACCACACCAAATCCTGATACCTGTTCTTTGTTGCCCCGTGCATCAATAATTTGCCAATGGCGCTTTATCAATTGCACTTCGTCTTGGCGGTGGTTGGTGATGGTAATATGGTAAGCCCAGCTATATTGATGGTTGGCAGGGTTTGAATGTTCGGGTAAGAATTCAACCATAACCGCAACTGTAATATCATGGCTGGTTTCAGAACAGGTATTTGACATAGGGTATTTTGTTTTTTACTAGTTTGAATCAATCGATGCCAAAACATCCATAACATGGTTTGGCACTTTGACCTTTCGCCATTCCTTTGCCAATATACCATTTTTGTATAAAAATGTTGAACGCTCAATGCCCATATATTTGCGACCATACATTGATTTTTCCACCCAAGTTTTCATGGCATCGCACAGTTGATTATTTTCATCTGATAGTAAGGTGAAAGCCAAAGATTGTTGTTGATAAAATTTTTGATGCGACCTAACTGAATCTCTTGATACACCAACGATTTGGCATTGTTTTTTTGTAAAATCATTCAGATGTTTTTGGAAATCATTCGCTTCCAGCGTACAACCTGAAGTATTGTCTTTTGGATAAAAATATAACACTAACCAATTGGTCATAAATTCATCGCTGGTTCTTATATGATTATCTTGGTCGGGTAGGGAGAAGGTTGGTAGATTTTTTGTCATGGCATTATTCTTTCATTTTTTTCGTTGATGATAATTTATCATAATTGTATTTTTTCTTTTTAGCAAGATATTGATGAATAATTTTTTGGTCAATGATTATTTTTTCTTTTGCAATCTTATGGCAATAGCTATAATAAAGAATTATGCCAATCAAAAAAAAGATATTTCAATGGTTAAAACGAACCGTTAGGTTTAACCGCATCATGAGTATAGTGATGTTGTGGCTGTTGTTTATTTATGGTGTGCCGATTTTTCCTATACCTTTGATTTTGAATATCATCTTGCGTTGGCAAGCTACCACGGCAGTGGCAGTGGATGATATTAGATTGCGTTATAATATTTTAACCGCAACGCCTGAGGTGATTATTGATAATTTACAAATTGATGATGATAATTTTGAACGCATTGTTATTGGGCTTAATAGCCAATGGTCGCTACATAGTCGGGCACAAGATAATTTGGCAGTGCGAGAGGAGGCAACCATTAGCAGTGCCCCCCCCAGTCTTGGCATGCCGAATTATTGGGAAGAGCCGAAAAGTTTTAATGTTCTTGCCAGCAATGCTATTTTTTCTTATGTTATTGTCCGTTATGCGGCAATTAATTTACCATTTGAAATTCGTGAATTATTGATAAGCCCTGATAAAACCAGCCCAATAGGTTTTCGCCTTGATGGGTTTTGGCAAATTGAGGGGTATCGTGGCAAATTATCCTTTCGCAAAAAAGAAGGGGAGAATTTGACTCTGTTTTTAACCAGCAAGAAATTTAATTTACTGAATGTTTTAGAACATTTAACAGGTAGAGAAGAATCTATTTTTAATTTTTCTGCTCTTGAGGGGCGTGGTCGAGCAAGGTCTTTGGAAGAATTTGCAGTTGATAGTAAGCTGGTGTTTGATGATGAAGTGAATTTTCAAATGGCAGATATAAAAATTGCCTCGCGTGACCATTATTTAGAAACCATCATCACACCAGGCGAACAACGCACCGATATATTATTGCGTTGGGATTTAGATAATTTGCAAACATTGTTGTCGCAAGATATCAAATTAAAAACCAAGGTTACAAAAATTAATACCAAAGGCAATTTGGCACTTTATAGTTCTGTGGCAGATCGGGGTGCCGTGAGCGCCTATGGTATAAGCGATGGCGATAGGGCAAAATCTATCAATAACCATTTGGAATTGTTAGCTTATTTTAGAAATGAAGATGTGAGAAATCTTCATTTAAAATTTGATTTTTTACCCAATGATATTGAAGAGAAAGCAACCGATTATGCTTTTCGTGGTGATATTGATGCTATCAAAGATGGGCAAGCAATGGATTTGAATTTTAAGTTGGCTAAGGTGGGGTTTGAGCATCATTTGGATGTGGCATTTGATGAATCATTGCAAGCGGTTTGTGCCATGTTTGATTTTTGTGATGATTTGCCTGCCAATTTGATTTGGGGACATGAATTTAGCAAGGTAAAGGGTAATTATAAAATCCATATTAATAACACGAAGCAAAGTCTTTATGATAAGTTTAGAAATTGGCACAAAATATATTTTGATAGTTATGCCTCTTTCGAAGATGCCCCAGACTTTGATATACCTTTTATGAATTTTTCGTCAAAGGCAAACAGCCTGACAGAAGTGATGATGCAGGGCTATAGCTATGGTAATGCGATACAGATAGAGGAGGCACGGGTTGAGAATCAAAATGGGTTATCGGCTATTGCCCGCCAATTGGAAATCAAGGATGGTAGTTTTTATAAGGGTATTATTGAATCAAAAGTTGGTAATAGAAAAAAATCTGGTTTTATTGTATCCCGTTTGCCCGATGGCACAAGAAAGATGGAAGCGGTGGGGGAGAGTATCTCTCTCGCCCCTTATTTGGGTTTTGAAAAAGATCGCAATATAACGGCTGATGAGGTTGATATATTTGATCGCCATATTGATAGAAGCAAATTACCTAACCTTTATTTGGTAGGTCATATTGAAAAATTACGATTGCATGGTGATTATGAATGGCGCAATGCAAAATTCAAAGTCATTATACGCGATAAAAGGTTAGAATTTGTAGACTTTAAGAGCAATGAAGTGACTTTATTTTATAAAGTGGGTGCGATAGGCGATGCGGTGTTTCGTGTCAGTGGCACGCATGCGGGTGAGATGTTAAATGGGCTTGGGGTGTTGAGTGGCGTGGAGGGGGGGAATATAAAATTTTCAGCGACTGCTAAAAATGCCGACCAACCATTAATCGGCAGTGGTGAAATAACCGATTTTCTTGTTTACCGTTTGGGTGGGGTTGCCAAGTTGTTTGATTTGTTATCCATAACTGGTTTGTTTAGTGGCGAGGTGGGTGTGCCATTTGATAAGATAACCAGTAAGGCAAAAATGCACAATAGGCAGATTATTTTTGAAAATGGGGTGATGACTGGACCATCAATGGAGATGACTTTTGCTGGGCGGCTTGATAGATGGGCAGATGCTACGGTGATAGAGGGCACTTATGTTCCCAAAAATATTATTACCAGTATTTTGGATAATATTCCTTTTCTTAATCTTATATTACCAATGTCAGGCGATAATGCGGTGATAGGCACGCGTTATATTATAACAGGTTCGTTGGATAAATTAAATGTTAGATTTAATGTTGGCACATTACTTACCCCAGGTATTTTGCGTGGAGTGTTTGGCCAGCCAACGGGGGAGCAAGAATTTATTGAACGCGGCCCAAGCAAATCATCTACCAAAGAAACATCGCAAGATAAAAAAACTGATGAAAAAAAATAGTGTCTTGCCTTTTTTTTGAAAGCAAGATAAAATCTATCATAGTGATTTTTTGTTATATTTTTTTTATTGATGGAGGAGTGGCCGAGTGGTCGAAGGCGCAGGATTGGAAATCTTGTAGGGTGTTAAAGCTCTCACGGGTTCGAATCCCGTCTCCTCCGCCATTATTAGATTTTTTTTATATGTAAAAGAATTTTTATGACTCAAAAAAATAATGCGACCAAAGATATTATATCATCATGGGTATTGATGACATCTGACCATGCGGGTTATGATTTGAAACAATCTCTGGCGGATTGGTTGCAAAACAATGGCTATGGAGTAGAATTATTTGGAGCACAATCAATCGATGCCAGCGATTACCCAGATGATGCCGCAAAGTTAAGCGACGCATTGCTAAATCATCAAGATAAAACAACAATGGCTATTGCCATCTGTGGGTCAGGGATTGGTATGGCGATAGCCCTCAATCGTTATTCGCATATTCGTGCTGCTTTGTGTCATGATATTGAGGATGCAAAATTATCACGCAAACATAACAATGCCAATGTGTTGGTGCTGGCGGCAAGAAAAACCTCCATCGCCATGGTGAAGGATATTATTAAAACTTTTCAAGAAACGGATTTTGATAATAAGGCTGAGCGTCATGTGCGCCGTGTTAATAAGTTAAAATAATCATGGTTATTTATTGTTTTGATAAAACTGCCAGCTATCTTTACACATATCTTCTAAATTTTTTTCGGCACGCCATGATAATTTTTTTTCAGCAAGGCTGGCATCAGCCCAAACAGCTGGAGTATCGCCCAGGCGACGCTTGGTAATAATAGCAGGCAGGGGAATATTGCGACCAATGGATTTTTCAAAAGTCTTTACCATATCAAGCACGCTATAGCCATGCCCCCGCCCTAAATTAAAAATCGTAAAACCATGGCTGTTGTCAAGATAATCCAGTGTTTTAAGATGGGCGGCAACTAAATCAACCACATGGATATAATCTCTAACGCCAGTGCCGTCGGTTGTATCATAATCATCACCATAGATGTGTAATTTTTCTATTTCGCCACCAGCAACACGCAACAATATGGGCATCAAATTATTAGGGGTGGAGCGTGGATTTTCACCAATAAAACCAGATGCATCAGCACCGCAAGGATTAAAATAACGCAAACTAGCTATGCGCCAATTTTTGTCAGCAAGGCAAATATTTTTTAGCACCTCTTCAATCATCAATTTGGTTTTTCCATAAGGGTTGATGGGGTTGACAGGGCTTTCTTCGGTTAAGGGTAGGGTTTGTGGCACACCATAAACCGTGGCAGAAGAAGAGAAAACAAATTTATGTATTTGATGTTTTTTCATTATATCAAGCAAGCTAATTGAACCTGCGACATTGATAGCAAAATATGCCAAAGGATTAGCAACTGATTCGGCAACGGCTTTTAAGCCAGCAAAATGAATAACCGCCTCTATGGGATAATCAGTAAAAATTTTATCAAGTAATTTTAGGTCACGAACATCGCCATTAATGACAATAGGTTTTTTGCCAATAATTTTTTTAATGTTATCCATAACCGATAGATGGGCATTGCTAAAATTATCAATCACCACAACTTGTTTTTTTTTACGCATAAGAGCAAGCACGGCATGACTGCCTATAAAACCCGCACCGCCAGTTACCAATATATTGCCCATGATGTTTTATGCCACTATCAAGATTTTTTTTCAATGACTATAATTTGCATTTTTTGATAAATTGTTATATAGACAAAATAATGAAAGAATATTTTCAGTTGATGTTTGAAAACCAAAGGTTATTTAAATTTTCAAGCAAAGCACAAATTATAAAATTATTGTTGGGCGATATTATGGTGGGGGTACTTGCCACCGTTGGATTTTTGCCATTGTTTTTTTTGGTATTAACGATGGTAAGCCCTGCTTCGTTAAAAAGTTATGCTGTGATGGCGTCTTTGTTGGATTATTTTTCTCTTACAGAGACTAATGATATTTTATTGATGTTCAGTATATTAGTGGCACTTTTTTTTATTTTCAAATCTATTTTGCAAATAATATATTTTAGAAAAATGTCAGCTATATCACAAAAATGGAGCAATCATATTAGCCAAGAAATTTTTTTGAATTATTTTCAAGCCGATTATTCTATTTTATTAAAAAAATCTATCACACAAATGCGCACCATGATAAGTTATGGTCATTCGGTTCCCAAAGAATTTTTTATGAATTTTATTATGACAATTTCTTATATCGTGCAAACATTGTTTTTATTGGTGGTGGTGGTGGTGGTGTTAAAATTTTTTGTATTTTTTATGTTGTTGATCGGTTTGATAATATTTTTGTTTAATAAATTTTATATCAAAGAGAAATTGCAAAAAATTCAAGAACGGCTTTTAAAAAGAACCATTCAAAAATCTTTTATTGAAGAAAGATCCATCAATAATATTAAGGAGGCAAAATTATCAGGCAAGGAAGATATTTTTATCAAAAAATATAATGAAATTATTTCTGGCAATACCAATGATGGTGCCAGGTCAAGTTTTCTTAATTATTCACCGAGCGAAATAACAGAAATATTAACTATCATTGCCATTATTTTTATATTTAATTCATTGATATTTGTTTCACAAGATAGTGCGGTGCTAACTGCCCAGATAGGTGTGATAGTGGCAGTGACTATTAGATTGGTGCCGTCTTTTAATCGCATCACGAGTCATTTGAATCAAGTAAAGGCTTTTTCTACCGTATTAAAAAGATTGATAAATGAATATAAGGAAGTTTTATCTTATCGTTCAATAGCTACAGAACATAGTGTGCCGATAGATTTTAAGAAAAATATTCATATCAATCATCTGAGTTATCATTATCCGCAACATGATGATGATGCCATAAAAAAATTGGATATGATAATTAAAAAAGGGCAATTTATTGGTTTGACCGGTCCATCGGGTAGTGGCAAGACAACCCTGATTAATTTATTAATAGGTTTTATTATGCCAAGCAAAGGTACTATCAAAATTGATGATACGATATTGGAGCGAAAGCATGTGCGGGCATGGCATCAAAAAATTGGTTTGGTTGATCAAAATATCTATATTGCTTCTGCTACGGTTGCTGAAAATGTAGTTTATGGTGAAGAATTATCGATTATAAAAAATTCAAAAGAAAAACAAAAAAGGATCATTGCTGCACTTAAAAAATCTCAAATTTGGGATTTTGTAAAAACATTGCCCCAAGGTATTTTTACAAAAATTGGTGAAGGGGCAAAATTATTATCGGGCGGGCAGGCACAACGCATTGCTATTGCTAGAGCTTTTTATCGTGATATTGAATTATTGATATTGGATGAAGCATCAGCCAAATTGGATATGATAACCGAAAAAACTTTTTTTGACTATCTAGAACAATTAAAGGGAAAAATTACCGTTGTGATGATTGCTCACCGTCTCTCCACATTGAAATGTTGTGATAATATTATTTTTATGAAGGATGGTAAGATAAAAAACAGTGGCAATTTTAAGGAATTAGAAAAGAAAGACAAAGAATTTCGCATCTACCTTGAGCAAGCACGCATCTAAAATTACATTTGGGCATAGTTGGGGCCACCACCACCCATGGGCGCCACCCAATTTATATTTTGAGTTGGGTCTTTGATGTCGCAAGTTTTGCAATGAACACAATTTTGTGCATTGATTTGTAATTTGGCTTTTTTACCAACCCCAATGATTTCATACACCCCAGCAGGGCAATAGCGTTGTTCGGGGGCATCATAATTTGCCAAATTAACTTGGATAGGTGTTTTATTGTTTTTTAAGGTTAGGTGGCAAGGTTGGTTTTCTTCGTGGTTAGTGCCAGAAAAAGCAAGATTGGTTAAGCGATCAAAACTAATAATACCATCAGGTTTTGGATAATTGATTTTTTTTGCTGTTGATTTTTTTTTCAAAGAATTATGGTCGGCACCATGGTGCGATATATTCCATGGGGCACGCCCACGAAAAATATAGGTATCAATGGCACTATATAATAAACCAAACAAATATCCCCACTTAAAGGAGGGGCGGATATTACGCGCCTCTTTTAATTCTTGCCATACCCACGATGTTTTGACCGCTGTTTCATAATTGATTAATTCGGTTGGCGGTTGGCTGGAAGATAAAGCCTCAGCAATCGATTCGGCGGCTAATATACCAGTTTTGATAGCAGTGTGTGAGCCTTTGATTTTTGGCACATTTAAAAAACCCGCACTACAACCAACCAACAAGCCGCCGGGCATGGTGAGTTTGGGCACAGATTGCCACCCCCCTTCATTGATAGCACGAGCGCCATAGGAAATACGCTTGCCACCTTTTAGAATATCTTTGATAAAGGGATGATGTTTGAAACGCTGAAATTCCATATAGGGCGAAAGATAAGGGTTGGGATAATCAAGCCCAACTACAAAACCAATGGCAAGCAAACCCTTGTCAAGGTGATAAACGAATGACCCGCCATAGGTATCAAATGATAAGGGCCAACCGGTGGTATGAATAATATCACCGGGTTTAGAATTTTTTTTCGGGATTTCCCATAATTCTTTGATGCCAATGCCATAGGTTTGCGGTTGGCAATTTTTGTGTAAATGAAATTTTTCCATCATCATCTTACTTAAATGACCACGACAGCCTTCAGCAAAAATAGTATAGCGGGCATGCAATTCCATGCCCGCTTGATAATCGGCAGTTTTTTTTCCATTTTTATCAATTCCCATATCATTGGTAGCAATACCTGCCACAGCACCTTTTTTATTAAACAAAACCTCCGCTGCCGAAAATCCTGGATAAATTTCTACCCCCAAAGTCTCCGCCTGTTGTCCTAACCAACGCACCACTTGACCAAGTGAAATAATATAATTGCCATGATTATTCATCTGTTTTGGAGTTGGCAAACGCAAGGCATATTTTTTGGTTAAAAACATAAAATAATCTTTTTTGGCAGCGGTGTGCAAAGGTGCACCTTGTTTTTTCCAATCGGGTAAAAGTTCATTTAAGGCACGGGGTTCCATCACTGCACCAGATAGAATATGCGCCCCAACTTCTGAACCTTTTTCAATCACGCAAACAGAAATGTCACGACCATGGTTATCGCTTGCCGCCAATTGCTTTAGCCTTATGGCTGTTGCCAAACCCGCAGGTCCTGCCCCAACGATAACCACATCAAATTCCATTGATTCGCGTGTCATAATTTTTTTACCTTTTTATTATTCTTTATGTTTTTTATAAATATCTTTACAAAGCTAACAGAATCACCACATGGTTATTTTTTAGTATAACTGAATAGAATTTGCAACTTATTTTTTTATCATGGAAAAACCACAAGATATTTTTATGTTATTAGGCGACCCACCATTAGAAAATCTATTGGCCTGGCTTGATTGGCAAATTTTTATGGGGGCAGATGAATTCCATGCCGATAAACCCTTGAGGCGTTTTCAAGATGCCATCCCTATGGAGAAAAAGTTCAGCCGTGAAATTGTTCCTACCAATGTTGATAATACAAAAAATGACACTTTGTCAATTGGTGATGATATTCCGTTGGGTAGTTTTGCCGCTAATGAGCAAGCAATAAAACAGGCGACAGAATGTAAAACCCTTGATGATATTATCAAGGCTTTACAAAATTATGAAGGTTGTGAATTAAAAAATATGGCACTTAATTTGGTGTTTGGCGATGGGGTAGTGAAAAATCCAAGCTTGATGGTTATAGGTGATGCACCTGATGCTATAGAGGATAGAGAAGGGAAGGTGTTTGCAGGTCCCGCTGGTCAATTGATAAAAAAAGCATTGGCGGCGGCGGATTTTTTTATTGATAAAAATACTTATATAACCAATAGCCTTTATTGGCGTAGACCGGGTAATCGCCGCGTTAATTTGGGTGAACAAAAAATTTGTTTGCCATTTTTATTAAGGCAAATTGCATTGATTGATCCTGAACAGATATGGGTTATGGGTTTGGGTGGAACAATGGGTTTTTTTGATAGCACGATTATGAAATGTCGTGGTCAAAAAAATTTATCCCTTAAGGTTATGGATAAAATCATTCCTGTAATGGTGGGGCATGCCCCCGATTATTATTGGCAAAACTCAATAGAAAAAAAATCCTTGTGGCAAGATATATTGCAATTAAAAAAATTATCTAAAATGGCGAGCGGATGATGTGGCAAGAAAAATATATTCGATTAGAGACAAAGAATGATTTTCTTGATAGTGAAAATTTTTTAGACAATGTATTTGGTTTAGGGCGACATGCTCGCACGATAAATTTTTTGCGGCGTAATATTCACCCTGATAACAGGCATAGTTTTCATTATCGTGATGCAAGCGATAATTTGCTTGGGCTTATTCGTTTTTATCATATTATATTGGCGGATAAAACTAAGGCTAGTCTGATGGGACCTGTTGCTATCCGTTATGATAAACAAAAACAAGGTTTGGGTAGTTTTCTTATTACCTATGGTTTGAGTTTGATGGATAAAAATTATCCCGCCAAGAATTATATGATTTTTTTGGTGGGCAATGATGATTATTATAAACGGCATGGATTTTGCAAAGTTAACCTGCATGATGATACAAAAAAATACAGCATTGGCGGGCCTATTGCGCCTTTGTCGTTATTGGTTCGCTGCCATGATAACCAAGAAATATTAAAACATCAGGGGCAATTGTATCTCATCAATGGATGAAGAATAACAGATCAACTAACATGCCTTTAATAGATTATATTTTGGATTTTTTTAAGGCCAATCCATATATTATTTGTCTATTGTTGGCTATGGCGGTTATTTTTACTGAAGATGCCACTATCATTACCGCTGCCATATTGGCGGTGGGGGGAAATATATCTACCCCAATGGCTTTGACGGCAATTTTTTTAGGTATCATTATTGGTGAAACCACTTGTTATATGCTTGGTCGTTTTGCACATCGTAATCAATGGGCAAAAAAAATTATGGCAAAAGAAGGCATGTATGAGGTTATCAAATGGTTGCAACATCATTTGATATTGGCAATATTGGCAGCACGCTATGTGCCAGGTATGCGAGTTGCTATCTATGGCGCGATGGGTTTTTATAAATTTGATATTAAACAGGTGATATTGTTAAGCCTGACTATGGTTTTTATCTGGGCAAGTATCTTATTTTATATTGTGCATGAATTGGGTTCGCAATATTGGCATAATTTGGCAGGAAGTCGCTGGTTGATTATTATTGGTTTTTTTGTGATATTGATGGCTATCTATTATATTGTTCAACATCGCGTCAAACAAGTGGTGGCAGAAAAATCATAAGATATTATTTATAACGGCGGATGAGCCCACACAACACACCTTGCACAATAACGCTTTCAGGTGGTAATTGATAGGTTTTATAATTTTTATTAGCTGATTGTAATAATATTTTTTTGCCAGTATATTTTATTTTTTTTAGGGTTGCTTCTTCTTTATCAATCAGAGCGACAACAATATCCCCATTTTTGGCATGGCTTTGTTTTTTTATCACCACCACATCATTGTTAAATATGCCAGCATTATCCATCGAATCCCCTTCAATGGTTAAGGCATAAAAATTTCCCACCCCAAGCATAAAACCGGGTACATCAATAAAATCATTGGGGTCGGCTATGGCAGCGATGGGTGTGCCAGCGGCTATCTTACCGTAAAGTGGTATAATGGTTGTATCATTTTTTTCATCAATGAATCTTTTCTTTATCGGTTCCTGCCTTCTTGGAATAGTTTTTTTGAATTTGCGTAAAACTTCAATAGCTTGCCGACGACGGGTTTCACGATTGATATAACCACGATCTTCTAACACGGTGGCTAAGCGATGCACCCCTGATTTTGATTTCAAGCCAAGGGCATTTTTCATTTCTTCATAGGTTGGGGCGGTGCCACGAGATTCAATACATTCTTGAATATACATCAGCAAGCGATGTTGTTGTTTTGTGATCATTATTTTTTTAAAAAATGTTTATAATATGATTTTCGGTTAAAATATAGCATATGTTTTTTTTTTGTTCTAGTCTTATTTTACAAAAATAGCATTATTTTATGCATAATTTTATTTTTTTTCAAAAAAAATATAATATTAGGCTATATTTAATTTTTTAATTCTTCTAAGTTGTAAAAATGACGCAAGGCTTCGGGGTTAAGTAGCGCATCTTTATTTTTAACTTCCTGTCCCATAACCGTGTTACGCACTGCCAATTCGGTTATTTTACCCGATTTGGTGCGTGGAATATCGGCTACGGCAATGATTTTTGCAGGCACATGGCGTGGTGAGCAATGATGACGGATGGTGCTTTTGATGGTATTTTTTATATCATCATTTAATTCTATATTATGTTTCATTTTTACAAATAGCACGATCCTAACATCCCTCTGCCAATCTTGCCCAATGACGATGGATTCTAAAATTTCAGGTAATTGTTCGACTTGACGGTATATTTCGGCAGTGCCGATACGCACCCCGCCGGGGTTTAAAGTGGCATCTGATCGACCATGGATAATATAACCGCTATCGGTAATTTCTAAATAATCTCCATGATACCAGATATTGGGATAATGGTCGAAATAGGCTTTGTGATATTTTTGTCCATCGCTATCGTTCCAAAAATAAATTGGCATAGAAGGGAAGGGTTTGGTGCAAGCCAATTCGCCACGCCCAATTTTGATGGATTTTCCCTTATCATCAAGTGCAACCACTGCCATACCCAAAACTGCCGCTTGCAATTCACCCCGCTTTACTGCGAGGTTAGGCACCCCTGCCAAAAAACACCCCAAAATATCCGTGCCACCAGAAATTGAAGCAACTTGCAAGTCGCTTTTGATTGAATCATAAATAAAATCAAAACTTTCGGGAATAAGAGGTGACCCTGTGGTTAATATCATACGCAAATTTTTAAGGGTGTGGTGGTTTTTTGGCTGATAACCTAATTTTTTTATAGTATCAATATATTTTGCCGATGTGCCAAAATGGGTAAAGCGGTATTTTTCGGCATAATCCCATAGCAAAGAAGCATCGGGGTAAAGTGGCGAACCATCAAAAAGGCAAATAGATGCACCGCTGTGCAAACAACCTAGCAACCAATTCCACATCATCCAACCACAGGTGCTGAAAAAAAATATTCGGTCGTTGGGTTTTAAATCGCAATGGAGGGTTTGCTCAACCATGAATTTTAGCAAACATCCACCTGCTCCATGAACGATGCATTTTGGCACGCCAGTTGTGCCAGATGAGTACATGATAAACAATGGGTGGTCAAAGGGCAGTTTGATAAAATGGGGTGAGCTATCTTTGGCAAGGATAGCATCTTGCCATAAAATGGCTTTGGGTAGATTTTGTATAGAAGGGTTTGGGTTCAAAAAAGGCACGATAATAATTTTTTCTATTGATGGAATCTTTTTTATAATGTCAGCAATTTTTGGCAAACAATTAATATCTTTTCCGTCATAGCGATAACCATCGCAAGCAATAAGAACTTTGGGGGCAGTTTGACCAAACCGATCTATCACGCCCGATACACCAAAATCAGGCGAGCAAGAGGTAAAAACTGCACCGATACTAGCACTGCCCAACATGGCAATGATGGTTTCGGGTATATTGGGCATAAAGGCAGCAACCCGATCCCCTATTGCAACATTATAATCCTCCAACGCACGCCCTATTTGCATTGTGGTTTTTAACAATGTTGTGTGTGAGATATGATGGCTTTTGTTATCCTCGCCAAAGAAAAAAATATTTGATTTATTTTGATTGATGCGAAGGATATTTTCGGCAAAATTGAGTTTCGCATCAGGAAAAAATCCAGCCTTTGGCATGCGATTTGGATGGGCTATAGCTATATCCCCCTTATCGCCTATCACTTTCATGTAATCCCAAATATAAGACCAGAATTCAGCAATATGGTTGCAAGAATAGTCGTGCAAGGATTGATAATTGGTAAATTTTTTTTTTGTTCTAAGTGATAACCATTTTGTAAAATCGGTCAGGTTGCTGGTAGCAATATGCGCTTCGCTGGGTTGCCACAGAATTTTTTGCTTCATGATGTTTGGCAATTAAAATAATGCACCATAAATTCGTAATATATTTTGCTTAAATCATCAAGGTCTTGCAATGCCACCTTTTCATCAATTTGATGGATAGTTTTATTAACATGACCAAAATCCACCACTGGACAATAGTTTTTTATAAAACGCGAATCCGAAATACCGCCCAAAGTTGCCAGTTGAGGTTTGATGCCAGTTATTTTTTCAATGGCAGTGGTTAATGTTTGTGAAATGTCGCCCTCAGGGGTTAGAAAACTTTCTGCAGTCAATTGCCATGCAATATGATATTTGGTTTTATCAAATGCTGTAAGTAGATTGGTGATTTTTTCTATCAAATCTTGCCCAGTTTGTTGGTCATTAAAGCGTATATTAAAATGGGCGGTGGCTTTTTCTGGAATAATATTAAGGGCACTATTACCAATATCAATGGTGGTGATAACCAGATGGCTGGGTTCAAAATTTTTACTTCCCTTATCAATTTGCCAATTTTTTAATGTGGTTAATATATCAATCAAACGATGGGCTGGGTTATCGGCAAGGTGGGGATAGCCTGCATGCCCCATAATTCCATCCACCGTGATATGACCGCTTAAAGAACCCCGTCTGCCGATTTTTATCATTTGCCCCAATGTGTCAGGGCAGGTTGGTTCACCAATGATACAAGCCGATAATTTCTCGCCCCGTTCGCTAATGGCAGTTAATAATTTTTCTGTGCCAAATTTGGCATGGCCTTCTTCATCGCCCGTTATCAATAATGATAAAGCACCGCCTGTTTGGTTGGTGGATGTTATGTTTGATGAAAATTCTGGTAAAAATTTTGCTAGGGCGGCACACCAAGCAGCTATACCGCCTTTCATATCCACCGCTCCACGCCCATAAAGAAAACCATCCTTTATAGTGGGGGTAAAGGGTGGCGATGACCATTTTTTTTCATCACCACTTGGCACAACATCAACATGGCCTGCAAATGCTAAATTGGGTTCGCCCGATCCCCATTTGGCATAAAGATTCTTGGTTTTATGAATACCATGACCGAATTCATAAATATCACATTGAAAACCCAAAGGTTTTAAAAAATTAATTAAAATATCCATTGCCCCTTTATCTCTTGGGGTGACAGAAGGGCAAGCGATAAGTTTTTCGGTTAGGTTTTGGGCAAGGCTGGCAGGCATGGTTTAAGTATTTATTTCAATCATTAAAATCATAGGTTCAATCGCGTAATAATTCATTGATAGATGTTTTGGCACGCGTTTTTTCATCAACCTGTTTGACGATGACGGCACAATATAAATGGGGGCAGGGCGAACCATCAGGCATTTTTTTATCGCTGGGCAAAGAACCCGATACCACCACCGAATAGGGCGGCACCATACCTGTATGAATTTTACCATTATTGCGGTCAATAATTTTGGTTGATGCCGATAGAAAAACCCCCATCGCCAATACTGATCCTTTTCTTACAACAACCCCTTCAGCAACTTCGGCACGGGCGCCGATAAAACAATCATCTTCAATGATGGTGGGGTTGGCTTGTAATGGTTCCAAAACTCCACCGATACCCACCCCGCCAGATAGATGCACATTTTTACCAATTTGTGCACAAGAACCAACCGTGCTCCAGCCATCAACCATAGTGCCTTCATCAACATATGCTCCAACATTAACGAAAGATGGCATCAACACCACCGATGGGGCAATATAAGCCGAATGCCGCACAACGGCATTGGGCACGGAACGAAAACCAGATGTTTTCCATTTGGCTTCATCCCAATTGAGCCATTTTGAATCGACCTTATCAAACCAACCGCCACCCGAACCGCCCTTGATAATTTTATTGGCTTTCAAGCGAAAACTTAACAGCACTGCCATTTTTAACCATTGATGGGTTTGCCATTCATCGCCCATTTTGCTTGCCACTCGTAATCTGCCAGCATCAAGTAGATTTAATGCCTCATCAACTGCCGATGTGACAGCGGGATCATGGTTATCAGGGGTGATGGCATTTTTATTTTCCCATGCCGCCTCAATGGTTTTTTGTAAAATATCATAAGCCATAATTATCTTATATCGCAATTTTTTCTAGATTGCAAAATAATGTTTGTGGGCGATGGAAAATATCGCCACTAGGGGTAAAAAAAACTTATGATTGATTTTAAGTATCAAGGTGGGTATGTTTTAGTTATGTCAGGAGAACCATATTCAATTAATATCCATGTTTTGACAGGGGATTCGCAAGGTGTTCGTATTATTGGTAATATGAACTGGACGGGGAAGGTATTTTATTTTCCTAGATCTGAATGGAATTCAATAAAAAAGAGAGATGAATTTAATTCGCCAGGTGTGTATATCCTTTTTGGCTTGGATGATAATGACTATCCAACTTTATATATAGGAGAAGGTGACGGAATAATAGATAGAATCAATAGTCATTATAAAGATGAAGATAAAAATTTTTTCGATTGGGGAATAATAATTCTATCAACTAACAATACGCTTACTAAATCGCATATTCAGTGGTTAGAATTTGAATTATGTAGGCTGGCAATTGAAAAAAAGCGTTGCGATTTAAAGAATCGCAATCAACCAGACGAACCAACTTTGGATGAAGCAAGTAAGTCTGATATCAAAAAATTTTTAAAAGAAGTACTTCAAATTTTGCCTCTTGTGGGATTAAAAGCCTTTGATGAAGGAAAGACTATAACACCTATGATTAATGAAAATACTCAAGTAAAAAATATTTCAAAAGAAACTCATTTAATAAAACATGATATAGATACCATTGTTGTGCCAGCTTGGGAAGATAGATTTCAAAAAAGCTTTATTAAAGAAAATCGTTGGTATGCAATTCGAATACATGAAAAAAATTTAGAAAAAATTAAATATATAGCTGTTTATCGCACAGATCCCATTAAAGCTATAACCCATTTAGCTGAAGTGAAGAATATTGAAGAATATGGTGAATCTAGAAAATATCTTCTTAATTTTGTTGGTTCAGCAAAAGAAATTAATCATATAAAATGGGAAAAGCAAGGCGACCAATTACAAGGACCAAGATACACCACCAAAGAAAAATTACTAAAGGCAGAAAAGATATCTGACCTGTAGTTATAAGTTTTATCACCTATCTAAATATAAAAAATTATTTTTTAATTTGCGGCGTGTGACTGATGAGGGGATGGAGAGGGATTCACGATATTTTGCCACGGTGCGGCGTGCCACCTGAAAACCAATTTCCTTTAGGCTTTCAACAATAACATCATCTGATAAAATTTTATCAGGGGTTTCGCTGGCAATGATATTTTTGATATAATGCCGCACCACTTCGGCTGATACGGGGTTGTTTTTATCGCTACCTTCCAGCGATTGGGTAAAGAAAAATTTCATTTCAAACATCCCACGGGGGGTTGCCATATATTTGTTTGTGGTAACGCGGCTGATGGTGCTTTCGTGCATTTCTATGGCGGTTGCGATATCGCGTAAAATAAGTGGTTTAAGGCTTTCGATGCCATAATTAAAAAAATCTTTTTGTTTTTCAATAATTTTTTTGGCAACTTTCAAGATGGTTTCTTGGCGTTGCTCTAAACTTTTGATTAGCCATTTGCCCGCATTGAATTTCTCATCTAAAAATTTTTTGTCCCTTTTTAATAATGATCGTGATTGGGTATATTGTTGATAATTTTTTTCATTCAAAAACGCCCGTGGTGTAGCACGGCTGTTTAATTCCACTTGCCATTCGCCAATGTTATTTTTAGATACCATGACATCGGGTTCAATGGCGATGGGGGCTTGAAATTGATAAGCCAAACCGGGTTTCGGGTTTTGGGCACGAATATGGGCGATGAGGGATTTTATTTTCTCCTCACCCAGCTTTGTCTTTGCCAATAGTTTTTGCTCATCGCCCGATAAAAAACAATCCAAATTATCCAATAACAATGCCATATTATCATCCAGTAAATTTTTATCGCTTAATTGAATGGTTAAACATTCGCGCAAATTGCGACAAAAAATTCCAGCGGGTTCAAATGTTTGTAATGTTTTCAAAACCCGCTCGGTAGTTTCTGGCTTCACCCCTAGGGCATTGATATCCTTTTGCCAATTTTGGGCAAGCCAACCTGTTTCATCCAATAACCCTAAAAAAACCATCGCAATTTTATAATCTTGGTTGTGGCTCTGCGGGGCATCACCATCTTTCATAACGCCACCATCTTTCATAACATCACCATCTTTCATAGCATCGTCATCTTTCATAGCATCGTCATGATGATGGCGATTATCAAAAGCCAACTCAATCTGCGTCATCAAATGGCTTTGTAATGATTCTTGCCCTGCGACATGGCTCAAAAAATTATTATCATTTTGCCCCATAAATGACCCCGAACCTTTCATACTACTATCATTTTGATAAAAATTCTGTTCGCCACTTTGCAAATTTTCACCCTGCCGATGCGGCTCAGCGCTATCGTTTATACCGCCATCGGCATGGTTATTTCCCATCTTGGCTTCATCATTTTGCTTGGCAGATGTTTCCGCCGCATCTGGTGGGGCATTGCCATCTGGGTGGTTGTCGCTTATCAATTCCAATAGGGGATTTTTCTCCACCTCCTTCAACAGAAATTCGTTTAATTCTTCGCCATTATATTGCAACAATTTGATAGCCTGTTGTAATTGTGGCGTCATCACCAAATGATGGCTGGTTATCAGGTCAAGTTTCACTTTCTGGCTCATGGTTATTTCAATGAAGCGATGTGGTGCGTAAATCGCGGCTCATCTCCTCCCCCAAATATAATTCACGGGCAAGCGGGTTATTGATAATATCGCTTGGCGATCCTTCGGCAATGATCTTGCCATCATGGATAATATAGGCACGATGAACAATGCGTAAAGTTTCACGCACATTATGGTCGGTGATAAGCACGCCAATGCCGCGTTTTGCCAAATGCTTTACCAAATGCCGCACATCTTTGATGGCAAGCGGATCCACCCCTGCAAAAGGTTCATCAAGCAATAAAAAAATGGGAAAGGCACATAACGCACGGGCAATTTCCAAACGGCGTCTTTCACCGCCCGATAGGGTAACGGCTTCGGCATCTTGCCGCTTGCTCAGCGAAAAATCTTTCAATAATTGATCGCAATAATGGTCAATATCGCTGCGTTGTGGCATCTTCATTTCCAACACGGCACATAAATTCTGCCGCACCGTCAGCCCACGAAAAATTGATGGTTCTTGGGGTAGGTAAGAAATCCCCAGCCTTGCACGGCGATACACCGGCAAACGGGATATATCGGTATCATCAATAAAAATATTGCCATGGTCGATCGGCACCAGCCCCAATATGCCATAAAACAGCGTGGTCTTGCCCGCACCATTGGGACCTAACAGCCCCACCACTTCGCCCGCTTGCAATGACAGCGACACATCATTGACCACGCTACGCTGGTTGATAATTTTTTTGATATGCTCAACCCGCAATGTTCCATTCATAAAAACAACTTTCCAGCGATTCGGTGTGAATTGCAAATTGCAAAATCAAACTTGACATCTGACTAGGCTTAGGTTTATGGATAAAAAATAAGTGACAAATATAGCAAAAAAAATAATGGCATCATTAAGGTGGAGTAGTTCAGTTG
>JBPCVJ010000008.1:0-23279 GCA_051010635.1 Alphaproteobacteria bacterium | reverse complement strand
CGGCACAATCGCCCAAGGTGGCAAAATTGTTGGAAGAAAAAATGGGCACCGACCTGCGTGCCACAGGCTACCCCAAAAAATTAAAGGCTTAATTTTGTTTTTCATGCACCACAAATTTTGGCATATTATTGATAATTTCAATTGATTTCACCGATAGGGTGATAAGCCGCCCGATTAAATTATAAATATAGGCTGGGTCGCCCATTTCATTACAAAAATCATTTGGGTCTTGGGCGATGTTTGATTCATCATCGGTATATTTTTGATATTGTGCTATTACCCAATCTATCGGGGTTTTACTCTTGATTTTATATTGATGGACTACCTTTGGTATATTGTGCATGGTAAAAACATCATTATAGAGGATATTTGTTTTATTTTTACGCCATTGTATTTTTTCAAATGGTAATTGTTTTTTATCTTTTAAATAATCTTTGCGATGTGACCAGAAGCAATCATTATGGATTGGTAAGGTTTCATAATTTAGGTGGAGTTCGGCAAGCTGGCGACCAGCAGATATAAATTCTGCAAAACCATCAACAAAGGGAATATGGGGTAACATTTTGGTTAAATAATTTTGGTATTTTTCTTTATAGGTTGGGTGAGATAACACACCATAGATATAATAAAAAATATCATCCTTGCTTATAGATTCGTTTTTGTAATGGGTTTGAAATGAATGTAATGCTGTATCGGTTATATTATCGGTTTTGCTATATTCTGTGCCATTCTTATCCAATAAATCTTTGGCTTTATTATAGCTATAACGGGGGAAACATTGGGCGTTGGAGTTAAATTGTAAATCGGTTATTCTATTGCTAACTAGGGCAGAAAAGTCACTTTTACCGATTACTTGGATAACAATGATGATATTTTTACTTTCTGGGGTAGGGAATATTTTTGGCATTAAATAAATACTATTGATAAATTGTTTATCATAATAGAGATATTTTTTTACAAATGGGCGATAATTTGCCAAGATAATATGGTTTTTATCAAAATCACCTTTCTTGCCTCTTCTAAAATTATTTTTTAATGTTGAACTCCATCTAATTTTTGTGGCATCAGCGAGAAAATTACCATCCTTGAAATGTTTTAATTTATCTTTATTTCTTGTCAATTCCTCATTATAAAAATTGATCATGGATTTCATATTATTTTGCAATTTTTCTTGTGAAAAATTATAAACCCACGGGTCCTTGCCTGACGCTATTCCCAAAGAATATATATAAAATATGGGTTGATTGTTATATTCTTCTTTTTTATCACCCATTGGTAAGAATCTATCAAAATCACCTGACCGCTGATTGATGTAATCGCCATGTTTATCGGGGATGATTTTTTGCCATTTGATATTTTGGTAAGATATTTTTTCTTTAATCCTATCTAATTTTTGGTTGGTTTTTAAATTATCGCCAATATCATGGTAAAAAACTTCACCATCCCCTTGGTGGTTTTGCTTTTTTATCAATAGGGTAATGGTAATGGGTGCCATAGATTTGTCACCAAATACATTGCCACCTTCTTTTCGTCCTTCCTCCCCTTGTTTGCGTGCGTTGCCCCTTGCGTCAAAAATATAGATTTTAGAAAATTCTTTTTGTAATGATATACGCACCCCATCCATTGCTGGAGTGGTTAGATAACTACCACTGCTGACAAAACAGATGATACCATCATTATCGATTCTATCGCTCGCCCATCGCAATGAACGAATATAGGAATCATAAAGGGTATTTTTATTTCTTTTAGTTAAAGATTTTTTTACATAGGTATTTTTTATTCTTTCATCCAAATAGGGATATTTGGGGTTTGGATTATTATCCATGGCTGATTTTTGTTTTGCCGAATAGGGTGGGTTACCAATGATAACCTTGATGCGTAATTTTTTTTGTTTTTCTGCCCTAGCACTATTTTCTTTTGCAAAAATGGCAAATTGTTCTTGTTGTTGTTCGCCCAAATTAAATGTATCGGTTAACACAATATTATTGAAATGTTGATATTTTTTATATCGATCATAAAAGGCTTTTTCTATATTGATGGATGCTATGTAATAGGGCAATAGGGCAATATCATTGGCATGTAATTTCAGGTCATATTTATGTTGCAATTTTTCATCGCTTATCAAATTTGGGTTTTGCAATAAACGGGTGATAAATGTTCCCGTGCCAGTGAAGGGATCTAAAATATGCACCTTATCATCCGATAGGGTTTTGCCAAATTCTGCCTGCAAGGCAGAATTGACGCTATGCAATATGTAATCAACAATTTCTATCGGGGTATAAACCACCCCCGCCTGTTCTTGATATTCAGGAAAAGCTTCTTTGAAAAAATCTTCATATAATTCTTCCAATAGAGATTTTTTATGAAACCTACCTTGTTCCCTTTCTACATTAATTCTTCTTTCAATATGATAATAAAATTTTTCTAACGGCTTTTTTTCAATATCAAATTTTCTTATCTCTGGTAGGTTAATAAATTGATTCAATGATTTTGCCATAGGGTTTGATTCGCCAAATTTATCATTGGTAAAAAATGCATCAAATATAGGTTCGGTGATAAAATGTTGCGATAACATTTCTTTCAATGTTGTATCATTAATGTTGGGGGATATATTTTTTTTGAAATCTTTTTGTAATGCATCAAATGATTCTTTTATCGTTTGATTTTTTTCTAATAATTCATCAAGTTTTTTACCATAAAGCCTCACCACATTTTTTACCTCTTTGCTCCAGCGAATAGATAAATATTCTCTCTCGTTGGTTTTTTCAATGGCTTTGGCATAGATTTTATCTTGTAAATCACTCAGTGGTAGATAGCCTTGTTTTAATTGTTCGGTTGTTTCTGTTTCGCCCTTATCATTGGCTTTACCGACTATCATTTTTTGTTTTAATGCTTTCAAGTCATTGGTGGATAATAAATTTGCCAGTGATTCATCATGCGATTTTAAGGCTTGTAATGTTTGCCATACAATTTTATATCTTTCGTTATTGTCCAAAATATTTTTTGGGTTGTCATCGTTGGTGGTGACGATAGGTAAAATAACATAGCCATATTTTTTTTCGTCATTGCCCTGTGGTTTTCGCATCACCCGCCCCACCGCCTGCACCACATCTATCACGGCTTTTCTTGGTTGTAAAAACATCACTGCATCTAGGTCTGGCACATCCACCCCTTCGGCTAAACATCTAGCATTGCTTAATATATGGCAATTATCATTATTTTTTGAATCTTTCAGCCGTTTTATTTTTCTTTCCCTTTCTTGCGACCCCATTGAACCATCAATATGTTCTGCACTTAATTGTAATTTTTCACCTGATAAGGCAGTTGTTTTATTTTGCTCGTCATTTAATTGGTTGAAATAATCTCGTATATCTTGTGAATCTTTAATTTTGTTAGCAAAAGCGATAGCCCGTTTCATTGGTTGTTTATCATCTAAAAATTCATCTTCATCAAAGCTATGTTTTCTTAAACCATTCCAACAACCAATAATTTTTGCTCTATCATCAGCTTTGACATCGCTTAACAATTCTTGTGAATATAATTCTGGCACATGCAAAACCAATATTTTATAATCTACCAACAGATCTTTTTTCACCGAATCTGCAAATGATAATTTATAAAATTCAGGACCATAATCTTGTTCATTATCCATATTATAAAATTTTCTTCCTTCTTCTTGTGTTTTTATTTTATGTTTTTCACCGTATATTTTTGGTGTAGCGGTCATATATAATCGTTTTCTTGCTTTTACATATTGGTTATTATGCGGTTTGATAAAATAATTTTTTTCATTTAGTTTTTTATTTAATATTTCTTCTACTGCCGTGCGATGGGCTTCATCGCATATCATTAAGGCAATTTCGGGCAAGCCGTATTTTTTTTGTGCATTTTCAATCGCCTGAATCGAATGGTAGGTAGAAAAAATTACATTGATAGCATTATGTTTTTTTTTGATTCTATTTGTTGTGTCAATTTTTCGCCTGATGTTGTGGGGTAAGGCAAATCATAAGTTTTTATATCATCTTCATTGTTGCCCACCGATATATCAGAACAGATAATAAATGGGTTGATAGGTTTTTCTGTTTCCATCATCCATTCCTTACGGGTTTGTGCCAATAAAGAAATTGATGGGGTGAAAAAAACAACCAATTCACCGGGTTTTACCATTGCCTCCATCAATTTCAAACTGGCAAAGGTTTTGCCTGTGCCGCAAGCCATAATTAACTTGCCCCTATCGTGTGTTTTAAAATTTTCTATGCAAGCCGTGATAGCATCAGTTTGATGTGGTTTAATTGTTTTTTTGGGAAGCTGTTTGGGTTTTTCTTTTTCATGCCTTAGGGTGAATTCTTCTGCCGATTCAATTTCAGGCAGATGGTAATTACGCCAATCAAAAGAAGCACTTCTTAATTGTTCTTCGTTTAAGAAACCTGACGGGTATTTTCTATCCGCCATTATTTTTTCTATATTTGCACTGATGCCAGGACCCGTAGCCACCATCAAGCGATAAGAATATTTTTCTTTTTCTGCCGTCACCAAAAAAGAATAGATGTCATCTTTAGTAATTTTGTTATCTTCACCATAAAATTTACACTGGATCGCCCAAAATTTGCCTTGCTGTTCTAAATCTTCAGCCACCAAATCGATGCCGATATCTTGCCCATCCCTACCTGACCATTCGGACCAAAGATAAACTTTACCTATCTGTCCTTTATATTCACTATCATTTTCAAAAAAAACCTGAACTAATTTTTCAAAGGCTTTGCCCTTGTGGGCTTTGGGTTTATTTTTATAAAATTCTCGCAACTGATGCAATAATTTATCAAAAGCTTCTTCTGATTTAGTTTGTGGTAATAAATAATTTTGTTGCATTGCATCTCTCCCCCCTTTCCTTAAATTTTGTATAGATGATGAAATTGGTGGCGTCAATTATGGCTTGGTTGTTATTCTTAATATATTTATTATGCCTGCCGCGATGCCCATAAAACCCATTATGATGGTTAGCCATGGTTTTGTGCCTAGCCATTTATCCATGCCTAGCCCGAAGCCAAAGCCCACCACCATCGCCGCAAACATTTCAACCGCCATTGCCACGCCATAGCCGTATCCTGCCGCGTTTGTTTTGCCGCCATTGCGGTTTTTGCCACCGCCATTTTTTTTGGATTGGTTTTTTTTTAATGCCGCTAAGCGTTCGCTTAGGTTTTTTTTATCGGTGGGGTTGTCGGGTGCCATGGGTTATTTATAGATTATTTTTTTTAAGATGGGTTATTTATAGATTATTTTTTTTGCCCTGTCGCCCCCATTGATCAATGCGGGTGCGATTTTTGGGGTGATTCGCCAAAATAATGGTTTTTTTAAGGTGTTTTTTTAAAATGATGGATTTTTTAGGGTAAAATATGTATTTTTTTTTAATTTTATGTTAAAAGTAGAATAATTTTCTACTTTTATTCATTTTTTTAGAAAAAATATGCTTTTTCTATTGACAAAAGAGATAATTTATAATATACTATCAATATGGTTGATATTTTTTATAGAGATTCTAAACCAGCATATAGACCCCCCAATTGGTCGGGCGTGAGGATCGTATCTGTTTTGGAAAATATAGCCGTCAAGTTTTTGCTGGGGGGTTTTTTACTCGGCAACAACCTTGACGGCTACGGAATTTTTTCATTTGATTTTGCCTATGATGGGCAACAGGCTGTTCAACTGATAGATGGCATGTATGTGCCATTTTATCAGAAGAACGACAATAACCGAACTTATAGGGGCATTGGTGTTTTTTTGCCAATGGTGCAGGCGACATAATGTTGTTGCTGTTTGCCCGTTTGACAAATTGACCATTGCCTTTATCGGCTAGGTTATTGTGTTTCCTCTCCAACCCAAAGTGGGGGTGTCGTGGTGAAAACCATGGCACCCTCACGAATATTTTTTGTTATATAATATGTTTTTATTGATTGTCTACTATATTATAAAAATTTTTTAAGGATAATAATTCTGGCAATATTTTTTTCTTGCCTTGTTGGTTATAAAAAATTGTTAGGGGAATACCGACGCGTTTTTCATTGATAATAAAATTGGCAATTTTTTGGTTGGGTTTGGTCCAATCGGCTAGCAATAGGCGAATATTATTTTCCTTTACCCAAATGGCAAAAGATTTTGAATCGAATAGAATTTTTTTATTCACTTGACAGGTGATGCACCAATCGGCGGTTATCACCAATAGAGTCGGTTGGCTGTGGGTTTGATGTAATGGTTGGGTGGTAAAATTTTGCCATATCATCTGGTGTTTTTTTGTCGCTGGTGGATTTAGAAACATACCCCATATAAGAATATTGCTGATAAGAAAAACAAAATTATTTTTTGATAATATACTTCGGGGAGTTGTGATGCTGGCAAAACATAATATCGGTAATATGCCTGCCAACCAACCGATATGGTTTTTTAATAACCACACCAACCATAATATAATAACCAATAGGGCGATGCTGGTTATGCCATGCAATAGATAAAGCACCACCGGGCGATATTTTTTTGGCAAACGCCATTGATACAGCATAGGAAAAAATGGTAACAATAACCATGGCAAGGCAAGCCCCAAACCTATAAGCCCAAGCAATAGTGGAATGGCGATCGGGTTGGTTTGGTAAAAGGCAAAGGCTAGGCTGATGCTAACCAATGGGGCAAGGCACGAAGCCGATAAAATCGCCATGATAAAACCGAGGATAAAATCTTTTAACAGCCCATGTCGGTGGTTATCAATCGATAGGGTGGCAAGGCGGCTACGCCAGATGGGTGGTATAATAGAAAATTGAGATGCAATAGCAAAATTTTTTAATGACGATAAAAAGATAAAAATAAAAAATAATAATAACAGGCTGATAAAAAATGGCGATTGAAAATATGAACCCCAAAAAAACTTATAACCCAAATGGTGCAAACCATACACCATCACACCAAGCAAAATAAAAAAACCAAACAACCCAAGAGCGGTAGCGAAAAGCGATTTTTTGATGGTGGCAGTTTTTTTGGTTTGTAAAGCATGAAATTTTAGCGATAGGGCTGGCAAAACGCAAGGTAAGATATTCAATAATAAACCGCCCAATAGGGCAAGCAACAGATACCACACCAAGGGTGGTGATGGCGATAATTTTTGTATTGCCGCGGCAACCTGAACATGATGGTGCTGGTTATTGAGCGGTGCTATGGTATCTGTGAATGATAATTGGGCGGGCACGCAAATAATTTTACAAACCAAAATTGTCGCATGGATATTTAATAACAGGGGTTTGGTGTTATCAATGCGATGTAGTTGAATGGGAAAAACAACATTGTTTTTATAACCATAATGAATAACATCTTGAAAAGAAAATTTCTGGTCGGGGGGGAAAAATATTTCAGCATTTTTTAAATTGCTTGACCCGCTATAATCAATCTTGGGTGGCAAGCCACCAGAATTTTTTCTGTTGCCATAGGTTTGCCAATTTTTTTGTAAAGTAAGGGCAAGGGCGATATATTCATTATGATTGTTGTCTTGATGATGGGTTAATAATTCACCACGCAATAATTGTCGTTGTTGGTTATCATAAAAAATATCAGCAATGGCAAATTTAGCAAAACCACTTACACATAGCAAAAATAGATAAAGAATTATTCTCATCAATTTAAAATGGTTTGGCAATAACCAAAATAATAATAAGCAATAATATCACGGTTGGCACTTCATTTAAGAAACGAAAATAATTTGCCGAATGTTTGTTGCTACCTTGTAATAATTTTTTGCGATGATAAGCAAACACACCATGCATAGCGGTTAATAATAGCACCAGTAATAATTTGCTATGCAACCAACCGCTGGCAAAAAAATTGCCTGCCATCATTAAATAAAAACCACTTACCAAGGCAACCAGCATTGCGGGGGTCATAATGTTGCGTAATAGGCGTTTTTCCATCATTGCCAATGTTTTTGCCACAGCCGATGTTGCATCAACATGATAAACAAATAATCGCGGCAAATAAAACATACCCGCCATCCATGCAAACACAGCAAATAGGTGAATAATTTTTGCAATAAGATAATTATCCATTTTTTTTAACCAAATTTTCTTATGAAATTAACCAATGCGGTTACATTTTTTATAGGTGTATCTTTATCAATACCATGCCCAAGATTAAAAATATAGCTTTTGTTTTGCATAGCGGTTAATTGTTGGCTGGTGGATTCTATCATTTTTGCTCCGCCGTTTTTTAATAGCTCGGGGGCAAGGTTGCCTTGCAATATAATATTTTGTGGTAAAGATATGGCAATGTCTGCCATAGGGGTATGGTGGTCAATCGCAATGATATTGGCAGTTGTTTTTTTTTGATAATCGGGCAGATGCCTATCGCCTTTTGGAAAACAAATGATATGGCTGTTGATAGCCCGCATAGCGCTGATAATTTTTTTATGCGGTTGGTAAAGGGCAATATCTTTCATATCATGGGGAATAAGCCCTGCCCAGCTATCAAAAATTTTTATTATATCGGCACCTGCATATTTTTGTGCGGTTAAAAAAACTACGACCGCTTCGGTTAAGATAGAAATAATTTTTTCAAAATCTATAGGGTGGGTTTTGGCAAAATTGATCGCATCGGCAAAATTGGGCGATGATTCGCCCTCCACCATATAACAAAATAAAGTCCATGGGGCGCCAGCAAAACCTATCAGGTCTTTATCACGGGCAAGCTGTTTGCGGGTTTGATTGATAGCCAGCAAGATAGGTGATAATTTTTTTAAGAAATCTTCTTTGCTGGATTCGGTAAAATCATTTTGTATGATGTTGGCTAATTTTTCTTTTTCTAATTTTGGTCCTTCGCCTGTTTGAAAATCAAGCCCCATGCCAAGCGCCCATGGCACCACCAAGATATCAGAAAAAATAATAGCTGCCGATAAATCAAATCGCCTTATGGGTTGTAAAGTAACCTCTGTTGCCCATTCTGGGGTCAAACATAAATGTAAAAATGATTTTGCCCTTTGTCTCAAGGATCGATATTCTGGTAAATACCGCCCTGCTTGCCTCATCAACCAAATGGGCGGCGATGGTTGTTTTTGCCCTTGTAATAATTTTGTGATGCCCCCAGACATTTAAGATAATTCTGCCATGATTTTTTTGGCAATGGATAAAAAAATATGCCCCTCGGTTTCATTTTTTTTTATTAAATTCACACCATTATCGCACGCTACCCTTAAGTTTTTTGTGAGTGGCAATTCGCCCAAAAAAGCAATAGATTCTTGCATGGCTTCGGCTTTTGCCCCGCCGCGTGAAAAAATATCATGTTCCTTGCCACAACTATCGCATAAAAAATAAGCCATATTTTCTACCAACCCCAAGAGAGGTATATTTAGTTTTTTAAACATAGCGATGGCTTTTTTGGCATCAAGCAGGGCAAGGTCTTGCGGGGTGGAAACCACCACTGCCCCAGATAAGACGATGCGTTGAATAAGGGTCAGTTGGGCATCGCCCGTGCCCGGTGGTAAATCAACCACCATAATATCACGCTCGCCCAGCACCGATCCCCATGATGTTTGGAATAATAATTGGGTCAAGGCACTCATCACCATAGGACCACGCCAGATGGTTGGTTGGTTGTCTTCAAGCAAAAAACCGATGGAATTGATTTCCATATCAAAAGCGGTGAGGGGTATCATCATATTATTTTTGTCGCTATCGGGTTTTTTGTGCGCAATACCAGCGAGGGTTGGCAAGGAGGGACCATAGATATCGGCATCCAAAAGGGCAATTTTTTTTCCTAAAGCTGTAAGGGCAAGAGCCAGATTGAAGGCAATGGTGGATTTTCCCACCCCGCCCTTGCCTGAGGCAACAGCAATAATTTTTTTGACTTTGGGAATGGGTTTTTGTTCGGCAAAAGGATTTTGTGGCGATGCGGTTTTGATAGTTTTGTCATCACGGGTTAGAGTCATAATCACCATTGATTTTTTGACTCCGTTGATGGTGTTTAATTTTTTTTCAATTGTGGTTTTTAATGTTTGATAGTTGGCAAGGGATGTCTGCTTGCCATCTGGTATATCTAAAATAATTTGTGCCACGCCATCTTGTATCTGGCTGTTAATAATAAGACCTGAGGTTAGCAAATCCTTGCCATCGGGTGTTTTGATATGGCGTAATACTTTGGCAAAAGCGGGTAGAATAGTTTTTGGCATATTATTATGTTTAGCGTGATGACATAACGAATGGATCTTCAACCATTATCATATCTTCTCGTTCGGGGCTGGTGGAAAGCAAGGTGATGGGGCAGGTGGTTAATTCTTCCAAACGCTTGATATATTTAACCGCATTGGCTGGTAAATCACGAAACTGGCGAGTGCCTTTGGTTGAATCTTGCCAGCCTGCTATGGATTCATAGATCGGTTTGGCACGGGATTGTAAATCAGCGGCGGCGGGTAGGTAATCATATTTTTTGCCATCAATGTCATAACCGATACCTATCATCAATTCTGTCATACCATCAAGCACATCCATCTTGGTAAGCACCAAGCCGTTGATGCCAGCAATTTTACAAGATTGACGCACCATCGTTGCATCAAACCAACCACAGCGTCTTGTGCGATTGGTTACAGTGCCAATTTCACGCCCTTTTGTTCGCAAATATTCGCTGGTGGCATCATGTAATTCACAAGGGAAGGGACCGCTACCCACACGGGTGGTATAGGCTTTGACGATACCCAAACAATAGCTGTTGAATCCCGCACCCATACCCGACCCCAAAATGGCATTGCTAGCGGCGGTGGCAGATGAGGTTACAAAAGGGTAGGTGCCATGGTCAATATCAAGCCACAAACCTTGTGCCCCTTCAAATAGGATTTTTTTTTGTGCATTGTTGGCATGGTCTAGAGCTTGCCAGACAGGTTTGGTAAAGGGCAAGATGGTTTTGGCTTGTTGTAACAGATGATGGGTTATGTCATCAACCGATGGATAATCCACCTTCATGGTTTTTAAGAAAATATCGTGATGGGCGATTAATTCAGCGATGCGATGTTTTAATGTATCGGGGGTGGCAAGGTCGCATATTCTGATGGCACGCCTTGCTACCTTATCTTCATAAGCTGGACCAATGCCGCGGCCAGTGGTACCAATTTTATCATGCCCTTTGGCTATTTCCCGTGCCTTATCGATCAGTGGGTGGATGGGTAATATCAAAACCGCATTTTCGGCTATCATAAAATTATCAGGGGTGATGGTAACGCCGCGTTTTTGTAATGCCGCCATTTCATTTAATAAAGCAGTGGGGTCTATCACCACGCCATTGCCTATGATAGCCATTTTGTTTTTGCGTAAAATACCCGATGGTAATAATGATAATTTATATTCTTCATCGCCAATGATAAGTGTATGGCCTGCATTATGCCCGCCTTGAAATCGCACAACATAATCGGCACGGTCAGATAGCCAATCAACCACCTTGCCCTTGCCCTCATCGCCCCATTGTGCGCCCATAACGATAACTGATGGCATGTAGATATTATCCTTTTTTATTTGGGTTGATAATATCAGGTTTCACCATCGGCAAAAGATTATCAAGGTAAAGAGAAAACCCCACGGCTTCTTCCCCCGATTCTTTGCCATGTTGCATCACCCGATAATGCCCGCCCCGCCCCAAAGTGGTTTTCAGTTGTTGGTCAAACAATGTGAAGGCAAAACCTGTTTTGTAATCAAATCCCAATAGTTCGGTTATATCAATCGATAGGTTGGGCGGCATGGCAAGCGATGTTATTTTTTGTTTGAGATGGTTTATCAATTCTATCAATTGATTGATCATTGTGCCGATGGATTGGTTGTTTTTGTCATCTGCCAATTTGGGTAAAATATCATCGCACAAACCTGTGGTGGTGAGCAAGGGAATGAGCGGTGCGATGGTTTTGTTGTTCATGGCTTTGAGCGATGCGACATCCTTGTGGCGTATATAATTTTCTGCCAATTTTTTTATATCATCGGGACATTGATTCAAGATACTATGGGTCATAGCGGGCAAGGCGAAATCACACCATATGGGTCTTGTAAGCATACCATCAAGGCTTTGAAACAATGTTTCCAAAATGGCAATATCTTTTTCGCCACCGATAATTTCCACCCCGACTTGGGTTAATTGTTTCTTGCCATTGATGGCTTCTTGGCGAACAATATCTCCGCCATAACATAATTTTAACGGGCGGGGTGAGGTGGCTAATTTATCAGCGGCAATGCGTGCCACCCCGATGGTCATATCTGAACGAATGACAAGCGGTTTGCCTGACAAGGGGTCAAAACTGGCAAAACTATGATTGATAATATCTTCACCCCCCAGTGATGATAGGGATGTAGCATATTCCAAAAGTGGCGGGTCAATAAATTCATAACCTTGATGATAAAAAAATTGTAATAGGTCGCCCATTATTTTTTGTCTGGCGAAAGCGGTGGGCGGCAATCGATCATCTATGCCATTTGGCAATAGGCGTGGCAAGGAATGGGGTAAGGCGGTCATGGTATCGTTTTTTGAAACAAGAATTATCAACATCGTTTTTGCGATGTTGCTATAGCCTTTCATAATCAAAAAACACACAAATTGCAATTTGAAATCATCGGGTTCTTATGTTAAAAAAAATTAAATTTTCTTTGGTATAAATAATAAGGTGGTTTGAATCTATGGGTGGAGTTGTTATTATCGGTGCGGGGCAAGCAGGTGCAAGTTGTGCGATAACCTTGCGGCAGATGGGGTTTCGTGGTGATATAACCCTGTTGGGTGATGAACCCCACCCACCTTATGAGAGGCCGCCATTGTCAAAAGCGGCGTTAAGCACCGATATGGATATAGCAAAATGTTTGTTGCGTCCGATGGATTTTTATCAAAAACACGATATTCATCTTAGATGCAATATTCGGGTGGAAAAAATTGATGCTATCAAAAAAACCATCACCACCTATAATAAAGACATCATCGGTTATGATAATTTGGTGATAGCCAGCGGCATGCGGGCAAGGCGGCTTGATATAGCCGATGCGGTGATAAAAAAATTTGATAAACAAAATATATTTTATATGCGTTCATGGCAAAATAGTTTATCATTAAGGGCATTTTTGCAAACACCAAATGCCAATAAACAGTTGGTAATATTGGGCGGTGGCTTTATTGGTTTGGAGGTGGCGGCATCGGCAAAAAAATTGGGCTGGCAGGTTGTCATCATTGAAGCCGAAAAAAGACTAATGGCACGAGCCACCCACCCCGATATTTCGGCATGGTTTTTGGCAAAACATATAGCTGAGAAAAATAATATAAAATTATCTACCTATTGTCGGGCGATAGATAAAAAAGACCATCAATTGCTATTGACGCTGGATAAAGCGGGGCAGGTTGAAACCATCTTGGCAGATGGTTTGTTGGTGGGGGTGGGGTCGGAGGTGAATAATGATTTTATTAAAGATAGCGAGCTTTATCATAAGGCAGGCATCATCACCGATAGCCAGCAAGCCACAGCGGTTAAACATATCTATGCTATAGGCGATATTGCTATCGCCAAAGGGCGGTTTTTGGCTGATGGTGTAAGGTTAGAAAGTGTGCAAAATGCCGTCTATGGTGCTAGGGCTTGTGCGGCTGCCATTAGCCAATCTTCGCCACCACGAGTCGAGGCGCCATGGTTTTGGAGTGATCAATTTGATGCCAAATTATTGATGGCTGGTTTATATGATGCGGATATGACATGGTGGTCATGGGCGGCGGCGGATAAACCATCTATCAGTTTGGTTGGTATGAAGGATAATATAGTTCGTGCGGTGGCAGCGGTTAATCGCCCCAGCCATTATGCCAAATTACGCCTTGCCATAGAACAAGAAAAAACCATTGACCCTACCATTGCCTCCAGCCAAAAAACCCAGCAAGAAAAATTTGCCATGCTTATTGATTATCTATCAAACAAACCTTAAAAATTATTGTTTAAGACCATAGCCACGGCTGATGGCGATCAAGCTGATGATAATGATGAAGGTTGTCATCCCCCCCCAAATAAGAAAATTATAGGCTATCGGGTTGTGGTCTAAAAACCAAAGTTGGCGTATGCCATATTGTAATTGATAGACTGGATTCCATTCCATTAAAAAACGATATTTTTCAGGCAAGGCAGTGGCATCAAAAAAACTGCCTGATAGCATAAACAAAGGCATGATGAGGGTGTTATCCCATTTTGATAGGTCATTCCATTTTTGTGCCCCGAGCATCATTAAAAAACCAAAAGCGGTAAAAAACACCATAGCAAGGCATAATAATGCCACCGATAAAAGGAATCCGCTTAAAGATGGGATGGGCATACCAAATAGCAATAATAATATAATAAATGGCATGGCAGCGATGATGGCATTTTGCACATATTCAATGATAATCATACCCAGCCAACCCCAAGCGGGTAGGGGGCTCATCACAAGATTTTCCAGCACATGCTCCAATTTGTGAAACATCAAGGTCCAGGCTGTGCCGAAATAGGCTCGGTTGAGTAGCACCATGACCCAAAGCCCCATACCGATGACATAGATTTGGTCGGTTTGATAGACGGAGCTGAAATTAGTGCCGATGATAGAAAAAACCCCGATAAGTAAAATGGCATTGATGGAATCAGTCCAGACCCACCAATGGTGGCGGCTAAAACCTAACAAAGCAAATTGATAGATGGTGCCGCAGGCGATGCGAAGATAATTTTTTTTTAACATTTTTTAGGTTTTAAGGCGAAACCCCGACCTGACTATCAACCAGCAACTTATTACCAATAGACTATTGATGACGAAGATGGTGGTCATGCTGAGGGCAAGCGAGGCATCCGATTCTGCCAAAAACCCGTGGCGAAAACCATCAATGATAAAAAAGAAAGGGTCGGCGTGGGCAATTTTTTGTAAAATGGGATGTAAGTTTTGCACCGAATAGAATGTGCCGCTTAAAAAAATGAGAGGGGTAATGACAAAATTGGTAAAGGCATTCATATGTTCAAATTTATATGCCAACACACCGCACAACATACCCAAACCTGCCATCCATAAAGATCCCATCATCGCAAAATAAAAAATCACCCACCAATTATCTGGTGCGGGTGAAATAAAAAATAGCAATGGCAATAAACAAGATATACCCACCAACAAACCACGCGTCACACCCGACATTAAAAAACTGGCGGTCATTTCAAATGGCGTGATGGGCGATAATAATAAATCAACAAACGCCCCTTGAATTTTTGATATCAATATGCCTGATGACACAGAGGTGAAGGCATTTTGCATGATGGTCATCATGATAATACCGGGGGCAAGAAAATTTTTGATATATTGCAAATTATCGCTATCGCTGTTGGTTTTTAATGCTAGGGTAAATATCGTGAAAAAAAGTAAATTGGTGATGGATGGGGCGATTAATGTTTGGGCGGCAATATTTATAAAACGGCGACATTCTTTTAAATAAAGTGTGAACATACCCAGCCAATTGATACCACGATGGGTCATGGGGTTTTGTAATTTGCCAAAATGAGACATGATGTTATCTATAATATTTTTTTAAGATAATAAATTTAAGACCTACCTGCCATGATTCTATGAACGCATAACCACAGCGATCAAAATCACTTGAGATTGATGATTTATTATAAAAAACTTTCAATCAAATCTAATTCTTCCCAAGGGAATAAAAGATAAGCAGTGTTGCGACCAAAATGACCATAACTGCTGGTGGGAACATAGATCGCCCGATGTAGGTTTAATCTTTCACGAATGCCCCATGGTGATAAATCAAAATTTTCTATTTTTTTAGCAATATCCTCTTCGGGTATTTTATTGGTGCCATAGCTATTAACATAGACAGACAAAGGCTTGGCAACCCCGATGGCATAAGAAATTTGAATCACGCATTTTTTACATAGACCAGCGGCAACAATATTTTTTGCCAAATGTCTTGCGGCATATGCCGCCGAGCGGTCAACCTTGCTGGGGTCCTTGCCAGAAAAGGCACCACCGCCATGCGGAGCGGCACCGCCATAGGTATCAACAATAATTTTGCGTCCAGTCAAACCGCAATCGCCATCGGGACCACCGATAATAAATTGCCCAGTTGGATTGATATGAATATTTTCATTTTTTGGCATCCAGCCATCTGGTAAGGTTTTTTCAATATGGGGTATTACAATATCACGCACTTGCTTTTGGTTTAATTTGGCATCATGTTGGGTGGATACCACAATCGATGTTGCCTTGGTGGGGCGGCCATTTTCATACAGCAAGGTTACTTGGCTTTTGGCATCAGGCCCTAAGCCTGATGTGCCATTTTCATTTTCGGCACGGCGGAATTCGCTCAATGATTTTAAGATATTATGGGCGTAATCTAATGCAGCAGGCATCAGCGATGCGGTTTCGTTGGTGGCATAGCCGAACATAATGCCTTGGTCGCCCGCACCTTCTTGTTGTTTGTCCTGATTATCAACCCCCATGGCAATATCGCTTGATTGGCTATGGATAAGATTTTCAAATTTTAAATGTTGCCAATGAAAACCATCTTGTTCATAGCCAATATCTTTGATGGCATTCCTAACGGTGGTTTCAATTTCTGCGGCAAGTTTGGGGTCGGTTTCAACCAATTTGCCTTTATCAAGCTCTGCCAATTTTATTTCGCCCCCCAATACCACCCGTTGGGTGGTTGCCATGGCCTCGCAAGCTACCCGAGCAAATTTATCTCGCTTGATAAGTAAATCCACCACTTCATCGGAAATTCTATCACATACTTTATCAGGGTGACCTTCAGATACCGATTCGCTGGTAAAATGCCATTGGTTCATTTTCTCTCTCCCTTTTTTATATCTTTGGATATTATTTTTCTTCTACCGCAACATAGAAAAAAAAATAAAATTCGTCAAGTAAAAATCATAAAAAAAATCCACCCCCGCCATGATTGATAACATAACGGGCGGTGGAATTTTTATATTAGATTTTTTATAATGGCTTACTTCACCATTTCTTTTAATTGTTTGCTTGGTTTAAAACGAGGTTTTTTCGATGCGGGGATTGAAATACTCGCGCCAGTTGCGGGGTTACGCCCCTCACGGGCTTTGGTTTGTTTTATATCAAAGTTGCCAAAGCCAGCTAGCTTTACCTCCTCACCGCGTTTTAAGCAGTCGCAGATAGAATCCAGCACAGCATTCAAAGAACGCTCGGCCGTGGATTTATCCGCACTCATTTTGCCAGCGAGGGCTTCAATTAATTCATTTTTGTTCATTTTGATGTTCCTTTCTATTATTGGTTTTAGGATTCTTACTATCTATTGATTGATTCGCTGCATTGCGTCAAATAAAAAACGATAAGAATCAAGAAAAAATTGCATTTTTTGATATTTTACCCTATTTTTGTGTAAATATGGCGGGTAGGGGGTGATAAAGCATTGCGATTTTATCGTAATTTTGGTATAAATTTTGCATAAAATCAGCCTAGATGATTTATAAAAATTTTCCTGTGATAAAAAAAATTGCCCTTGCCTTTGGGTTGGCAGGGCTTATTTTGCTATCGGCTTGTGCCAAAAAACAAGTAACCGTTAATCGCGTGACAAAAACAAAAACTGGTCAGGTGTTGAGTGTATTAAAAGCCAGCCCGACCAGCAAGACAAAGGGGAAGAAATCCACCAGCATTGATAATATGAAAAAAGATAATGGTGATAATAAGTTTGCTGGGGCGCCCGCTGACAATAAAGGTTATTTTGATTTTGATAGTAGTGTGGTGCGTTCTGATACAGCGGAGGTTTTGAAAAGTTTTGGTGAATGGTTGCTTGATAACCCCGAGGATAGATTGGTGATAGAGGGGCATGCCGATGAAAGGGGCACAAGAGAATATAATTTGGCATTGGGGGCAAGGCGCGCCAATGCCGCCAAGCGGTTTTTGGTATCAATGGGGGTGTCGCCACTTCGTATTACCACCATATCTTATGGCAAGGAAAGACCAGATGACCCGAGCTCAAATGAAACGGCTTGGGCAAAAAATCGCCGCTTCGTTGCGTTAAAATTGCAATAATTTTTTACGGTGATAATTTTTTATCGCTATGGTTGGTGGGTTGCTTATTGCGGTTGTTTTGGTTAAAGATAAATCAATGACAAATAAAAAAGCCAAATTGATAGAATATATTGAACAACATTTGGCAAAAAGATTGGCACTGCCCGATATGGCATCTTATGTTTTGACAGAAGAAAAAATTTTGGTTGGTTTATCAGGGGGGGGGGATTCCTTGGCATTGACTCATTTGTTAAAAAAATGGTGCGATCAACAGGGTAAAAAATTATATGCTTGCTATATTAACCATGGGGTGCGTGCCATTGCCGATGAAGAAGAAAAGATATTGCAAAAAAATATGGCAGAGCTGGGCATTGAGTTTTTAGCAAAAAAATTGCCACCTTTGGGTGATAAAAAAAATTGGCATCATCGGGCAAGGGTAGAACGCATGGCGATGTTTTGTCATTTGGCAAAAATGGTGGGGGCAAGGGTGGTGATGTTGGCGCACCAAGAAAATGATATTGCCGAAAATCTGCTGATGCGTTTGTCGCGGCGGGCGGGGTTATATGGGCTTTCGGCAATGGAAGATATTGTGGTTGATACACGGGGGGTAGTTTTTTTGAAACCATTATTGGCAATAGGGCGTGATAGTTTGGCAAGTTATCTGGCGGAGCAAGGTATTGTTTATTTTCACGATGCCCATAACCAAGATGATAGATATTTGCGTGCCCGCACCAGAAAATCTTTACAAAAATTGCAAGATGACAATATTGTGTGCCCCGCTGATATAGCACAAAGCGCTAGATATTTGCGGCTTGCCAGCCATTTTGTTGATAAGATGGTGGCAGAAAAAAAATCATCTGTGGTGTTTCAAGAAAATAATTTGGTGGTGCTTTATCGCCAAGATATTGATGGTGGATTGACCGCACCATTTTTACTACATTATTGGTTGCGCGCCATTATGGCAAAATGGCAGGGTGAAAAAAATATCAAAGATTATGATTTTCCGCCACCGCAAGATCAATTGGATAAAATTTTGGCAGCTGATAAATGTCAAGAGACAATTTTTTCTTATCCCGATTATTGGTTGGCAAGTGATGATAAAAAAATTATTATTATTAAAAAATCGCCAGATAATATTTTAACCATCGCACCCAAAGAAAAAATTATTTGGAATAATGTAGCTTATGTAGAAAATACTGGTGAAGATATATGCAACATCGGGTCTTTGCGGCGGGGTAAAAATTTTTTAAAAAACCAATGGGGTAAAAATTTTGTTGGTCTGTCGGTTGATAGGTTTTTATCACCAACCACCAGCCGTTATTTTTATGAAAGCCAGCCAAAAATTTTCACGGCATCACCAGATGATTATTGCCTACCCAGTTTAGGTTTGACGAGTCATGCACTATCCATTAGGTTTTCACCGATGATGGTTTAAAAAAATGATACGCCAACCCCATATATCAGAAAATTTATTTATTCAGTATCGTTTATCTGATGATGGTGCGCCGCATTTGCCAAGCGGTAATGTTTTATTAGAATTATGCAAAAGCACCATGAATAAAAAAAATTATTTAATGGCAGGCATTTTGATAGAAAGGGCGTTGGCTGAAAAAAATTTTGATGATGATACTAAAAAATTATTGATGGTCAATCTTGGCAATGCACATCGTTCGGCTAATCGGTTTAAGCGGGCAATTTACTGGAATGATAAATTATTAAATATCAAAACCATCACACCATTGGAACGGGCTAACACCCATATATTGCAATGCCAGTTATTACAAAATATGTGGCGGGTAGATGAAGCCATGTTGCATTTGGTATCTGCCAAAAAAATTATGGATCAAGACCCCGCGGTTAAAAAAGAAAAACAATTGGCATGGCAAAAACAGGCGATGTTTAGCAATTTAAGAAAAGCCAATTATAAAACAGCGTGGGAATATTATGAATATCGCCATGCGACTTTGCTGACATATAAGGCGATGAAGGCTTTACCCCATCACTTGCCTGAAAAAAAAATAATGAAGGGCGAAGACCTAAAAGATAAAATTTTACTGGTGACGATGGAGCAAGGTTATGGCGATATTATTCAATTTGCACGATTTATCCCCGCCATTGCCAAACAATGCCGTTCGGTGGTGGTGGAGGTTTATCCGCCGTTATATGAATTATTCAAAGCAACCTTAGAAAAAGATAATATATCAGTGGTGATGTGGGAAGTGGCTCAACCAATTTTTGATCGCTGGGTTTTGATATGTTCTTTGCCTTTTGTTATGGGGGTGGATGCAACAACCCTGTCTCAGCAATATAAAAATCCCTATTTGGTTTTGCCGCCCGCTATGAAAAAAAATTTGCCAAGCAAAAATAAAAAAATTGGCATCAATTGGTATTCCAGCCTTATCGGTAAAGACCATGAAACAAAATCGGCAAAGTTACAACATCTTTTGCCATTGTTTTATAAAAAAGGTTTTGATTTTTTTTCATTGCAGTGGGATGGCGGTGTAGAAATTAAAAAATTGGGTCTTCAGGGTATCATATATGATTTGGCGCCGATGATAAAAGATTTTTTTCATACTGCCACTTGGGTATCGGCAATGGATAAGGTTATCACCATCGATACCGCGCCCGCCCATTTATGCGGGGCATTGGGGGTGAAAACCGCATTGTTATTACAAAAAAATTGCGATTGGCGTTGGGGCGATTCGGGGAAAAAAAATTTGTGGTATGGCAATGATATGACCTGTTATCGCCAACCCGAACATGGCGATTGGGCGGCGGCAATAGATGCTATGCTAGGCGATATGTAGGTTATATTTTTGCAACAAGTTTTTTATAATCATCTCCTAATCTTTTGCTTTGGTTGGCTTTTCTTTTAATTTTTAATTTGATTGTATTATTGGTTATTTTTAATGACATGGATTTCATTTTTAATTTTGGTATGGGTTTTGGCTTAAATTGAGATAATTCTACTTCTTCCGCTTTCCCTGTATTAATAAAAGATATATGACGCAAAAAATCTAATTGATATGGCTCTAAATAACAGGCATCTTGTTCTTGGTCGGGTCGGGGTCGGGGGGCTTTTGGATCGGGATATTTTCTTACCGAATTAATAAAAAAGAAAATACCAATTGACGAATCTCCATCTATATTTGGCGAAATGCAAAATATGTATTTGTTTTTGTTTGCTGGTTTATAATAACCATAATAAACATATCCCGCCCTATATTGCATATTATATGATGAAGATATTAAAATGCCATACAGGCAGTTTCGGGGTCTTGCAAATCTTCCTTAAGATATTTTTTATTAGGGTTATCATCCTCTATGAATAAAATATAATCTATTGGTTTATTCATTTTGCTTTCACGCCATGGTTTTTCTTGGTGGGTTTCGTGTTTTAATTCGTCAAATGTTTTATTTTGATATTGTTTGGTTGCCCATCTTAAACATTCTAAATCTGATATTGAAAAAACACCTCTATAAAAATCTTTTTTGGCTGTGATGTTGATTCTGTCGCCATCTGGGGTGGTGGTAAAGGCTTCACGAATTTTTTTTAACATCGCTTTATCTATCGCTATTTTATATGGTTTATTTTTTGGCTGTTTTGTTTCCTTGCCTTTTATTATATCATCACACAGCGATCCCACTGGTCCATTTTCCATTTTGATATATTCATCGCCCAATATAGGTCGCCCATATTTATTTAAATGTTTTTTATCGGCATAATAGATAATTTTCATAACATGATAATCATCAATCCTCGGCACCCTGTTGGCAAGCCAAACAATGGTTTCAATAATTTTTCGCGGGTTGGGTTTAAATTTAATCATTTTTTATTATCCTCTTATGGTAAATATAGCATCTGTTAGGCAAAAAAACAATATCGGGGGACAAAAAATGCGGCAGAGGCAATATCTGCTATGCTAGGCGATATGTAGGTTATATTTTTGCGATAAGTTTTTTATATTTGTTTCTTAATTTTTTGCTTTGGTTGGCTTTTCTTTTAATTCTTAATTTGATTGCATTATTTTTTATTGTGGAAACATTTCATGATTCATGTCTATTAAAATGGCATAAAATACATTCCCCTCAACATAGCCAAACAATCTTCCTTTTTGACTATATTTTAATTGCCATATAACATCATCAATCATATCTTGGGGGAATTCAGATAATTTTTGCCTATCTATATATTGTTCAATTTTTTCTGCACTTTTTGTAACATCTTTTATCTTTCCTAATTGTCTCATCTCTAAAAATTTATATTTGTTATATTTATTTAATTGTTTTTTTAATTTAGAATAATCGTTGCTTTTAGATTTTAAATATTCTGCTTTACTAAAACGCCCTTGTTTTTTTAATAAATTCAAACGCACATAAAAATTATTTTTATCTGGGTTTTCTGGAATGGTTTCAGGAAAATCAATTGCTGAACGGCTCATTGTTTTTTCTTATGCTTCATTGCCTTTTCATCTAAACCCCTAAAAAAACTTTTCATACTTTCAATGGTTATCACTTTATCACAACGCTTATGTCTGGGTGGAATATCTGGGCGATAGGCATCGATCCATGGCTTATGCCTATGGGTCAGCATCACCAACTGCGATGCCAATACCACACCATATTTGAACCAGATGGCTTCCAAAAATTCTTTTTGCTTTTTAGAAAACATATTATAGGGTTTTGTGGTAATATCTGCACTACTTAAAGATTCATAATTTTTTTTATTGCGTCTTAATTCATAATATAAATCCACCACCACCGGTCCCAACGCCCAAGCCTGAATGTCATTATCAAACAAAACTTCATCATACCTCGCCACATACCAACCTTGCGCTAAATAACATAATTTTTGCAATTTCAGATTAGACATCATATCGCCATTTTGTGTTTCTAACAAAGATATGAAATAATCGGCAACAGGTTTAACATCTTTATGATTTGATTTGGTGGTGGCTTTCATCGTGGTTGCTCCATAGTTGTTTTGTTTTATCTACTTCAAATATAGCATCTGCCAGACAAAAAAACAACATCGGGGGACAAAAAATGCGGCAGCGGCAATATCTGCTATGCTAGGCGATATGTAGGTTATATTTTTGCGATAAGGTTTTTATATCTATTTCTTAATCTTTTGCTTTGGTTGGCTTTGTCTTTAATTTCTTGTTTAATTTCATCTTCTATTTCATATATTTTATATTTTTTATCTGGCGTAAGACTTGGTTTGAATTCAGACCCTCCTATCTGTTGTGC
>JBPCVJ010000007.1:0-46040 GCA_051010635.1 Alphaproteobacteria bacterium | reverse complement strand
CCACATTGGTTTCGGGTGGCGTTTGTTTCTTGGTCGCGGCTTTTTTTTTTGCGGCTTGCCGTGCGGGACGGATTATTCTCTCTCATTTTTTTGGAATTTTGGTAAGGGTAACTTGCGTCTGGTTCTTCTTTTCCTCCCAGCTGGTCAAACTAATCCCCACCTCATCCATTTTTGATAAAAAACCATCCATCAATGATTTATTTTGGTTGGCAACACCATCAACGAATGATTGCAAGGTGGTTCTCATAGTTTCGGCAGTGATAAGATTGGTATTCATTTTAGAAAACATATTAAATATCATCACCAACAATATCACCATCACAACACTCATAAATGTTTGCACAGCAAAAAATAATTTCATCAATGGTGATACGGCTGGTGGTGGATGGTAATAATCATCTTGATAATATCCATCATCGTCACCACCCATCATACTACCAGCATCACCTGTTTTGGGCATATCCATTTTTGGACCAGGCCCTAGATTCATCATACCAGTTGGCACAGGACCTGGCGAAGGATTGGGCGATTGCTGTGCCGACCCGCTTGCACGGGTTTGGTTGATATTTTGCATTTCCTTCATAAGGGCTTGAAAATCCTTGCCAGTGGCGGCGGGGGCATTGTTGCTAACATTGGGTGTAGGTGCATTCAGCACAATGGGGGTTGCTGTTGTGCCAGCGGGTTTGGCGGTCACCCCAGATGCAGGCATATTTGGTATGCCACTTTGCATTGGCATTGGCGATTTGGGCAATGGCACGCCACCGCCTTGAGTCCCTGTTTGTGGAGCAGGCATGGGTATTGCCGTAGGGGGTTTATTGTCTTTTGGTGGGGTGTCTGCCATAATATATCATCCTTTTTTATTTATTGGGGTTATTGCAAAACAGGTCTCCAAACAAATTCTTATCAATATAACTTTCATTTATACCAAGAATTTAGATAATAGTCAATAGTATTATTGTCAAGTATTTTCTAAGTTTTTGCTTGACAAAAAATGGTAAAATTGCTAATTGCAAGGCTATTACAAAGAAAACGGAGAATAGGCTGTAAGGTCGTCTATTTTTATTCATGGATAAAAATAGCATTAATGGATGAATATGCGTTAATGAAGATATCTTAAACGATATTCTTTATCAGTTTTTATAAAAAATTGGTGGAAACTATGCCAGCCATTGTTTTTATATTGGCGATTGGATCTTATGGGTTTTTGCTCTGGTTTTTTTGTGATGTCGGTTTTGCATAAAAATCAAATTGGCGTTATAGCAATTCGCTAGATTTGGTTTTTGTTATCATCGAAAATATCATCATAAAACAACTATGGAAAAAAATTTATTATATGCCAACGATTAACCAATTAATCAGAAAACCCCGCCATATGCCGCATGGTCGCAATAAGACGCCAGCCTTGATGGCTTGCCCGCAGCGGCGTGGTGTATGCACCCGTGTTTATACCACCACCCCTAAAAAACCAAATTCGGCATTGCGTAAAGTTTGTCGGGTGCGGTTGGTGAATGGTTATGAGGTTATTAGTTATATTCCGGGCGAAGGGCATAATTTGCAAGAACATTCGGTGGTGCTTATCCGTGGTGGGCGGGTGAAGGATTTGCCCGGTGTGCGCTATCATACCATTCGTGGATCGCTTGATACACAAGGGGTGCAAAAACGCCGACAACGCCGTTCAAAATATGGTGCTAAAAAACCAAAATAAAATAAAAAGGAAAACACCATGTCTCGTCGCCGTCAAGCCGATAAAAGAAAAATTCTCCCTGATGCCAAATTTGCTAATTTGGATGTTTCAAAATTTATCAATATCTTGATGCTAGAGGGCAAGAAATCGGTTGCCGAGGGTATTGTTTATGGTGCATTTGCAGAGGTTGAAAAAAAAGCCAACAAACCTGCATTGGAGGTTTTTTATGAGGCACTTGATAATATTAAACCCAATTTGGAGGTTCGGTCACGCCGTGTGGGTGGTGCCACCTATCAAATTCCTATTGAGGTGCGTCCTGAGCGTTCTTTGGCTTTGGCTTTTCGCTGGTTAATAGGCGCGGCAAGACAGCGCGGCGAACATACTATGATGGATAGGTTATCGGGTGAAATTATTGATGCTTTGAATAATCGTGGTGCATCTGTCAAAAAACGCGAAGAAACCCATAAGATGGCAGAAGCCAATCGTGCTTTTGCCCATTATCGTTGGTAAAAAATTATACAAGAGAAAAAATATGACCAGAAAATATCCCATTGAAAAATATCGCAATATCGGTATTATGGCACATATTGATGCTGGCAAAACCACCACGACCGAACGGGTGCTTTATTACACTGGTAAGTCTTATAAAATTGGTGAGGTGCATGAAGGGGCGGCTACAATGGATTGGATGGAGCAGGAGCAAGAACGGGGTATCACCATTACTTCGGCGGCGACAACTTGTTTTTGGAATGAGCATCGCATCAATATTATTGATACCCCAGGCCATGTGGATTTTACCATAGAGGTTGAGCGGTCATTGCGGGTGCTTGATGGTGCGGTGGCTGTTTTTGATGCGGTGGCAGGTGTTGAGCCACAATCAGAAACCGTGTGGCGTCAAGCCGATAAATACCATGTGCCAAGGATGTGTTTTGTGAATAAAATGGATAGAATAGGTGCTGATTTTTATCGTTGTGTTGATATGATAAAGGATCGCTTGGGGGCAAGATCGCTGGTTTTGAATTTGCCTGTTGGTTCGGAGTCGACATATGATGGGGTGATTGATTTATTAAAAATGAAACATATCAAATGGAAAGGTGAAGATTTGGGTGCTGAATATAATGCCTATGATATTCCCGCCGATATGGTAGATAAGGCAAAAGAATATAGAGCACAGCTGGTTGAATTGGCAGTGGAGATGGATGATAGTGCCATGACAAATTATTTAGATGGCAAAGAACCTGATGAAAAAACTTTGCTTGATTGTATAAGAAAAGGCACGGTTATGGGTAAGTTTGTGCCAGTGTTGAATGGTTCGGCATTTAAGAATAAAGGGGTGCAACCATTGCTTGATGCGGTGGTTGATTTCTTGCCATCGCCACTTGATATTGGTGCGGTTAAGGGTAGAGATGAATCGGGTGAAAAGGAAGATTCTCGTGAGCCAAAAGATAATGCCGCGCTTTCAATGTTGGCATTCAAAATTATGAATGATCCTTTTGTCGGGTCATTAACTTTTTGCCGTATTTATTCTGGCACATTAAAAACCGGTAGCGGTGTTTTGAATTCGGTGCGTGGTGACCGTGAAAGAATAGGTCGTATGTTATTGATGCATGCCAATAACCGTGAAGATATTAAAGAAGCCTATGCGGGCGACATTATTGCCTTGGCGGGGTTAAAAAACACTCGCACTGGCGATACTTTATGTGTTGATGACAAACCCATTGTATTGGAACGAATGGTTTTTCCCGACCCAGTGATCGATTTGGCGATAGAGCCAAAATCAAAAGCCGACCAAGAAAAAATGGGTATAGCATTAGGGCGTTTGGCACAAGAAGACCCATCTTTAAGGGTGAAGAGCGACCCTGAAAGCGGGCAAACAATTTTGTCGGGTATGGGTGAATTGCATTTGGAAATTATTGTTGACCGTATGAAGCGTGAATTTAAAGTTGAAGCCAATGTTGGTGCGCCGCAGGTGGCATATCGTGAAACTATTAGCAAGGCCTGCAAAGTTGATTACACGCATAAAAAACAATCGGGTGGTGCAGGGCAATTTGCCCGAGTGATTATGGAATTTCAACCGGGCGATAGGGGTTCAGGTTTTACATTTGAAAGCAAAATTGTCGGCGGATCGGTGCCGAAAGAATATATACCCGGCGTGGAAAAGGGTTTGAATTCGGCGGTAACTTCAGGGTCGCTGGCGGGTTTTCCTGTGGTAGATTTGTCTATTGACCTAGTGGATGGTGCTTACCATGATGTTGATTCATCGGCCTTGGCATTTGAAATTGCGTCCCGTGCCGCTTTTCGTGAAGGGATGGCTAAGGGTGGTGCAACATTGTTAGAACCGATTATGAAGGTTGAGGTGGTAACCCCCGAAGATTATATGGGGGATATTATCGGTGATTTGAATGCACGCCGTGGTCAAATTAATGAAATGGATAGCCGTGGCAATGCAAAGGTTATCAATGCTTTGGTGCCTTTGGCATCTATGTTTGGTTATGTAAATAATTTACGCTCAATGAGTCAAGGGCGTGCCCAATATACGATGGAATTTCATCATTATGAACCAGCACCGCAACATGTTGCCGATAAGGTTATGGAAAAACACAAAAAATAAAAAAGGAATATATTATGGAAGCACAAAGTATTCGTATTCGTTTGAAGGCTTATGACCATCGGGTGCTGGATGAATCTACCAGCCAAATAGTTAATACTGCCAAAAGCACGGGGGCATTGGTGAGTGGGCCGATACCCTTGCCAACCAAAATTGAACGCTATACCGTATTGCGTTCGCCGCATGTTGATAAAAAAAGCCGTGAGCAATTTGAAATTCGCACCCACAAAAGAGTTTTGGATATAACCAACCATAACCCGCAAACCATTGATGCGCTTATGAATTTGGAATTGGCGGCAGGGGTAGATGTGGAAATTAAATTATAGGTGAAAAAATATGAAAAAAACCATCCAAAGAGAATATAAAAATCAACGCACAGGTATGATAGCCAAGAAATTGGGCACAACCCAATTATTCCAAGATGGCGTGATGCGTGCCGCTGTGGTGCTTGATGTGAATGGTTGTTTGATAACCAATGTTCGCACGGTGGAAAAAAATGGTTATGCGGCAGTGCAGTTGGGTTTGGTTGATAGTAAAGAAAAACATGTTAATAAACCGATGCGCGGTGTTTTTAAAAAATTGGGGGTGATGGCAAAGCGTCATTTGGTTGAATTTAGGGTGGCAAATGATGCTATTCCTGAAATTGGCAGTGCGGTTTTGGCTAATCATTTTATGGCAGGGCAATTTGTTGATGTGGCGGGCATATCAAAGGGCAAGGGATTTCAAGGGGTTATCAAACGCTGGCATTTTAGCGGTGGGCGTGCCACGCATGGTAATTCGGTATCGCATCGTGCGCATGGTTCTACTGGTAATCGTCAAGATCCTGGTCGTGTTTTTAAGGGCAAAAAAATGGCAGGTCATATGGGCGATAAAAGGGTCACGGTGCAGAATCTAAAAATTATTTCTGCCGATAAAGAAAAAGGGTTGCTTTATGTAGAAGGTGCGGTGCCAGGTGCCCCCCATTCATTGGTGATGATTAAGGATGCGGTCAAAAAACAACGCCCCAAGGATGCACCTTATCCCGGTGCTTTTGCAAAGTTAACAAAATAAGGAGAACAAGTTTATGAAATTATCTGTTATGAATTTTGAAAAAAAACAAGTTGATAGCATCACCTTATCTGACAAGGTGTTTGGTTTGAAACCACGCCCTGATATTTTGGAGCAGATGGTGAATTGGCAATTGGCAAAAAGGCGGAGTGGCAACCATAAGGTCAAACATCGCGCTGAAATAAATCGCACTTCAAAAAAAATCTATAGCCAAAAAGGCACGGGGCAGGCTAGACATGGTTCGGCACGGGCGGGCATATTTCGTGGCGGTGGGCGTGCTTTTGGCCCTGTGGTGCGTTCGCATGGGTTTAAGTTAAATAAAAAATTTCGCATTTTGGCTATGAAACACGCATTATCAACCAAGATGATGGATGATAATATTATGGTATTAGAAAATTTGGATATTAAGAGTAACAAAACAAGTTCATTGGTTAAACAATTTAAAAAATTGGGGATTGATAATGGCTTGATTATCGGTGATGCGGTGTTGCCCGACAATATGAAAATGGCAGCGGGTAATATCAAAAATATTGATGTTTTACCACTGCAAGGTATTAATGTTTATGATATTATGAAACGAAAAAAATTGGTGATAACCAAAGATGCGGTTACCCAAGTTGCTATGAAATTGGAAGGCAAATTGCCTGCCAAACCAAAAAATATAGCCAAAACCGATATAGATAAGGATGAATAGAATTATGAGCTGGCGTTATTTGAATCATTCCCATATCAGCATCGAACGATGTTATGAAATTATTCGCAGGCCATTGGTGACTGAAAAATTTACCCGTATGAGTCAATTTAATCAGGTGGCATTTGAGGTCAGTACCGATGCAACCAAACCCGAAATCAAACAAGCGGTAGAAAAACTATTCAAGGTCAAGGTGCTGGCGATTAATACTATCAATGTTGCTGGCAAGTTCAAAAATTTTCGTGGGGTCAAGGGGCAGAGAAATGGCATCAGAAAAGCCGTGGTCAAATTGGATAAAGGTCAATCCATCGATTTGGGATCAACAATTTAATAGATAAAAAAGGATAGAATATTATGCCGATCAAAACTTATAAACCCACTAGCTCTGGTCGCCGCGGTCTTATATTGATAGATCGCTCTGGGCTTTTTAAGGGTCGCCCTGTGAAATCCCTAACCACTGGTAAGGTCGAACGGGCGGGGCGTAATAACAAAGGGCGTATTACCATGCGCTGGCGTGGCGGTGGCCATAAACAACGCTATCGTATGATTGATTTTATGCGGCAAAAACAGGGGGTGGCAGTGGTGGAACGCATTGAATATGACCCCAATCGCACCGCTTTTATTGCTCTTTTGAAATATAAAAATGGCGAATTGTCTTATATTCTTGCACCACAAAAATTGCGGGTGGGTGATAAGGTGGAGGCGGGTGAAAAATCTGATATTAAAACAGGCAATGCCTTGCCGCTTAAAAATATCCCCATAGGAACATTGGTGCATAATGTTGAATTAAAACCGATGAAGGGTGGGCAGTTGGCACGCTCGGCGGGTAGTTTTGTGCAATTGGCGGGGCGTGAAGCGGGTTATGCACAGATTAAATTAATGAGCGGTGAATTGCGAAAAGTGCGTGATGATTGTATGGCAACGATAGGTATGATGAGCAATGCTGATTGGCAAAATATTAAATTGGGTAAGGCTGGTCGTAGTCGTTGGTTGGGACGGCGGGGACATGTAAGGGGAGAAGTGATGAATCCAGTTGACCATCCACATGGCGGGCGCACCAGAGGCGGGCGTATTTCTATGACGCCATGGGGCAAACCTACCAAGGGTTATAAAACCAGAAAAAACAAAGCAACCGATAAATATATCATTCGTTCACGCCATGATAAGAAAGGATAATAAAACAATATGACAAGATCTGTTTGGAAAGGACCATTTGTTGATGGTTATTTGTTAAAAAAAGCCGAAGCGGTAAAAAGCTCGGGGCGGCGTGATGTCATAAAAATTTGGTCACGGCGTTCAACTATTTTGCCAGAATTTGTTGGTTTGACTTTTGGTGTTTATAATGGTCGCAAACATATTCCTGTTTTGGTAAGCGAAGATATGGTGGGGCATAAATTTGGCGAATTTGCCCCAACAAGAACTTTCATTGCCCATTCATCAAATAAAATAGCAACCACCACTGAAAGAAAATAAAAAATTATATGGGAAAAAAAACAACACCACGCAAATTATCGTCAAGCGAGGCAATGGCGATAACTCGCAATTTGCGTGTTGCACCCCGCAAATTAAATTTGCTTGCGACCATCATTCGTGGTAAGAAGGTGGCGGATGCTTTGCGTGTTTTAACCTATTCGCAAAAAATGGCGGCAACGGCGGTTAAAAAAACTTTGTCTTCAGCCATTGCCAATGCCGAAAATAACCATAATTTGGATGTTGATAGTTTGGTGGTTAAGGAGGCTTTTGTTGGGCAGGGGCTTATGTTGAAGCGTTTTCATACCCGTGCAAGGGGTCGTGGTGTGCGAATAGAAAAATTCTTTTCCCATTTGACGGTAGTGGTCGCTAGTAAAATGGTAGAGGAGATGGATAAACAAAAGACAAAAAAACCAAAAAGTAAAAAAGAAAAAAAAGAAAAGGTAGCATAAAAAATGGGTCAAAAAGTTAATCCGATAGGTTTGCGTCTTGGTATTAATAAGACATGGGATTCCCGTTGGTTTTCTGACAAGGAATCAGGGCGTGAGTATGGGCTTTTGTTGCATAAAGATTTAGAGATTAGAAAATTTTTACTCAAGCGTTTGAAAGATGCATCGGTATCTAATATCTATATCGAACGACCGACAGGTAAATTAAAAATTACCGTGGTATGTGCAAGACCCGGTGTGGTGATTGGTAAAAAAGGTGCGGATATTGAAAAATTACGCAATGAATTGCGAAATTTTTGTGGTCAAGAGGCGGCGGTGAATCTGCTTGAAGTGCGAAAACCAGAAATTGATTCACAAGTGGTTGCTGATGGCATAGCACAACAATTAGAAAAACGGGTTTCTTTTCGGCGTGCCTTGAAACGGGCAATGTCAAGCGCTATGCGAGCTGGTGCCGAAGGTATTAGAATCAATTGCTCTGGTCGTTTGGGTGGCACAGAGATCGCCCGCATGGAATGGTATCGTGAAGGCAGGGTGCCATTGCATACTTTGCGTTCCGATATTGATTATGCCATTTCTGAGGCTATGACAACCTATGGTATCATTGGTATTAAGGTTTGGATATGCAAAGGTGAAATTTTAGAACATAACCCTCTTGTTGGTGAAAGAAAAATTTTGGCACAACAGGTACAAAATCGTTAATCTATAAAATAAAAATAATGTTAATACCAAAAAAACCAAAATATCGTAAAGCCCATAAGGGACGCATACATGGTATGTCAAAGGGGGCAACCAAGCTGGATTTTGGCAGTTATGGTTTAAAAGCGCTTGAACCTGAAAGGGTGACTTCAAGACAATTGGAGGCGGCAAGGCGTGCGATCGTTAGGCAAATGAAACGGCAAGGTAAAATTTGGATTAGGGTGTTCCCTGATGTGCCTGTATCAAAAAAACCAGCCGAGGTGCGGATGGGTAAGGGCAAGGGATCGCCAGAATTTTGGGTATGTAGGGTCAAACCAGGGCGTATTCTTTTTGAAATTGATGGAGTGGGTGATACGGTGGCACTTGAGGCTTTTGCTTTGGGGGCAGCAAAATTACCGATTAAAACCCGTGTGGTAAAACGATTTGGTGAAAACTATGGCAACTAAAAAATAAATGAAAAAAAATTATGGCAAAAGAAAAAATTAAAAAAATAAATTATGGCGAAAAAACTTTGCCTGAATTAAAGACAGCTCTTTTGGATTTGCGTCGTGCGCAATTTAATTTACGCTTTCGCAAAACGCAAGGCAATTTGGAACAACCGCTAGAGGTGCGTAAAAATCGCCGTGATATTGCACGCATCAAAACTTATTTAACCATGAAGAGTAAAAAACAAAAAGTGAAAGAATAATATCATGCCAAAAAGAATGCTTCAAGGTGTTGTGCTTTCAACCAAAATGCAAAAAACTATCGTGATTGCGGTTGAGCGGCGGTATAAACATCCAGTTATGAAAAAAGTTGTGCGGCGCACCAAACATTACAAGGCGCATGATGAAAGCAATCAAGCCATGGTTGGGCAATTGGTTTGGATAAGGGAATGCCGCCCGATTTCCAAAAGCAAAACATGGGAATTGATGTCTGATAATAAAATAAAAAACGATACAGCCAATCATAAGACAACCAAAAAAACTAAAAAGAAATAAGGGATTACATCATGATTCAAGTAGAAACATTTTTAGAAGTTGCTGACAATTCGGGTGGTCGGTTGTTGCAATGTATAAAAATATTGGGCGGGTCAAAACGCCGTTATGCCTCGGTGGGTGATGTGGTGGTGGTTGCGGTGAAGGAATCGATACCCAAAGGGCGTGTGCAAAAAGGCGAAGTGCATCGTGCGGTTATTGTGCGCACTGCCAAGGAAATCAAACGGGTTGATGGTTCGACCATTAAATTTGATAGCAATGCGGCGGTGTTGGTTAATAAACAAAATGAACCGATCGGCACCCGTATTTTTGGTCCAGTGGTGCGTGAATTGCGTGGTAAACAATTTATGAAAATTATTTCACTTGCACCGGAGGTTATTTAAATCATGGCACAAAAAATTAAAAAAGGCGACAATGTTATTGTTTTGTGTGGCAAATACAAAGGTCAGGAGGGTGCGGTGTTGGCGGTGTTGCCAAAAAAACAACGACTGATAGTTGAGGGGATTAATGTGGTTAAAAAAGCGGTGCGCCCATCGGCTGAAAATCCCAATGGGGGCATCATTGAAAAAAATGCCTCCATCCATTGGTCTAATGTGGCAATTAAAGATGCCAAAACTGGAAAGCCAAGCAGGGTGGGATTCAAATTTGAAAATGATAAAAAAGTTAGAATAACCAAATCATCGGGCAGTGTATTATAAAGGAGTTACTATGGCAAAAGAAAATAATATAATCAAAAACATGGCTAGCCAAAAAAAATCGGATAAGGGCGATGCATCAAAGGGTGCCAATATGCCAAAGCAAAAACCTTTTTATGATAAAGGTCCCGCACCACGCTTAAAGACCTTATATGATAATGAAGTGAAAGATGCTTTACAAAAACAATTTGGTTATAAAAACAAAATGATGATACCCAAATTGGATAAAATTGTTATCAATATGGGCGTGGGTAAGGCTACACAGGATAGAAAATATATTATAGGGGCAGAGGATGATATGAAAGTTATCACTGGGCAAAAACCTATCGTTACCAAATCTAAAAAATCAATTGCCACCTATAAATTGCGTGAAAATATGGGTATCGGTGTTAAGGTAACTTTACGGGGTTTGCGTATGTATGAATTTTTGGATAGGCTTATCATGGTTGCACTGCCACGGGTGCGGGATTTTCGTGGTTTAAAAACCAAATCATTTGATGGTCGTGGCAATTATGCTTTGGGTATAAAAGAACAGATTATATTTCCCGAAATTAATTATGACAAAATTGATAGTATTCGTGGTATGGATATTATTATTTGCACAACCGCTCGCAGCGATGATGAGGCACATGCCTTATTGAGTGCTTTTCGTTTGCCATTTCAACCATCATAAAATATAAAGGAGAAAACACCATGTCAAAATTAAGTCTTGTTAGTCGTAATAAAAAACGCGAAAAAATGCGTGATAAATATCAAAAACGCCGTAGAAAATGGAAAAATATTATCCATGACCCGAAGGTTTCGTTGGAAGAAAAATTTCAGGCACAATTGGAATTGCAAAAAATTCCACGCAATGCTTCGCCAGTGCGGGTGCGATTGCGTTGTGAATTGACTGGGCGGTCACGGGGTAATTATCGCAAATTTAAAATGGCACGGCATAAGTTTCGTCAATTGGCATCGGCAGGTAAATTGCCTGGCGTGGTGAAAGCAAGTTGGTAAATACAATGATAAACAATAGAAAGGAAAAATAAAAAATGTCTGCTTTAAGTGATCCTTTGGGTGATATGCTTACCCGCATTCGCAATGGTCTGCATGCACGGCTTGCACAGGTTGAGGTGCCAGCATCTAAATTGCGGGCAGAGGTGTTGGTCCTTTTAAAAAAGGAAGGTTATATAAATGATTACCATGAAAAACAGGTGAGCAAAGCCATCAAAACACTGATAATTGATTTGAAATATTTTAATGGTGAGCCATCTATCAAAACATTGCAACGCATTTCAAAACCCGGTCGGCGTGTTTATTCATCATTTGATGATATGCGTATGGTTAGCAATGGTTTGGGTATAGCTGTGGTTTCAACCACCAAAGGTTTGATGACCGACCATCAAGCTCGCAAGGGCAATGTTGGCGGTGAAATTCTTTTTACGGTTTTTTAATGATATAGAGGGATAAAAATTATGTCACGCTTAGGAAAAATACCATTAGAAATTCCATCAGGCATAGAAGCCAAATTAGAGGCAGGGGTTTTTACTGCCAAGGGCAAGGTTGGCATCAATAGTGTTAAAATTTTGCCTGATATAACAGCCAAAATTGATGGCAATAAAATTACGGTTAGTCCCTTAAGCGATAGCAAGCGGGCGAAAATTTGTTGGGGCACAACACGCCAATTGATGAAAACTGCTATAGAGGGGGCAGATAAAGGTTTTACACGCAAATTAGAATTGAATGGAGTTGGTTTTCGTGTGGCGGTGCAGGGGAAGAATTTAAAAATGTCTTTGGGGTTTAGCCATGATGTCATTTTTCCTATCCCTGAAAATATAAAAATGGTGGTTGAAGGAGAAAAAAATAATATTATTTCTATCAGCGGTGCCAACAAAGAAGCGGTGGGGCTTTGTGCCAGCCTTATTCGTAATTTGAAAAAAACCGAACCTTACAAAGGCAAGGGGATTAAATATGTTGAAGAAACAATTTTAAGAAAAGAAGGCAAAAAGAAATAAGGATTATTATTATGAAACACGATAAATCATTAGCCAAGCGTGCCATACGCCATCGTTATCGATTAAAAAAATTCGGGGGTAGAAAATGGCGTATATCCGTCTATCGTTCGCATCAACATTTACAAGTGCAGATTATTGATGATGCTTCTGCAAAAACAATGGTGGCTTGCTCAACTATGGAAAAAGAATTGCGTGGTCAGTTAAAAAGCACATCAAATATCGCTGCGGCAAATTTGATAGGCAAGATATTGGCTGAAAGGGCAAAAAAAATTGGCATTAAATCGGTGATGTTTGATAGGGGTGGTTATAGATACCATGGTAGGATTAAGGCAATAGCCGAATCGTTGCGTGCCAATGGTATGGAATGTTAATCAACAATATGATAGAAAAAATATAGAAAGATAAAAAAATGCAAAAAAAAGACGAAAGTTATTTGATAGAAAAAACCGTGGCGGTTAATCGTGTTTGTAAAGTGGTTAAGGGTGGTAAAAGGTTTGGTTTCGCCGCTTTGGTTGTGGTGGGTGATGGTAAGGGTAAGGTGGGGTTTGCCTCGGCAAAGGCGCGTGAAGTTCCCGAAGCGATGAAAAAAGCAACCGAACTTGCCAAACGCCATATGGTAAGAATCCCATTGCGTGAAAAACGCACCATTTATCATGATGTGATGGGGCATTTTGGTTCGGGGCATGTAAAAATGAGAAGTGCTGTGCGAGGCACGGGGATTATTGCTGGAGGCCCAGCACGGGCGGTATTCGAAGCATTGGGGGTAGCCGATGTGGTGGCAAAATCGGTTGGTAGTTCTAACCCCCATAATATGGTGAAGGCAATTTTGCAGGGGCTACAAAGCACCCATTCACCCCGTGCGGTGGCAAATAGGCGTAATAAAACCGTGACCGAAGTTCTAGGGCGGGTTAGCAAAGATAATGAGGAGTAGATAAATCTATGAGTGAAAAAAAAATCAATGATGGTGAAATTGCCGTTAAACAAATCAAAAGCCCTATCCGCCGTTTAGCCAATCAATCGGTGGCATTGAAGGGGTTGGGGCTTGGTAAAATTGGTCGGGTTAGAATTCTCAAAGATAATTCATCAACCCGTGGCATGATAAAGCTGGTTTCTCATTTGGTGGAAGTTATAAAAAAATAGAAAGATAAAACAATGAAACTTAATGAATTAAAATATAAATATGGCGCCCGAAAAGATCGTATGCGAATAGGTCGTGGCATTGGGTCGGGCAAGGGTAAAACAGGAGGTCGTGGCGGCAAGGGGCAAACGGCTCGAGCGGGGGTTAGTATTAAGGGTTTTGAAGGCGGGCAGACACCGCTTTATCGCCGTTTGCCTAAACGGGGATTTAAAAATCGTAGGCGGTTGCGTTTGATAACCTTGCCTTTAGGGCGAATAGAAAAATTCATTGCTAATAAAAAATTGTCGGCTGATTCAATCAGCGAAGAAACATTGGTAACAGCGGGGGTGGTAAAAAAAACCTATGATGGCGTGCGATTGGTGGTGGGAAAAGGCGAATGGAAAACAAAGGCTATGTTTCAGGTGCATGGCGCATCTTCGCCAGCTGAAAAAATGATAACCGCGGCGGGCGGTAGTATAACATTATTTAAAAAACCATCCCCAAAAAAAATTGGCAAACGGGGTCAACGCCGCATCGATGCTTATAAAAAACATGAGGATCGTCAGGCAGCTTTTGTTAGTGCTGAAGCAAAAACCGAAAAATCTTAACGACTATTTTTTGTTATCATGACGACGGCGCAACAATTTGCTAAAAGTTTTGCCAAAGGTGGTGGCGGTGGTTTTGGCAAAGCTACCGAATTAAAACAACGGATAATTTTTACACTTGGTGCATTGTTGGTATTTCGTTTGGGGTCGCATATTCCACTGCCGGGTATTGATGCTTTGGCACTACAAGAATTATTTGCCACGCAAGGGCAGGGGATTTTGGGTATGTTTGATGTTTTTTCGGGCGGGGCATTAAGCCGTATGACTATATTTGCTTTAAGTATTTTACCTTTTATTTCTGCATCTATTATTATGCAACTTATGTCAGCCACCGTGCCCAGTTTAGAAAAATTAAAAAAGGAAGGGGCGGCGGGTTACCAACGCATCTTACAATATACCCGTCAATTAACGGTGGTGTTGGCATTGTTGCAATCTTATGGGGTTGCGGCTGGGTTGCAAGCGGCGGAGGATATTGTGGTTACTCCGGGGCTTTTATTTATGACAACATCAATTATTACTTTAACCGCTGGCACAATATTTTTAATGTGGTTAGCCGAGCAAATTACCCAACGGGGCGTGGGGCAGGGGGCATCGGTTATTATTTTTGCAGGTATATTGGCTAATTTGCCTTTGGCGGTTGTGCAGGTGTTAGAATTGGGGCGTAGCGGTGCCTTAAGCAGTTTTCTTATAGTTACCATATTGATTATGGTTATCGTTGTGGTGGCTTTCATTGTTTTTATAGAAAGGGCACAACGGCGAGTAACAGTAAATTACCCTAAAAGACAAGTGGGGCTTAATCGTATGTCAGGTGGTGAAACAAGCCATATTCCAATAAAAATAAATGTGTCGGGGGTTATTCCACCGATATTTGCATCGGCACTTTTGTTGTTGCCGACCACCATCTTAAATTTTATGGGGCAGGCAGGCGGTGATGCATCATGGTTGCAATGGTTAAATTCTTTTTTAGGGCGTGGTGCGGTGGGGCATAATATTTTTTATGCTAGTTTGATCGCTTTTTTTGCTTTTTTCTATACGGCAATTGTTTTTAATACAAATGATACGGCAGATAATTTAAGAAAACAGGGTGGGATTGTTTTAGGTTATCGACCTGGTGAAGATACAGCAAAATATTTTGATTATATTTTATCCCGTATTACCGTGGTGGGGGCTATCTATTTGGTGGTGGTGTGCCTGTTGCCAGAAATTTTAATTTCAAAATATTCTTTGCCATTTTATTTGGGCGGCACATCATTGTTGATAGTGGTTAGTGTAACAATGGATACCATTACCCAAGTGCAGGGGCATTTGTTTGCTCATCAATATGAAAATTTATTAAAAAAAGCACGAATGAGCGGTGGCGGATTTGATAATTTTAATTTTCCTAGATGAGTTGATTGATAACAACGAGACAAAAAAATGATTATTATTCTTTTTGGACCGCCAGGTGCAGGCAAGGGAACGCAAAGCAAATGCTTACAAGATAATTTTGATTTTATACATCTTTCAACTGGTGATATGTTGCGTCAAGCGGTGCATGATAAAACACCATTGGGACAAAAAGCCGATAGTATTATGAAATCTGGTCAATTGGTTGATGATGAAACTATGTTGGGTATTATCAAAGAAAAATTACAATCATTGCAAGGTAAAAAAATTATACTTGATGGTTTTCCCCGCACCTTAAAACAAGCCGAAGGTTTAGAAAAAACGTTGCTGGCAATGGGGCAAAAAATTGATAAGGTGATACATCTAAAGGTGAATGATGATGAATTATTGGCAAGACAGAATTATCGGATTGAGGGAAGTAAAGAATCTTTGCGTAGCGATGATACACCAGATACCCTAAAAAAACGGCTGGAAATTTATCATGCCGATACCGCACCGTTATTGCCATTTTATCAAGACCGCGGGGTATTATATTCGTTTGATGGTATGGCAACCATGGAGGATGTTAGGGGAAAAATTTATGAATTATTGGCTGAATATAGGACTTGACTTGTTAGTATTTTTTCTTTATAGACTTGAAGGTAATTAATCAATTTAAAAAATTAATAGCATTTAGACCAAAACATGGCACGCATCGCTGGGGTCAATATACCCACACAAAAAAGATTGGTGGTTTCGTTACGCTATATTTATGGCATCGGCCCTGTCAATGCACGTGAAATTTGCCAAAAATGCGATTTGGATGAAAGTCGCCGTGTTAAAGATTTGGGCGAAGAAGAGATTATCAAAATTCGTGAATGTATAGATAAAGATTATGATGTGGAGGGTGATTTGCGCCGTGAGATTTCAATGAATGTAAAAAGATTGATGGATTTGGGTTGTTATCGGGGTTTGCGCCATCGCAAGGGGCTACCGACCCGTGGCCAAAGAACCCGCACCAACGCCCATACAAGAAAAAGTCGTGGAGCACCTATAGCGGGTAAAAAACAAGCTACCAAAAAATAATAAAAATTGATGTTAAGAAGGAGCAGATAAAATCATGGCAGTCGCAGGAAAAAGAAAAAAAGGAAAAAAGAATGTGCTTGATGCTGTGGCGCATATTCATTCAACCTTTAACAATACAATGATAACCATCACCGATAAAAAAGGCGATACGCTTGCTTGGTCGACTGCAGGTAAGAAAGGTTTTACTGGTAGCAAAAAATCTACCCCTTATGCGGCACAGGTGGCGGCGGAAGATGTGGCATCAATTATAAAAGATTTTGGTGTAAAAAATATTGAAGTTAATATTAAAGGTCCTGGTTCGGGGCGTGAGGCAGCGGTGCGTGCTTTAGCATCATTGGGATTTGTTATTACCAGTATTCGTGATGTCACACCCTTGCCGCACAATGGTTGTCGGCCAAGAAAACGGCGTCGGGTGTAAGGCTGATTGCGAATAATCATAATGATAGGATTAAAAAATTAATTGATTATTATGTCGGGTGAGGGTTATTACCGATTGGATGGGTAATGATAAAAGCTCGTGTTATAAATATTATTTTTATAGAAAGGTAAATGATGATGGCTATTGATAGTAAAAATTGGCAAAACCTACAAAAACCCAGTGGGGTGCATGTTGATAAAAAAGATAACCAAGCGCTTATTACGGTTGAACCTTTGGAACGGGGTTTTGGTTTAACGCTGGGCAATGCTTTAAGACGGGTTTTATTGTCTTCATTACGCGGCGCGGCAGTGACAGCGATTGAAATTGAAGGGGTGTTGCATGAATTTTCTACCATTCCTGGGGTGGTTGAAGATGTAACCGATATTGTTTTGAACATCAAAGGTTTAGCTTTGATATCACGCAGTGGTGCATCAAAAAAAATGACGCTGAATGTTAAGGGGCCAAAATTGGTTACCGCCAAAGATATTGAAACGGGCGGCGATATAGAAATCAAAAATACCGACCATGTGATTTGTTCGCTTGATAAGGGTGCAAATTTAAAAATTGATTTTTATGTTAGCTCTGGCAAGGGTTATGTGCCTGCCAATCAAAACCGCCCTGAAAATGCCTCGATTGGGCTTATTCCTGTGGATGCTATTTTTTCGCCAGTTACACGGGTTAGCTACAAGGTTGAAAATGCACGGGTTGGGCAACGCACCGATTTTGATAAATTGACTTTGCAGGTTGAAACCAATGGCACGATCGATAGCAAAGATGCGATAGCATTGGCGGCAAAAATTTTGCAAGATCAAATTGATATTTTTATAAATTTTGATGTGCCAAAAATACTTGAAAGAAAAGAAAAATCAAGTGATGAAATTCCATTTAACCTTAATTTGTTTAAAAAGGTGGATGATTTGGAACTTTCAGTTAGGGCACAAAATTGCCTTAAACAAGATAATATCATGTATATTGGTGATTTGGTGCAAAAAACCGAATATGATATGCTCCGCACGCCAAATTTTGGCAGAAAATCTTTGAATGAAATCAAAGAAATGTTAGTGCAGATGGGATTAGGATTTGGTATGCAAGTGCCTAATTGGCCCGAACCTGATGGTATCGAAGCCTTAGCAAAAAAATTGGAGGAAAAATATTAATTTTTTTTCTATTAAACAAAAACCTCGCATCAACAGTGGTTCTTAAAAATTATTTTTTTGTAACGATTGATGTTACTAACCCGCCTTATCATGGCATTGTGATTAGAAATAATCAGAAAGAAGGATAAAATTATGAGACATAAAAAAACTGGCAGAAGGCTTCAGCGTTCACGATCGCATCGTCAAGCCTTGTTAAGAACTTTGTCAAAACAATTGATTCAATATGAACAAATAAAAACAACCTTGCCCAAAGCAAAGGAATTAAAACGCTATATTGATAAAATTATTACTTTGGGTAAAAAAGGCGGGTTACATCGGCGGCGTGCGATATTTAGCCTATTGCGTGATGAAACATTGGTAAATAAAGTGTTTAATATCTTGGCAAAAAGATATAAAACCCGTGCGGGCGGTTATAGCCGTTTGATGAAATATGGTTTTCGTTATGGCGATAATGCACCGATGGCTATGATCGAATTGGTTGACCGCGACCCAAATGCAAAACCCAAAGGTCCAAAAATGGCAAAAGAAGGCGAAGATGCACAAGCTTCAAGCGATAACAATCCTGCTGTCACTCAAAAACTTGATGACAAAAAATCTATAACTGCCAAAAAAGATTTGGGCGGACAAGAACAAGTCAAAGGGGCGCCAAAAATAAGAAAAAATGTTACCCCATCTGGATAAAAATAATTGATAGATTATTTTGTCTAATGGGATAAAATAGTTTATAGAAATTATATGTTTTCGGGTGTGATACAATCATTGGTGGTAATAAGTGATTATAGGCTTGAGGGTGATGCGGCGGTTATAACCCTAGCAATTGATAAATTGAATAAGGTTGCGATTGGTGCATCAATAGCTATAAATGGTATTTGCCTAACCTATAGCGAAATGGCAGGGCGTGATTTTGTTTTTTATTTATCACCAGAAACTTTGCATCGCACTACCGCTGGTCAGTGGAAAAAAAATCAACTTGTCAATATTGAACCATCTTTGCAGGTTGGGCAAGACATAGGTGGGCATTTTGTTTTTGGTCATATTGATGGGGTGGGGGAAGTGGTTGCAATAAAAAAATCAGATATGCCAAAAGCGAATGAAGATATGGTTGTAAAATTGCCCCCCGATATGATGCCCATGATGGCTGTTAAGGGGTCAATAGCGATCGATGGTTGTGCCTTAACCATCAATGATATAAAAAATGATACGATAGCTATAACCCTTATTCCCCATACCATCGAACATACCATTGCCCAATATTATCAAGTGGGGCAAAAAGTCAATGTAGAAATTGATATGTTGATGCGTTATGTTATGAAAGCTTTAGAAAAAATGAAAAAAAATTGAGAAAAAAATGAAAAACCAAAAAGATAAATTAGATTTTAATGATTCAGACATAGCGGTGATAAAAAAAATGCCGCCTAATGTGGCTATTGTGGTTGCTGATTTTTATCAAGATTTAAGCAATGAATTATTGGCGGGGGTGGAGGGTGTTTTACAAAATATCGATATAAAGGCCGATAGGTTTTTTGTTATGGGGGCATTGGAAATTCCACCTGCTATAGCTCAATTAGAAAAAAAATATGATATTTATATTGCGCTTGGTGCGGTGGTGCGCGGTGAAACCAGTCACTATGATATTGTTGCTGGTGAATCGGCGCGTGGCTTGATGGATTTGGCTATACAAAAAAAAATGATGATAGGCAATGGCATTATAACGGTTGATACTATGGCACAGGCTGTGGCAAGGGTTGATAGACAAAATGGTAATAAAGGTGGCTTTGCTACAGCGGCTGTTTTACGACTTTGGCTTTTAAGCAAAAAATAATTTTTATAAAATGAACACCATAGCCAACAAAAAAGAAAAAACAGCATTTGCTAAAATGACCGAGCGGTTATTGGCGGTGCAGGTGCTTTATAGTATGGCGATCAATCCCGATAGGCTTGATAATAATATCAATGATAATTTGGCATTGATAAAAAAAATTATGAATGAAGAATTGGCTATGGGCGGTGATGGCAACAATCAAGAGATTATCGATTTATTGTTGTTTTATCAAAAACAAAAAGATACTATCATTGAATATATTATTCATCACATAGCGGGGGGGGATGCAAAATGGCAAACATTGGAAAAAATTTTACAAATTATTTTGTCTCTGGGCGTGGCAGAGATGATGTTAAAAAAACAATCGCCTGCCATTATCATATCATCATGGGTGGAGGTTACAAAATCATATTTTTCTGACCAATCACCCAAATTGATTCATGCGGTGTTGGATGCAGTGAATAAAAATATAAAAACACCCATAGAATAAAAATTGTTTTTTATGGCAAAAAGCAATTTTTTTTGCTAAAAGTTTTTTTATGCTGGTTGTAAAGAATTTATCTTTTCTGCGTGATAATGTTATCATTTTTTCCAATTTTTCTTTTCGTCTTGGGTATGGTGATATATTATGGTTACAGGGTGATAATGGTGCAGGCAAAACCACTTTGTTTAAAATTTTATTAGGGCAATTATTGCCAAGCGCTGGCAATATCTTATGGCATAATAAACAGGTTGATGATGATTATCGTGCCGTTTGTTTTTATTTGCGTCATAATGGTTTTGCCTATAATGAATTGACGGTAAAAAATTATTTAATTTTTATAAAAAAATTATGGGGTGGAAAAAACAATATAAATTTTATAGCAAAAAAATTACAACTGCAAACTTCCTTAACAAAAAAAATAAAACATCTATCGGCTGGTATGCAAAAAAAATTACAACTTGCCAATATATTTTATGCCGCAGATAAAAAATCCATTTGGTTTTTGGATGAACCTTTTACAACTTTAGATAAAACAACAAAAAAAATGCTTTGGCAATGGCTATTGATGCGAAAAAAACAGGGCGATAGTATTATTTTTACCAGCCACGACCATGATATTATTCATCATCAGGTTATAAAAAAAATTACCCTTTGATACCATGAATGATTTTTTTCTTTTTTTTAAGCGTGAGGCAATGATATGCCTTGACCATTTTACTCATTATCTACTGCCACTTTTTGTATGGTTGAGTGGTTTTTTTATTTTTCGTTTGTTGTTAATCCATTCATTATCTATGGCTGATGATTTTCTTTTTATATGTATCTGGTTTTTGTTTTTATGGTTTTTTGCTTTAAACACAATGGGGCTTTGGCTTTATAAACAAGACTTAGATGATGATTTGCCGATAGATATTATATTGGCAAAAAAATCTTTGTTGGCATATATTTATGCAAAATGGGCGGGATTAGTGGTTTTTTCAGCCTTGCCATTGTGGTTGCTAAGCGGCATAGCAATGATTAGTATTGAGGCAATTGAAACATCTGTTGTTATCATATTTATGTTGGGTGGTTTTTTATTCATCGCCCATCTGGCATTATTAATTAATTTTTTGGCTAGCCTTACCCGATGGGGCAAAGGCGGAGGATTTTTTATGGTGATAATTATTTTACCTTTATTATTACCTTGTTTTTTGTTTGTATTGTTGATGCTTTATTTTAACCATTTACAGCCGATGATATTTTTTCAATTGGCATATTTTATTTTATCTTTTTCATTCTTGCCAATCGCATCGGCATTTATTATCAAACAGGAGGCATAAATTTCATGCAATATTTTTTTTCTTATCTACCACATCGCCCACAGCAATTTATTGCTATGGCTGAAAAAATAATACCTTTTTTGATATTAACAACGATAACTTTTTTCTTAATAGCAGGGATAGAAGCAATATCTAGCCCGCCAGATTATCTACAAGGGCATTTGGTAAAAATTATGTTTATCCATGTGCCTTCGGCTTATTTAGCAAGTCTATGCTATGGCGGGTTGGCAATTTTTTGTTTTATTTTTTTGGTATGGCGTAGCCCGATGTGCAATATCATGGCACGCGCCATAGCACCAGTTGGTTTGCTCTTTACCTTGATTTGCCTTATCACTGGCAGTTTATGGGGCAAGCCCGCTTGGGGAACATTTTGGGTGTGGGATGCGCGTTTGACATCGGTGTTTATTCTTTTTTTGCTTTATGTTGGGCAGATGCTTTTGGCAAAAGAAATAAGCGATTACCGCCCCGCAGCTATGGTGGCAGTGGTGGGGGCAGTGAATTTGCCCATCATAAAATTTTCGGTAACCTGGTGGCAAACTTTACACCAAGGGTCAAGTTTATTAAAAATTGATGGTCCCAGCATAGCACCAACCATATTATCACCATTGCTATGGAGTATAGCTGGTTTTACATCGCTTGCCTTATTATTTTTTCTTTGGCGTGCTAATGGTTTGCTATATCAAAAATTATTCAACAATATCTATCAAAATAAAAAATAAAATTATGCTTTATATTATCACTGCCTATGGTATTTCTATTGGCCTATTGCTTTTGGTAGGGGGATATTTTTTTTATTCTTATCAGGTTGCAAAAAAACAATTTAAGAAAATAAAAAAATGAAAAAACAACACCATCGCCTATATTTTATTTTGTTTTTATTAAGCATGGTGGGGTTGGCGGTTGGTTTGGTGCTTTATGGTTTGCGTGATGGTGTTTCTTATTTTTATAGCCCAAGCGATATTGCATCGGGCAAATCATTGCATTTATCCAAATTTCGACTTGGCGGGGTGGTAAAAAAACAATCTATTAAAAAAACCGAAGACGGCATTTTTTTTGTTGTGACTGATTTTGTGCATGATACAGATGTTATGTATAAGGGATTATTGCCCAATTTGTTTCGTGAAAATTCTGGGGTTATTGCATTGGGACAATTTGATAAAAAAAATAATATGTTTATGGCAAGCGATATATTGGCAAAACATGATGAAAATTATATGCCGAAAGAGGTTGTGAAAGCCTTAAAAGATTCTGGCACATGGCGGGAGTAAAAAATAAATGATAGCTTCTTTTGGTGAATTGTTTGTTTGGTTAGCATGGGTCATTAGTGCGATAGCGGCAGTGATAGGCTATCGTAGTATAAAAATAAAAAACCGATTGGCATTATTATGGATTTTTACCACCACAGGGTTTGGTTTGATTATATTAGGGTTTTTGTCTTTATTATATGTTTTTTTGATAAATGATTTTTCTGTATGGTTGGTTTTAAAAAATTCTCATCAGAATTTGGCATGGTATTACAGATTGGCGGCCGCATGGGGCAACCACGAGGGATCGCTTTTATTATGGGTATTGGTATTGGCAATATTGGCAGTATTGTTATTATGGATGGCTAGGGGATTACCCCAGCGCTTCAATCATTATCATATTATCGCACGAGCGGTTGCATGCCAACACACCATCATTTTTTTATTCGTGGGGTATTTGCTGTTTACCTCCAACCCTTTTTTGCGGGTTGATGGCGCCATCAAAAGCGATGGGTTTGATTTGAATCCTTTATTACAAGACCCAGGGTTGATTTTTCATCCGCCTTTTTTATATGGCGGCTTTGTTGGCTTGTCTGGCATTTTTTCATTGGCGGTTGGCATTATGTTAAGCCATATTATAGATAAAAAAAAAGCAACCATTATCGATGCCGATATTTTTCGCTTATGGCAATTTTTTATATTTTTGGCATTTGTATTTTTAACTGGCGGTATAGTGTCGGGTTCGTTTTGGGCATATTATGAATTGGGGTGGGGCGGTTTTTGGTTTTGGGACCCTGTGGAAAATATCAGCTTGATACCATGGCTTTTATTAGTGGCATTGTTGCATGGCATGATGGTTTTTAAAAAAACTGGTCGGTTGAAAATGTCTTGTTTTTTATTATCGCTTTTAAGTTTTTCCACCAGTTTGGTGGGAACATTTTTGGTGCGTTCTGGGTTAATCACATCGGTACATAGTTTTGCCAATGACCCTAGCCGTGGCATTGCCATGTTAGTTATCATCGCCATTTTAATGGGTGGTGGTTTTTTTATCTGGTTAAAATTTTATGAAAAACAATTCCCGCCCAATGGCAAATTAACTTTATTTAGTCGCAATGGTTTATTGGTTATCAATAATATGATTTTTTATATTATCACAGCGATTATTTTTATTGGCTTGATTTATCCATTGGCATTGTTGGTGATTAACAATCAACAAATAACGGTGGGGGCGCCATTTTTTAATATCACCACCATACCATTTTTTATTTTGCTTGCTGTGTTATTAGGTTTGGGATTTTTTCTACCCAACAATGACCATAGCAACAAAAAAAATATCCTTTTGGCATGGCAAAAAATTAAACCTTTATTGATATTGGCAGTGGTAGGTGGAGGTTTGTTTGCAATATTTTTTGTCAATAAATTTTTTATCATTTGGGCAGGGTTTGGTTTGGTTTTTTTATTATTATTGGTATCAATCAAAGATGGCATAGCAAAGCGAAAAATTATAAATATGGCATCACCATTTGCCCATGCAGGTTTTGCCATGATCATCATGGGGGTGATAGGTGCCACCCAACTCGACCAACAACAAAATTTTATTGTTAAGGAAAAAACAACTTTTCAATTTCATAATATCAATTTTAAGGTAGAAAAAATTTCTTTTCTAACCCAAAAACATTTTAATTCTTTACAGGTTATATTAAAAGGCAATAATATAACTTTGATACCAGAAAAAAGAATTTATCTGGTTGGCGGGCAAGAAACCACCGAGGTTGCTATCCATAGTAATTTTTTTGTTAATTATTATGCCGCCATAGGTGATATTGACCAAGAAAATGAAAAATTAATGATAAGATTCTATTATCAACCATTGGTGATGTTTATTTTTTTGGGCGGCGGCATGATGGTATTGGCAGGTTTGCTGGCGATATTGAATCATAGGGAAAGAAAATATAAAAAAGCATAATATGTCAAAGTTACGACACAAAACCATTCTACTGGTGGCAGCGGCGGGGCGTGGCACAAGGTTTCATCAAACGGGAATGCCCAAACAATATATATGGCTGAAAGGTCGTCCCTTGTTGTGCCATTGTCTTGATAGATTATTAGCAAATCCTGCGATTGATGGTGCTATGGTGGTGATTGGTAAAAAAGATAAAAAATTTTATCATAAGGCTATTGAGTTGTGCCATTATAAAAATAAAATTTTACCAGCCGTGTTGGGTGGCAATGATAGGCAAGCATCGGTTTATTGTGGCTTGAAGGCATTAAAAAAATATCAGCCAAAAAAAGTTTTAATTCATGATGCGGCGCGCCCCTATGTCGATAAAAATTTATTGGCAAGAATAATAAAAAAATTATCACATAAGTCTGCCATCATACCAACTATGCCGCTTAACGGTGCATTAAAACAAGTGGTGGGGCAAGGTATCCTAGCTAGCCTAACACGACAACATCATCATATCGCAGAAACCCCGCAAGGTTTTTCTTATGAAAAAATTTTGACAGCCCACCAACAGCAACAGGGGCGGGGGCTTGATGATGATGCGGCGGTTTGGCAATTGACCTATCCCCATGATCCTGCCATAACCATTATGGGTGATGTTGCCAATATCAAAATAACCACCCCCGCTGATATAAAATTGATAGAAAATACCATGAGCAAAACCATCAGCACCCTAGGGGTGGATATGCATAGGTTTGAAAATAAAAATAGCAAAAATGCCAAAATGATGTTGGCAGGGGTTCCGATCTATACCAAAAAAAATATTATTGCCCATTCCGATGGCGATGTTATTTTTCATGCCTTGACCGATGCCTTGTTGGGGGGGATAGGTATGGGGGATATAGGGTCGTATTTTCCGCCAAGCGATGCCAAATGGCGTGGTGTGGCATCAAAAATTTTTGTCAAATATGCGATGGAGATGATGAAAAAAAACCATGCCCGATTGCTTCATATTGATATAACATTATTGTTGGAATCACCAAAAATTACCCCTTATCGCAAAAAAATAATTGCCAATCTATCAAAATTATTGGGATTACCACCGACCTCCATTGGTTTTAAAGCCACCACCAGTGAAAAAATGGGTGCCATAGGTCGCGGCGAAGGGGTGATGGCGATGGTGCAATCCACTATTGATTTACCAAATGAAATGGGTTAAAACAACATTACAAAAAAATGGTAAAAAAAGTAGCATCATCCTTTAATGATTTATTGGCAAAATGGTTGGCAACCGGCTTGGGTATGGGCTATGTGCCGATTGGTTCTGGCACGGTGGCATCTTTTGCTGTGGCAATTATGTTTTATATGTTAACCACGATGTCTTTATTACCGCAGGAATTATTTTTGATTTGGTTGCTATGGTTATTTTTAATTATGGTTATTGGTTTTTGGGCAACAGCCTATTATTTAAAAAAACGGGTGGTGATTGGCAAAAATGATCCCAAACCCAATGATCCAAGCGAAGTGGTGATTGATGAAGTGATTGGGCAAACCATTGCTTTATTGCCGATGACTTTGTTTTTTTCTAATATGACTTTAGAAAGAAATATATCGCTGATTGTTTTATCATTTTTATTGTTTCGTTTGTTTGATATTTGGAAACCAGGAGCGATTGGTAAGCTTGATAGAAATAACAAAAAGGCAAAACATAGCAATTACTACATAAGGGCCACGATGGTTATGATTGATGATATCTATGCTGGGTTATATGCGGCAGGGATAATATCAATCATCATTGTCATAGATTTTTTCTTTATTTTTTAACTTGACACATTACCCCGATATTGCTTAATAGAGGAATCGCTATGCGGGTAGATAATGATTCCTATTCCCCCTATGAGGGTCGGCATCTATTATCAATTGAAGATCTTTCATCATCCGATATCATTGATATTATTAATCATTCATTGCAATTCTGGCAAGATAGTCATAGCGGCAAAAGCCAACAATTATTTGATAAACATCGTGGTAAAAGTTTGATAAATCTTTTCACCGAAAGCTCTACCCGCACGCACAAATCATTTGAAATAGCTGGCAAACATTTGGGTATGGATGTGATTAATTTTTCAACCGATGGTAGTTCAATTAAAAAAGGCGAAACAATACTTGATACGGCTTTGACTTTAAGTGCTATGCGCCCATCATTATTGGTAGTCAGAAATGCCGATGCAGGGTCAGCGCATTTGTTATCTTTGAAGGTTTCTTGTCCAGTGATTAATGCTGGTGATGGCTCACACGAACACCCCACCCAAGCCTTGCTTGATGCCGCCACTATTTTTTTAAAAATGGGCGGTATGAAAAAAATTAAAAACCTGATGATCGCTATCTGTGGCGATATTTTACATTCACGGGTAGCTCGGTCAAATATTATATTGTGGAAAAAATTGGGGGTGAAGGTGCGGGTGATAGCCCCCTTAACACTTATGCCAGACACGATAGATAAAATGGGGGTGGAGGTTTTTACTGATATGGCAAAGGGATTAAAAGATGTTGATATTATCATGATGTTGCGTTTGCAAAAAGAAAGAATGGGCGGGATATTTTTACCTTCGCCCGCTGAATATTATTATTTTTATGGATTGGATGAAAAAAAATTATCCTTTGCCAAATCGGGGGCATTGGTGATGCACCCCGGCCCTATGAATCGTGGTGTTGAGATTGATTCTGCGATCGCCGATATGATGGATAGATCGCTGGTAAAAACACAAATTGAAATGGGCGTGATGGTGCGTATGGCAGTGATGGATATATTATTGACAGCAAAAAATAAACATTAAAATACCATAAACAATATGAATAAAACCATCATTACCAATATCCGTATGCCTGATAAACAGGCATTGGGTTATGTTGTGATAGGTGGCGATGGCAAAATAGAAAAATTAACAGATGGTTTGCCACAAAAGGATGAAACCATAACCACCACCATAGATGGCGAAGGGCATATTTTATCTTTTGCATTTTTTGATATGCGGGTGACGATCAATAATTTGGTAGAGGTTGATAGTTTATACCGCTGGTCGCAATTATTATTCGCGGGGGGGGTTACAGAGGCATCATCTGTGCCATCGGATAAAAATCCATTGGATGATGCCAAATTGGTGCGGGCTTTTTTATCAATGGCAAATAATACCACTGAAACTTATGCTGATATCCATTGCTATGGTGCCATGACCAAGCGGCGGCAAGGGCAAGAATTGGCTGAATATGGTTTGATGGGGATCGCGGGGGCATTGGGGCTTTGCGATGGCAACCATAATTTGGCAACCAGCGATAGTTTTTGGCGTATTTTGCGTTATGCCAAGAATTTTGATAGTCTTATTTTGGCACACCCCGAAGAACCAACCATTAGTCATAGCCAAACGGTGATGACTGATACATTATTGGCAAATCGTTTAGGATTAACCACCGCACCAGCCATCACAGAAGCCTTACAATTACAACGCGACATTGCTTTGGTAGAATTGGTGGGTTGTCGTTATCACGCAGGACCAATCACCACAAGGGCAGGGGTAGATATTATTCGTCAAGCCAAAAAAAATGGTTTGCATATTAGCGTTGATACTGCTCCACATTATTTTGCCTTGAATGAAACAGCCATAGGGCAATATTTAACCCATGCCAAATTATCTCCGCCTTTAAGATGTGAAGATGACCGCCAAGCCATCATTGAAGCTATTTTAGATGGCACCATTGATATCATTGCCAGCGACCATAAACCCCTGCATGACGATAAAAAGCGTCTGCCTTTTGCTTTGGCAGCTGTGGGTATGGCATCGATAGAAACCATGTTGCCATTGATGATAACCATCTTGCATGGTGAATATAAAATGCCTTTGGCAAAACTATTGGCTATGATAACCGATAAACCCCGTGGCTTATGCCGTTTACTAGAGCATAAATCTTTGGCAGTGGGAAATATTGCCGATATAGTGTTATTGGATGATAAAACCGAATGGACGATAGATAGTGTCGTTTTCCATTCGCCATCAAAAAACACCCCGCTTGATGGTTATAAGGTGCGGGGCAGGGTGGTAAAAACTTTTAAAAAGGGCAAATTGGTATTTTCTGGTTAAAATAAAAAATTGATTACCAGCTATTCAATGGTGATGCCAAATGATTTTGCCTTAGCCAAATCATTATCATTATTGATATTCATCGCCTGTTTGATAGCCGCACGATTGCTATAACCTTGACCAAATTTCGGGTCAAGCACAAGTGCCTTATTGATATCATATAAAGCCTCTTGAAATTGACTATCGGCATATTTTGCCAAAGCACGATTGTTATAGGCAAGTGCCGAATTTGGGTTAAGAACGATCGCAATGCCATAATCTAAAATTGCCCCATTGTAATCTTGTATGATATATTTGGCATAGGCTCTATTGGTATAGGCGGCTTCAAAATTATTATCAATCGCAACGGCTTTAGTAAAATCGGCTATGGCTTGTTCATAATTTTCCATCAACAGATTAACAATACCACGGGTATTATAACCTGCGGCAAAATTACTATTTAAGACGATCGCACTATTTAAATCACGCATAATATCTTTATAGTCGGTTAAACCAGCATTAATTTTTGTCCATGCCAGCGAATAATGGGCGGCAACATTTTTGGGGTCAAGGGTGATAGCCTTGCTATAGGCATAAAAAGCGGCACTATAGTTAGCTTTATTAAAGGCATTTCTGCCATATGCCATAAGAAATTTTACACTAACACTTGATTGTATAGCGGGCGGCACAAAATCAATACTGGCTGGCTTTGGTTGGTCATAATCTATGTCTTTTGTTTTTTCGCTAGCTGTTTCATCGCCATCTTTGGTTTTATTTTCTTCAACCGCCTGCTGGGTATCGCTGGATTCAGGAACATCTTCATCGCTAGGTTCGGCGATTTTTTCATCAATCGGTTCGGCAGCCTGTTCATCACTAGGTTCAGCGACTTGGTCATCGATCGGTTTTTGATGGATAATCGGCGCTGAATCTTGTGCCATAGCCTGCATGGGCGATATGGTTACCATCCACAAGATGATAAAAAAACTAATTTGTCTTATCATACCCTTTGCTTGGTCAAAAAAACTTTTCTTATTTATCATAATATATGTCTATTTTTGAAAAATAGCCCCCAATGGTTTTTGATTACAATGGTTGGTCGCCATCTATCTCCAACCCTGATATGCTATATTTTTAGCAAACCCTTAAAAAACGACCTTGCTTATTTTTTATCATAAATCTATAGATTTGGCAAACAATTTTTTTATCTTTATTTTGCCTTATTTTTATCATTTCTATGTCAATTGATATTTTTTTTCTTATGATTATGCTTTTTTTGGGTTATCTATTGGGTGCTATACCTTTTGGATATGTAATAGGTATGGTATGGTTTCAAAAAAATATTCAAAATTTTGGTTCTGGAAATGTTGGTGCCACCAATGTTTGGCGTGTTTTTGGTGCTGTGCCTGCCATTTTGACCTTCTTACTTGATTTTTTCAAAGGTGGGGCGATGGTTTTACTCTGCCGTGATCTTTTGCATTTTAGTAATTTTGAATCATTATTGATAGGGTTTATGGTGGTGATAGGTCATTGCTATTCTTATCAATTACATTTTAAGGGGGGCAAGGGGGTTGCCACAGGATTTGGCTTATTATTGGCAAGCACGCCTTTTGTTGGCGCGGTGGCGATGGCAATTTGGCTATTGGTATTTTTGGTATCACGCCTATCATCTTTGGCTGGCTTGACCGCATGGACTATGGTGCCGATTTTGTTTTATTATTTTGCATTTGGCGATAATGGTTTTGGTTATACAGCCTTTTTGGTGATTTTGGCATTAACCATACTTATTTATATTCGCCATAGCAAAAATATCCTTGCCTTGTTGCAAGGACGTGAAAGTGGTTTTTAAAAAATATGGCAGATAATAGAAAAAAAGAAAATAATCAACTGGCATGGCTAAGGCTTAGCCGTTGCCCAACCATTGGTCCCATCGCTTTTCGCAAATTATTGAAAAAATATGGTAGTGCCGAAAAGGCGGTGGAGGCCTTACCTCATATAACCTCATCACGCAATATCGCCATTCCATCATTGGCAGACATAGAAAAAGAATGGGAAAATTTAGAAAAAATTGGTGGCAAATTTTTATTTTTATTTGATAAAAATTATCCCAATCTTTTGGCAAAAATTGCCGATGCACCACCGATATTATCGGTGCTAGGGAATGAACATTTGCTTCATCAGGATAGTTTTGCCATCGTCGGCGCAAGAGAGTCATCTTTATCTGGTGAAAAATTGGCGAAGCGGTTTTCTGAAGTCATAGCGCAAAAAGGTTATATATTGTTATCGGGTATGGCAAAAGGTATCGATGCGGCGGTGCATAGGGGAGCCTTAAAAACTGGCACGGTGGCTATATTGGCAGGTGGGGTGGATAATATCTATCCCCGTGAAAATGAAAAATTATACCAAGAAATAAAACAGGTGGGTTGTATCATCAGCGAAACCAAATTTGGTGGCTTACCGCTTGCCAAACTTTTTCCTAAACGCAATCGTATTATTTCAGGTTTATCATTGGGTATGTTGGTGATAGAGGCCGCTTTACGCTCGGGCACGCTTATCACCGCCCGCTATGCATTAGAACAGGGCAGGGAACTTTTTGCAGTGCCCGGTTCGCCGCTTGACCAAAGGATGCGGGGTTGCAATTTTTTGATAAAAAATGGCGCCCATATTACCGAAACACCAGATGACATATTACCCATATTAGAAAAAAGCACCTTAGGTGCAAAGGAGGATGATATACTCCCCTTTAATGATACAAACGAACCAGATGAAAATTTTCAAGCAGAAGATATTGATAAAGCAAAAAACTTGATAAGAAAAAATTTAACCACCGCACCGACCAATTTAGATGATATATTACAAAATTGGGATATGCCGCGTGGTTTATTTTATCAAGCCTTGCTAGAAATGGAATTGAGTGGCGAGATAGAGCATGTGCAAGGCAACAATTATGCCTTGTCAATCACATTAGAATCAGATGGGGCAATAAAAGGATTATTTTAATCTTTAGCTGACACGAAAATTTTTAAATTGCCAAGGATCCATCGGGTCAAGGTCTTCGGGGAATAAACTATTGCGTTCAAATAAAGGATTCCAATCGGTATATTCCCCCACCATATCGCCAAGATAGGGGCGACAGGTTTCTATAATTTCATCAAATGGTAAATCATCAGGTTCTAATAAACCACGGCTTCTATTTTCCATAACCCATAAAAGCGCCGCCATAGCCGATGCGGTGACCTGTAAGGTGGTGGCATTGTTATTGGTAGCGATAGAACGGGTTTGTTCGATGGTAAGGCGCGAACCATACCAATAGGCATTTTTTTTATGCCCCATCAACAACACCCCCAATTCATCCATACCATCTATCACATCGCCAACCATAACGCGTTTTTTCTTTTGCATTTGAAAATTATTTCCAGCCATTTCATGAAGCGATAAAACAGTCGAATCAGATGGGTGATAGGCATAATGCACGGTTGGGCGATAGAGTTTGCCAGCAAATTCGCCAGTAAAATAATCGGCAATCGCAATGCTTTCAATATGGGGAATAATAAAACCATGATATGATTTATCTTCGGGAGTCCATGACCGAACTCTTGTCATAACCCCAGGTTGATTCAAATAAATTGCCGCACCACAGCCAAAATCATGATGCTTGCCATCTTTGGGAAAATGTATTTCATGCGACCCCCAACCTATTTCGGCAGGTTGAAGAGATTCGCCATAAAGACCATCGGGGCTCCAGGTGTTAACAAATTCATCTCGATCTTTTGGCACTTTGGGGCGTTGGGTATCCCGTTCGGCAATATGAATAACCTTAATGCCAAGCTCATGCGCCAATTTGCACCAAGCCGAACGATCGGTTGGTTTATCAATTTTCATACCGATATCGCTAGCAACATTCATCATGGCTTTTTTAACAAAATGACTAACCAAGCCAGGATTCGCGCCATGCGCCGAAACAGCGGTTGGCGCATTTTTATCATTTGCCCATAGTTTTTTCTTTGCCAAAATTGTCTCACGCAGGGCATAATTACTTCTTTGCGAAGGGGTGAGTCCAAGATCGGTATAAAAATCGCCCCATGCTTCAATACTGGTATCAAGGTAAAGCACACCATGTTCTTTGCACCATTCCATAATCGCTGCCGAGCTTACATCAACCGATAAATTGACCAAAAAATCACCTGCCGATAGATATTTTGCCAAAATATCTGGATAATTTTCTTTATTTAAGGTAGCAAGATTAACCGGTATTTTATATTTATCAACCAAATCATTTTGTTTTTTATCACGGGTAACGATAGAGATATTTGGCTTATCCAAATGATTAAGCACCAGTTGCAAAATACCCGATGCAATGGCACCAAACCCCAAAAAAACAAGTTTATTATCAAACGAAACTTTTTTCATTATTTTGTATCAGATAAAAATAGATATTGTTTGCTAAAAAAACCATCCCGTTTTTTTAAAAAAAGCGAGATGGTTTTTTTTAAGAATTTTATTTCTTTATGGTTGTCTTTTATTGCTATAAAAGCCTTGCCATTGCATAGATTGCCATTCTTTTTTTCTTTTAAGAACACTATTGGTAGGTTCGGCGGTGGCAACACTGGCAAAAGCGACTAACATAATGGTTATTGCCAAGCTGGTTAAAAAGGTTTTCATTTTTTTGCTCCTTAATGAAATGATGGTTTCTTTTTTGGAAATAGCCTTCCCGTGTTTCGTCTATATTAAACTTTTTGTAATAAAATAGCCTTCCCGTGTTTCGCCTATATTAAATCTTTTGTAGTAAAATAGCAAGATAAATAGCTAAAAAATATCATCTAGGCAAATTTTTGCATTATTATCAGTGATGAAAATGATAAATATGTTCGGCAAGATCGCGTGAAATACCCGATACTTTCATCAAATCAACAATACCCGCTGATTGCACAAGTTGTGCCGAACCAAAATAGGTTATCAAGGCACGCTTTCTTTTTGCCCCGATACCGGGAATATCATCTAGCACGGTGCGTTCAATATCTTTTTTGCGTTTTTTGCGATGCGCCATGATAGCAAAACGATGTGCCTCATCCCTCAATCGTTGGATAAAAAATTGTAATGGATCATCGCTTGCCAAGGCTATTTCAATCATTTTGGCTTTGGCGGTGGGAAGAAAAAATAATTTTTCACGCCCCGCATGCCTATGGATGCCTTTGGCAACTGCCATCAAGGGAATTTTATCACTCAAGCCAAGTTCGGTTAAAACCATATTAGCAGTGGAAAGTTGTGGTTTGCCGCCATCAAGCATAATCAAATCGGGCAGGGTGGTATTTTCATTGATGGCACGGCTGAGCCTACGCATCAACATATCACGCATAAAAGCGGTATCATCGCCACCATTTTTTTTAACTATTTTTTTTTCATTAAAAGCCAATTTTTTATCAGAAACCATGTGGTTATTCATGCCACTGGAGGAGGGGGGAGCAAAATTAAATAACCGATAGGCTTTGTTATCTAACCCCTTATCTTCATTATAAACCACCATCGCACCAACTGGGTGTGTGCCTTGCAAATGGCTGTTATCATAAATTTCTATCCGAGATAATTTATCGCTTGGCATATCAATATATTGCGATACCAATTTATAAAGAGAGGTTAGATGGCGGGTGCTTTGTTCTTTATCGGCTTGTTTTCTTATCAACGACCATTTAACATTTTTATCGGCTTCTTTCATAATGGCTTTTTTGATGCCTTTTTGTGGCACGCTAATGGTTATTTTCTTATTTGTTTTTTCGCTGTGAATTTGATTTAAGGCAATGGTAAGTGTTTTTTGGTCATCAGCAGGGTGTGATAGCAAAATTTCTGCTGGTGGAGTTAGGTCGCGATAAAATTGGGCTATAAAACTTGCCATGATATCCCCTGCCTTATCGTCTTTTATGGTTTTGGGAAAAAAAGCACGATTGCCATGGTTTTGCCCATCACGATAAAAGAATATTTGAATGGCTGTATCGCCTGCCACACGATGCAGTGCAATAATATCAGCCGATAATTTCCCAATGTTAATGGTTTGTTTTTGTTGCAATTGATTAAGGGCTTTGATTCTATCCCTTATTTCGGCAGCCTTTTCATAATGACGCTGTTTGGCAAATTGTGCCATATTTTTTTCTAATAAAATTTGCACCGCACGATTATCGCCTTGAAGAAATTTTTTGGCGGCAATGACATTTTTTTCATAATCAGCCTCAGCAATTTTACCCACACATGGTGCGGCACAACGCTTGATATGATATTGCAAACAAGGGCGTGACCGATGGGCAAATATATTATCGCTACAATTGCGTAATTGAAAAACCCTCTCCAGCACCACCAATGATTCATTCACCGCACGGCTAGAGGCATAAGGACCAAAATATTCCCCCTTTGTTTTTTTCGCCCCACGATGTTTTAAAATTTGTGGAAAGGGGTGGTCACGCCTTATCAATAGCATCGGGAAAGATTTGTCATCACGCAATAAAATATTATAGCGGGGCTGGAATTGTTTGATAAGGTTTGATTCAAGCAACAACGCCTCGGCTTCGGTGTGGGTGATGATAAATTCCATTTTGGCAGTTTCGGCTATCATACGCTGGATGCGATTGCCAATCAGGCGTGGATTGGTGTAGCTCATCAGGCGTTTTTTTAATTGTTTTGCCTTGCCGACATAAATGACCTGATGGGTTTTATTCATCATACGATAGACCGCTGGCAAATTTTCTTCGCCATGCGGTAGTTTTTGGCAATAATTTAAAATAACGCCAATGCCATTTTGAAGGGAAGTCATCATATAATATCTATCTTTATCATATTTTTAGGGATATTTTAACAGATGAATGTTATTTGTCATAATGTTTATTATGCGAATCATTCTTATGGCTTTATTATCCTAATTCCCCTATACAAAATTATTAAAATTGTTTAAAATGCTTGCATGATGTCCGATGTTATTATTCGCCCCCTTATGGCAGATGATAAAACCGATTGGCATGAATTATTTTCTGGCTATTGCCATTTTTACAAAGTTAATTTTTCTAACCAATTGGCAGATACTGTTTGGGATTGGTTGATGGATGAAAAAACAAATTTTTATGGTTTGGTAGCGGTGGTTGATAAAAAAATAGTCGGTTTCGCCCATTATCGATCATTCCCCAATTCGCTGGCTGGTGATATTGCCTGTTTTTTTGATGACCTGTTTGTCAGCATGGATATGCGTAGTAAAAAAATTGGTAGAAACCTTATGATGGCAGTGAAAGCCGCTGCCAAACAAAATGGTTGGACAATGATAAGTTGGCTTACCGCCGATGATAATTATCGGGCAAGGCCGCTTTATGATACCATTGCCAAACGCACCAGCTGGATAACCTATGAAATGGATGTATAGGTTTTTTCAAATATGGTTATGGCGGGCAACCATATTGGTCATCATAACATTGATATTTTTTCCTGCCACCAGCTATGGGCAATATCGCTTTCAACATGGATTCTCTCTATGGGGCAAATTGGCTTATGGTAAAAATTTTTCTTATTTTCATTACCTCAACCCCAATGCGCCCAAAGGAGGCAAATTGGTTTTATCTGAATTGGGTGGGTTTGATAGTTTCAATCCTTTCTTGATTCAAGGCATCGTGCCAGGCTCGATTGGTTTAATATATGATACCTTGATGACGGCATCCGATGATGAAGTTTTTTCTGTTTATGGATTAATTGCCGATGGTATCTATGTTAGCCCAGATAAACGCACCATTGCCTTTCATATCAACCCCAAGGCGCGCTTTCAAGACGGCAAACCCATCACAGCCGATGATGTGGTTTGGACTTTTCAAACATTATTGGCAACCAACAATCCTAGTTTTAAATCCTACTATCGTGATGTCAAGAAAGTGCATAGCGAAGGTCGAGCGGTGGTGGTATTTACCAACAAAAACCCTGCCAATCGTGAATTGCCAAGTATCTTAGCACAATTGGCTATCTTGCCAAAACATTTTTGGCAAGGCAAAGATTTCAACCAACCAAGTTTGCATATTCCTTTGGGTAGTGGTGCCTATCGCATCAAAGAATTTTCTCCCAGCAAATTTGTGGTTTATGAATTGATAGAAAATTATTGGGCAAAAAACCTCAATAGCCAGCGGGGGAAAAATAATTTTTCTACCTTAAAATATCAATTTTATCGTGATAGCACGGTGCAATTTGAAGCCTTCAAAGCAGAACAATTTGATTTGCGCATCGAATCCATCGCTCGGGCTTGGGCAACTGGTTATGATGTGCCTGCCATCAAAAATAAACAGATGCTAAAGCGTGAATTTCGTCACAAACGCATAGCGCCTTTACAGGTTATTCAATTTAATTTGCGCCGCCCATTGTTCGCTGATACAGATGGTCGTGTTTTACGCCGTGCTTTGCAATATCTTTGGGATTTTCAATGGGCAAATGAAAATTTGATGTATAATGCCTATACCCGCACCGCATCGATATTTGATAATAGTATTTTGCGCGCGCGCGGCTTACCATCAAAAGCTGAATTGAAATTGTTAGAACCATTTCGTGATGAATTACCGAAAGAAGTGTTTGGTCCAGCCTATATACCACCCAAAAACAATGGTGATAACAATCGTGCCAATATGATAACAGCGGTCAAATTGCTTGAAGCCAATGGATTTTACTATAAGGGGCAAGTTTTATATTCACCAAAAAATATACCAGTTGAATTTACTATCTTGCTTGATAGTTCATTGTTTATCCCCCTGCTCTCACCCTTTGTGCAAGCGGTGAGACGGGTTGGTGGTAAGGTTAACCTACGGGTGGTGGATAGTTCTGTTTTAACCAGACAATTATTAAATTTTAATTATGATGTGATATTGGTTGCCCGTGGCAATAGCGAATCACCGGGCAACGAACAATTGGCTTTATGGGGCAGTCAATCTGCCAATCAAATGGGTAGTGCCAATCTTGGCGGGGTGCGTTCAGAGGTGTTGGATGCGCTTATAAATAAATTAATTAAGGTTGTCACCTATGATGATTTAACCACCATCGCCCGTGCCATGGATCGGGTTATTATGTGGCAATATTATTTTATTCCCATGTATTATTTAAATTATGACCGAGTTGCCTATTGGAACAAAATAACTTGCCCTAAAGCATCTGATAGGGGCTTTACCCTATTGACCTGCTGGGCGAATAAAAACCAATGATTCTTTACCCACCTGATGGCGAATCGGCTAAAATGAAAATATGAAAGAATATCTTGATTTATTATCCGATATTATGATGCTGGGAAACGCCAAGCCTGACCGCACCAACACTGGCACAACATCATTGTTCGCACGTCAATTGCGAATAGATTTAAAAAATGGTTTTCCACTTCTTACCACCAAGAAAATCCACTGGGCATCTATCGTGCATGAATTATTATGGTTCTTGCGTGGTGATGATAATATCGCATATCTTAAAGAACATAATATTACCATTTGGAATGAATGGGCAGATAAAAATGGCAATTTAGGACCCATTTATGGCAAGCAATGGCGTGATTGGCAAGATAAAGATGGGCATCATTATGACCAGATAGCTAATATCATTGAACAATTAAAAACCAAACCAAATTCCCGCCGTATTATATTATCGGCATGGAATGTTGGCGAAATTGATAAAATGAAATTACCACCATGCCATTTGCTGTGCCAATTTTATGTTGTGGAAAAAAAATTATCCTGCCATTTGTATCAAAGAAGTGCCGATTATTTTTTGGGCGTGCCATTTAACATTGCCTCCTATGCTTTGCTGACCTATATGTTGGCACAAGTGACATCGCTTATACCTAATGAATTGATTATTAGTTTTGGCGATGTGCATCTTTACAATAATCATCTGGAGCAAGCCAACCAACAATTAAGCCGCAGCCCCAAGGCCTTACCACGCTTGATGTTAAACCCAGATATCAAAGATATTTTTGCTTTTCGTTTTGATGATGTGGCTATTATTGGTTATGACCCCCACCCCACCATCAAGGCACCGATCGCCGTATAGAAAATTTATTTTATCAAACCCATCATTTTTTTGATATTAAGATGGTGTGATAAAAAATCTGCCCAATCATCTATCGCCCTATCAAGTGCATGATGATAAGATGTTTTATGATGTATGGTAAGATTGTTTGATGTTAAACAGCGTAATAAAAATGCGTGATTGCCAAACAACCCATGTAGATATGTTCCCACCAATTTTTTATCACGGCTGATATAACCATCGGTTTTGCCATCATGGCTTGTCATAAAAACATCATGGTTTTGTGTTTTTTCTGAATCAATCCATCTGGTTATGCCAGCGTGAATTTCATAACCCTGCAATGTTGTGCCGAACAAGCGTTCTTGCCCGCTGGCATGGGATAAAATTTTGGTTTTTTCTAAAATGGTGGTGGTGGGTATAAGCCCAAGCCCCCTTGCCTTTTTATACCCATGGCTTTCTACACCATATTTCTCAATAATATCCTGCCCCAACATTTGATAACCACCGCACAAGCCAACCACCATACCGCCATGCTGATAATGCTGAATAATTATTTTATCAAAATCGTTATCACGCAAAAATTTTAAATCGGCATTTGTATTTTTACTACCCATAAGGATCATCATATTGATACCGCTGGGCATTTTATCGCCCGCCTTGATAATGGATAAACCATAGCCATTGTTGTTTAACATATATTGCAGGGGCAATAAATCATCGCTTTGTGCCATGTGCGGTGTTTGAAAAACTGCCACCCGTTGTGGCAAATGATGTTGTAAAATATGCCTATGCTGTAATTGAAAACTCAAAGAATCCTCATCGGGGAACATATTGGCTTTTTCAAAAAATGGTATTATGCCCAAATTTTGCCAAGCAGTTTTTTGGCTGATATATTTTTCTGCCTCAATAAATAATTTTTCATCACCACGAAATTTGTTAATAATAAAACCCTTTATCAAATTGCGGTCGGTGGTTGATAAAACAGCATGGCTACCAACCAATGATGCTATCACCCCACCCCTATCTATATCGCCCACCAACAGCACAGGACATTTCACCTTATCAGCAAAACCCATATTTGCCATGTCGGCTTTGCGTAAATTAACTTCGGCGGGGCTACCCGCACCTTCAACTATCACAACATCATATATTTGTTGCAAATGGCGATAACTTTCTAAAATTTTTTTTATCAAGCGATTTTTTTTTGCATAATATTGTTTGGCAGTCAGGTTGCCGCCCGCCTCACCATGCACCACCAATTGCGATAAATTATTACCAAGCGGTTTTAACAAGATAGGGTTAAAATGATGGCTGGTGGCAATGCCACAAGCCATAGCTTGAAAAGCTTGTGCTCGCCCAATTTCGCCACCATCATCGGCAACCATAGCATTGTTTGACATATTTTGCGGTTTGAATGGCGCCACTTTGATATTTTTGCGGGTTAATATTCTACATAACCCCATCACTATCAACGACTTTCCAGCCGAAGAAGCCGTGCCCTGCACCATCAAAGAACCTTTTATTTTTTTTGTCATATTATATTACCACATATTTTTATAATGCACTGGGCGATGATTAAGCGATAATACCACCCCATCCAATTGCCCCATATCATAACCAAATCTTTTCATGCAAAATTGTAAAGCACGACGCAATCTTGCCTCTTGCTGTGGGGTGATGATGGGGTCAAAATTCCATCGGCTACGAAATTTAACCTCCACCACCACCAAAACATTATTTTTATGGCATAACCAATCAATTTCGGCAAATGGTGTAGAATAACGCCATTTTTTTGGGCGATAACCCTTTGCCAATAAATAAAACATCACCAGCCATTCGGCTATAGCTCCTTTGATATTATTGTATCTTTTATGGTTTGATGTTTTCATTTTTTTTTCCAAATATGCAATGCCAATTCATAAAGGTTGTTTTTGCTTATATGGGTGAGTGCCATGGTTTTTTTTAAACCATCGCGCATTGATATTTTTTTTTGCCGATAAAGATTTAATAATTCTTTGGCAATATCTAGTTGGTGAGGGGCGTAACTTTCTGCCAAAACCAATACCATTTCACCACGCCAATTATCTTTCAATCGGCAATCTGCTAATAATTCTGCCACAGGTAAGGTGATATATTCTTCATGTATTTTTGTCATTTCTCGTGCTAGACAGGTTAGTCTTTTTGGATTGATAGCCACCAATTCTTGTAAATATTTTTCTGCCTTATGGGGTGGCAAAAATATCACCGCACTGCCGATATTGGCTTGGTTGGTTTTTTGCCAAAATTCATTGCGTGCCTGTTGCTTGATAGGTGGAAAACCAAAAAAACTAAAATGATGCATCGGCAAACCACTACCCAAAAGAGCCATCAAAATAGCCGATGCACCGGGTATTGGCACAATTTTTATCCCTGCCGATATTGCCGCCCGCACCAAAAAAAATCCTGGGTCAGAAATAAGCGGTGTGCCACTATCACTGATAAGGGCGATATTTTTATTATTTTTTAAATCCTTAATGATATGTTTGCTAATGGTTTTTTCATTGTGGTCATGAAACGGAATGGTTTTTTTATTTATATCATAATGGCTGAGTAATTTTTGTGAATGGCGTGGGTTTTCGCATAATACCATATCAACCAAATGCAATATATCAAGGGCGCGACGACTCATATCGTTTAAATTTCCTATCGGGGTGGCAATAAGATAAAGCGGCATTTGCAATTATTTTGGTTCTATGTGGCAGATGGTATAAACAGATTGGGGAATATAAAATTGGCGTGCTTGCTCGGTTAGGCATAATTCGCCAAAAACACTATGGATATTTTTTTTATTGTTTAACCCTACCATGGCTTGATGCAATGCTCGCCCGATGGCAAAGCAACTGGAACGAATGGCGTAGGTGGTTAAAATAACCATAGCGGGCTGGTCATCCACCAACAGATTTGGCAATAGCGATAAAAGTTCGGGCAGATGTTGCCAAATATCCCACACCTCGCCTTTTGGACCCCGCCCAAATTTTGGCGGGTCAAGCAAAATAATGTGATAGCGATTCTGGCGACGAATCTCACGCTTAATAAACCCCATCGCATCATCTATCAATAATTTTACCCCCTTATCATGTGTAATATTTTCTTCGGCATACAGGATGGCTTTTTTTGATGCATCAACATGCACAACCGATAATTGTTGATTTGCCAACAGCAATGATGCCATGCCAGAATAGGCAAAAAGATTAAGGGCGGTTAATTTGTGCTGTTTGAATTTGTGGCAAAATTCTATCATCTCTTGCCACAACAAAGATTGTTCGGGGAAAAAACCATAATGACGAAATGCGGTTAATTTTGCATGGAAGGATAAACCAAAATGTTCTATTGACCATTTTTCTGGCAAGTTTTTTGTTATATGCCATTTGCCTATATCGTCATTATTTTTTTTATGCAGGGTATCAGATTTATCTATGGTATCAGCACTGGTGTTAAATTCTGCTGTGGTATCTTGCCAATTGGTAAGGTCAGCTGGTTGCCATAGGGCTTGCCGTTCGGGGCGCACAAATTTATTACCCGCTAGATATTCTAATTTTTTGCCATCACCGCTATCCAATAATGTAAAAGATGAACTATTGGCTAAAAAGCGTGGTTGATAAAAAAAACCATCCGATATGTGCTGGGGTAAAAAATTTTGATGAAAAATATTATCAAGATGTAACATAAAAAAACAGAGTTTATGGCAAAGAAGGTAAAATTGTGATAGACAAGCTATAATCAAAAAATTTGTAAAAAACAATGAAACTATTATCCATCACCAGTTTGCAAAATGAAAAGTTAAAATTTTTAACCTCATTGCGTTTAAAAAAAAATCGTAAAATATATGGTTGTTTTATGTTAGAGGGGGTGCAGGCTATTTTAACCGCCCACGCATTGGGCAAAAATATCAAACAGATATTTTATACCAACCGTGCCAAAGATACAGCCGCTTTTAGCAAATTGGTGGCGGGGCATAAAACATCTTTTTTGATAAATGATAAATTGGCACAAAAAATTTCAAAGCGGGATAATCCATTAAATAGTTTTGCGATAGTGGAAACATGGGGAATGGGGATAGAGCATCTTTCCCCTAAAACCAATGCCATCTATTTGGCGATTGACCGTGTGCGTGATCCCGGCAATTTGGGCACTATGGTGCGTAGCCTGATAGGTTTTGGTGGCAAGGGGATTATTTTAATTGGCGATTCGGTGGATTTTTTTTCGCCAGAGGTGGCGCGAGCATCTATGGGGGCGATAAGCCATGCCGAATTATACCAATGCAATGAAGATGAATTTTTAAGCTGGCACAAGCAACATCAAAACCAATGGCATATCACTGCCACCATACCAAAGGGTGGTAGCGATTGCCGCACCCTGCCCTATAAAAGACCACAGATATTATTATTTGGCAATGAACAGCAAGGTATAAGTGCTAGATTGCTTCACATTGCCGACCAGCATGCGACGATCACTATGGAGGGCGATATTGAATCATTAAATCTAGCTATGGCTGGCACCATTATGGGTTTTCTTGCCATGCAGAAAATATGATTTTATTCTAGCAAATTATCGGGGGTGTTTTTAGAATGAACTTAAATAACCATAATTTTCAAGCTCACTAAAACTAACCTCAACATGTTTATTTTCAGGTTTTTCTCCAACAGACACATCGTGGACTTTTTCACTAGGAAGATCCACTACTGTTGTATTATAAGATCGCAAATAGAGTAAATGATATATTTTATTTTCTATATCTACCTTTTCAACAACATAAGAATTGTTATTTAAAAGCACTACATCTTTTTGTTTAAATTTTGGTTGAGTCATTTATTGTCCTTTCTGTTTGCATTAGTATAATTTTCATTTATATTAGCACAATTAAAAATTAAATCCTGCACCCAAACCAATATAAAAAGCAATGGGACCTGCATTTAAATGGGATTCTGTTAAGGCGTGTAGGTAACGCATATTAAGACTGGAATGAAATAAACCATTATTATATTCCACAGAAATTTGAGGTGATATGACTAATCTTGTTGCCATAGTGGTTTCTGAATCACCTGTTGAAATACCATGAACCAGCAACCAACCATCATCGTCAGAAAATTCATAGGTTTCACCAGTATCTAAATATTCATAAGTGTCTGTATCAGTTTGTTCGTTATGGGTAAATTCACCTGGTCTTTCAAGGTTTAATACATGACCATTTGTATTTGTGATATGTTTTGGTTCGAAATGTTTTATACCAAAATGTCCTTTAACCCCATCAAAATTTATTTCTTTAGATTTCTCAGCATTAGTTTTGTGTAATCTATAATTATACCATACAAAACCATCATTTAAATTATCAGCCATTGTTTCAGTTGTTATATCTGATTTGTCTTCATCTTCACCAATATCATACCAAAGCAAATTAGTATCTGTTAATCCAAGAGTAAATAAATCATATATACTAGCAAATGAAATAAACCCACCATGATTATTAGGATTTTCAGGAGTTATAGGATTTAATAAATTATAAAAACATTGTTGGACATTTTGGATATTGAAATAAAATTTACCCATTCCTGTTCCAGTTTTAAAATAATTATTAAGTGTATCATCATCTATTGTTTCAAAATCAGATGAAGTAAAATCTCGTGGTCTTTCTATAAAATTATTTCCATCTTCCGCTATTTTATCAAAACATTTCCTTTCACCAGTAGAAAAAGATGGGTTAAGAATATCATGTATTTGGTCATAACCTGTTCCCCCAGCAAGACCATTACCATCATTAACAGCTTCCCTACCTTTAGGAGTTAAATTAAAGCCTATACCAAATCCAAATTTCATAGACCAATTATCATCAAAGTTAAGATTATAAGTTGGGGTGAAAATTATATTGTGGTTTTTATCATAATTTAGATAATCTATTGACAGTCCAAAACCTGAATTATGGTCGTATCCAAATGTTGTGCCGTAACCTATTGTGCCTTTTCCTTCGGTGCTATAATTTAAATCACCACCAAAATTATAAATATAACCAATATCTCCCTTGATGTATAATTTGCCATCAATGTCATTATTAAGCATAGAGGATTGCCCCCATGAAGGTGATAATAATGCTAGTGAAATAGCCGTTGTAAGTAATAATTTTTTCATATTGCTATCTGTTATTTATTTCATCAAAATTGGCGGTATAACATATTTTTTTATATTTGTAAATTAACTGCCCTACCTCTCCCCTATTTTAATAAAATTTTTCCAAAACCAACAGGCGGTATATGCCATCAAAATACCAATACCTGCACCAAACACAATATCTGATAAATAATGGTTAAGGGTAATGATCCTTTGCACCATAACCACCCCTGCCAGAAAAAAACCATATGGCAGATATTTTGATTTGGGGTTGATATAATAAACACTAAACACCACCGCCATGGCGATCGCCGCATGCGATGATGGAAAAGACCCCAATTTATTATAACTGCCCTCTAAAAGTTGAAAACTATAAAAACTAATCGAACTATCAGGGTTAACATTATAAGGGCGATAGCGCCCAGCAAATGTTTTGATAGCATTGACAATCATACTGGTGGCAAATACTGATAAAAAAATACGCCCCGAATATTGCACCAATTTTTGTCGCCGTCTATTGCCTTTTTTTAAATAAAGAAAAAAAGACGAACCAATAATCGTGATACCAGAACCAGTAACCCAATTTTTTGCCCGCCCCAATTCATCTAGCAAATGAAATCCAAAAGATTGGCGATTTTTAACCAACCAATCAATGCTTTTAACAAAATCGGCAATGTATTTATCAACAAAAAAAAATATTAACAAAGTGGCAAGCACACACACCACACCATTTATTTTAACGGCTGATTGATTAAAACGATAAGATGATTTTTTCATATAGATTTTTGCTTGCTATGTCTATTAGCTTAAAAATTGACTTGTTAGCAAGCACTATTCTTATGATGGTTTTCTTATCACCTTGCCATAATAACGCCATAACAACAATGCCACCAC
>JBPCVJ010000006.1:0-19606 GCA_051010635.1 Alphaproteobacteria bacterium | reverse complement strand
GGGGGGGGTAGATGTGCCAGATGTTCCAATTATTCTATTGATGACATCAATTATAAAAACAATTGAAATAATAATGAAACTGGTTATAAACCCAATCAAAATAACCATCACATCAATTATAAATTTGACAATAAAATTTTTATAAATCAATGCAGGGAATATTTTTTTTATTTTCATATTATTATTTTATCATAAAAATATAAAACCTGTCAATCATATTTGAATCACAATGAATGTTTTTATCATATAGCGATTGATGATTAAAAAAAAATATATTTTTTATCGCTTTCAATCAAGCCAACATAGTTATAAACATTTTGGCACAACCAACCATCACACCAAAGCCGAGCGATATTTTTCAAAATCCTCTAGGGCTTTACCCGCCCCCCTGACCACACATTCCAACGGGTTTTCTGAAATCAAAACCGATAACCCCGATTCGGCACTGATATAACGGGCAATATTGCGTAATAACGCACCACCGCCAGTTAACATAATCCCCCTATCAACCAAATCAGCCGCCAATTCGGGCGGGGTTGCCTCCATCGCCCGTTTGATAGCCTCGGCAATTTGATGCAAGGGTTCTTGCAAAGCATCTGCCACCTGATTTTCATCAATCTCTTCTTCTAACAATTTGCCTTCATCAACTTTACGCCCTTTGATTTTAATTTTTTGTATCGGCTCTTTTTTAACATGCCATGCGGTGCCAATATTATGTTTGATAAGCTCGGCAGTCGATTCGCCTATCACCATACGCATTTTGCGCCGCACATAATCGGCGATCGCTTCATTCATACGATCCCCTGCCACCCGCAATGATGATGCATACACCAAACCGCCAAGCGAAATCACCGCAACCTCAGTGGTGCCACCACCAATATCCACCACCATCAAACCGCTTGGGTCATTCACCGGCAAATCAGCCCCTATGGCCGCCGACATCGATTCCTCAATCAAATACACCCGCCTTGCACCTGCCGATTCGACCGATTCTTGAATGGCACGCCGCTCAACTGGGGTTGCCCCCGATGGTATGCTAACCACAATCAATGGGCTTTTCAAAAAATGAATCGGCACGACCTTTTTCATAAAATATTTTATCATAGCCTCCGCCACTTCAAAATCAGCCACCACCCCATCACGCAAAGGGCGTATGGTAACCACATCTTCAGGGGTTTTGCCCTGCATGCGTTTGGCTTCCTCCCCCACGGCTTCCACCACTTTACGCCCACGAATATCGCGCACCGTAACCACCGAAGGTTCGTTCAACACAATACCCTTGCCACGAATATAAATAAGCGAATTGGCGGTGCCGAGGTCGATCGCAACATCGGTGAAAAATAAATTTGAAAATTTATCAAATATCATTGGGCGAATACCTACCTATTTTTTATAGATTTTTCAAATCAAAAAGTTTTATTTGGGTTTAATTATAACCGCTTATTGCAAATTCCTTGCCATGTTTTTTTACCATCTATCTTGCCAAGTGGTTTTTAAGGCATTATCAAGCTGTTGCATAGTTATTTGGTAGCCCGCGGCAAATAGCGATGTTACCCCATAACGCCTATCCTTGATACCGCAAGGCTCGATATTATCAAAAACCTGTAAATCGGGGTTAAGGTTAATCGCAATGCCATGGCTGGAAATTAACTTGGCACTGCCAGCGATGCGATGCGGCGATAACCTAACACCGATCGCACAGATTTTATCGGCAAGGCGATCCTTGCCCTGCCCTGCCACCCACAAACCTATCTTATCTTTATCTTTTAATAAAAAACTTTTAACCCCAAGCAAGGCAATGGCTGATTGACACCATAACAACAATCCCTTGACAAATTGATGGGCGTCGATTCGCCTTTTCATCAAGTCTATCATCACATAACAAACCCTCTGCCCTGCCCCATGCCAAGTTATCTGCCCGCCACGCCCCGATGGCACAATGGCTACCCCAGATGAATATGGCAATGATGGCATTTTGCTTTTATCATCTGCCACAATGGCAAGCCCAGTGCCCGCCGTATAAACCGATATATGTTCCAAACACCAAATCATCTCGCGTGCCTTACCCGCTTTAATCAAACCAACCCTATCATCCATCGCTGCGATCGCCGATTCATAATCTATCGGTTGTTTGCTAAAAAACCATTCGATATCTTGCATAAAATAATTTTATATATAACAAATAAAATGATGATTTTTGGCATCTGGTTTGCCATATGTCATTTTTTGTTTTTTGCCAGCCTTATCGATCGCCATAAATTCCCCGCCCAATTTTTTTATCAAGGCATGGCCTGCGGCAATATCCCATTCATAGCTGGGGGTGGTGCGGGGATAATGATTTGCCTTGCCCTCTAGCAGGGCAAAAAATTTCAATGCACTGCCACGATGGCAAATGCCATTGATGGTCTTGCCCAAGATATTTTCAAAACGCATCGGTGTTTTATCATGAGGGGAGACAACAATGTTGGTATCGGTAGATGTTGTCGGCGGGGTAATTTTTTGCAAATTTTTTTCATGATAGATATAAACCCCCTCATCGCCACCAATATAGCCATGACGGGTCGGCGGGTGGCATATCACACCAAAACAAGGCACCCCGCCTTTGATAAATGCTAAGCTGATAGAAAATTCACCAGTTTTTTTTATAAATTCTCCCGTGCCATCAAGCGGGTCAAGCAAAAAATAATCACCCTGTGGTGGGTAGCTATCGGGGTGAAAATCCTCCTCGCTGACCAATGGAATGGTGGGATAATATTGGTATAGGGTTTTTTTGAAAATATCATGCGATGCAATATCAGCCGATGTAACTGGGCTATTATCTGGCTTGCGGGTGATGGTGATATTGTCTTTTTGATATTCATCCATAATGGCACGGCTGGCAACCAGCGATAGATTCAAAATAACCGATAAAAAATTTTCCATTGAAACATCACTATAGATTAAAAAATAACAATTGACAAAAGATAATTGATAGGATTAAAAAATAACAATTGACAAAAGATAATTGATAGGATTATAAAACGCCACTATGGCAAAACCAGCAACCATTCGCGTCAAATTGGTCAGCACCGCTGGTAGCGGTTTTTATTATGTCACCACCAAAAACCCCCGCCAAATGAGCGAAAAATTAACATTAAAAAAATATGACCCAGTGGTGCGAAAACATGTTATGTTTAAGGAACATAAAATCAAATAATTTTTGATGAAGGTCTATTTTATCACCTTTGCCAATAAAAAAAGTTCTTTTGACACCAAAAGAATAGTTGATGAAGCCACATCATCGGGTTATTTTGATGTGGTGATGGATTTTTCAGAAGAAAAACTTGATACAATATTCTGGCAAAAACATGAAAAATTTATCAAACAAAACCCTAAGGGATTTGGTTTTTGGATATGGAAACCGCAAATCATTTGGCAAGCTTTACAAACCATGCATGATGGCGATATTTTATGTTATGCCGATGCGGGATCCACCATCCATTATACCCCAAAGGCAAAAAAACGCATGCAACATTATATTAAACTTGTTAAGGATTCACCATATGGTATTTTATCTTTTGAATTGCCGCATCAGGAAAAAAGATTGTGCAAACAAGCTCTATTGGAATTCTTACAAGCCGATAACAACATACAAAACAGCGCTCAATTGATAGCCACCCATATTATAATAAAAAAATGCCACCATGTTATGACATTGGTAAAAAAATGGTTAGATGTGGCAACCAACCATTATAATTTTCTTGATGACACAAAACCGCCGTCTGGCATACCAACCCCCACCCCCATGAAATACTTGAGCTGCCTCCACCGCCACGACCAAGCGATATTTTCCATTTTACGCAAACAATATGGCACAGAAATTTTGCCTGATGAATCATGGCAAGACCCTTATGATTTTAATTTTGATAGTCCCCTATTGGCAACCCGCCTAAAGAAAAATATGCGTCTGGTCAATGGTAAAAGGCTGGATAAATATAGATAAATATTTATCCATGAAAGTCTATTTCATCACCTTTGCCAATAAAAAAGGTTATTTTTTAGCACCTGCCACCTATCACACCAAAAGAATAGTTGATGAAGCCACATCATCGGGTTATTTTGATGTGGTGATGGATTTTTCAGAAGAAAAACTTGATACAATATTCTGGCAAACACACAAAAAATTTATCAAACAACATCAACGGGGATTTGGTTTTTGGATATGGAAACCACAAATCACTTGGCAGGTTTTGCAAACCATGCATGATGGCGATATTTTATGTTATGCCGATGCGGGGTCGCGTATTCAAAAAAACCCAAAGGCAAAAAAACTTATGCAACATTATATTAAAAAGGTCGCACAATCAAAATATGGTTTTTTATCTTTTCAAACCCATCAACCAGAACAATGTTTTAGCAAACAAGACCTACTGCTTTTCTTAAAAGCCGATAATAAAATAAAAACCAGCGGGCAATTATTAGGGGGTATTTGGTTATTAAAAAAATCACCCCACACGATAAAATTGGTGAAACAATGGCTACATATAGCCACCCATCATGATTATCACCTGCTTGATGACAGCCCCTCATCTGCACCAAACCATAAAAATTTTCGTGAACATCGCCACGACCAAGCGATATTATCTATTTTGCGTAAAAAATATGGTGCGGATATTTTGCCCGACCACACAAAATATATCCATCGGCGATCTATACCCATCGTTGCCACAAGGCAATATAAAAAATATTGGTGGCGATTTTTATCACGATTTTGGCACAAGCGATTCGCTACGGGTTAAACAACATAGATTGACAGCATGGATAGGTTTTGGCATCAAATGTTTTAGCAAATCATAGATTTTGCGTTGCCTTTCAACCGCGCTAAGACCGATAAAATCATCGCTGATGATATTGATGGCAAAATGCGTCTCGCCCGTTTTATCATGCCTTATCGCCAAATGCCCTTTATGATATGCCGAGCGATTGCTAATCGTAAGGCTGGCATCGGTTAATTGAGCGGTTAAAATATCCGTGATAATTTCATTGGTTGTTTTTATCATAAAATTTTTATATCATATCACCCAATGAAAAGGCATAAAAAATTATCATGGCACATAACCACTACCATAACAAAAAACACACCGCCACCGACCATCTGGCAAGCCATGAAGCAAATGGCAAAAGCCAAGATAAAATTTGCAACCATCATGGTTGCCAAATGACTGGTATCTACCCTGCACCAAAATCAAAATGGCAACCACGCCATTATCTGTGGTTTTGTAAAGAACATATCATTGCCTATAACCAACAATGGGATTGGTATGATGGTATGAGCGAAAGCGAGATCGTCAAGGACCAATTGGCAGATTTAACTTGGCGGCGGCCAACCTATTCGATGCAAGATGGTCTGCATCGCCCCGATATCAGCGTGATGCTTGATGACCCATTGCATATTTTTATTATTGATAACCCCGCCCCAGCACCACGCCATAAAAAACCCACCGACCCCAATGCGGTTTTTATTACCCGCAAAACCACTTTGGCGGCATTAAAAATTTTGGGGTTGGATAATCCCGTCAGCCTACCAATGGTGAAGGAGGCTTATCGGCAAGCGGCTTTGAAATACCACCCCGATAAACAAACCAAAGGGCGATCTAAAAATACCACGGCTCGCCAAACCCGTGCCTTTCAAAAAATCAATGCCGCCTATCAAGAATGCAAAAAATATTTTATGGCATAGCATCGCCATTGCCCATCAGCTTGAAAAAAATATGTTTGTTTGCTAGAACCTAAAATGCCTCTTTTTTTGCAAGCATCTTTTTTTTCAACCTAACAATCAAATATCCCCATGCCCGTGCCTTCTAAAAATTCCACCAGCCAATCGGTTGATTTCAAACACGCCGCATCGCCGCTTGATGCCGCCGATATCAAGGTTTCCGTCAAACAGGTATTTGGTTTAGATAGTGATTGGTTGGTGCCAGCCTTTTCAAAAAATTCGCCATATGTTCCCGATATTGATGAGGCTTATGTTTTTGACCATGATACCACCCATGCCATCTTGGCAGGTTTTGCCCATAATCGTAGGGTGATGATACAGGGCTATCACGGCACAGGAAAATCCACCCATATCGAGCAGGTGGCGGCACGCCTCAATTGGCCCTGTGTCAGGGTGAATTTGGATTCGCATATCAGCCGCATGGATTTAATCGGCAAAGATGCCATCACTATCAAAGATGGCAAACAAATTACCGAATTTCGTATGGGTATTTTGCCTTGGGCATTGCAAGGACCGGTGGCTTTATGTTTTGACGAATATGATGTCGGCAGGCCCGATGTGATGTTTGTTATCCAACGGGTGCTTGAACAGGGCGGTAAATTAACCTTGCTCGACCAATCGCAGGTCATCCGCCCCCACCCATTTTTTCGTTTATTTGCCACCGCCAACACCATCGGGCTTGGCGATTCATCGGGGCTTTACCATGGCACCAACCCCATCAACCAAGGGCAAATGGACCGCTGGTCTATATTGGCGGTATTGAATTATCTACCGCCCGAAAAAGAAAGAGCCATCGTGCTTTCCAAATGTCAATCTATGGATAATGAAAAAGGGCGAGTCCAAATTGCCTCGATGGTGCGGCTTGCCGAATTTTCACGCACTGGTTTTATAGCGGGCGATATTTCCACCGTGATGAGTCCTAGGTCGGTGATTTCTTGGGCAGAAAATGCCCTATTGTTTAATGATATTGCTTTAAGTTTTCGCTTAAGTTTTTTGAATCGTTGTGATGAAACCGAACGCCCCATCATTGCCGAATATTTTCAAAAGGCGTTTGGCATTGATATCAAAACATCCATCATGCCAGCGGGGCAAATATCTGGCGAGGCTTAAAAAAAAATATTATGAAATACCATGGCGAAAAACCCAATGAACGCCTCAAACGACGCGCCGTTGCGGGGTTTCGTGCTTTGGCAAAAAAACCAAAAATGCAGGTGCATTTTCAAACAGGCGGTAGCCAAGTCAATGGCAATGATGTTATCTTGCCATCGCCACCTTTTTCAATCAATGCCAAATTATTGGCTATCGCTAGGGGCGGGGCAGATTATCTTGCCTTAGAACAGCGCTATCATAATAAAAAATTGCATAACCATCTTATGCCAGCCGGGCAAGAAACTGCCCAATTATTTACAATGCTGGAGGAGGCGCGCACCATGGCAGTGGGGGCAGAATATTTAATCGGTGTCAAACAAAATTTAAATGCCCATTATGAAAAATCTTGGCAAACCAAAGGTCTGGGTGATTTGAAAATAGATGATAAAGAAAGTTATCAATCGGCGGTTAATCTTTATGCAAGAAAAAAATTTGGTTTTCATGAAGTGCCAGATTGTGCCAAACAGATTTATGATTATTGGCAACCCCATTTAGAAAAAACCATCGGCAAGGCGCTTGATGGTTTGGCACAAAAAAAATATAATCAAAAAGAATTTTCATATGCCGCTATAAAATTTTTGAAAAACTGGTTGCATGAAAATGATGCCGACCATCAAAAAGAAGAATCCAGCGGCGAGGCAGATGGCGATAATTCATCGCCCGAATTACAAAATAATCAAACAGGGCAAGGCGGTGAGGAGGATATGTCGGAAGATAACCCCAACAAAGAACAGATGGGCGATGAATGGCTTGATGGTATGGCGGGGCTGGATATAGATGACAATGATATGGGCGAAGACGGCATTGATAATATGGCTTTAGAGGATAAAAAACAAAATGATTATTATCCCGAACATGATTTAACCAACATCCCCCGTGAACCATTTTATAAAATCTATACCACCAAATTTGACGAAATTATCACTGCCGATAAATTGACCGACAATCATGAAGAGATGGAAAAATTGCGTAACCAATTGGATGAACAGATGAACCACCTAATACCAACCATCGGCAAATTGGCAAACCGCTTACAACGCCGCCTTATGGCACAGCAGTTGCGAGCTTGGGATTTTGATTGCGAAGAAGGGCAATTGGATAGTAGCCGTTTGACCAGAGTGATTATTGATCCCCTACAGCCATTGGCTTTCAAGGTTGAAAAACAAACAAAATTCAAAGATACCATCGTTAGTCTATTGATAGATAATTCGGGGTCAATGCGGGGTCGCCCCATTTCTATCGCCGCCATCAGCACCGATATTCTTACCCGCACTTTGGAGCGTTGCCAAATCAAGGTGGAAATTTTAGGCTTTACCACCAAACGCTGGAAAGGTGGCGAGTCACGGGAAAAATGGCTTGATGATACACAACCCGAAAAACCCGGTCGCTTGAATGATTTACGCCATATTATTTATAAATCAGCCGATGAACCCTACCGCCTTGCCAGACGAAAAATTGCCTTGATGTTAAAAGATGGTTTATTAAAAGAAAATATTGATGGCGAGGCGTTGTTATGGGCTTATCACCGCCTTAAAAAAAGAAATGAACAAAGGCGGGTGCTATTGGTGATATCTGATGGAGCGCCAGTTGATGATTCAACTCTATCGGTCAATGAAGACAATTATCTAGAAAGGCATCTGCGTGATACCATAGATTATATCGAAACCCGCCCCGATGTGGAATTATTGGCTATCGGTATAGGCCATGATGTCACCCGTTATTATCATCGTGCCGTCACCATCACCGATGCCAACCAGTTGGCTGGCACTATCATCAAAGAATTAGAAATGTTATTTGCTGATAAATTAAAAAAAGTCGCTTGATGGTTTTTTAAAAAAACCATCTTTATTTATCACCCCCTGATGCCATATTGCAAGGCAATTTATGATAAGCTATAACAACAAAATGATATCTGAGATGGATGCAAACAATACCATCGCATCGGCTGATTATGTGGTTATTGGTTCGGGCAGTGCGGGTTCGGCAATGGCTTATCGTTTATCACAAGATGGTCGCTATGATGTTTTGGTATTGGAATATGGTGGTGGCGACAACAGCCTGTTTATTCAAATGCCTTCGGCACTTTCTTATCCCATGAATACGCCAAAATATGATTGGGGGTATAAAACCGAACCTGAACCCAACTTAAATGGCAGACAATTGGTTACACCACGCGGCAAGGTGATAGGCGGGTCTTCATCTATCAATGGTATGGTGTTTGTGCGTGGCAACCCGATGGATTATGAATATTGGAAAACATCAGGGGCAGATGGCTGGGGCTATGGCGATGTACTGCCCTATTTCAAACGCATGGAACATACCAAAAATGGCGATGATGATTATCGTGGGCGTGATGGCCCGCTTGCGGTGCAATATGGTCGGTTAAAAAATCCACTCTATGATGCTTTCGTGGCATCGGCGGCGGATGCGGGTTATCCCCTAACCGAAGATTACAATGGCTACCAACAAGAAGGGTTTGGCAAGATGGAAATGACCGTCAAGGGTGGCAAGCGATGGTCAACCGCTGCGGCCTATTTGAAACCCGCCTTAAAAAGAAAAAATTGTCGTTTGCTAAAATGTTTTGTCAGGCGGATTATATTTGATGGCAAAAAAGCGGTGGCGGTTGAGGTGAGCCAAAAAGGCAACATCAAAACCATCAAGGCAAACCGTGAAGTGGTGTTGGCGGCGGGATCTATCAATTCGCCAAAAATTCTATTGCTATCTGGGGTGGGTCCATCTACCGCTTTGCAAGAACTTGCTATTTCGGTGGTGGCCGATAGAAAAGGCGTGGGAAAAAATTTACAAGACCATTTAGAAATTTATCTACAAGCCAAATGCAAACAACCCATCACCATCAATCGCAAAATTGGTTTATTATCAAAAGCCATGATCGGTGCTGAATGGTTGTTATTAAAAACTGGTCTTGGTGCCACCAATCATTTTGAATCTTGCGGTTTTATTCGTTCCGACAAGGGGGTGCCCTACCCCGATATTCAATTTCATTTTTTACCCGCCGCGATGCGTTATGATGGCAAGGCCGCCTTTAAGGGCGATGGTTTTCAAGTGCATGTAGGTCCCATGTTATCGCCATCGCGCGGTGAAATTACCTTGCGTAGCCCCGACCCCATGGCACCACCAAAAATTATTTTCAATTACATGGCTTATGATGAAGATTGGCAAGTGTTTCGCAAAGCTCTGCGTCTCACCCGTGAAATTTTTCACCAAAAATCTTTTGCCGATTATTTTGATGGCGAGGTTAGCCCAGGCGATGCCTGCCATAGCGATGCAGAGATTGATGCGTGGTTGAAAGACAATGTTGAAAGCGCCTATCACCCATCGGGCAGTTGTAAAATGGGGCGGGCTGATGACGAAATGGCAGTGGTGGATAGCGATTGTCGGGTGATAGGGGTTGGGGGATTACGCCTTGCCGATAGTTCCATTTTTCCCCGTATCACCAATGGCAATTTAAATGGTCCTTCTATCATGGCGGGTGAAAAAGCCGCCAGCCATATTTTAGAAAAAACATTGCCACCGCTCAATACAAGGTTTTATCAACATCCCAATTGGCAAACCAACCAGCGATAAAAAAAAGGGGGATACCATAAGGAGAGAATGACGAAAGAAAAAATAGCCATTATCGGCGGGGGTATTTCTGGATTAAGTTTGGCTCTGGCACTTTCGCACCCTGATAATGGTTTTGATATCACCTTGTTTGAAAAGAAAAAACGCTTGGGCGGGCATAGCCGCACCTTGACCTTAAAAGATAGTGTATCAAAAAAATCGGTGGCAGTGGATAGCGGTTTTGTAGTATTCAATGAAAAAAATTATCCCGAATTGACCAAATTATTTGGTTATTTAGATATTGCCACCCAAGCATCAAAAATGACCTTTTGTTATCACCATGCCGACAAACAATATAATTTTACCAGCGATCGTTTTTTTCAAGATAAGGCAACCCTGTTTAACCTGCAACATTATGCTTTGCTGTTTGAAATTTTTTTCTTTCAAAGGCTAGCCAGACGCACTTGGCAAGATATTGATAAAAAATTATCTTTACAAAAATGGCTCGACCAAATTCATGCCAGCGAACATTTAAGACGGCGCTATCTTTACCCTTTGGGGGCAGCTATTTGGAGTATGCCGATAGGCGACATCAATCAATACCCCGCCCGTTATTTCGCCCAATTTTTTTTCAACCACGGGCTTTTTACCGTCAATGACCAACCACAATGGCGCACCATTGTTGGCGGGGCAAAAATATATGTTGAAAAAATAAAAAAATATATTTCATCGTTTGGCGGTAAAATTATCAATAATGATGGGGTGATGGAGCTAAACAAAAAAGAAAAATGGCTCATCACAACCGAATCGGGCAATGTGGCATTATACGATAAGGTGGTATTGGCATGCCACAGCGACCAAGCATTGCATATCTTAAAAAAAACCGACCACCCCGCCAAACAATTTTTGACAATGATAAAATATAAATCATCTGATGTTTTTACCCATCGTCGCCCCGATTATATGCCCAACAAGCGGTCGGTTTATGCTTGTTGGAATTTTTTTGAACGCCATGGCAAAACCACCATGAGCTATTGGATGAACCAATTACAATCATTAAAAACATCGGATGATTTTTTTGTTACCCTTAACCCCGCATCTATCATCAAACAATATGACGACCATACGGTGATGCAGCACCCCCAATATAATTTATTAAGCGGGGTGGCACAAAAAAATATCAAACATTTACAAGGGGTTGATGATATATTTTTTTGTGGGGCTTATCTTGGTTATGGGTTTCATGAAGATGGCATCAAAAGTGCTAGCGATATCTTGCCTTATTTTCATGCAAAAAAACCATGGCAAAAATAACCCACCCCCATATCGCACAACATTATTTTATGACGGGTAGTGTTTTTCACAAACGCCATGCCACCGCTTTTCAAAAAAAACAACATGATTTTCGTTATCGCCATTGGTGTGCCTTATGGGCGATGGCTGATAAACATCCCCACCCCAAAACTAAAAAAAATAAACCCGCCGCCACCAACCCATCATTGCCGTTGAATTTTTTTTTCAAAAGTATTTTTCAATTTTACCCCAAAGATTGCGGCATCAGCCAAGATAACCAAACCACCCGCAATATTTTTCGCCAAATGCAAATTTGGTTTCGCCAAGAATTATCATGGCAACCCGAACGGTTAGAATTGATAACCCAAGGGCGGGTATTTTTTTATGTTTTTAATCCAGTGAGTTTTTGGCTGGCTTATGATAAAAAAAATATATTGCGTGCCATCGTAACCGAGGTGCATAACACCTATGGCGAACATCATTTTTATTTGCTGTATAAAAAAAAACTAAAACCGATCGATAACCATGATATTTTTACCGCACCAAAAAAATTCCATGTCTCGCCCTTTTATGACCGCATAGGTTATTATCAATTTCAATTTTTGCATAATAAAAAAAAATTTATTGCCAATATAAAATTATTTTCCCCCGACCACCAATTAGAATTAGATACCGCTATGGCAATGAAAAAAATTCCTATCAATAACCGCAATGCTTGGAAAATTTTATCCACCATGCCCTTGCAACCCTATAAGGTTATTTTGACTATCCATCTACATGCTGTTTATTTATGGATAAAAAAAATTGGTTATCGCAAAAAACCGCCCGCCAAACAACCCAACAAAACCCACGGGTTTTATCGCAATGCGATTTAAAAAATTTTGAAATAGATTGTCAAACAGATGGTTTGTTGTTATAGCAATAAAACAATGGGCAAAAAGAAAATATCATCGGCTTTACAAAAAAAACTCAACCAAAAATATCATGGCAAAAAAATTTGGCTGATAGGTGGGTCGCGGGGTATGGGGCTGGCATTGGCAAGGCTGATGGCAAATGCTGGGGCAGATATTATTCTATCGGCACGCACCAAACCACTTGATAACAGCTTCCCCTATCAATTCTTACCGCTTGATGTAAAGCACCTAGCCACATTAACCGCCACTTGTAAAAAACAAAAAAATTTGGATGGCGTCATTTATATGTCGGGTATGCATAAACAAAATTTGGTCTGCGATTTATTGGAACAGGATTTGTTTGATATCATTGCGGTCAATATGCAGGCGCCCACTCTGGTGGCAAAAATTATGGCAAAAGATTTGGATAAACGAAAGGGGTTTTTTGTTATCTGTGGTTCTTTGACCAGTTTTATCGGGGCGCCCTTGGGGCAACCCTATTCGGCTAGCAAGGCTTACTTAAAAAATTTGGTTGAAACCATGGCGATGGAATATCACAATTTGCATATTCATCTTTTGGCACCAGGGTTTGTGCGCACCGCATTGGTTGAACAAATTACGATGCCGATGCCCTTTACCATGGATGCCGATGATGCATCGCTTGAATTTGCCAAACGGATAATGGGGCGCAGTTTGGTGATAGATTTTCCTTTTATTATCACCCTATTCCCTGTAATATGGCGTATGACCCCACTGAGGATGAAAAAAATTTTATGGTTGATGATAAGAAAAAAAACTTTATTATAAAAAACATAAAAGGTGAATCATTATGTCAATTTTTTTTAAAAATAAAAAAATTTGGGTAATAGGCGGGTCGCGCGGCATAGGGCTTGGGCTTGCCCAAGCATTGGTCAAGCGGGGGGCAAGTGTCATCATGTCGGCAAGAAATCCTGCCAAGATAAAATTTCCCCACCAATTTATACCGCTTGATGTTACCGACCGCAAATCTTTACATAAAACATGCAACAAAATGAAAAACCTTGATGGGGTGATTTATAGTTCGGGTATTTTATCACCAGCCTATATCAGCGATATTGATGAAAAACATTTGTCAGATATTATCAATATCAATATCTTACCCGCGGTTTTGCTAACAACCTACCTTGGCAAAAAAATTGAAAACCGCAAAGGTTTTTTTGTTTATATGGGTTCGGTGGCAGGCGTGGTGGGGGTGCCGCTGGGGCAACCATATGGGGGTGGAAAAGATTTTTTGAAAAATTTTGCCGAAACCGTGGCGGTGGAATATCCCGCCATGACCACCCATCTGGTAACCCCGGGCTATGTAAAAACCGATATGATAAGTGGCAATAATTTTGTTATGCCATTTATCTATTCTATAAAAAAGGCAGTGGATATTATTTTATTCGGCATTGCTACAAAAAAATTTCACATTGCCTTCCCGCGTGGTTTGCATATCATGGCTTGGGTGATAAGGCTAAGCCCAGTTTTTATGCGCCGTTTGTTTTGGAAATATTGTCATCATCTTATCGTCAAGGGCAGTATCAAAAAAAATAAAAAAAGAAAATAATAATATGCCGCAATATTTTTCTAACAAAAAAATTTGGTTGATAGGCGGGTCGCGGGGTATGGGGCTGGCATTGGCAAAAAAATTAATTTCTGCCCGTGCCAAATTGATCATTTCATCACGCCACCCACCAAAAGATATTGATAAAACCACCTATCAATTTTCACCATTGGATGTCGGTCATCTGGCGGCGGTAAAAAAACTTTGCAAAAAATTACCACCGCTTGATGGGGTGATATTTATGCCCGCCCTATATGAACCGGGTGCGGTCAGCACCATCGATGAAAAATTTTTGACCAATATGATCATGGTGAATATCGTCGCCCCCACCCTGATAACAAAATATCTGGCATCGGCTTTGGAAAAACGCCGTGGCTTTTTGGCTATCTGTGGTTCGCAAGCGGGCAATATAGGCTTGCCGCACGGCCAACCCTATTCCGCCAGCAAGGCTTATCTCAAAAATTTTTGTGAAAGTTTATATGTGGAACACCCCGAATTGACGATCCATTTAATCATGCCGGGGTTTGTCAAAACTGATTTAACCCAAAAAAATAATTTCGCTATGCCCTTCCTTATGACTGCCGATAAGGCTGGCGATATTATTTTTGCAGGATTAAAAGCCAAGCGACCGATAATTCTTTTTCCAAAAAAATTGGCATGGCTATTGGCGGTTTGGGGAGCTTTGCCCATTTTTTTACAAAAAATATTATGGACAAAAAAATAATTGATGAATCATAACTTGTCTTCATGGCTTAAACCTGTTAGCAACAAAAAAACCAGCGACTGTGGCGGAATTGGTAGACGCGCAGGGTTGAGGTCTCTGTGGTAGTAATATCGTGGAAGTTCGAATCTTCTCAGTCGCACCATCTTAACCATCATCATGACTCTTCGTTCTTATCCCAAAACCCGTTTAAGGCGTTTGCGCCAAAACCCAGCATGGCGTCATCTGGTGGCGGAGCATCACTTGGCGGTCAGCGACCTTATTATGCCATTGTTTCTATGCGATGAGGGGGAGGCGGCAACCATTCCATCTTTTCCCCATATTATGCGTTATAGCATTTCTGCCTTGCCAAAAAAAATAGAACATATAGCCAAACTTGGCATCAAGGCGATTATGTTATTTCCCAAAATCCCCGATAGATTAAAAACCGATGATGGTGCTGAGGCTTTGAATGAAAATAATTTGATATCTCAAGCTATCAAAAAAATAAAATCAACCCAGCCGACTATGTTGGTGATAGCCGATGTGGCGCTTGACCCCTATACATCGCATGGCCATGATGGATTGATAAAAAACAATATGGTGCTCAATGATGAAACCAATGCTATATTGGTCAAACAAGCGATATTATTGGCTGATATAGGTGCCGATGCGGTGGCACCATCGGATATGATGGATGGCAGGGTTGGTATGATAAGGCAGGCTTTGGAAAATAAAAAATACCATAATACCATCATCATCAGCTATGCGGCAAAATATGCTTCATGTTTTTATGGTCCTTTTCGTGATGCGGTGGGGTCTTCATTAAAGGGCGATAAAAAAACCTATCAAATCAACCCCGCCAATAGCGATGAAGCACTCGCTAAGGTCAAGATGGATATCAACGAAGGTGCGGATGTGGTGATGATAAAACCCGCCTTGCCATTTTTGGATATTATCCATCGGGTCAAACAACAATTTCAAATGCCAACCTTTGCCTATCAGGTATCGGGCGAATATGCTATGTTGGCAAGTGCGGGCGAAAACAATTATCTATCTATGGATGATGCTATGATGGAATCATTGCTAAGTATCAAAAGGTCTGGTGCCGATGCTATCGTTTGCTATGCCGCCGACCATATTGCAAAAACATTACAAAATATCTAAACCATAATAATAAACCTTGCTATGTTATCCATTGAAAAAAAATATCTATAAAATAAAATGACCGATAATCTTTTTTATCAAAACCCTTTGGTTTTTCCCTCGTGCCATGTGAAGCGGTCGCATTTTTTTCTACGCACCCAACAGGGCGGTGCCAAACAATATGCTATCTATAATAATATGTTATTATCAACCACCTTTCAATCTATAGCAGATGATTGTCGGCATCTAAAACAATATGTGCAATTATGGGATGTTTCGGGGCAAAGGCAAGTGGAAATCAAAGGGCGCGATGCCGCCAAATTGGTGCAATATATGACGCCACGCAACATTGGCAAATGTGCGGTTGGGCAATGTATGTATGCGCTATTGTGCGATAAAGATGGCGGTATCGTCAATGACCCAGTGATAATTAAATTAAAAGAAGACCATTTTTGGCTTTCCATCGCCAATTCTGATGTTGAATTATGGGCACGCGGGCTTGCCTTGGGCGGCGGTTATGATGTAGAGGTTGCCATGCCCGATGTATCACCGATTGCGGTGCAGGGGCCAAAATCTGATGACCTGTTAGAAAAAATATTTGGCAAGATGGTGCGGGCGATTCGCCCTTTTCGTTTTGAATATGTGCCATTTATGGGGCATAATTTTTTATTGGCTCGTTCGGGGTGGAGCAAGCAAGGTGGTTTTGAAATATATGTTGATAACCCCACCATTGGGTTAAAATTGTGGGATGAGATTATGCATATCGGAAAAGATTTCAATATCCATTTAGGCTCGCCCAATTTGATAGAACGCATCACCAGCGGTTTGCTATCTTATCGTAGCGATATGGACCTAACCACCAATCCGTTTGAAGCTGGTTTGGAAAAATTTTGCGATATAGATGGCGACCATGATTATTTTGCCAAAACGGCTTTGCAAAATATCAAACGGCAAAAAAATGGCGTGCAACGCCAAATCCGCCCATTAAAATTTGATAGCGAAATTCCCACCTGCTCTATCCCATGGCAAGTTTTCGCCGATAAAGATAACCACAATGGCAAACAGGTAGGGCGGGTAACATCGGCAACCACCTCGCATGAAACTGGTGGTGGCATTGCTATCGCTATGATAGATAGCACCCATTGGCAAGTTGGCACCCGCCTTATGGTCGAAACCCCTGATGGTTTAAAAACTGCCAGCGTTACCAGCTTTCCCATTCAATGATTTTTTTATAAAAAATAGCTTGCAAAAAATGCTGTTTTGTTATAAAAAAATTATCCTGCTCCCCCTTTATAAAACTTGGCGGATATTTGACAGGCAATTTTTTAAAAATATTTTGCAGTCAATTATGGTTTCGGTTTTTTTAATGGGTGAGACATAGCTTTTGAACATCGTTTAAGATGGTAAGAAGAAACAAATGGGCGGCGACATTAACCCTATTTGATTTTTCAACAAAAAAAATTCCTAGCCGATGGCTGGGGTGGTTTTTGTTGTTGCATCAAATTGGTTAATGATGAATATCTGGTCAAAAAAGAATATATTGGCAAAGATATTTTTGATAATGGCATAGAATATTATTTCTATATCATTGTCATTTTATGATAAAAATTCTCTCAAGGTTTTTATCACGGTTTGCCCTAAAAATTTGTTTCGCTATTTATACAGTAATAGCAAACCAGACAAGGTTTTTTTCTTTTATAGAAAAAAACATAGTTTGTTTGGGGTAAGGTACAAAAATCTCTTGTTCAAAGAATGTTGCCCATCATAAGTTGATAAAACCAAATGATGGGAAAAAATTTGCTTCCCTTTTTGGGTAGTATTTAACTTGAGAGTTTGATCCTGGCTCAGAACGAACGCTGGCGGCAGGCTTAACACATGCAAGTCGAACGGTAACAGGGGGGTATTTATATCCCTGCTGACGAGTGGCGGACGGGTGAGTAACACGTTGGTGACCTGCCTTTTTCTGGGGAGCAACTGTTGGAAACGACAGCTAATGCCCCGTGAGCTTGGCCGAGTTAGAGATCGGTTAAGGAGAGGTTTTCGGATTGAAGAAAGAGGGGCCAGCGGGCTATCAGCTAGATGGTGAGGTAAAGGCTTACCATGGCGAAGACGGCTAGGGGGCGTGAGAGCGCGATCCCCCACACTGGGACTGAGACACGGCCCAGACTCCTACGGGAGGCAGCAGTGAGGAATATTGCACAATGGGGGCAACCCTGATGCAGCAACGCCGCGTGAACGATGAAGGCCTTCGGGTTGTAAAGTTCTTTTCTGAGGGAAGATAATGACGGTACCTCAGGAATAAGTCCCGGCTAACTACGTGCCAGCAGCCGCGGTAAAACGTAGGGGGCTAGCGTTATCCGGATTTATTGGGCGTAAAGCGCACGTAGGCGGCGCTGTAAGTTGGGCGTGAAAGCTCTCGGCTTAACTGAGAGAGGTCGTCCAAAACTGCAGTGCTTGAGGGTGGAAGAGGAGAGTGGAATTCCCGGTGTAGTGGTGGAATGCGTAGATATCGGGAGGAACACCAGTGGCGAAAGCGACTCTCTGGTCCACACCTGACGCTGAGGTGCGAAAGCGTGGGTAGCGAACGGGATTAGATACCCCGGTAGTCCACGCCGTAAACGATGGATACTAGGTGTAGGAGGTTATTTACCCCTTCTGTGCCAAAGCAAACGCGTTAAGTATCCCGCCTGGGGACTACGGCCGCAAGGCTAAAACTCAAAGGAATTGACGGGGGCCCGCACAAGCAGCGGAGCGTGTGGTTTAATTCGATGATACGCGAAGAACCTTACCTGGGTTTGACATGTACGTAGTAGTGAAGCGAAAGCGGAACGACCCTTCGGGGAGCGTACACAGGTGCTGCATGGCTGTCGTCAGCTCGTGTCGTGAGATGTTGGGTTAAGTCCCGCAACGAGCGCAACCCTCGTTGCTAGTTATACGTGTCTAGCGAGACTGCCGGTTTCAAACCGGAGGAAGGTGGGGATGACGTCAAGTCAGCATGGTCTTTATGTCCAGGGCTACACACACGCTACAATGGTCGGTACAGTAGGTTGCCACACCGCGAGGTGCAGCTAATCCCTAAAGCCGACCTCAGTTCGGATTGCAGTCTGCAACTCGACTGCATGAAGGCGGAGTTGCTAGTAACCGCGCGTCAGCAATAGTGCGGTGAATGCGTTCCCGGGCCTTGTACACACCGCCCGTCACATCATGGAAGTCGGTAACACCTGAAGTCGGTGACCTAACCGCAAGGAAGGAGCTGCCTAGGGTGGGACTGATGACTGGGACGAAGTCGTAACAAGGTAGGCGTACCGGAAGGTGCGCCTGGATCACCTCCTTTCTAGGGAGTACTAAGGGAATATCCAGTGAGCGTAAGCGTAACAGATATTCACTTTACCCTGAAGTTTTAAGCTTCATATGTTGAAGTATCTGGAATGAAATTGCTTTCTGCCGCTGCTCAGTTGTCAAGGCTGTGCATGGGCCTGTAGCTCAGCTGGTTAGAGCACTGTGCTGATAACGCAGGGGTCACT
>JBPCVJ010000005.1:0-8497 GCA_051010635.1 Alphaproteobacteria bacterium | reverse complement strand
GGCATAGCCCGATTGAGCTCTTTGGGTGGTGGCTTGGCCGCTGGGGCTGATGATGCGTTCTTTATCGGTGGCGGCCGATGGTGCCACGACATTACTGGCAATGCCAGAACAACCCATCAATAAAAATAGCAGAAATAGGGCAAGAAATGAGGTTTTTTGGGGCATTGGGGGGCGGGGGTTTTTTGTGGGGTAGAGGTGATTCGTTGGTAGGGGGGGGTTTTTGAATTAGGGGTATCAGGGGTTTTTGCGGGGTAAGGGGGTAGGGGGTTTTCGTGAAATATGGGTGAATCGTTGGTTTTAGGGGGAATCGGGGTTTTTTTGCGGGGTAGATGGGGTTTTTTGCGGGGTAGATGGGGTTTTTCGTGGAGTATCGGGGTTTTTTTGCGGGGTAGATGGGGTTTTTTGCGGGGGTTTGAGTGTATGATGATTGGTATAATAGATCGGTAGGTTTGTCAAGGTTTTTTGGTGTTTTTGGGGTGGGGTGAGGATTTTTTGGTGATGGGGGTGTGATGTTGGGGCAGTTTTAAGGTGAAAAAAAGTGAAAATTTTGTAAAAAAAGATGTTGACATTCTGTAATTTTATGTATAGTTTAGATGTATTGTTAGCTCCTACTAGTTCTTGGTAGGGCCGCAGGGCGGGTGTAAAAAGATTTATCTTTGAATGCCCGTCCTGCTTTTTTATGTAAAGGGCATAATCAATGAGAATAATGGCTTATATTGATGGGTATAATTTTTTTTGATGGGTGGTGATGTTGGGGCATTTTTTGGGTGAAAAAAAGTGAAAAAGGTGCTTGACATTCTGTAATTTTATGTATAGTTTAGGTGTATTGTTAACCCCTATCAGTTCTTGGTAGGCCGCGGGGCGGGTATAAAAAGATTTATCTTTGAATGCTCGCCCTTGCTTTATGTGAAGGTAAGAATCAATGAGAATAATTGCTTATATTGATGGGTATAACCTTTACCATGGCATAAAAAAATGTGGTGATAAAAAATTAAAATGGGTCAATTTGAAATCTTTATGCCAATCTTTTTGTAAAGATGGTAAAATTTTAAAAGGGGTTAATTATTATAGTGCCTACGCTGGTTGGTTGGGTAAAAAAAATTATGAACGCCATTATGCTTATGTGCAGGCTATAGCTTCAACAGGTGTTAAAGATTTTATGTCAAATTTCAAAAAGAAACCTGTAAAATGTAAAATATGTGGTGAAATATTTTCTAGATATGAAGAAAAGGAAACGGATGTTAAGATGGCGATTCAAATAGTTGCCGATGCATATGAAGATAAATTTGATTGTGCGATGCTGGTAACAGGGGATACAGATTTTATCCCCACTATGAAACATATCAAAAAATTGGGTAAAAAAATTTTTCTTTTGACGCCACCCAAAACTAAAGCAATGAAAGAAATGAAAAAAATATCTAATTATTGGTTTGAAATAAGGGCAGAAAGGATAGAACATCATCTATTGCCCCAAAATATTCTTAAATGATAAAAAAACATTGATTTTTTTTGTATTTTTTATTATGTTGTGTTTGGAACCCCTACTAAGTTATTGGTAGGGTGCAGGGCGGGTATAAAAAGATTTATCTTTGAATGCCCGCCCTTGCTTTATGTGAAAGTAAGAATCAATTTGCCTACCTGATGGAAAAGGCGTAAATTGCGTTTGTTATGAGACCGATAACCATTCTGCTGTTGATATTTGGGTTTTATTTGTTGCATGGTGTTGCATCTGCCGCACCAAGCAAGGATAATGCGATGAGTCGGGGTGAGGTGAATGTGCCACCTGATTTTTTTGTGCGGGGTGAATTGCAACAGGGTGGTTTTATGATCGGGCGTTTGCCTGATATAAGCGGTGATTACCCTAATAAAACCATTCGTTCGGTGATTTTTCATAATTATCGTTTGCCTTTATTGTCTAAAGGTGATGATGGGGCTAAGTTTTTTATTGCATTTGAACGCATGGCGCCGCTGGAACAGACTATTGTTTTTGTTTTGAATGATGGCGAGAGGCTGGTTCGCAATTTTCAATTGCGAAAATCGCAATATGATATTCAAAGGATCGATGGGGTGAAGAATAAATATGTTAACCCCGACCCTAAACAGGTGGCAATGATTAAACAACAAAATAGGCAGGTAGTGGCTTTGCGTGGCACCAGCGATAATGATAATTTTTCACCATTGGAGGAATTTATTTGGCCCGCCGAAGGACAGATTAGTGGGGTTTTTGGTAGCCAGCGGATATTTAATGGCGAACCCCGCAGACCGCATTATGGGGTTGATTTGGCATTGGATATTGGCACCCCCGTTATGGCACCGCAAAGGGGGCGGGTTATTTTGGCAAAGAATTTTTTTCTATCTGGTAAAACAATGGTGATAGACCATGGCATTGGGGTGCAATCGGTTTTTTTGCATTTAGATGATTTTAAGGCGAAGGAAGGCGAGGCGGTGAAACAGGGGCAGGTGGTGGCAACATCGGGCAATACGGGGCGATCCACCGGGCCGCACCTACATTGGCAAGTGAATTGGTATTATAAAAAATTCAATGCTCAATTATTGCCTAAAAATAAAAAAGCGGCGAGGAATTGATAATGATTATTGTTATTTCGCCTGCCAAAAGATTGCAAATGCCTAAAGATGCCCCCCAGCACCCATTGGCAGTGCCGATGTTTTTTAAGGATGCGATCAAAATTGTTAGTGCCTTACAGAATAAGGGGGCGGTGGATTTGAAAAAATTTTTGGCAGATAAAATGGGAATATCAGACAAATTGGCAGTTGAAAATTGTGAACGATATTTATCATTTCAGCATGATGGAAATATTGGCACGCCAGCGGTATTGACATTTGCTGGGGATACTTTTCAAGGTTTGAAAGCCGATGCTTGGCAGTTTGATGAGGCAGAGGCGGCGCATCGCCATTTGTATATTTTGTCGGGGCTTTATGGTTTATTAAAGCCATTTGATATTATTCAACCTTATCGTATGGAAATGGGGATTGATTTTTCAATTGATGATGCAAAAAATTTATATCAATTTTGGCAAGAAAAAATTACAGCCATTTTGCAAACTGAAAAGAATGTTATTATTAATTGTGCATCGCAAGAATATAGTGCGGTGATTCGCCAACCAGAATTGCCTGCCGATTTTATTACCATAGATTTTAAGATTAAAAAAAATAATCAATGGCGAAGCCCTGGGATGATGATAAAAAAATATCGGGGGCAGATGGCAAATGCATTGATAAAAAAAATGGTGGGGCAGGGGGAACCATCGATTGATGATATAAAACATATAACCATAGATGGTTTTCAATTTTCGCAAAGCCATTCTAATCAAAAAATATTTTGTTTTGTAAAATAATTTTTTTGATATAATAAAAAAATAAATGATAAATTATTTAATCGAACCAACATTTTTACAAATTGTTTATTTAAGTTTTTGGGTGGCATTTTACAGCATTACCATTGCTTTTGTGATTGGTTTTCCTTTGGGCGTTATGATTGGTATGAATCATTTTCGTGGCAAAAAAATATTGTTGTTATTGGTGAGTAGCTTGCTTGCCTTTCCATCGGTGGTGGTGGGGTTGGTGGTTTTTATGATGCTAGCCGATGTAGGACCACTCGGCTGGCTACATTGGCTTTTTACACCCATCGCCATGGTGATAGCACAAGGGCTACTGGTGTTGCCATTTATTATATTTACTTGCCAACAACAGATAGAACAAATTTATGGAAAATATCATCTGTTATTTATATCATTGAAAAAAAGCAAATGGCTATCTGCCTTAACTATTATTTATGAAAATCGTATCAATGTTTTAACCCTGTTTGCCAATGGTTTTGCGCGTGCCTTATCGGCTATTGGGGCGGTGATTATTGTTGGCGGGAATATTGATGGCCAGACCAGAGTTTTGACCACCAATATATCATTACAAATTGGGCAAGGTAATTTTGAATTGGCATTGATGATGGGTGGTGTTTTGTTGGCTATGGCACTTATTCTCAATACAGCAGTTTTTTTATTACAAGATGCAATTAGAAATTAAGGATCTTTCTCTATCGCTTGGCGGTAATGTTATTTTTCATAACCTAATGGCTAACTTGCCGATAAAAGATTGTTTGTTTTTGTTAGGTCCCAATGGTGCGGGTAAAACAATATTGCTTAAAATTATCAATCAATTGGTTGTGCCACAAAAAGGGTATGCTGACATAATACCCAAAACAAAAAAAGTTAGTTTTGTTTTTCAACAGCCGGTTTTTTTAAAACGCTCGGTTTGGCAAAATTTGGTTTTTCCCTTAAGTCGCTGTTTTAACCGTATGTTGGGGCATGGGCTTACCCTTAAAGAAAAAAATTATGCCGAACAATTATTAATTGATTATAAATTAACCAACCAACGCCATCAACTCGCCAGTGCTTTATCGGGTGGCGAACAACAGAGATTGGCGATGGCGCGTGGTTTGATTACCAAACCTGAATTGTTATTGATGGATGAGCCGACATCGCATCTTGATCATGAAGCCACCAAGCAATTTGAAGGCTTAACCAGCCGTGCCCTTAAACAGGGTATAAAAATTATTTTTGTCAGCCATGATTTAAACCAAGCCCATCGCTTGGCTCATCATATTGCATTGATACATAAAGGGCAGGTGATAGCGTGCCAAAAAAAATATGATTTTTTTAAAAAACCAAAAAATACTTTGCAAAAGAAATTTTTATCAGGTAGTTTATTATCGTGATGAATAAAATAAAAAAATTTATACCGTTAGGCATTTTGCTTGTTGCATCATTGGGTGGCTTTTATCTTATCAATCGTTATGGCTTTTCGCTTGAATTATTGCAAACCCAAAAAGAAAATATTGATGATTATATTAGTCAAAATTTTTTGTTGGCAGCGGTAGGGTTTCTATTATTTTATACCATCGTGGCCGCCCTTAGCTTGCCTATCGCCAGTTTGCTGACTTTGAGTTCTGGATTTTTTTTCGGCACCCTGCTTGGTGGGTCGCTAACCGTTTTGGGGGCAACGCTTGGTGCCGCCGTTATTTTTTGGATAGCAAAAACATCTTTGGGAAATGGTTTGCGACAAAAGGCCGCACAATCACAAGGTCTGTATAATAAAATTGCTTCGGAGCTAGAAAACAATCAATGGTCGGGGCTATTGTTTTTGCGGTTGGTGCCAGCCTTTCCATTTTTTTTGGTCAATATTGTTCCTGCTTTTTGTCGTGTTTCAACTTCGGTATTTTTTATCACCACCTTATTTGGCATCGCACCTGCCAGTTTTATCTATGCCAATATCGGCAAGCAGTTAGGCAATGTGTCATCGCTAGGCGATTTAATATCTCGCGAGATATTATTGGCATTTACCGCTCTTGGGCTGTTGGCATTGCTACCTGCGGTGATAAAAAAATTACGCCGCAAGTAATTTTTGTAAAGTCGCAGGGGTTGATATTTTTTTTTGATGATATTCCCGTACCACAAATGGAATGGTTGCTTTTGAAAAATTGGTTTTGGTAATAAAATCAAAATTTTTTTTAATATCAATATCAAAATAACATGGGTCGATGGCTTGGCGTTTGAAATGATTCGCACTAGAAATTTCGGTGGCATAAATAATATCAATCAATGGTTCCGCCAAATGAAAAATTTCTGCCCCACCAATGATGGCTATTTCGCCGTCGCAACCTTGCAAAAATTTTTCTAGATCATCATATAACCACACACCATCGGGCAAAGATAAATTTTTTTGCCGACTGATAACCACATTACGCCTATCGGCTAAGGGTTTTTTTGGCAAACTATCCCATGTTTTTCTGCCCATCACCACCGTGCGACCGATGGTTAATTTTTTAAAATTTTTTAGGTCTTCGGGCAAATGCCATAGCAAACCATGTTTATCGCCAATGATTTTTTTACCATCCAAATTGGTATATGCAACCACCAATGAAATTTTTTTTTGCACGGGTTTTTTTACCATTGCGATCCATCATGCTGGGCCGCCATTTTCCTTTCATAGTAAATCATAATCCACCATCACCATATCTGCAAGTTTTTTTTTGCCCATGATTTATTTTTTAGCTATACCATAGGCAAAAGGGCTATTTTGCGTTTGGATTTTCTACTCTTCAACTTCTTAATTTTGATGCTTTTTATCTGCTGTTTTTCCACTGCCATCACAATAAAATGAAAACCAAAAGCGGTGATACCCACCCCCACATCTGGCACTATCTTGGCTTCCCGCAATAAAAGCCCCGCTATGGTGTTGATACCTTTTTCGGGTAAATTCCAACCAAATGCTCGGTTCAAATTTCTTACCGTCACCGTGCCCTTTACCATCACCGAGCCATCGGCGGCACGCTCCATATCTTTTTTGTGCTTGCCTATATTATCATTAATCTCGCCAACGATTTCGCTTAAAATATCCTCCAAAGTCACCACCCCCTTAAAAATACCATATTCGTCGATGACGATGGCAAAGTGATTCCCAGTTTCACGAAAAGCCTGTAATTGATGCGCCAGGGTGGTCGAAACTGGCACAAACCATGGGTCGCTTGCCATGGCCAATAATTGTTTTTTGTTAAAAACATTCTGCCACGGATTTTTTTTCAACAGCGATTTCACATAAAACACGCCAACAATTTTATCAGGGTCATCTTCATAAAGTGGAATATAGCTATATCGTGATTGGGTAATATCAGCCAAGATTCTTTTCTGCGGCCAAGCGGTTGAAATCATCTTGACCGAATTGCGATGCGTCATGGCACTATCAAGTGCATTATCCGCCAAATTAAGAATCGATTGCAACATTAATTTTTCGTGCTTTTCAACCTTATCGCTTTCGGTTTGCATCTCTATCACGCCACGCAATTCATCATCGCGTTCGCTGGCATGATCCTTCTTTAGGCGAAAAATAAATATCACCCAGCGATTCATCCGTTCTATCAACATGGTCAGGGGGCGGGTGGTATAATTGATAAACACCAATGGATATGCCAAAGATAAAACCATCTTATCCGCCATATAGATGGCGATATTCTTTGGCACAATTTCGGCAAACACAATAATCAAAAAACTGATAATGGTTGCCGCTATTGCCACACCACGCGCCCCATAAATTGATGTCATCAAAAATGTAAAATAAGCCGATAAAAAAATATTCAATAGATTATTGCATAGCAACATCACGGTTATCATGCGTTCTTTGTTGCGTAAAATACCTATCACACCCCTAGCGGCGTTTGATTTTTTCTCACGGGCGATCGTCACCATACGGGGTAAAGATGCCGATGCTATAGCGGTTTCCGCCGCCGAAAAAAACCCTGAAAATGCCAGCAGAATCAATATAAATATCATCTGTGGGAAATAGCTCATAATAATCTCAGCCATCACACCATCCTTGTCGTCTCACAGGTCGCCTTATAGGTCGCTAGGGGGTCGGGCATTTGATATGGGCTGTTAGCATCAAAAACATTATAGCAAACCAAACATAAAAAGCAATCACTATTCATATTTTGCCCGAATCAATTTATATTCTAAAATATGCAATGGCAAGATGAAGGGTTCATCACCCGATCCCTGATATTTCAAGAAAGCTCTTATCGGCTATTTATTTTCACCAAACATCACGGGTTGGCAACTGGGTTATTGCGTGGCGGGCGTAGAAAAACCAAAAGATTGGAATGCCAACGCGGCAATTTATTACATATAAAATGGCAGGCAAGGCTTGAAGAACATTTAGGCGAATGGCGCGGCGAATTGTTACAACCATTTGGTGGCTATGCCCTATCGTTTCCTGCCAAAAAATTACACGCCTTTGAATCGGCATTGGCGCTTTTGACCATCCTATTGCCCGAGCGATTGCCGATGCAAAAACTCTACCACGATAGCCTTAACCTATTGCAACATTTTATGCACCGCCACCAAGATTATATGTCAGCCTATTGTATATTTGAATATCAATTATTATCGCATCTGGGGTATGGATTCAATTTGGATAATGCCAATGAAGTGATATTGCTTAACCAACATCGTGGCGAAAAAAAATTCAATGCCGAAAAATATGGCGAACCATTTTTGCCGTTACCAGAATTTTTGCTTAACCATAAAACCACTGCCAGCACAAAATGCCAACAACAGGCATTGCAATTATCGGGGTATTTTTTGGAAAGATTATTGTTATCATTAAAAAAAACAGGCTTGCCATCGGCACGCCAACAATTATTCCCTGTGGTAGGTGGTGGGTAGGCGAATCGCCACGCCACCATCACAGGCATTATTTTTTCTTTCGTTATCAGGGGCGGCTTTTGGCTGGCGGCGGGGGTTTTTAGCGGCAGGCGAGAAAATGCCACATAAGAACAAAATAACAATAAAAAAAATAATATTATTAGCTTGACGGGGGGGGGGGGGGGGGCAGGTCATTTGCCAACCAAAAAAACCCCTTTCCAAAAACGGCCAAAAGAAAAAAAACCTTCCCCAAGGAGGAAGCCACCAACGAAAAAACCCTTTTT
>JBPCVJ010000004.1:0-75356 GCA_051010635.1 Alphaproteobacteria bacterium | reverse complement strand
TGCCTTGCAAGGGGGCATTCATAGCTTGGCGTCTGGCATAGGCTTTGGCAGGACCTTTGGAATAAATCGCTGGTAAATAAATACGCCGCCCAAATAGCGTTTCAACAAAACCATTTTTTTCTGTGGTGGCTATGATGTTATCCATGAATGTTGTGACGGCTGGTAATTTTTTTTTATAGCTTTCAATAATCTCTTTTGCCTCGCTTGAAGAAATTTGTAATTGTTTGGCTAAACCAAATGGTGAAATGCCGTAAATAATACCAAAATTGACGGCTTTGGCACGAAAGCGCAATTCAGGGCTGATATTATCAAGTGGGGTATCAAAAATTTCTGATGCGGTGGATTTATGAATATCATTGTTGGCTAGAAAGGCTTTTTTTAAAGCACTGGCACCTGATAAAAGTGCAAGAATACGAAGTTCTATTTGGTTATAATCCAGCGATAGTAATAATCTGTTGGGGGCGGCAATGAAACATTCACGCAATTCGGCGCCTTGTTCGGTGCGGATAGGGATATTTTGTAAATTGGGGTTGAGCGATGATAAACGGCCTGTCTGTGCGCCAGTTGATGAAAAATGGGTGTGTAGGCGCATTTGACCATGTTGATGCGGGCGTGCCAAAAGCGGTAATGCACGAATATAAGTGTTGTTTAATTTTTCTAAATGCCGATGCTCTAAAATATCAGCGACAACTGGATAATCATCGGTTAATGATTCTAATACATCCGATGAAGTAGAAAATTGACCCGTTTTGGTTTTGGGTATTTTGTTATTATCAATTTTTTTATCATTAAATAAAATATCGCCCAATTGTTTTGGGCTGGATAGGTTAAATGCTTGCCCCAATGTCGCAAAAATTTTTTTTTCCAAATTTATAAGTTTATGTTCGGTTTGTTTGCCAAGCTCACCAAATTTTTTATTATCAATAGCTATACCGGTTTTTTCCATCATCGCTAAAATAGGCAAAAGCGGTCTTTCAATTTGTTGATAGATACGGGTTAATTTTTGGCGGGCAAGTGATTCTTCATAAAAAATACCTAAGCGTAAAAATTGATAAGGCATAAAACATAATTGTTGTTCCAAAGATATCGTAAGGGTATTTTTTTCTTTGGCTTTTTCTTTTATGAAGCGTTCCAAAAATGATTGTCCGCAATTTTCCATATCGTCATTTTTGGCTCCAGCGAATAGACAAAAATGCAATACCGATACATCCATAAAATAAGGATAGGATTGATTATTTTTTTCTAATTGGTTGAGGGCAACGATGGTGCTGGTAACTTCATGATTGAATTTTTTAATGCTAGGGTTATGCAAAATATATTTTATCAGCGATGGCAATTCATCGGTTTTGCCGTTTGTCAATAAATCGCTTTTATCTTTTTCGTGGTTAAGCACTAATATAAATCCATCGCCATTTTCTAACCCTATGGCTAGGTGATGGTTGGTTAATAAAAACCCACATCGCCCAAATTTTTTTATATCATTGATAAGGTTTTTAATATTATTTTTATTGATAGGTAGGGGTGTAAAATGATTGGCTTTTTTATCAGGCAGATGCGGCTCGGTTTTTTTATTAGGCAGGGGTGGTTTGGTGGTGTTTTTTGTTTGAATGGTTTTATTAGGGGTAGGTTTTTTTTCTATATCATTTGTTTTGTCATCATATAGGTTAAATTTTTCACGCCATTTTTTAGCCAGTTTTTTAAATTCCAATTCTTCAAAAAATTTTAGGGCAGTCATTTGTTGAGGGACAGAGGGGTTCAGCGGTGCAGATAATTGATTGGGGTTAAGGCTAAGCGGCACATCGCATCGCAAAGTTGCCAACTGGTAAAATATTTTGGCTTGTTGGCTATGGGTTTTGACAATATCTTGTTGCCGTTGATTTTCAATTTTTTCAGGGCTTTTTAATAATTTTTCTAAATTGCCAAATTGATTGATAAGGGTTGCGGCGGTTTTTGGCCCGATGCCAGGTAAGCCGGGAAAGCCATCAGAGGCATCGCCCATTAAGGCTTGCACATCGGCAACTTTGTCGGGTGTTACACCAAATTTTTTTAAAACCATTGATTTATCTATTTCACGATTTTTAAAAGGATCAATCAGTGTGATATTATCATTGATAATTTGCATTAAATCTTTATCGGAAGAATAAACCCTAACCTGATATCCTTGTTGGGCACTACGCATTGCCAAAGTGGCAATAATATCATCGGCTTCAAAATTTTTTTCTTCAATGGTTGGTAATGATAGGGCGTTGGCAACCGCACGAAAAAAAGGAAATTGTGGAATAAGGTCCTCAGGCGGTTCGCCACGATTGGATTTATATTGGGGGTAGATGTCATGACGAAAATTGATGCGTGCCGAATCAAACACCACGGCAATATTGGCAGGTTTTTTGTCTAATATATTAAGTAGCATTTGGCAAAACCCGTAAATAGCCCCAGTTGGCAAACCATCAGAGCGGGTAAGTGGTGGCAAGGCGTAATAGGCACGAAAAATATAACCCGAACCATCTAGCAGATAAAGGTTTTTTTTTGTCATATTGTGATATTTTTCAGCCAATGATGTTTAATTTGTTTAAGTTCATCATCGTGATATGATTATTTTTTTTCATAGATTAACCCGCAATAGGGGCATTTGATGTGGTTTTTATTTTTTATATTGAGATAAATAGCGGGGTGCCCTCCACCCACTATCACCGACCCATCGCAATAGATTTGTTGGCTGGTTACAAAAATTTTTTCTTGTTTTTTTGTCGTCAGTTTCATTTTTTAGTTATAATATTTTGTGATATAAAAAATAACATGACAGGTGGTAAATATATGTTGTTTTTTTAAGATGAAACGATCTGTCGTAGGTGAAAATTTTTGGCACGGGTCATACTATCAAACCCGCCAAATCCCAATGATATACCACGCCCGGTATTTTTGATACCAGTCCAGCCTAATCCTGGGTCAACATAATCACAGCGGTTCATAAAAATTGTGCCACTATCAATTTGCCGACCAATTTTTTCGGCACGGGCAACATCATTTGTCCATAAGGATGCGGTTAAGCCAAATGGGCTATCATTCATAAGGGTTATGGCATCGCTATCGTTTTTGACTTTCATAATACCCACCACGGGTCCAAAGGTTTCTTCCTGCATGATGGTCATATTGTGATTCACCTCGGTTAAAATTTGTGGCATAACATAGCAATCTTTATCATTGTCTTTGGGAAACAATTTACTATCAATATGGGGCGATGCACCTTCCTTGATGGCGGCGGTCACCTGTTGGCGCACCGTATTGGCAAAACGATGATGTGCCATGGGACCCAGCGTTGTGTTTTCATCAAGCGGATTATCTAAAACATATTTTTGGGTTTTTTCTATGGCGGCTGATAAAAAATCATCATAGATTTTTTCTTCTAAATAGATGCGTTCGATACCGCAACAACATTGTCCGCTATTGAAAAATGCACCATCAACCAAATTATCAACCGCGGCTTTTATATCGGCATCGTTCATAACATAGGCGGGGTCTTTACCCCCCAATTCCAAGCCAATGCCAGCGAAACTACCAGCGGCGGCTTTTTCAATGGCTCGCCCGCCATTGACCGAACCAGTAAAATTAACAAAATTGATATGGCCTGATTGTAATAATTTTTCGCTGGTAGGGTGGTCAAGCACAATATTGGTGAAAAGCCCTTTGGGCAACCCTGCCATATCAAATGCTTTTTGAAATCGTTCGCCTACCAAAATGGTTTGTGATGAATGTTTTAATAACACCGCATTGCCAGATAATAAGGCGACACCGATGGTGTTGTTTGCTGTTAGATAGGGATAATTCCATGGTGCGATAACCATCACCAAGCCAATCGGGCTACGCACCTGAAAGCGTTTGAAGCCGTTTTGTGGGTTGGGTGGCAAGCGATCGCCAAGGGCTTGGTCGGCATATTCTAGCATAAAATTTATTCTTTCTTCAAAACTATGCCATTCGCCGCCAAATCGCACGGGGCGACCCATCTGTTGTGCTAATTCGGGAATGATGTCTTGATTCATTGCCTGCATAGCGGCCATAAATTTTTTTATATATTCTTTGCGGGTGGTAAGCGAAGTGTTTGCCCATTTTTTTTGGGCATTTTTTGCATCCTGTATAATTTGGGTTAATTGCTTTTCATCAAGGCTATGACGGCTAGCCAATAATTTACCATCTATGGGAGAAATACAATCTATTTTGCTCATGGCATTTTTGATTTATGGATAGGATATTTTACATAAAGCATAGCTATTGTCAATATGTTGTTGTAAAATTTTTTTGATTAAACTAAAAGAATGATTGATAGATATTAAAAAATAGGGCTTTGATGATATTAAGTTTAAGAATAAGGTAATTTTGTATTATGACTAAAACAACCCATTTGCCACTTGTGAAAACCATTGCTGATGCCAAAAAACTCATTATGCAGCGGGATTTATCGCATATAAAATTAGCGATTTGTGATATAGATGGTGTTTTGCGTGGTAAATGGATATCACGGGATAAATTTTTTTCGTCGCTTGAAGAAGGCTTGGGTTTTTGTGATATTATATTTGGCTGGGATAGCAATGATGATAATTATGATAATGGTGTTTTTACAAATTGGGATAGTGGTTTTCCTGATAGCAAAGTAATCATCGCACCTGAGACTGCGCGTAATTTACCCACCGATTCCAGTGATGATGCCGCTGGCAATGAAAAAATGCATTTGTTGTTTTTGGCAATGGCGGGTGATGCTAGATTGCAACAAATTGATCCCCGTTCATTATTACAGAAAATTATTGATAAAGGAAAATCTATGGGCCTATATGCTACGGCGGCGGTGGAATATGAATTTTTTATGTTCCGTGAAACAGCCGAATCGGTGCGGGAAAAACATTATCAAAATTTAGAACCTTTAACCCCGGGATGTTTTGGTTATTCATTGTTGCGGGCGGGGCGTGAACATGATTTTTATGCCCAATTGATGTCAATGTGTGATATGATGGATATGCCACTTGAAGGATTACATACTGAAACCGGTCCTGGGGTGTTGGAGGCGGCGATTGAAAAATCGGATGCCATCAGTGCGGCCGACCGCGCGGTTGTTTTTAAAACCTATTGTAAAATATTGGCACAAAAAAATGATTTGATGGCAACTTTTATGGCAAAATGGTCGAATGATTACCCTGGGCAATCGGGGCATATTCATCTATCACTAAAAGATGATAAGGGTGGGGCGATATTTTTTGATAGGCATAAAGAACATAATATAAGCGACAAGATGCGTCATTTTATCGGTGGTCAAGAATTATTGATGCCCGAATGGTTGGCAATGGTTGCCCCCACCGTGAATAGTTATACCCGATTGATCCCGGGCTATTGGGCGCCAAATTGTGCGACTTGGGGTGTTGAAAATCGCACCACGGCTTTAAGGGTGATAGGTGATTCACAAAAATCTTTGCGGGTGGAATATCGCACGGCGGCGGCTGACCATAACCCTTATCTTGCTATGGCGGCGGCCTTGGCGTCAGGTTTGTATGGTATTGAAAATAAAATTGAGCCACGACCACCCATTGTGGGCAATGGCTATGAAGATAAACAGGCTAAAAAATATCCCTTACCGAGTAGCCTTGGCAAGGCGGCAGAAATGTTTAAGGCATCACAACCCGCAAGGCAATTTTTTGGTGATTTGTTTGTTGATCATTATAGTGCGAGTCGTGATTTTGAACAACGCCAATCTATGAAGGCGATAACCGATTGGCAATTAAAACGCTATTTTGAAATTATTTAAGTCAAATTGATGATTTTTTTATTCTATGGTGGTGTAAGATTTTTTGATGGCAAAAAAATCAAGTTCAAAATTAAGCAAGGCGTTTCCTAAAAATAATATCATTATTTTGGGGCGTGGTGGCGATGCGGCAAATCTGTTATCGCCCAGCCCTTTTCAAAAATTAGAAAAACTTTTGGTGGATATTAAGCCAAAATTGACATCAGGACAAAAAATTTTACCATTGCATTTGGGCGAACCTGATGGTGGTATGCCATTATTGGCTAAACCTATTTTGGCGCAACAAAAATTTTATGATGGATTTGGCAAATACCCCGAATTATTGGGTAGCAATGAATGTCGCATGGCTATAAAAAATTGGGCGATACGCCGTTTTTCTTTGCGTGCCAATTTGTTGGCAACCGAATCATCTGTTAATAATATTTTGCCAACCTCAGGCTCACGAGAAGGACTCGCCATGGCTATAGGCTATGCGGTGAAAAAAAAACAAATCAAGCTTAAACATCAAATACCTTTGGTTGTTATCACCAACCCTTTTTATCATGTTTATCAGGCAAGCGGGGTGATGGCTGGTGCTGAGGTTATGGCGATACATTGTTTTGATGAAATGCAGTTGGATAAAAACCATATTGCTAAGAAATTATCTCTTGCCGATGGTATATTATCGCTACCGCTTGCTACTCAAAAACGCATTGCGGCCATTGTGGTTTGCACGCCAGATAATCCAACAGGCCGTATATTAACTATGACCGAAATGGAACATCTTTATGATATAGCAAGGCAATGCGATAGTTTTGTGATTAGCGATGAATGTTATAGTGATTTATATGATGGTGTGCCATCTATAAGTTTTTTGAATCATGCCGATAATGGTTTTGGGTTGGGTAGAATGATAATTAGTAATAGCCTTTCTAAAAGATCAGGGGTGCCTGGATTACGAGCGGGGGTGTTAATCGGCGATAGGGCGGTGATAAAAGAAATGGCAATTTTGCGTGCCCATTTATCGGCTATTCATCCGCAATCTTTACAAATGATAGCAACAGATTTGTGGAATGATGATGCACATGTTGTGGTCAATCGGCAAAAATATAATCGGCGTGCCAAAACAGCGGCGACCGTGATTGGTCGCTCGCCTTCCTTTCAAATGCCATCGGCAGGTTTTTTTCTTTATTTACGATTTGATAAAAATGTGGGTGGGGCGGCAATGGTGCGTGATATTTATGCGGCGACAGGTATTAAATTATTGCCCGCCATTTTTATGGCGGGGCAAACGGCTGATGATACAAAAAATCCTGCTTATGCTTATGCCCGTTTATCAATGATTATTGATGGCGATGAGTGGTTATCTGTTTTACAGCAATTAAAACCTTTTTTATTGCTTGAGTAAAAAATTGCTATCTTGATAAATATGGCGAACAGGTGCAGATTATTTTATAAAGTTTAAGCCGATAATATTTTTTAGGGGATATGGGTTATGATGGCAAAAAACAAAATAAGAAAAAATTCTAGCAAGATAAAATCGCAAAAACATTTTTTGGAAAAATGGTTGGGGCGGTATTTGGGTGGTAAGGTTATTTTTTTGGTGCAAAAAGGTTTGGGGGCGTCGTCATTTCTTTTGGGGATTGTCTTGATATTATCATTGGTTAGTTATCATCCTTCCGACCCATCATTGACCACGCAATCTTCAACCCCGATAAATAATTGGTTATTTTATTTTGGTGCGGTGATAGCGGATATTTTGTTTAATTTTGTTGGTCAGATCCCTGCCTATGGTGTTGCTTTGGTGTTTTTGCTTTGGGGGATAGTTTTGTTGAGCCCTATGGTCAGCAATGGTGAAAAAAATAATAAATCTATTTTGACCAGATTGTCGTTCTTACATTTTATATTGCTATGGTGTTTTTTATTTTTTGCAGGAACGATTAAGGTGATAGGGTTGTTGGCACTTGGTCGCTATGTTGATAACAATATCAGCCTTACCAACCAGCAATATCCTTTGTCGGTTTTAGAAAATTTTTGGGCAGGTATGTTAGTGCCGCCGCTTGCCGACCATGTATTATTATGGGTGATCGTTTTCTTGGTGGCAGTTTTTTTAGCTTTATTGTTGTTTTTATTGTCGGGTATGACATTTTTGGAATGGCGTTTGTTGGGGCGTTGGCTATTATCGCTGGTTGGATTTTTTATTTATGCTATATTTTATGCATTGGCAAGTGTGGTTGGTGGTATTTTATTATTGTTGTATCGTTTGTTGGTGTTGGTATTGCCGATGGTTAAAATTTTTATACCCCGCCCATCTTTTATTATTGGTCAGCAAGCGGTGTGGAAACGCATTTGGCAAAAATTATGGCATGATATTGTTGCCATGCCGCGTGAAAAAAATAATATGATAGTTGAAACCCGCCCGCCTGATAATCAAACCTTAACGGGTGATAATATGGCAAAGCCTCAATTGCAATCGGCGGCTAAGGCATCTTCAGCACTGCGTCATTATAGTGGTGGGCAAAAATTCCCGCCTTTGGAGCTTTTGGTGATGGGCGATGGGCAGAAAAATCAAAAACTATCAGCCAATCAAGAAAACCAAACCAAGCAAATGGCAGAAAAGGTGAATGATGCATTGGCACAATTTGGTGCCACTGGTCATATTACGGCAGTTAAAATTGGCCCAGTGATAACCCTATATGAATTTGAGCCAGAGGTTGGCATAAAAAATGCGCAGGTGATTGGCTTGGCGGGTGATTTGGCACGGGCTTTATCGGCAACTGCGGTGCGCATTGCCCCTATGGCAGGTAGAAATGTTTTGGGTATAGAAGTGCCGAATCAAAATCGCGACCAAGTTTATTTGGGTGAATTGGTGGGTTCAAAATTATTTCAAGATAATACCGCCATCTTGCCATTGATATTGGGGAAAAATATTTTCGGTCAAGCGATGGTGGTTGATTTAAGCCAGATGCCACATTTGCTTATTTCAGGCACGACTGGTTCGGGGAAATCGGTGGCGATGAATGGATTTTTGTTGTCGCTACTTTATCGTCATACGCCCGAAAGCCTACGGCTTATTTTGATTGACCCGAAAATGCTTGAATTATCAATTTATCAAAATATTCCACATCTGTTATCGCCAGTGGTGACCGACCCCAAAAAATCGGTGATGGCTTTATTGTGGGCAACCCGTGAGATGGAAAGGCGCTATAAATTATTATCGGAATTGGGTGTGCGCAATCTTGCCGATTATCGTAAAAAAGTAAAACACACTGCTGAAAACCTACCTTATATTGTTGTTATGGTTGATGAGATGGCTGATTTGATGTTGGTGATGGGAAAAGAGGTTGAGGTTTTGGTGCAACGCTTGGCACAGATGGCACGGGCGGCGGGTATTCATCTTATTATGGCAACGCAACGACCATCGGTGGATGTTATAACTGGCACGATTAAGGCTAATTTTCCCACCCGTATTAGTTATGCCTTGCCCACTCGCACCGATAGTCGCACCATTTTAGGTGTTGAAGGGGCAGAGCAATTGTTGGGGATGGGTGATTTTTTGCTGATGAGCGGTGGGCGGGTGGCACGGGGTCATGCCCCCTTTACCAGCGAAGGGGAGGTAAAAAAAGTTACCGATTGGTGGCGACAACAGGCAGAACCTGATTATTTGCCGACCGAGGATTTACAAAAATCGGTTAGTAGCCGTGATATGATGAATGATATGATGGGCGGCGGTGAAGATATGTATAGCCGTGCGGTTGAGGTGGTGCGGCGGGAAAAAAAAGCCAGCACAAGTTTTTTGCAACGCCATTTGCAGATCGGTTATAATCGGGCCGCCAATTTGATGGAGCAATTAGAAAAAAATGGCGTGGTAAGCCCTGCCAATCATAGTGGTAAGCGGGAGGTGCTATGATGCTTGATTGGTTAAGACAAAATCGGGCACCGCGCCTTCGGCTATGTATTTTTTTTTGATATCTTGCGGTAGGCATCTAAAATTTTTTATTGTGCCACGGCAATGTTTATCACTACACAGACATATCATATCATCGCTTGGGTCATTTTTCATTGTGGTTGAATAATCAAAAGTAATTTCTTCATCGGTAGCGATGGCACGGCGGGCGATTAAAAAAGGATGGGGTTGTTGGTTTTCTTTTTTTATCACCACCATTGTATTGGGGTTGCAATGATGATTAATGTAATTATCTTTTTGCCAAGCGGTGGTGTCAGGCTGGGCATTGCAAAGAAAACTATCACTAGCCACTTGGGTGGTATAGCATAAATCAAATTTGGTTAATTCGGCTAATTTTTTTATTATGCCACTTGATTGGCGTAATACCATATCGCCTTTTTGAAATGGTTGTTTGGTAAAAAAACCATAACCTACATCTTGGTTGGTATCTTTTCCCGCAGGTTTGATATAAAAAATATCATCGCTGGGGTGAAAAATTTTTGTCTTAAAACGGGTGGTTGATTTGCTTCTTGCCATTTATGTCGATTCAATTTATTTAATAAAGCTGTTCTAGCAAAAAAATCTTATGGTAGCAAATTATGACTGATAAAACCCCGCGTAAAAAAATTTATGAAGGTAAGGCTAAAATACTTTATACAGCCGAGGTTGATGGCACGCTAATACAATATTTTAAAGATTCTTTGACAGCTTTTAATAATCAAAAAAAAGATGATAGGTTGGGCAAGGGTGTTTTGACCGCTATGATGTCGGAACATTTGATGGGGGTTGTGGCAGCGGCAGGTATTCCCACTTGTTTTATCAAGCGTTTATCCGCCCGCGAGCAATTGATTCGTGAAGCCGATATTATACCCATTGAGGTGATAGTAAGAAATTATGTGGCGGGGTCTTTGGTGAAAAGGTTGGGTTTGGTGGCGGGTGCAAAATTGACCCGTTCGATCGTTGAATATGCTTATAAAAATGATGAATTGGGCGACCCATGGATAGGCGAAGACCATATCACGACGCTTGGTCTTGCTAGCCCGCAAGAATTGGATGATATCATGGCGATGAGTTTGCGTATCAATGATATTTTGCATGGGTATTTTTCGGCTATTAATTTTAAGCTGATTGATTTCAAATTAGAATTTGGGCGGGTGATGGATAATGAAGATGAGATTCGTATCATTCTGTGTGATGAAATTTCGCCAGATACTTGCCGTTTGTGGGATAAAAAAACCGATGAAAAATTTGATAAAGATTTATTTCGTTATGATTTGGGTGATGTGATGACAGGTTATCAAGAAATTGCTCGCCGTATGGGGTTGATATTTGAAATGCCAAAAAAGCAAGGGAAGACATGATGGCAAAATTTTTGATTACTTTGTCGGTGATGCCAAAAAAAGATGTGCTTGACCCCGCTGGGGTGGCAGTCAAAAATACTTTGCATGATTTGGAATTTGCTGGGCTTTTAAATGTTGTGTTGGGAAAATGTTTGCATTTAACCATAGAAGCCATAGATGAAATGACCGCCAAAAAAATTGCCTATGATATGGCAAAAAATTTATTGGCACACGAAGCGATGGAACAGGCAACGATTTTAGCGGTGGAAAAATTAAAATAAAAATAATGATAAAATCGGTCATTGTGGTTTTTGATGGCAGTAATCGGCAAGATGATTTGGCGGCGGCAATTTTTTCGGCAACTGACAGGGCAGCCATTTTTTTATCTGCACGGGAAAATATTTTACCCGATAGAACTGATATTGTTTTTTTGCCGGGTGGTTTTTCTTATGGTGATTATTTGCGTTCTGGGGCTATGGCGGCAAAAACCCCGATGATGGCAGCGGTTAAAAAATTTGCCGCCGCGGGTGGTAGGGTTTTGGGGATATGCAATGGTTTTCAAATATTATGCGAAGCGGGTATGTTAAGCGGTTGGTTGGTGCAAAATCGTGAAGGAAAATTTATTTGCCAATGGCAAGGCTTGATACCACAGGCATCATTTCAAAAATTATTTGGTGGTGATTATATTTATTTTCCTATTGCCCATGGCGATGGTAATTTTCGGGCAGACCCTGATACTATAAAAAAATTACACGATGGCGAACAGGTGCTTTTTTGTTATGACCAAAACCCCAATGGTTCAATGGATAATATAGCAGGCATTTGTAATCATAAAAAAAATATTTTTGGTATGATGCCGCACCCCGAAAATAACATTGCTGATTTTCATCACAATAGATTTTCTCAACAAGGTTTGTCATCATCATTTTCTATAACCTCTGCCGATGGTTTGGTTTTTTTTAAAAATTTTTTTGCACTGGTTTTTTAAACATGAAACATATCACCGATCATTTATCCAAAGCTGATGTTTTTGTCATAGCAAAAAATTATGGATTAAGTAAAAGCGAGACCGAAAAATTGTTGATGGTGCAACATAAATACCATAAGCGGTTGCCCACCATAACCGAAATAGCTGTGGTGGGTGCTTTGTGGTCGGAACATTGTTCTTATAAATCAAGCAAATTGCATATTAAGAAACTTCATTTTGATGAACCATGGGTGATAACCGCGGCGGGGGAAAATGCTGGTGCGATAGATATTGGTGATGGCGAGGCGCTTATTTTCAAAATGGAAAGCCATAATCATCCGAGTTATCTTGAGCCTTTTCATGGTGCGGCGACTGGGGTTGGCGGGATTTTGCGCGATATATTTACAATGGGGGCAAAACCGATAGCCAACCTGAATGCTTTGCGGTTTGGTGATATTGATGATAAAAAATTAGGGCGGTTGATGAAACGGCTGGTGAAGGGGGTGGTTGGCGGTATTAGCCATTATGGTAATTGTGTTGGCGTGCCGATGGTGATGGGCGAGACAGAATTTTTGCCATGTTATAATGGTAATATCTTGGTGAATGCTATGACGATTGGCTTGGTTGATAAAAATAGCATGGCGTCATCGGTGGCACGGGGGGTGGGCCATTGGGTGATTTATTTGGGTAGCAAAACTGGGCGTGATGGCGTTAAGGGTGCGGTGATGGCGAGCCAAGAATTCGCTGAGGGTGATCATACCAAGCAAAAACCTGCGGTGCAGGTTGGTGATCCTTTTGCTGAAAAATTATTGATGGATTTATGTTTGCGTTTGATAAGGGAAAAAAAATTCATTGCGATACAAGATATGGGGGCGGCGGGGTTATCCTCTTCTTCTGCTGAAATGGCTGATAAAGGTGGCGTTGGTATAGAATTGGAATTGGCAAAGGTGCCAAGCCGTGAAATGAATATGCACCCCGAAGATATTATGTTGTCAGAAAGTCAAGAACGCATGTTGGCGATTATTGATGCCAAAGATTTTGCCGCGATTAAAACATTATTCACCCAAAGCCATCTGGATTGTGAAAAAATTGGCGAGGTTATTCAAGATAAAAAATTGCTTATCAATATGCATGGTCGCAAGGTTGCCGATTTGGCAACTGGTTTTTTGGTTAAGCAAGCGCCAATTTATGATAGGCGACAAAAAAAATTGCCCGCCGCCATTGCCTTGCCAAAAAATTTGTATAGCGGATTACAAAATAAAAAAATTGATGTAGCCAACAATATAAAAAATTATTTGATACAATATTTTTTATCAGGGTTTGGCGGTGATAAATCATTTATCTATCACCAATATGATAGGTTGGTGCAGGGCAATAGTGTTTTAACCAGCGATGAAGCCTCAGCCGCAGTTTTAAAAATTCCCAACAGACAAAAAGCTATCGCTATGGCTTGCCATGCCGACCCTTTATTGTGCCATGCCGATCCCTTGTTGGGTGGGCGTGCGGTTATTTTAGAAACCTATCGCAAAATTTGTGCGGTGGGGGCGATGCCTATGGCTTACACCAATAATTTAAATTTTGGTAATCCCGAAGATGGCATGATGATGGCAGGGTTTGCGACTTTATTAACAGAAATGGCAAAAACTTCTCGTGCTTTGAAATTTCCCACCATATCGGGCAATGTTTCATTTTATAATGAAACGGCAGGGCAAGCGATTTATCATACTCCAGTGATTGGCGGGGTGGGGTTGATGCCCGATTATAAAAAAGCGATGGGGTGTGTTTTGCCAAAAGCGAAGCAAATGTTATGGTTGCTGGGCGATGGTGATAAGGTTGATGTGGCGGGTAGTCGTTATGGTTTTTTACAATTTGGCAATAAGGCTTATGCACCGATGCGTGATATTTTTTCTGTAGCTAGCGAAAAAAAAATTGGTCATTTTGTATATTCCATCATAGCCGATGGTTTGGCTAATCATATAGAAAATGGTATAAAGGCGGTTAAGGCAGTTGGTGCGGCAGGGGTTTTAATAGATGTGATAAAAATGGCATTGACGCATCGGCTAACATTAAAATTGTTAGATAATTTTGACCAGCGGTTTTGGTTTGGCATTGGTGGCGGGCGTTATATTATATCGGCTGATGAGGCGATCGCCAGCCGTGCTCGCCGTGAAAAAATTTCGGTTATCAAATTAGGCGAGACAGAGATAACCCCCCGCCCCCAGTTGATTATTGGTAAAAAAACTATTATATCAATGGATGAGATAAAAAAAATTCGCCAAACCTTAAAAGAAAAAATTAACATATAATATCATGGCTGTTTCTCGTGATGAAATTTTAGCCGATATCAAGGCGGCTTTCCCAAAAGCGGTGGTTGAATTGACGCCATTGGTTGATGATGATAATCATTGGAAATTAACCATAGCCGCTTATGAATTTCATGGCCATAGTTTGGTGGAACAACATCAAATGGTTCATCGTGCCCTTAAGGGTAAATTGGGCGAACAGCTTCATGCTTTGCAATTAATAACCAAACTGCTATAGTAATGATATGACCGACCCTAAAGCTGATATTGAAAAAACCATCAAAAAAAATAAGGTGGTGTTGTATATGAAAGGCGATAAACAAATGCCGCAGTGTGGTTTTTCTGCCGCGGTGGTTGGTGTTTTACAACATCATGGGGTTGATTTTTTGGATATCAATGTATTGGCTGATGCTAATTTACGACAGGCGGTTAAAGATTTTAGCCAATGGCCGACCATTCCACAATTATATGTTGCTGGGGAGTTTGTTGGCGGGTGTGATATTGTGCGTGAAATGGCACAATCGGGCGAATTGACCGCTTTATTTAAAAGCAAGGGTATTGCCATCAATATGCAATAGAATTTATGCCAATTTTATTTTGGTTGTTTGCTAATGTTTTTGCCCATAAAAAAACTGGTGATAATGGAAAATTCATAAAGAAATATAAGCGGAATGGCTAATGATAATTGGCTTAAAGGGTCGGGAGGGGTTAAGATGGCGGCTATCACAAAGGCAATCACAATAGCATAACGGCGTTTTTTTATCAGCCATGCACGATCAATCACGCCCAATTGCATAAGCAAAATCAATAGCACGGGTGTTTCAAATGAAAAACCAAATGCCAATATTAATTGTAAAATTAAGGTGAGATAATCGCTAACTTTTGGTTGGATTTCCACCATAAGATTGCCATCGGGTAAGGTTGAAAATTGTTCAAAGCCTAAAAAAAATTGCCAAGCTAAAGGTATAACTAGGTAATAAACAAATCCCGCGCCAAGCGTAAAAAACACTGGGGTGGCAATAAAAAAAAATGTGAATGATTTTTTTTCATTGCGATAAAGACCAGGCGCTATAAATAACCAAAATTGTATCAATAAAAATGGCATGGCAATGATTAAAGCTGTGTAAAATGCTAAGCGAATATTGGTGAAAAAAATTTCGGTTAATGATGTTGCCAACATCTGGCGATTGATGGTATCGCTTTTTGTTTGCCACACAGCAAATAATGGTTCTGCCAAAAATCCATAGATATCTTTGGCAAAATAATAACAACCCACAAAAGCAATTAATAAAACAATAAAACACCAAAATAATCGTCGCCGTAATTCTAACAGGTGATTGATGAGCGACATGGTTGCTAATTTTTCTTTTTTCGATCTGGGTGCAAATGCTGGTGCGGGTTTGGGTTTTTTTGCCATAGGGCTTTGTTATTTTTTTTGGTTTTTTTTGGCTATGCGTTTTTTGGGTTTTTTGCGTGGCGTTGTTTGACGGGGTGTGTGTTTGGTAATTTTTGCTTCGTTTAAAATTTGGTTGGTTTGGCGATTGATATGATTGAGACCGGTTTCGTCTAAAATTTTATTTTTAATATCATCGGCATGTTTTTTGGCATCAATATCGTCTGCCATATCTTCAAATGCCCGTTGAAATTCTTGTGCCAAAATTTGCATTTTTCGCCACAAAGCACCTATCCCCCGCACCACAGGTGGTAGGTCACGAGGGCCAATCACCAACAATCCCACCACCAAAATAACCAATAATTCAATCCCGCTGAGACCAAAAAAACTTAAATGATAGGGATAGACCAGCGACATAAGCAATTATTTTTTTTTATTTTTTTTATCGTCGCTGTTGAGATTTTTTTTGAAATTTTTGAGGCCAGTGCCAATATCACCCATGATAGATGATAATTTACCACCACCGCCAAATAATACCAAAATAACCACCAAAACTATTAGCCAATGCCAAATACTAAAAGCACCCATAATATTTTTACCTTTCCATTATTTTTTTAAGGTTGTGATGGGAAAATTTATCATAAATTTTGATAAAATGCAAAGGCAAGTCTAATGAAAGCAAGTTGCGGTTGGTTGATTTTTTTTTATTTTTATGATAGGGCTATGGGGCAGAATAAAATAAAAAAAATATCCTAATGATCAAATCTACCAAAGCCACCAAAGCAAAACCAACTGGCAAAACGCTTAACCGTAAAAATCTAGCCAAACATTTATCTGGCACAGGCAAAAATATGGGTGTTAGGCGGGCTGGTCATAGTGGTCGGGGTATGAGCAGTGGTTTTCGGCGTGCGCCCTTAAAGAAGGAAGATTTGAAAAGAAGCCCGATAGATGTAGCTTTGGCGACCAAAGATTTAACCCGTGATAGTTTGCAAGATGGTAATTTGGTGGTTTATCCCAGCCATGGCGTGGGTAAGGTTTTACGCATCGAACAACGCGATGTGGGTGGTGGGGTTATGCTAGAATTGGTGGTGGTGAATTTTGATATGGAAAAATTGACGCTGAGTTTGCCAATCGAAAAGGCAAAAAAAGATGGGCTACGCACATTATTATCAAAAAACCAAATGGATCAGGTATTAAAAATTTTGCGGGGTAAGGGCAAGATAAAACGCATTATGTGGGCAAAGCGGGCGCAAGAATATGAAGCTAAAATTAATTCGGGCGATGCCAGTTTGGTGGCTGAGGTGGTGCGTGATTTATATCGCCCGCCTTCAAAACCCGAGCAATCATTTTCAGAAAAGCAATTGTTTCAAACCGCGGTGGAGCGTCTGGCACGGGAATTATCGGCAATCGAGACAGTTGATTTATCGGTGGCAACCGAAAAGGTGCATGGTATTTTGCATCATGCCAATGCTTAGAAAATTTTATTTTTTAATCAGCGGTGTGCCAGCGATAAAAATAATAATTATCCAGCAAAAATAATCGCTGGGTGTTGGCGTGCCAATCGGGGCGATGTTCAATATGGTGAAAATGGGTGGGGTTTTGTTTTGCTTGATGGTTAAAAAAATATAAATTTTCTGGCAAATTAAGAACATTTTTTACCCCACGCCTTGCGATACGCCGATAGATAGAAAATTCTTTTTGTTGTTGGCTTGATTGATAAAAATTATTCATGGCACGACCAAATTTTTGCTAAGCATGATATTGATTTTTTTTCAAACACACCGCTATCACATCATCGCCAAATAATTGTTTGTGATAAGCAGAGTTTTGAGCAATGGCAACCCGAGTCATAATACTCAATGCAATGGTTTCCAATAGTAAAATATGATATGGAAAACCCCCGCCAAATAATGTCAAGGCAAGCACTTCTTCTTTTAGGTCAAGCCATGGGTCGGCTATAAAAAATTGCCGTTCATTTGATTGTGTTGGGAAAAGATTGATGATGCTGGTCATTTGGTGTCTCCTTTGTTTGGTTGGTTTTAGTGGGGGCGATAAAAACGACTTTCGATACAGCCTGCGGTTGCGTCTAATCCATCATCGTGGCCATGCCCGTGTAATTGAAAATCTGCCATTTCGTCATAAAATGATCCTTGGCGTAATGTTTGATGGATATAAAGCGCCCGTGCCGCTAATAAACTATCAAAGGCGGCAAAAATGCGTTGTCGTTTATTTTGGCGATGGCATATTTCATTAACCGCTATAAGTTTTCGTTGTTTTTTTATTTCATGGCGTAATAGGCTGGGTAAGAATTTTCCTAAACCATTGTTTTCAATGGTGATGCCCCTTGCAAAATTTTTTTCCATCAACCCTAGCACTTGGTAAATTTGTGATATGGCAGGGTTATCTTTGCCATGGTTGGTTAGGGCGTGCAAAGCTTGTAAATAAAAATGACCATGGTTATCTTTCATCATGATAGCTATCATTGAGCGGTCGGCATCTTTATCGCTTCTGCCAAAGGCTGGATCCCAAAAACAACCGACCGATGCGATGGCTTGGTTTAAAACCTGTTTGGTTGGCAAAAGACAACCCACCAGTCGTAATTGACCAATATGGTTGCTTTGATGATAGATAAGTTCGCCATCATATTCTTGCGTTGTTTTTATATCAAGACCTTGCTCGTTTTGTTTTTCAACCTTTAGCATCATTTGGCTTAAAAATTTTTTTGCCGTTTGGCGTTGTTGTAAATTTTTAATATAGCTTGGGGTAAATTTTTCTGGCCATGCCGAATGGCCTTGATTATCAAGCAAGGGAATAACGCACGAGGTGAAGCCTGATAAAAAACCATCGCTTTGGTTATTATAAATAGTATCTTGGTGGTGTGGTGTGCCGATATAAAGTTGAAAGCCATTGGCGGTTTTTGGGTTGTGATGGATAGGCGGGGTAAGAATAAAATCCACTTCGCTTAAGCGGCGGCGTAATTCATGGCGTTGGCTACTATTATGGCTGTTTTTGATAACCTCCACATCATCGCAAATAATGATATCGGCACGAAACCCCGTAATATTACCATAAAGTCCTCGTGCCACGATTGAGGGGTCACGCAATAGCAAAGATCGTTTGATAGTGAATTCATCGCTTGCCCATTGTTCGCGGGGTTGTGGTTTTAATGGTTGTAACAAAGGGTGGTGGTCAAACATATAGCGCACGCTGCGCACCATTTTGGTTGCCAAGCGTTGTTCGGCTGATAAAATTAAAATGCACAAATTATGATTTTGATAAAGCAACCATGCACAAAATAATCCAACCAAAGTTGATTTGCCTGAGGCACGAAAAGCCATCAATAATAATTGTCGTTCGCCATTTTGCCAAGCGGTGGCTAAAAAAATTGCCATGATTTGTTGGTGGCGGGGAAATTCCCGTTTTTGCATCACGCACCATAGCGAGGCAAAAAGCAAAAAGGGTAGTTTTGTTTCGGGCGAAATCATGATGGGTTTTTTATGCAGGTTTTTTGTTATGTGATGATAAGGGCGGTTCGGCAGTGGTTGTAATGGTTTGGCAGTTGGGAATGTTTTTATCTATCAGGCTCTCGGCTTGCTCCAACAGATGAATGATATTATGTTTTTTTTCTTTTTCTAGTTGGGGGCTTAATTTCAATATAAAGGTGATATTTTGTAATATTGTTTTTAGGGTTTTTTGTTGTTCGCTCAAGTTTTTTAACAGGCGGTCATGTTGTTGCCATTCTTCTTGGCTTATTTTTTTGGTATGTTGCGATGAATGGGTTGATATGTAATCCATTTCTATCAATAAATTTTTTAATAAATTAGGTAATTTATTATCAAGAATGGTTTTTATTGATAGATTGGCAATATGCTTATCTTGAAGGTTGGCATCTGTCATGGTATAAAATTTTCCTTATTATTTTTTGCTATGGGGGGGTGATGAATCACCCAGTCGGTTGATGATTTATCTTGGCGGCTATGGCTTTGGCTATTATTCTTTAAAACATCTTTTAAAATTTTTTTGGTAGAATCCTCGGTTATTTTTTGTTCGAGTTTTTGCTCGATGCGTTCCAAAGTTTTTTCGGTTTCTTGTTGATAACGCTCGCCACGATTATAGAGAATAATCACCAAGCGATGCAAAGCCTCCAGATGCTGGGTTAAACGCACCAAATGTTTGTCAAATAAACGAAACATAAGATACAATGATATGATGGAGACCGAAAGGCCTGTGGCATTATCAAAAAAGAATTTTATTAATTGATGGTCGTTCATGGTTTTATGTTAGTTTTTTGGTGATGCGACCGATGGTATTTATTAAGCTGAGGGCATCGGGGAAGGGGTTATCATTATGATGGTTATCACGGTAAGGGGTGGGGGCGTTCAATGATAGGGCTTGGCGTTTTAAATTGGTTTCTTCTTCCAACAGGGCGAGGTCGGCAGCATTTTTTTGGCTAAGTGCATTGAGGGCATTTTGTGCCGAACCATTTTTTGGGTTGATGCCCGATTGGTAATAATAGGCACGCAACGCATCACGGGCGGCTTTTTGTTTGGTATGTAGATTTTTTTTAGCGGCTGTGGTTTGTAATTGTTGTTGTTGTTGGGCGATGTCATGTTTTTGTTGTGCTATCTTGGCTTGGTGGGCGGCGGCGCGTTTTTGATTTTTTTCTTGTTTGGCGCGTTCTTCCCTTTGCAACACTTCATTGGCGATGGTGAGTGGTAGGGTGATAAGGGTGATAGCGGTCATGGTTTTTTTTCCTTTTTTTGTTGATGTTTGGGTTGATAAAATTTAATGGTTGGTGGTTGGCGGGGTGGTTAGGGTGGCAAGCACATATTCTTCCTTGACCGATAATAAAGTTAAGGGGTAAGGATTTTGATAATATAATTGCCAAAGGGCTCCATAGATGGTTTGTCGCCAACCTGAGAGAATAAAACTTGCCCAACCGCTATAAGGCACAAGATAGGGTGGGTTGAGGCGGGTTTGTGGATTAAAAATATGATGCTGGATGGGCGATGAAAAATTTTTACCATCACTGATTTGCCAACAAAGCACGCTGGTATCTTTCACCAAGAAAGATAGGCGTGCCAATTTTAATGCTGAAAACCCACTACCGCCGCCCGGTCCTGAAAATCGGTGTAAAGGTTTTAATCGAGATGAAAAAATCAAGCCGATAGAAAATTTTTTGTTCAATGCCAATTCGGGTGGTAGGGTGAAGGGGGTATCGGCGGGTGGTGCGGTTATGGTTTTTTTTAATTGACCATCTTGGTAAAGGGCGATCGGCTGGGCGATAAATATATCGTCAAGTTCTATGGGGGTTTGGCGATCTATGATGGGTGATTTTTCTATCAATCCATCAACCAAATAATCATTGGTAAAGGTTTCTACATAAAGCCCGTTGCCGCGTTTGATAAGAAAATAAATTTGGTCAAGCAGTGCATTATCATCAACCATATTGCGCCCATTGGCGATGCCGACAATTTTGCCAAGCGTGGTTATTGTGTGCCAAGCAAAAATTTGATGCTCTTGGTAATAGGTCATGACCGCTAGGCTACCATCTTGTTTTAAGCCATAGAGCATTTTTTTTGTCGCATCATAATGCAAAGCGGTTATATCTTGGGTAAGGGTTTTGGCTTGTTCGTTCAAAACAAAATGTTCATAAGCTTTATTGATATCCGACCATTGTAATTGGTGGATGGTTTTTTGGTCGCTACCTAAAAAAATGGTGCGGTTTTCAATGGTAAGCGGCGGCGCCGATGCTTGGTGGGTAATGCCATAATGCCCTTGCCTCACTAACCCGATATTGGTGGGGGTAAGATGAGCAACTGGGCATGACCATTCGGCAAGGTTGGTATAGATTTCTAAATAACGCCATGGCACCAGCCATTCAATTTCTTCGGCTTGGTCGGCAGTGACATTAAAACTGATAGCATCATTGTTGTCGCCATTGGCGATATCAAAATTTTTATAAAGCCCGAGTTTTGACATCCAAATTTTATTGGGAAAATATTTTGACCCGCCAAAAATAAGCCTTCCCTGATAGGTGGTGCCGCTTCGTGGATAACCACGCGCTTTGGAAAAAACCTGTTCGCTGAAATGCCCATATTTATAGGCATTAACAAATTCTGTTAAAGGTTTTATAACTCTGGCGGTGGCATTTTTTTTATTCAATACATTGGTAATTTGTATCACCCCGCCCCCAATTTTTATTTGTGTGCCTGAATGGGCGGCGGCGGTGCCTTGCCCGATAAAAAAATCACGGGTGGTTTTTATGCTGATATGATGGCCAGATGCCGCCGAGCAAGACATGACATAATTTTCGTCAAAAGATGCAAATGGTATCAAATAAACATTATCGCTATCACGCTCAAAAGAAATGGTAGAAAGCCCCAATTGATAGCTACTACCGCTGACGCTGATGATAAGGGTTGGTGGTAAATCTTCGTGGCATAATAGTGTGCCGAGTGCGGTATCGGTAATTTTCATTTTTTTGACAATATCGCTATTCCAGCTGTGGCTGGCGTGATAAAGGCGTTCGCCCTGTTGGTCATAGATATCAATATAACCATTTTTGATAATTGTGCTATTGCCATCGGTGAGGTAATAGAATGGTTTGATAATGATAATTGCCCCTGTGGAGCGACTCCATTGGCAAGACACCAAACGAATATCATCGGCATAGGGTTGGTATTCATCGGGTAATTTTTTTAAAACCCGCATACCTGGGCGGCGGGTGATAGTGCCTTCTAATTTGACTTCAAAATTTTCTAAAGCCCGTGCGCCATGTTGGTAAAGCACATTGTTGGTTTGCCCGATATAGTTAGGGTCTATGATACCTGTTTTGAAATCTGTTTGTTCAATGATGTGGCGAATGGTCATGGTGGTTGCTTTCTTTTGTTTAGCGATTTTCGGTTAAGATAAAATGTATCTTGGCTGGTTGATTATCGGTTAAAAGCGCATCTTCCTTTTTGGTTTCTTTGAATTCGCGATTGGCTTTGCGTATCAAGAAATCGGCACGGGTGATATCTTCGGTGATGGGCAATGCCAATTCTGCCATCAAAAAACTGACCAATAATTTTGCAAAATAGACTGGAAAAAACTCTTCTGTTGTTTTTAACAAACAATCAATGGTTGGTTTGGCAGCACGGCTTAATAATATATTATCGGCAATGATATAATCATTGTTATTGCCAGCGATAGGGGAGAGCAACAATAATAGCTGGTTTGGTAATTGATATTGTTGATAATCGGGATAGTGTTTTTGCCAGATGCTATTTTTTTCATCTATCGGTAAAAGGGATAGATTTTCTTTTAATAAAAAACGCCAGCGATGGCGGGTTAAAAGCCCATCAAGCACCAAAGGATAAAGTTGTTTGGCAATTTTGGCTTCTAATTTTGTGTCATCAAAATTAGTCAATTCATCAGTGCCCAGTGCCAATAATGCACTGTTGCAAAAATAAAGCGGGCTGTAGGTAATGGTATCGGTCATGATTTTTTTAAATGATGGTTGTTGGGGTTATTCTTTAAGGGGGTGGATGAGGAAAATCCATTTCCAATCCCCCTTAAAGAAGTGCTGGTTTAGCTGTTATCGGCACAATGCAAACGCATGATGCCAGTGTGGTCAAGCACACCAGCGCCGATGCTTATCATATTGCTGACAAACCATGCGGCTTTATCGCCATGCCAAGTGATATCGGTTTTGATATCTGTGCCAGCGGCAAGACCAATCGCACGCCGATGATACCAATAACATTGGCGGGCACCATTTTTGATGGTAAGGCCTGAATGGGGCACAAAAGTGGCGCCCAACCATTTTTTGGCTTGGGTATTTTGCCATGGCAATTGATCGGGTGATACATATTGCGCATTGGCAAATTCGGCTATTGACATAAGGTCAGACCATTGTTTCCAACCGATGATAAAATAACGCTCGCCATCATCGGGCACATCATTGGCGCCCAACATTTCAAAAGCGGCAAGCACTTTTTCTTTGGTTAGACCTGCCGTATTGGCAAGTTTGTCTGCTCCGCTGATATTGATATCATGGGTGATGGCATCAAGCGCGGTGATGATAAGCTCATCGGTTTTGCGACCAAGCGCATAAGCACCATTTTGTGCCGCCACCATGCGTTCATCAATATTGGTTTTGAGTTCGTCAAGCGCATCGATCCATTCACCGCAATAATAATCGGTAAGGGGGATATCAACCACCTCATGGTGAAGACGCATAACAGGCACATCGCCATTGCGTGTTTTGGTATCGGCAGAGCCTTTGCCAATTTTTGGAAAAATGGCTGAGCTACCACGCACATTATTTTTATAACGCACCGTGGCACGCAATTTTGAGCCTTGTCGTTGGAAGGCTTCATTGACTTCGGCTTCATAATATTTGATGAAGCTGTTGTTGAGAGTAGGATTTACGGACATAAAGTCTCCTTTCTTTAAAAAAACAAATCCATGGGTTTAATAAAAAAGGGTGCCATCGGGATATGATTTAAAAAAATATATTCCGATAAGACGGCATTGCCGTTATTTTTTGTTTTGCCAAAAAAGCCAAGCCAGTCGTGGCGAAAATATCGCCCAATGTTTATCAAGGTTATTTCAAGGCAAAAGCCAAGTTATGCTGATTGTTATATTATGTTTAAAATTGCCGCTTTAATGCCATTTTTTTACTTGTGGCACGGGATTTTTGTATAATAAACAAAAAGCATATAAGAACATATAACGAACAAATTATTGGTTGTCAAGTGTTTTTTTATTTTTTTTTGAAAAAAATAATAAAAGATGACAAGCCAAGTGATAATTTGCTATAAAGACATGATAAATATATGACCAAACCCGAACTTTCTCCATTTCAATGGCAAGATCCTTTTTTGTTGGAGGCTGATTTGCAAGAGGATGAGGCTTTGGTTGTGCAAATGGCTCGGCAATTTGCCAGCGAAAAACTTTTGCCGATAGTGAGCGATTGGTATTTGCATGAAAAAACCGACCCGATGATTTATCAAGAATTTGGCAAGGCGGGTTTGCTGGGCACTACTTTACCAACCGCTTTAAGCGGGGTGGGCGCCAGTTATAAAAATTATGGATTGATCGCCAGAGAAATGGAAAGAATTGATTCGGGGTTTCGCTCAATGTTATCGGTGCAATCATCATTGGTGATTTATCCCATCATGGCTTATGGCACCAAGCAACAACATGAAAAATTCTTGCCCGATTTGGTATCGGGTAAAAAAATTGGTTGTTTTGGTTTAACCGAACCCAGCGCGGGGTCTGACCCTGCTGGTATAAAAACCCGTGCCACCCCTATCAAGCAAAATGGTAAGAAAGGTTATAGTCTCAATGGTAGCAAAACTTGGATAACCAACAGCCCGTTTGCTGATATATTGGTGGTGTGGGCAAAATCGGATGCGCATCATGGTCATATCAAAGGTTTTATTTTGGAAAAAAATATGAAGGGATTGGCTACACCAAAAATTGAAGGCAAATTATCATTACGCACATCCTTGACAGGCGAAATTCATTTGAGCGATGTTTTTGTGCCAGAAGAAAATTTGCTTTTGAATATTGAGGGGTTGAAAGGTCCCTTTGGTTGCTTAAATCGGGCAAGGTTTGGCATTGCCTTTGGTGTAATTGGTGCGGGAGAAGATTGTTGGTTGCGGGCACGCGATTATGCCTTGACAAGAAAACAATTTAATAAACCATTGGCATCTTTTCAATTGGTGCAATTGAAATTGGCCGAAATGCAAAGTGAAATCGCCCTTGGGTTTCATGCGGCATTGCGGGTAGCAGATATGTTTGATAATGACAAGGCATCGCCTGAGGTTATTTCTTTGATAAAAAGAAATAACAGCGGTAAGATGCTTACCATTGCTCGTATGGCTCGTGATATTCATGGTGGCAATGGTATTCAGGCGGATTATCATGTTATGCGTCATGCCCAGAATTTAGAAACGGTGAATACCTATGAGGGCACCCATGATATTCATGGATTAATTTTGGGGCGGGCACAAACCAATCTACAGGCTTTTTGTTAATTATGCTGGTATAACATTCATGGCGACAAAACCAAAACCACTTCAAGGCATTAAGGTTTTGGAATTGGCACGAATTTTGGCGGGACCTTTTCTTGGGCAATTGTTGGCTGATTTGGGAGCTGAGGTGGTGAAGATAGAATCGCCTCAGGGTGATGATACCCGTTTTTGGGGACCGCCTTTTGTTGGCAAGGGGGATGAAAAAACTGCGGCTTATTTTTATGCCTGTAATCGTGGCAAAACAACCTTGCTGGCTGATTTTCATCAGGCAGATGACTTAAAGAATGTTAAAAATTTGGCAAGGGTGTGTGATGTGGTGATAGAAAATTTTAAGGTGGGGGGATTAAAAAAATTTCAACTTGATGAGGCTGCGGTGCGAAAAGATAATCCATCGGTGATTTATTGTTCTATAAGCGGTTTTGGGCAAAGCGGTCCTTATAAACATCGTGCAGGTTATGATTATGTTATTCAAGCTATGTCAGGTTTTATGGATATTACCGGTGAAAAAGATGGTGCGCCACAAAAAATTGGCGTGGCTTTGGCGGATATTATAACCGCGCTTTATGGTGGGGTGGCGGTTAGCACTGCCCTATATCATCGGCAACAAGGTGGTGGTGGGCAATATATTGATATGGCATTGCTGGATGCGATGGTGGGGGTGTTGGCCAATCAGGCATCTAATTATTTTGCATCGGGTGTATCCCCTAGCCGTTTGGGCAACAAACATCCCAATATTGCACCCTATCAAGTATTTTATTCTGCGGGCGGACAACCATTTGTGTTGGCTTGTGGTAATGATATACAATTTGAAAAGGTGATGGGGTTATTGGGGTTATCAATTGATAAAAAATTTTTAATCAATGCATTACGGGTAGAGCATTGTGATGATTTGGAAAAAATATTATCGGTGGAATTTCAAAAATGGCAACGAGATGAGTTATTGGCAAGGTTGGAGGATATTGGGGTTGCGGCAGGACCTATCAATAAAGTCAGCGAGGCTTTGGCTGACCCGCAAATGATAGCAAGGGCAATGGAGATGAATGTGCGGCTTGATGGTGGCGAGGGCGATATGGGTTATTTGCGCACCCCGATAATATTTCGTGATTTGGATGTGGTATCAACCAAGCCTGCACCACGGCTGGATAAAAAAAATAAACATAAAAATTGGCAAGCTATTTTGCAAGATTGGTTGCCTTAAAGCTATAGATTTTTTTTAAAAAATAAAAAAGGCTTTGATTGCACTAGAAGATTTTTTGTTTTATAAAATAGGCTATGTCTTCTCAAGAAATGCCTGCTACATATTCTTCTACTGGTGATAAAATTGGTGAGGATAGGTTTGAAACACATCTTGCTAAAATGTCATTTAAAGAAAGATTAGAAAGCCGCAAGGAAATTTTTGTTGCCCGCCGTTCGGTCGCACCATTTAAAATTGTTAGCCCTTTTAAGCCTGCGGGCGACCAGCCTTATGCTATTAAGTCTTTGGTGGCTGGGCTTGATGAAAAAAAACGTGATCAAGTTTTGTTGGGGGTGACAGGTTCGGGCAAAACCTTTACGATGGCAAAAATTATTGAAAAAACCCAACGCCCTGCGATTATTTTGGCACATAATAAAACTTTGGCGGCACAGCTTTATTCTGAAATGTTATCATTTTTTCCTAATAATGCCGTGCATTATTTTGTTAGTTATTATGATTATTTTCAACCCGAAGCCTATGTTGCCAAAAGCGATACCTATATTGAAAAAGATGCACAAATCAATGAACGCATTGATCGGTTGCGTCATGCGGCAACCCGTGCTCTTTTGGAAAGAAAAGATGTTATTATTGTGGCTTCGGTTAGTTGTATTTATGGTATTGGCGAGGTGGAAACCTATAATCGTATGATTATGCGTTTAAGTGCGGGCAGTGATGTTAATTTTAATGCCATTGTGAAAGGGCTGATTGATTTACAATATACCCGCAATGATGCCGCTTTTTCACGGGGGCATTTTCGTAAAAAGGGCGATGTATTAGAAATTTTTCCAGCTCACCTTGATGATGCGGCTTGGCGGTTATCATTTTTTGGTAATCATTTAGAAACCATAAAGATGTTTGATCCCTTAACTGGCGAATTGTTAGAATCATTAAAACAGATAGAAATTTATCCCAATAGCCATTATGTCACCGCCAAACCCACCATGCAACGCGCTATCAAAACCATTCAAGCCGAATTAAATGAACGATTGGAAGAATTGATGCATCATCAAAAATTAATTGAAGAGCAAAGGTTGCGTGAACGCACCCATTTTGATTTAGAAATGTTGCTGACCACGGGTATGTGTAATGGTATTGAAAATTATTCACGGCATTTAACTGGGCGTGCATCGGGCGAACCACCACCGACTTTGTTTGAATATATTCCGCCTGAGGCTATTTTATTTGTAGATGAATCGCATGTTACCGTGCCACAAATTGGTGCGATGCAAAAGGGCGATTATAGCCGTAAAAAAAATTTAGCGATTTATGGTTTTCGGTTGCCATCTTGTGTGGATAATCGCCCATTGAAATTTGAAGAATGGGATTTATTTCGCCCGCAAACGATTTTTGTATCGGCAACCCCTAGCACATGGGAATTGGATAGGGTGGCAGGGGAAGTGGTCGAGCAGGTGGTGCGCCCCACTGGGCTTATTGACCCGCCCTGTATTGTGCGCCCCACCGCCAATCAGGTTGATGATTTATTAACCGAATGCCGTGCGGTTGCTAAGGCGGGGCATCGGGTGTTGGTGACCACCCTAACCAAGCGGTCAGCCGAAGATTTAACCAATTATTTGGAGGAGCAAGGCATCAAGGTGCGTTATTTACACAGTGATATTGAAACACTGGAAAGAATTGAAATTATTCGTGATTTACGCAATGGCGATTTTGATGTGTTGGTGGGGATTAATTTGTTGCGTGAGGGGCTGGATATTCCCGAATGCGGTTTGGTGGCTATATTGGATGCTGATAAGGAAGGTTTTTTGCGGTCAAAAACTTCGTTGGTGCAAACCATTGGGCGGGCGGCACGCAACATTGATGGGCGGGTAATTTTATATGGCGATGTAATGACAGGCAGTATGGAATATGCGATGGGCGAAACCGAAAGGCGGCGGGAGCGGCAAAAACAATATAATAAAAAACATAACATAACCCCCAAAAGCACCAAGCGGGCATCAAAAAATAATTTTGACCAAGAATTTGGCGTGGGTGGCGCCGAAAAAGATTATTATACAGTAAATGTCGAGGTGAATTTTTCAGAAAAATTACAAAACAAAATTGAAAAATGGACGGTGCAACAATATCTTAATAAGGTAGAAAAGAAAATGTTGGTATTGGCGGGGGATTTAGAATTTGAAAGGGCAAGCCAGTTGCGTGATGAAATAAAAAAATTTGAAGGTGGCGATTTAACCATGCCACTATTAGCCACCAAAGCCGACCCCAAAATTGTTGAAATGGTGGTTTGAATGGGATAGAGGCTAGCGGGGTTAGAATTCTAGCAAGGTCCAGTTTGATAAATCGTTGGTATATTCCCAATTACTGCTACCGCTTGAGAATTTAACTATACCTGCTTTTGTGTTTTTATTATTTTTTAAATATTCACGCAGACCCTTTAATTTATCTTTGGTTTCTTGTGATGTGATATTATTGCCACCTTTGGTATCTAAAATAAATAAATCGTTTTTTGTTTTAATGATAAAATCAGGATAAAAAAGTCTTGTTGTTTTTTTATTTGTATCAAAATATTCTATGGCAAAATTATCTCGCCCATGATCGCCTTGCTTATGCCACCATTCAATATTTTTTTCATTATCAATAAATTTCATAAAGTCAATTTCAGTTTTTTTGCCATGATAATCTTTTTTTAATAAATAAAATTTATTATAGCAATTTTTTTTGAATTTGTTTTGTTCTTCATAATCTTCGGTAAAGGAAATTTCTTCTGCGGGTATCATTATGGGGTAATTATCTTCTTTTTGTTTTTCGCGTAATTTTTTTTCATAATTTTTTCTAAATTCTATTAGGGCAATGGTGATAACCCCCCGCAATTTTGATTGTTTTGGTGATATCAATTCATTCACAATAGCGGGATAATAATTATCAACGCCAAATCGTTCTTTAAACCAAACATTTAACCCTTCCTTTAATTGTCCATAAGATCTTGATGCATTATATTTTGCATCATCATCTGTTTGTTTTTTTAATATATCATAACATAAAGAATTATAAAGTTTTTCAACATCTCTTTTAGATAATGAAAATTCCATTGACGATGCTTTTTGTTTTAATTCTTTCATAAAATCATCATAACTTTCTACTTCGGCATTGACGATAATATTATTTTTAACAATTTTATCATTGATAAAAATTTCATTTTCAATCGCTTTATGATTCTCTGTAACATTTTCTTTTAATAAAACTACTTTTGTTTTGAATTCTTTGTCAAGAGTGTCTAAAAATGTTTTTTGCCATAAATCAGGTGGGGTAATGGTGTTAAAATCTGTTCGCTTATGATAACTGCTTTGTAATTCTATTTGTGCGATGTTTTGTTTTAATTCTGTATTATAATAAGGCGGTTTGTTGGGGTCTGTTTGGTCAATATTATGCAAATCGTTTTTTCTATAATTGGTAAAAACATAAGCATTATTAAGTTCGGTTTGATTATAATGTTGGGCCTCGGGCATTCTTTTTATTCGCCCTAAAACTTGGGTGCGAAAAACAGGGCTTTGAATTTCACGAAACATAACCAGCACCGCGGCACGCGGGCAATCCCAACCCGTTGCGGCGGCTTGCTTAAAAATTAAAAAATCAACCTTGCTATGATTTTGCACTATATAATCCAAATTTTCTTTTTGTTCGCTTAACCATATTGCTATCTGTTCTGGCTTGATTCCTTTTTGATATAAATAAGCCTTGATGGTTTCTATTTTTTGTGTGCCGAGTGCTTGTGATTGTCTATCATCATTTGGCACTTGTATTAACATCAGCGGGTTAATATCTTTATTCTTTTTTTGATACATGGCTTTTAATTTTAATCTTTTTTCACATGCCAATTCTAACATTATATCATCTTCTGATAATCCTTTTGATTGTTTTTGTTTAATATCTTCATCGGTTTGAATGATGGTTTTGTTTTTAATCAAACCCGATTCCCTTACATCTACTTCTGGCACTTCAACATAACCTGCTTTTTTGTCTTTAACATCGGCATGACTAAACATATCTTTATCTTCGGGGGTGGCTGAAACTTTCATTATGATGCGGGGATTAATTAATTCTATGATATCATCGTATAATTGCCCCTTTGCCTCTCTATGCGATTCATCAATAATCAATATCAAATCCCTATCTTCATCTTGTGTATTTTTAATATAGGCATCAAAAATTCCTATACCGCCTTCTTGTCGTTCGGTGGCTTGGCGTAATTTTCTGCCTTCTTTATTAGTTGCTTTTATTTTTGACCAATTAATAAAAAATACATTATTTTTGTATAATTCTTTTTCTGATAAATTGTTTATATCTTTTAATTGCATATCTGTGCCTTGGTTAAAATAATCATATAATTTATTTTTTGATTGTATATAAGAATCATCGCCACCAAATGAAATCCAAATATAGGCTTTATCAACATCCAAAATAAAATGGCTATCTAGGGTTTTTAAAAATTCTGCCATCATAATGGTTTTGCCCGATCCCGTTGGTGCTTTGAATGTAATGGGTAGGCGATAATTGCCTGTTTGCCATAAACCGATAAAACTTTCGCCTAATTCATCTATAGCTTTTTGTTGAAATTTTTTTATAACAATGCGGGGCATAGTTTATTTCCCCAAATTAATTTCTTTATAAATGGTTAAAATCGGTTCGGGAATATCTTGCACATTGATATTGCTTGGTAAATAAGCATATACTTCATTATCAATTTTATAATAAGAAAAAATATAAAGTTCAACGCTATCATTTTCAATTTTTTTTATTAATTCTTCAAATTGTTGTTTGTTTTCTTGAAAATAGATGGCGGTTTTTTTGGTTTTATTCATATTTGTAAAAATTTGATAAAAATCATTTAATTCTACCTCTTCTAAAGTATTTTCTTTCAAACCTATCATAAATCCCGCCTTTTCGGTTAGTTCTTTTCGGTTATCATCAGTGATATGATCCATGCCATCTGTTTTAACAAAATCTTTTTCATCGGCTTTTAGATATTTTAAATTACCACCAAGCGGCTTAACATCGGCATAGCCAGTTTTCATAACTTTTTCTATTCTAGGGTAGCAAACTTCGCTAGCAATGTTATTTTCATTATTGGTGCATAGAATAAATTGGCGGTTGCCGCCATCTTCTTCATTTAATTCCATAACCGCATGACCAGTTGTGCCAGATCCTGCAAAGAAGTCTAGAATAATAGTTTTTTCTTTTTTACTCCCTTGTTCTATAATTTTTTTAATTAAATTTATTGGTTTTCTATAGATAAAAGACTTATTTTTTAAAATATTATCTATAATTTTTTCTTTTGTATCTTGAGAATGAAATAACCCTAGATATGACATAATAGGAATTCTTGGATTAGAAAATTCATTTAGAAATTCTTTTTGTTTAGGAAGCCCGTCTTTATTTTTTGGAAAAATTATTCTATTTTCGCTTATCATTTTTTTTAGTGATTCTTGAGAAAATGCCCAAAAGTTTGTAAATTTATTTCCTGTTTTAGGATCAATTATTATAAATTTATTATTTTCATTTTCTATTGTGCTTTTGATATTTGATCGCCGCCAAGGTCCTCTTGGATCATTGTCAGGGTTAGAAAATGTTTGATCTATTCTAGGCTCTCCTAATAATTGAGCCATTTTATTTTTAGAGTAACATAAAATATTTTCATGAATATTAACCACCATATTTTTTGGTGGCACACCTTTTGCTGAATTTTTTTTATGCCAAATAAAAGATTCAATAAAATTTTCTTCACCAAAAATTTCATCGCATAATAATTTTAAGTTTGCCATTTCATTATCATCGATCGATATAAAAATAACTCCATCATCTTTTAATAATTTTTTTGCCAATATTAATCTTTTTTCCATCATATTGAGCCATTTGCTATGGCGATAAGCATCATTTTCATCAATCCATTTATCATTATATTTCCATTCATTTGCCTTGCCCGTATTATAAGGTGGGTCGATATAGATAATATCAATTTTATTTTGGTGGGTATAATATAATACCGATAGGGCATGGTAATTATCGCCCTCTATCATAATATGGGTTGGTTGATCTTTATCGGTAAAAATAGCGTTGGTTTTGTTTTCTGATAAAACGGGAATATGTTTTTTGCAATTTATAACTACATTTTCTGGTTCTTTTTCTTTATCCCAAAAAAGCCCCAGTTTAGTCTTTTTCAGGACTTCTAATTCATCAATGACCTGTTGTTTGGTCATTTTGTCATATTTGGAATAATCCCTTGCCATCTTTACTCCCCTATTTTATTTTTTTATTATAGCAATTTGCGGGTTGTGGCAAGCAATAACCATATCTGCCGCTACCCCACCCTTACCTCCCCAATTTTTATCACCGCATCATTAGCGATAAGATCGATGTTCAAAATGGGGTCTATCCTTCAACCTTTGCCAATTGCCACCCCAGATGCATAATGGATCCAGCGTTACCCAATAATCCCCCAATATTTTGAAAGACGATAATGGTTTATAACTGCGCCGCCCATTTTTGTTGATTAACACAATATCAAAAGCACAGCGATTGTAATGGCTGGATTTGGTTTTGGCATTTTTTGGCGATATGTTGGTGATTTTTTTTTCGCCCAAAATGCCGCGCCGACCCCGTTTGTAATATTCGCTAATGGTTGCCATTGACCGATAGGTTTCGGTGATGGCATAATTGATATTTTGTGTTTTGGCAAATGCCCGTAAGGTTGATTCTAATTTTTGCATTTTTGGGGTGAGTTGTTTGGTAGATTTTATTAATTTTGGCATGGTGTTTTTTCTTTCATAGCTAATTAGTTCTTTTTTTGTTCTATCTTATAATAAGCATATTCTTGCCAAAAAAGCAAGCAAAAAATTAAAGCAAAAAAGGCAGGCAAAAAATTAAAGCAAAAAAAGCAAGGCAAAAAAAGCAAGGCAAAAAAGGCAGGCAAGGCGAAAAATTAAAGCAAAAAAAAGCAAGGCGAAAAAGGTAAGGCGAAAATTTTTATGCTTGCCAATAGATGGTTTATCAACCAGTTTTTATTTATTTTATGATTTTCGCCTTAAGGCACGACCCTGTTGTTTTTTCCATTCACGCGCCTTGATGGTTTCACGCTTATCAATTTCGCCTTTGCCTTTGGCAAGTGCCAATTTTACTTTGGCAAACCCCCGTGCGCTGAAAAAAATTTCCAATGGCACCAGAGTTAAACCATCACGCTTAACCGCCCCTATCAGGCGTTTTTGTTCCTGTTTGGTTAATAATAATTTGCGGTGGGCTTTTTCTTCGTGTTTTTGGCGTGCCATATCAAAACCACTAATACTGGCATTGAATAAATAAATTTCGCCATTTTTTAAACCAGCATAACTATCCGATAAATTGCATCGCCCTAGCCTTAGCGCCTTTACCTCCGAACCTTTTAGCACCATACCTGCTGTTAGATGCGATAAAATTTCATAATCAAAACGCGCACGGCGATTTTCTGTTACCCGCCCATGGCTGATATAATGTTGTGGCTTGGTCGCCTTTTTGTTCATGGATTTTTTTGCTTGGCATAGCGGTTTATGATGTGGCGTTTCATTTTTTAAATCATGTTACCATGTTATGCCTGCATGGCGCATGGCATTTTCAATGGTTTGTTTTGCTGTATCAGAACATTCTGCCAATGGCGCCCGCACCCATGGCGAAGATTTTTTTAAAAGCGATAGGGCATATTTGGTTGGCGCGGGGGAATTTTCACAAAATAAAGCCAGACTAAGCCAAAACAAACTATCGCGTAATTTGCAAAAATTTTTCATATCGGCTTTGGCAAAACTATCTATCATATCAGCATATAATTTTGGTGCAACATTGGCAACCACCGAAATACACCCCACCCCACCCATTGCCAAAAATGCGGGTAAGGATGCATCTTCACCAGATAGCAAAATAAAATCTTCCCCCAAAGTCAATCGTTGCTCCATAGCCCTTGGCAAATTATTGGTGGCATCTTTTATACCGATGATATTGCTGGCTTGTTTGCGAATTTTTTTTATAGTATCGGGCAGAATATCGATCACCGACCGCCCTGGTATGTTATAAATAAAAATGGGTATTTTTACCGCCTTGGCAATTTGGCTAAAATGAATCACCTGACCATTGGGCGATGGTTTATTGTAATAGGGGGCAACCACCAACAGGGCATCGGCGCCAACCGCTTCGGCACGGGTAGCCAAATCGATAGCTTCACGGGTGGAATTGCTACCCGCGCCTGCGATAACCGGTATGCGCCCTTTGGTTTGCTTGACGCATAATTCAACCACCCGAATATGTTCATCATGGGTCAGGGTGGGGCTTTCGCCAGTTGTGCCAGTTGGCACAAGGGCGTGGCTACCCGATGCGATTTGCCATTCAACAAAATCGCTAAAGCATTTTTCATCTATCGCACCATTTTTATCAAAAGGCGTGATAAGAGCGGGCATTGACCCACGAAAAATAGCTTGGTAATTTTTTGTTTGGTGTTCCATCATAATTTTTTATAGCAATGTTTTTGGTTAATTTCTAGTGGATAGATATTATTTGTGGTTTGGGGTAAGCTCGATGGTTTGACATCGGTCGATCATGAAGAATCGGGTTTTTGGTTTTTTATCAAAAATATAATCAAAAAATAATTGTGCCATCAAGCCTGACACTTGGGCAAGGGTGCTATTCATAATACCCACCGATGCACAAGATGCCACCTCCACCGCATTGCTATGTTTAAAAATATCGCCATAGCGCAAAGCCGAATGATGAAAAATACCCACCTGCCCATCATAACCTGCGGCAGCACCGATGATGATGGGTTTATTGATGGTTTGTGAAATTTTATCGCATAATAATTTTGTTTGAAAATCATCGCTACCTTCACAAATAATATCAACATCTTGGAAAATTTTTTTATCATCAATTGAAGTAATTTTTTGATGATAGATGGTAATAGCCATGGCTTCATTCATTTTTTCTAAATAGGATGTGGCGGCAATGGTTTTTTTTACCCCAATATCATGCTGGCGAAACATCAATTGGCGATGCAGGTTGGTTTTTTCCACAATATCATCATCAATAAAAATTATTTTTTTAATCCCTGCCCCCACCAGCAAAGGCAAAAGATGATTGGCGATCCCCCCCAACCCCACCATAGCTATTTTGGTTTTCATTAAGCGTGCTTGCCCGCCTTCGCCGATATTTTTGATAATCACTTGGCGGGCATAATATTCAAGCAAATCATCGCATAACATTTTTTGGTTTTAGGTTTTTGCTAAGGCGTTTAATTAATAAACCCCACCAATTCACGCGTTTTTTTTAATATCGGTTGGCTGATGTGTTGTGCTCTGGTTGCCCCATTGATAAGAATTTTTTCTAAATGGTCTTGGTTTTTTTCTAAGTTTAAAAATTTTTCCCTGATGGGGGATAGGCTGGTTATTATTATTTCGGTTAGATATTTTTTGAAAGGCGCAAAATCTTTCCCCGCCCATGATGCTATGATATCATCAGGGGTTTGGTGGGCTAATGCCGCAGCAATGTTGATAAGATTGGCAACTTCAGGGCGGGTATTGGTTAGGTTGCGCTTGCTATCGGGCATGGCGTTGGAATCGGTTTTGGCTTTTTTTATTTTATCATAAATGGTGTCATTGTCATCGGTTAAATTGATACGCGCCGCATCCGCAGGGTCAGATTTTGACATTTTTTTTCTGCCATCACGCAGGCTCATGATGCGTTCCACTATCGGCAAGGTAAGCGGTGCGGGCTGGGGGAAGAAATTATCGGCTTTGAAGTCATGGTTAAATTTGTTGGCAATATCACGCGTCAATTCTAAATGTTGTTTTTGGTCTTCGCCCACTGGCACATGGGTTGCGTGATAAATTAAAATATCGGCCGCCATCAGGTTGGGGTAAATAAATAAACCGCTTGATGCTTTTTCACGATTTTTCCCCGCCTTGTCTTTGAATTGCGTCATGCGGTTCAGCCACCCCAAACGGGTGATACAATTAAATATCCATGCCAAGTTGGCATGGTCGGGGTTGCCCGATTGATGAAATAAAATATGTTTTTTGGGGTCAATGCCCGCGGCCAGCAAAGTTGCCGCCAAAGATAAGGTTTCTTTTTTTAATATTTTGGGGTCTTGCCAGATGGTGATGGCGTGCATATCAACGATACAAAATAAACACGCCATTTTTTTTTGCAAATCAACCCAATGCCTAATCGCCCCCAAATAATTGCCAAGATGAATAGCACCAGTGGGTTGAATGCCTGATAGAACCAGCTCTAGTTTTTTTGTCATAAGATTTTTTTTATATAACTAGCAACATATCTTATTATGTATTGAAAAAAACTTCAAATAGTAAGCGACCAGGAAAAAATGTAAAAGTGCCCGCAAGGATTAACCCATAGAAAAAAATGCCTTTCATTGATTTTTCATGTTGTTTAACATTGCCTTGTTTGATGGCGCTCATCGCCTTTATCAATGAATAAAGCACAAAAATACTTAAAAGATGAATGGGTGAAAAGCCAAAAAATACTGCCCCAAGCCCCATGGCTGGAAATAATTCACGAATGAAAAAACTAACCAGTGATAACACCGCAAGAAAACAAACAAACATATAACCAATTATTTTATGCCGCAATGTTCCTTTTGGTAAAACCAATTGCGATATACCCAATAGCAAACCCAAAACGGCAAACAAAAGATGGATTTGAATTATGCGTGATGTGTTTAGAATAGGTTCAATATTCATGATATTTTTTTATTATGCTGTTTGATAGCGGTGCGATAAACCGATTCAAATTTTTTTATCACAGCGTGAATATCATGGGGTCGTATTTTTTTCAAGCTTTGTTCTGCCATTTTTTTTCTTATATGTTGGTTATTCATAATATACAAAATTTTATCTGCCAATTTATCAACATCATCAAGCGTGAATAAAACACCATTTTTTTTATGGCTGACCAATTCAGGCAAAGCACGGCGATTGGCAGCAATGATGGGTAAGCCTGATGCCATTGCCTCCATCACCGATATGCCTTGTATTTCCATAGGTGATGCGGTGATAAAACTATCGGCAGTGGCGTAAAGATTGGGTAAGTCAGATTCTGTGCCCAAAGTATTGTTGAGGCGACCTAAAAAATGAACATAATCGGCAATGCCTGTTTTTTTTGCCTGTTGTTGTAAATTTTTTAATTCATCTCCCTCGCCCACGATAAAAAAATGAAATGGCGGTTTTTTGTTCGCCAAATTTTTTTTTATGGCGATGGCCACCCCCGCCATGGCGAAGGATAATTCTTTTTCTTTATCCAAACGGCTGACCGATAATAGCAATAAACCATCGGGTAATTTATATTTTTTTCTTAAAGTTGGATTTGATTTTTTGGGATGAAAAATTTTTATATCCAAACCATTGGATATAACCAAAGTTGGTATTTTCAAACCATGATGGTGTAATATTTTTTTGGCGGCTTGGCTTGGGGCAGTGACGATGGTAACCAGCTTAAAGGTGGCAAAAATTCTTTGCCAAAATAATTTTTCCACCAACCAGGACCATGGCTTAAAATAAGAAAATGGCATTAATTTGGCAACACTTTCAAATGCAGTGTGGTTGGTGGCGATGAGCGGGATATTATATTTTTTGGCAATGCTTACCGCACGCCTTTCGTTGGCATAATGACCTTGAATATGAATAACATCGGGTTTGAAAGATAAAATTTCTTTTTTTAATTTTTGATAAAGCCCAAAGGCAATGGTGAGGCGAAAATTTTTATAAAGATAAGATTTTACTGATGCCATACCCATAATATTCACGCCATCAATATTGCGTGGTTGTGAAAAAATAGTTTCTGATGGGGCAATGATTTTAACTATATGCCCCTTTTGTTGTAGATAAAAAGCCAAGCGATGTGAAAATAAAGGCAATCCGCCTGCCATGGGTAAATAAATACTGGAGATGATCATAATACGCATAATGGAAAATCTGTTGCATCATAAAGCAATTTATAGAAATTTTAAAATAATTTTTTTATAAAATTCTATCGCCATATTATTATCATTCAAGCAGGGGATATAGAAAAATTTTGCTTGTTGAGGGTTAGCGTGATGTTGAAAAAAAATATTGCGTAAGCTGTGATTGATTTCTTCTAAAGTTTCTATACAATCCACGGCAAAACTGGGTGCAAATATAGCGAGGCTTTGGCAATTTTCTTTTGCCATTTTTTTTACCATATCAACGCTATAGGGTTCGACCCATGGATTGTAGCCAAAGCGTGATTGAAAAGCACATGGCATGGTGGCGGGGGATTGTTTTAATGATTCACGCAAAAGCCTTGCGGTTTTTTTTACCTGACAACTATAAGGGTCGCCTTTGGCAACAAATGATTTAGGAATGCCATGGTTGGATAGAATGATGCGTTGCGGCAATGGTTTATGCTTAAAATAATTTTTTATGTTGTGTTTTAATAGATTGATAAAATCGGGGTGGTCAAAATAGGGCGGCACAATATGGATGGTTGGTTGATGTTGCATTTTTTTTAATATATTGCCGAGCGCATCGACCAGCGATGCGGTGGTTGATGCACTATAATGGGGGTAAAGTGGTAATACCACGATATGCCGACACCCCAATTGTTGTAAGGTTTTTATTTCGGTGGCTATATTGCCACCGCCAATGTTTTTGCCTGATGGTCTATCGCCATAGCGATAACCCGACCGCACGATAATATGTTTGCCAAATTGTTTTTGTAATTTTATGGCTATGGCATCGGTATAATAATGTAAGGGTGATAGATTTTGTTTTTTGAACCAAATCAATTGATAGTTTTTTACCAATTTGGCGGGGCGAATTTGTAAAATAATAAAATTCAGCAAAGGTTGCCAAATAATACTTGGTAAGGGCACCACCCGTTTGTCGGATAAAAATTCCCTTAAGAATTTTTTAATCGCCAGCTTGCTGTTGGTGGTGGGGCTACCAAGATTGACGACCAACACACCGATTTTTTTTGGCAAGATGGTGTGGTGGCGTTTGGTTTTTGTCATGTATTTAAATTATTTTTTCTATTCGGTTTTAGCAATTTATAAAATTTTAAGCAAATGATGCGATATAGGTTTTTTCCTATGGTTTGCTTTTTATGTATGGTTGTTTTACAGCCGATGGTATGATGTTGATAGCGGTGCTTTTGCTGTTGGGTGTTTTGTCTGGTTTTATGGCGGGGTTGTTTGGCATAGGCGGTAGTATGTTGATGGTGCCTTTTTTGGTGTGGTGGTTTGACCATTTAGAATTATTTCATGGCTCTTCGATTAAATTTGCGATTGCCTCGGCAATGGCGGTGGTGGTTTTTACTTCATTGTCGTCTATCAGGGCGCATTATTTAAAGGGTGCTATCAATTGGCATCTGGTGAAGGTTTTTACCATTGGTATTTTGCCCGGTGGTTTAGTGGCAAGTTTGGCAGTATTTGGTATATTGAAATCAAGCTGGCTTTATTTTTTGTTTGCAGGGTTGGTATTGTTGTCGGCAAAACAAATGTGGGTTGGTGCAGCGAATAAAAATATTATTGAAAAAAAAATTTCTAATAAAAAATATCAGCCAAAAGATGTTTTTAAAATTTTGCCACGAAAATGGTTATTGGTTGTGATGGGGGCAGTGGTGGGTTTTTTATCGGGGCTGGTGGGGGCAGGCGGTGGTTTTTTGATGGTGCCTTTTCAAACCCGTTTTGGCATAATGATTAATCGTGCGGTGGCTACATCGGCCGCCACTGGCTTTCCGATAGCGCTGGTTAATAGTTTTGGTTTTTTGCTCGCAGATAGTAGCCATCTGGTGCAAAGCCATTCGGGTAGATCTGATGTGATAGGGTTTGTTTATTGGCCTGCGGTTTCGGTGATAGCCTTGGCATCGGTGTTGGCTGCCCCGTTTGGCGCAAAATTGGCACATGATTTACCATTACAAACTTTAAGGCGTATTTTTGCCATAGGGTTATTTGTGATGGCGGTTTATATGGCGTGGCGTGGTTGGCAATTTTGAAATGGTGTTTATATCAGTTTCGTTTGCCACGCCACCAATCAGTAGCCGACATGGCATTTTTGTTTTCGGGTTTTACGCTGATAAGCTCTAGCAAGCCATCTTGGCAAGTTAGAAAAATTTTTTTTTGTTGTTGGTCAAAAAATATTTCTGTTTGATGGTTGGCTGGTGGGTGGTGAGCATCGCTGGCGGGTAATTTTTTTGCCTCCAATAATAATAATCTTTGGTTGGTTTTTAATAATAAAAAACATTTGGGGTAATAGGCAAGTATTTTTTTATAAACCATATCGATCTTATCGCTTTTTGGTCGGATGTGATAATCGCTGGTTTTAATTTTTTTACTATAACTGGCGGTGGTAGGTTGTTGCGGGGTCAGGTGGTAATCGCCCAAAAATATTTTGGGTAAGTTTTTTTGTAATAGCGTTATTGATAGGGCTAATAATTTTTGGTTTAGGATATGGCGGTTATCTTGCTGGTGGAGGGGTAAGGATTCCATAGCTATGATATCCCCCCCATCCAATGTATCATTTATTTTTATTAAGCTAACACCAGTTAAGTTATCGCCCGCCAAAATAGCCGATTCGATGGGGGTGGCGCCTCGGTATTTTGGCAAAAGCGATGGGTGGATATTCAAAGCCAGCCATCGGGGGATAGATAATAATCTATTCGGCAATAACAACCCATAACCCACCACGATGATAAGGTCGGGGGCGAGATTGGTCAAAAAGTCAATTTCGTTTTGGTCAAAATATGTTGGTTGGCGTAGTAAAAGATTTTTTTGTTCGGCAAGCATTGCCACCTCGGTTTTTTTAATTTTTTTTCCCCGATGTTTGGGTTTTGGGCTTTGGCTATAGACGGCACTGATGGTGGCTGATGTGCCATGATGGATAAAATCAATCAACCACGATAGCACACCGCTGGCAAAAGGGCTTGACCCCATGAATATAATTTTGCTGGGGTTTTTATTATCAATCATAGATGATGTGCCCATGATGTTTATTACCATATAATAGACATCATGGGAAATTTTTGGTTAAAGCCAAAAAATTGTTCTATGTAAAAAATCAAAAAACCATCGCCTTAATTTTATAAAATGGGCGATGGGATTATTTTTTATGGTATTAATTGTTGAAGAATTTTTTTCGTTGCAAACGGCGAGCACGGCGCACCGCCTCGGTTCTTTCGCGTTTTTTCTTTTCTGATGGTTTTTCGTAATAACGCCTTTGTTTGCTTTCACGAAAAATACCTTCACGCACCAGCTTTCTTTTCAGTGTTCTGATGGCGGGATCAACATTGTTTTCACGCACATTTATTATCATAAAATTTTATCTAGCAGTTTTTTTATATTTTAGCAAGCGGGGTATTTTAAGCAACACGATTGATTTGCGATTCGCCAGTTTTTTGATATTATGTTATAAATATAAGATGACCAATATACAAAGTCAAAAACAACCAACCAAACCGCCTGTATCGCCTCGTTTATCGATTGGCGAGATGATGCGCCAAGGGCGGGGTCTGTGGGGCGGTGATAGCAAATTGACCTTGCCTGCATTATGTGGTGATTTTACGATGCGTATCAATAAAAAAGGTCAATGGTTTTATCAAAATTCTCCGATAGGGCGGTTGCAACTTTGTCAATTATTCGCGGTGTGTTTGGTTAGGCAGGGTGATGAATATTTTTTGGCAACCCCTGCCGAAAAGGGCAAGATAGAGGTTGAGGATTTGCCTTTTTATGGTATTTTGGTTGATATCTATGGCGATGGCAGTAAAAATATTATGGTGAAATCGTCTTTGGATTTTTGGGTGATGATAGATAAAAATCATCCCCTTACGGTGTGCCATCACAATGACCAACCCCGCCCTATTCTTCGGGTGCGTGATAATTTGGATATGTTATTATCGCCATCGGTGTTTTATGACCTTGCCAATTATGCCCTTTCGCATAATCAATATCATAATAAAAAATTATTTATTGAAAGCGGGCATGAAAAATTTTATCTTGAATGATGGTTTTTTAGTTAAAAATTATTTGCCTTTTTTTTTAGAATCATTTATGGGAAATATCATTGGCATTTTCAAAACAGGCTATGAAAAATAAAAAAGATTCACGACAAGAGTTTCAAAAAGACCCTTTGGTTAAGAATAAAATTGTGGCGGCAATTATTCTATCGGGTTTGGTGGCGGCCGCCTCAGGGGTGGTGGCACGGCTGATTTATCAATCACCCAAATTGGTTAATCAGGCTTTTATTTTGCCGGGTAGCAATGAAACCGTTGCTAGCAATGTGATAACGGTCAGCGGTGGCGATGCCTCTGGGCCTGGGGCGATTAAAGATCTTTACAAAACGGTCAGTATTGAAGATGGCTTGGTGGTGGCACGCAAATGCCAAGCCTGCCATGGGTTTGATGCGGGCGGTGCGCATAGGGTGGGGCCGAATCTTTATGGTATTATGGGGGCACCAGTTGCGGGCATCGATGGTTATGTTTATTCTGATTCATTGGTGGCAGTGGGCGGCACCTGGACCGAAGATAAAATGAATCAATGGCTTTATAATCCCCGCTCGCTCGCCAGCAATACCAGAATGACCTTTGCTGGGCTACTTGATGATAAAGAAAGGGCGGCGATTATTTTATATATGCGTAGTTTGCGCTAAAATGGTTGTTTGTTTAACAACAGGTTTTTTTAGAAGCCATTTTTTTTGTATCATCGCCCCGCCCAAGATAGGTTTCATTTGATAGATAAAAATTTGAAAAAACTTTTATAAAATCGGCTGCCACTGATTTTTTTGCCAATTCGGTTTTCATCAATTGCTTTTGCCATTTGCGTAATTTTGGGTATGGTTTTATGAAATCATAACCTGTTTTATGGTGTATAATATCTGCCCGATGCAAAATGGGTAGCCAAGCAATATCCACCATACCGATATCATCTGTGTTAAAGAATTTTTTATCGCCCAGTTGGTTTTCTATTTTAGCAAATGCTTGATGCAATTTATCACAATGTTTTTGCAATGTATTTTTATCAAAACTACGCATGGCACTGCATTGTACTAGATAATTTTTTACCGCTAGATAACTCCACGAACGATTTTTTGCTTTTTGTATCAATGATATATTTGGTTGCAGCGGTGGGTAGGCCTCTTCCAAATATTCTACGATCGCTTCTGATTCAAAAATAATATCACCATCGTCTGTTATCAATATGGGCACTTGGTGATGTGGCGACATAGCCAAAAACCATTCAGGTTTATGCGATGAGTCAATGAAGGTGGTTTCATAATCAATATTTTTTGCTACCAGCAAAGCCATCACGCGTTCTACAAAAGGGCATATTGTTAGGCTGATAATTTTCATGTGGCTGTTTTATTTATATTTAAAGATTGACGCCTGTTTGAAAATAATATAAGATTGATTTTTTGATATTGCAAGCGAGATGTGGGGTGGGTATTCCCCCATGGTGGGGATTTTTTATGATGGAAAAAAAAGATATTGAGACATTGCTGCATATGCTGGCTGATAAGGCTGGGGCGGTGCAGGTGAAACATTGGCGTCATATTCCACCTGCCGAATTTAAACATGATAAATCACCCGTTACCATTGCCGATAAGGAAACCGAACAAACAATAAGGCAGCAATTAAAAAAATATCGCCCCAGTGATGGTATTTTGGGCGAAGAATTTGGCAATGAAAATTTAGATAAGGAATTTGTTTGGGTGATCGACCCGATAGATGGCACCAAAGGTTTTATGGCGGGTGGTCCTATATTTACAAGTTTGATAGCCCTTTGCCAATGGGGAAAACCGATAGCAGGGGTTATCGACCAACCTATTTTACAGGAACGCTATGTGGGGCTTTTGGGTGATGCAAGCACCCTCAATGGTAAAACAATAAAAACCCGCCAAGCGGTTTCGCTTGATAAAGCGATAGGTTTTTTTTCTGCTGGCGATTTGCCAGTGGATGAAACATCGGCAGAGGTTTTTCGCCGTTTAAAATCTTGCACCCGTATTCAACGCAGTTGTTATGATTCTTATGCCTATAGTTTGTTGGCGGCAGGATTTGTTGATGTGATTTGTGAAACAAAAATGTCAGCCTATGATTATATGGCATTGGTGCCAGTGGTTTTGGGGGCGGGCGGGGTGATAACCGATTGGCAAGGCGATGCGGTATCATTGGATTCGGGTGGTGATATTTTGGCAGCGGGGTCAAAGGAATTGCATCAAGCGGCACTTGAAATTATTTTGGCGGTCGGTGATAGATAATCCCCTATGGCACATATCAATCGTTTATTCAAACCACTGATGAAGGTCAGTTCGATGACGATGTTGAGCCGTGTGTTGGGTTTTGGGCGTGATATAACATTGTCGGGGTTGCTTGGTGCGGGGCCAGTGATGGATGCTTTTTTGATAGCTTTTCGCTTCCCCAATATTTTTCGTTCCTTGTTTGCCGAAGGTGCGTTTTCTGCCGCCTTTGTGCCGTTGTTTGTATCTTTAAGAAAAAAATCTAAAAATAAAAAAAATATAGCGATTATGTTTGCTGGTGGGGTGGCAATAAAATTATTTTTATTTTTGTTGGCTTTGACTATTTTGGTTATGATATTTATGCCAAATATCATGTGGTTGATCGCCCCAGGGTTTCGTGATGTGCCCAATGGGTTGGCTATGTTGGTTAATTTTGGGCGTATTTCTTTTCCTTATCTTTTGGCAATGTCTTTGGCGGCGTTGTTTGCTGGTATTTTGCAAAGCCATGGGTATTTTTGGCGGGGGAGTTTTGCCGCGAGTTTTTTAAATATCAGTCTTATCACAGCGATTATTTTTGTGGTGTTGGTGCGTGGCAATTATAAACAAATGATGCTTGATGATAGGGTGGGGCAGGTATTATGTTTGGCAGTTATTTTATCGGGCATTTGGCAAGCATGGTATTTGTGGCGTGGGGTAAAAAAAATCTATCCTGATTATGTTTCTAAAGTGAAATTAAAAACTCTTTGGCAACATAACATCGGGCAAATTATGCAAAAGAAATATCCGCCACAGGAAAAAAAATTATTAAAAACTATGACGCCAGCCATGTTGGGGGCAGGCGGGCAACAGATGAATGCTTTGGTGGGCGATATGATAGCCACCACCATCGGTATGGGTTCGGTGACCCATTTGTTTTATGCCGACCGCTTGATTCAATTACCTTTGGGGGTGATAGGTATAGCGCTTGGCATTGTTTTGCTACAGCGATTTGCCTCGGCACATCATAGCAGTTATCAAAATGAATCGCGGCGGATGAAAAAAATACAACCTTTGTTGCAACAGGGTCTTTGTTTGGGGTTGGCGTTTGGTTTGCCGCCTATGTTGGCATTGCATTTTTTAAGTCATAATTTTATTGCTTTTTTGTTTCAACGCGGGGCGTTTGATATTAGCGCGGTGGATAGCACGGCACTCGCATTGAAAATTTTTGCTTTGGCTTTGCCTTTTTATATTATCAATAAAGTTTTTCAACCTTACTTCTATGCCAAAGGCGATACCAAAACCCCAGTGCGTATTACATTGGTGTCTTTTTTTATCAATGGTGGCTTGGCGTTTTTTCTGGCAAAAACGATGGCAGAGGCTGGCATCGCCACGGCCTCTTTGGTGGCAGCGGCGTTTGTTTCTTTGATTTTTATGACCATATTATTTTATCATCGTATCATTCCCTATAGTTTATCTTTTTGGCGACCGATTTTATGGCTATTGGTGATAAATATACCATTGTTGGTGTTTTATTATTTTTTATCATTGCAAACCATACCACCTTTGCAGATGCTAGCGACAATGCCGTGGGGATTAAGTTGGGGCACGCCTTGGCTGATGGTATGTTTGGCATTGTTGGGAACGATGGTGTATTACACACCAACCATGTTGCTGTATCAAAAATATTTTCATCGGCGCGGCGGTATTGGTTATAAGGTGATAAAAAAATCGGTCAGATGAAAAAAATTATTCCTTTGTTGCTGGTGGTGTTTTTGGAGCTTGCCGCCTTTAGTATGATATTACCGATTTTGCCCTTTTTGATTAAAGAACAGGGCGGTAGCAACCTTACCGTAACCAATATTACAGGTATATTTGCCTTAACCAGTTTTATTTTTGCGCCTTTTTGGGGTTCGTTGTCCGACCGCTATGGGCGAAAAATTATTTTGATTGGTTTATTATTTATGTCGGCTTTGAATTATGTGTGGATGGCTTTTTCAAGTGTTTTGTGGATGGTGTTGTTATCGCGCATTATGTCGGGGGTGTTTGCGGGCTGGATGAGTGTGGTGCAATCATGGGTGGCTGATTTGACCGATAAAAAACATCGCACCGCCGCTTTGGGTATGATAGGTGCGACTTTTGGGGTTGGGTTTGCGATTGGACCTGCGATAGGTGGTTTGTTGATAGACAATGAAATACAAGCCATTATCATTGCCGTTCCTGTGGTGGGCGAATGGATAGGGTGGTTAATCAACTTGCTTCCCAATCATCATCAATTCCCCATTATGGTGGCAGGGTTGATTACCGCATTGATGGCATTGGCTGGTATTTGGCTTTTGCCTTTTAATCGCCCAGCATTGATCGGTAAGGGTAAGGGGGCTGATGAGCATCGCTTGCCGAAGGAAAAATTTTATCAAAAATTATTGGCAGTTTTTTTCTCGCCATTGTGGCGTGATAAACTGATAGGGCGTTATTTATTGTTGGTGTTTTTGGGGCAAGTGGCTTTTTCAACTTTGGAGTCGGTGTTTGCCATTTGGGGGCAAGCCAATTTTGATTATACCGCAAAAGATATTAGTTATATTTTTGCCATTATCGGTATGGTGACTATCATTGTGCAAGGCGGGCTTATGCGTTGGCTGGTAAAATATTTGGGTGAAAGGCGGGTGATGCAGATAGGTTTGTTGATGTTGATAGCGACTTTTTTGTTGTTAAATTTTTTCCCCGCCCTTGTGCCACAGGGGAATTTTTTAAGACTATTGGTTTCAATGGTGGCGGTTGGGTTTAGCCTTTACCAACCAGCTTTGAGTGGTTCATTGAGTCAATATAGCCCGATGGATAAGCAAGGCGCGGTGTTGGGGCTGGCACAATCTTTACAAAGTTTGGCACGGGGTTTATCGGCAATATTTTTGGGCGGATTATTCACCATAGTGGGCAATAATGTTTTTATCACCCCCGCTTTTTTATTCATTGTCGCATTTATTTTGGTGTGCCGTTTGCCAAAAAAAATTCTGGTTTAATTTATCATGCCCAAATTATTGGCTAGGCTTAAGCCAAAGATAGTTCTAAAATTGACAGCATTGGCATATGCGATATATTGCTCTAGCAAGCGACTACGCACATCAATCAGGTTTGATAATGTGCCACGCCCTAAGCTAAGTGCGCGTTTGGTATCTTGGTATATTTTTTCATATTGTTTTATATTATCGGCGCGGTCTTTTACAATTTGCTGATAGCTGTTATAACTTTGCCAATTATTTTGTAGATTATCCAATAATTGATTTTTTATTGAGGCTTGGCTATAGCGGGTGCGTTTTAGCTCCGCCGCCAGTTGGGTTTGTTGCAATAAACCAATACCGCCATTGGTTAAGATGATATTCATATTTAAGGTGGCATAATTTTGGTCGGTGATTTCTTGATTGGCAATGTTACGGCTGATACCGCCTTGTAAATTAAGTTGTGGAAAAAAATTGGCACGGGCATTTTCAAGCGCCGCTTCAGCACGAATAATAGCCTGCTGGGTTTCTTTGATGGCGGGGGCATTTTGTAATAATAATTTTTTTGCCTCTTTCAATGTGGTGGGTAAGGTTTTTAAGAATTCTTCTGACGAATTTACCACTAGGTTATCAATATCGGTGCGCCCGATAAGGCTGGCAAAAAGTTGTTTTTGTGTAATATAGCTGGCGGCGGCATCTAAAGCCTCAATGTTGCTATCATTCAAACGGGTGCGGATAGCACGCAATTCGGTGATGGTGATGGCTTCACGGTCAAATCGTTTGGTGGCTTCTGCCAATTGGGTTTCAATTAATTGTTTGTTTTGTAATTTCAAACGATAAACCTGTTCAATAAATAAAAGCCCAAAATAAGATTGGATAACTTCATTAAATAGGTCTGATTTTTGTTGTTGAAAATTGATGCGGGTTGATGCCAACTGACTTGCCGCAGATTTTTCTGATGCCTCTTGCCTGCCGAAGGTGGCGATCGGGGCGGTGATACCAAGGTTGGCACCGCTTTGTTCGCCAGCGGTGGCTTGTTCCTCGCCATTGATATCATATTGATTGCTACCATAGCTGGTGCTGAGGGTAATTTGTGGCAACCGTGCCGCACGGGTGGCATTATATGTTGCCTCGCCCGCTTTAATATTTTCTATTGCCGCCTTGATGCGCGGGTCATAATAATAGGCGGCCACCAGAGCTTGCCGCAAAGTAAAGGGTTTTTCATTTTCGGTGGTTTGGCTAGATGATGGTTTGTCGCTGGGTTTGGTATTTTGTGCCACACATATAATGGGCAATAGCCACATCACCAGCCATGATAATAAATGGGCTAAAAGATTTTTTTTCATGACCAAGTTTCCAATAAAGATAATAGTGATAGATTGATACGCAACTGCGATTGGCGTAATTCATGATATTGTAATAGCGCAGATAGGAATTCCTGTTGTCTTTGCAAAAAAGCAGAAAGCGGGATTAAACCAAAACGATATTGTGTTTTGATACCATCAACCATTAATTTTTGTTCCTGTAAAGATTGCACCATAATGGGTAAGGATTTTTTCTTGGCTTGATAATTTTGCCATTGACCAAGCGTTTGATTGGTTGTAGCTTGCTTTTGATATTCGGTCAAGTATCTTTGTTGTTTAGCACTGTGGCTATCGGCAGATAATTGCAATATATTTTGTAAAAGATTTTGCTGATAATTAAGGGTTAAGGTAATAGAATTGTTATTAACGATAGATGAATCGTTGGTGCCATCTTGATTTTCTGAAGGCGGGGTTAAAATCTGTTCCACCTTGGCACTTAGGCTGGCGGTGGGCATCAAATTGGCGGCCGATAATTCTTTGGTTTTTTTACTGATGGTAAGAATATTTTCGGCGATCGCCAATTCGGGGTGTCTTGCCTTGATGGCATTTTGTAATTTATCAAAATTATTGGGAATATTTTTTTCATAACCATCAATGCTGGCAAGCGATAAACGAGGGAGCAATTTTTTGTAATCAATGTTTTTACCAGTTAAACGCACGAGTTTTTCACAAACAACGGCTTCATCACGCTTTTGCAATGATAGATCATTGATGGCATTGCGATAATTGATAATGATCAGATTAAGATTGGTGATGGTTTCGGTATTGAGGTTGTATTTTTTTTCTACTTCATCATAAATACCTTTAAGATTGGCGACATAAATTTTTCGGATTTTTTTATTTTCATGGGCGATGGCACAGCCGACATAATGTTGTGCCAATTCGCTGGTAATTTGGTGGATGATTTGTTTGCGTTGCGAACGGGCAAGGCGATATTGATGGTGGCTGATGGCTTCTGATGCCTGTTGCCGACCAAAGGTTAAAAGACTTTGATTGGCATTAAGCCCATATTCGGTTATCAAACCATTGATGGTTATCGTGCCTGGCACTGTGCCAAAAGCCACCCTTTGACCAAAGATGGTGACATAATTGGGTAAGAGTTGATATTTTTTCTGGCTATAATAACCGACATAACTGGTGGCAGATAATTGTGGCAAGATAGCCATTTTTGTAATATTGGCATTGGCGGTTTGGGCGATAACCGCTTGGTTGGCGGCGGCAAGCCGTGGGTCATTATTTTTGGTATCAATCAGTGCGGTGGCAAAATCATAAATGGTGGTATTATTTTTGGCGGTAGAGGTTGGCAATATATTTTGTGCATGACTTTCATAAAAGATGGTGAAACCTGCCATGCTGGCTAATATGATTTGGCAAAGGCGTTTGCCAAATGGGTTGAGCATATTTTTCATCATTATCTTTCAATGAAGGCTTTATTCCACAAGCCTTTGAATGGTTTTAAGAAATAGGCTATGGGCGTGCGGCGGTCGCCTTGGATAAGCACGGTTGCTGGCATACCCGGTTCGATATTGGCATCGCCCAATTTTTTTAATTCTTCAGGGGTTACACTTACCGTGGCATTGTAAAAACTGCTGGGATTTAATTTTTCGGCTTGCATCCCCCCACCCGATGCATTGGGGTTTTTTAAAATATCGGCTGAAATAAGGTCAAGCGTGCCATAGATGGTTGGCAAATTGAGCGATTGCAATGATGTAAAATTAACCCGCACCGTTTGCCCCACCACCAAACCCGGTCTATCGTTGGCAGGCAATTTGGCAGTGATAACCAATTTATCATCAACTGGCACAATTTCCATCAGGGCGCCACCAGGTGCGATAACTTGGCTGGCACCTGTGATGGAAAGCCGTAAAATTTTTCCATCCACTGGGGCACGCACCTCGGTGCGATAAACAATATCTTGTAAATTATCCTTTTGTAATTTTAGGTCATTGAGGTTTTTGCGTGCCTCCGCCAATTCGCGCGAGGTGCGTTCGATGGTATCAATTTTTAATTGCGATAGGTTTAAGCGAGCCGAGGCAATTTCTGCCCCCAAACGATTGATGTCGCTATTGGTTTCTTCATAATCACGCTGGCGGGCTATCACCGCGGCATGTTCCACCAAGCGTTCTTTTTCTAAAATTTGTAAATTTTGTAATTCCTTTTGAATACCGCCCAAATAGGCTTGTTTGGCATTGCGTTGGCTGACCAAACTGGCAAGCCTTTGTTGGTAGATACGCCGTTGGTTGGCATATTGGTCTAAATAGGCAAGAAACACTTCCCTTTGTGCCTTGAGGGTGGATGCCAATTTATCATCATCTTTGGCGGCGGATAATAATTCTTCGGGATAAACCAATTGGGAGCTATTGTTGTAGATGGCGTCAAGCCGCACCACTTGGGCAAGGGTGGAATTATAACGGGCAACCACAATATCATAATTGGCACGGCTTTGGGTGCCATCCATTTCCACCACCACATCGCCAATTTTAACTTCATCGCCCTCCTTGACCAGAATGCTTTTAACAATTCCGCCTTCTAGATGTTGCACCACTTTTCTTTGCCCCTCCACCACCACACTGCCCTGTGCCGACACACCTTGATAAAGCGGTGAAAATAATGCCCATAGAAAAAAAACAGATAAACCAATAATAATGATGCAAGTGCCAAGCACAATATTGCGGTCACGGCCTGCGGGTTTTGGGCGAACCATATTGGGGTCAAGCATTGGCATTTGCATGGTGAATTTTTTTTAATCTATCAATTTATGTTTTTGTGGCTGATAACAACAACCAATTTTTACAGGCTGGGTGATGTTTGGTTGATAAATTTTTTTATCCAAAACCATCCAACCATGGGATATTTGATATAAAAATCTCTGTTTCTTATATAGGCAGATAGAAGGGTTTTGTCAAGTTATAAGATGCGGCGGCATAGTTAATCTGCCGCCCATGGTCGGGGCGATCACCCCTGTGGTGGTGGGCAAGGTGAGGGGTAGGTTTGCCATGACCCGACTTGCCAAAAAACCAAACCCAAAGGCTTCCAGATTATCGGCAATTTTTTTATCAATCGCATCGTCAAGGTTTTTTAATATCATCGGTTGTAATTGACTGGCAAGATGTTGCATCACATATTCATTATGTCGCCCGCCGCCGGCTACCAATAATATGGTTGGGGTGATGGCACAATCACGGCTGATACGGTTGATGGATGTTGCTATGGCTTGGCTGGTAAATAGACTCAAAGTGGCAAGATTATTATGATGGTTTTTATCTTTGAGGTCATGGTTGATGGTTGATTTCAAATAATTGCGGTCAAGCGATTTGGGAATGGGTTTGGCAAAAAAATCATCGTTTAACCATTTTGCCAATAATGTTTTATCGGGTTTGCCCAGCATGGCTTTTTTACCGCCTTCGTCTTTTGGTATATTGAGATATTGTCTAGCATAATCATCTATCATCGCATTGCCAATAGCTATATCGCCCGCATAGATATGGTGTTTATCCATCAGGGTGATATTGGCAACCCCGCCAATATTTATTATCATCAATGGCAATGGTAATTGAAAATAATCAACCACCGCACGATGCATCAATGGCATCAGCGGGGCGCCCTGCCCGCCCATCATGATGTCTTTTTGGCGAAATTGCCACACCACAGGTATGTGTAATGCTTTGGCTAGGTTTTCGCCATTGCCCAACTGGCAAGTGATTTTTTTTTCGGGGGCATGATAAATGGTTTGCCCATGAAAACCGATAGCGCTGAGCGATGATTTATCTATGTTGTGTTTTTTTAAGAATTGCAAAATGGCAGAGATATGTAAATCGGTGATGATGGTGGCAGGTTTGGATAGATGGGGGTCTATATCATCACGCCCAAACCATGATGCGATTTGGTTTTGGGTGGCTTGGTCATAGGGAAAAAAATCTTGCTTGCCAAATTTTTTTATTTTTTTGCCATCGCTGGTGATAAAGCCAAGGTCAATACCATCGGCTGAGGTGCCAGTCATTAATCCCAAAATATGATAATCGGTCAAGATAATTGGTGGTGGTTAGGGGTTTTAGGTGATTTAAACTTTGATGCGTTGGTTGGCGGGGTCATATAGACCATCAATTTGGGCGGTGATGGAGTGTTCTTCATCAGCGATGATGATGGCTAAGTCTTGTTCTTTTAACCATGCGGGGCTTACGCCATCGGGGTGATGGATATAACCCATACCGATGGATTTATCTAAACGATAACCCCAAGCCCCTGAGGTAACCATACCTATCATCTTATCAGGCTTTCCCTTGATGATGATAGGTTCTTCATGAAAACATAAAATAGGTTTGGTGGGGGTGGCATGGTTAAAATAAAATTGCACAAGGCGTCTTTCGGGGTATTGGCTGTTTGCCATGGCTGTTTCGGTGGCTTGTTTGCCGATAAAATCTTTTTTATTGAATCGTGCGGTGAATGATAAACCAGCCTCTAATAGATTATCATTCCATGCCATATCATGCCCATAATGGCGATAGGCTTTTTCTAAACGGCAACTATTTAAACAATGATACCCCGCCAATCCCAGCCCGACATCGCTACCATGGGTTAGAATTTTTTCTAGCACATATTCGCCAAAATCGCTTGGCACATAAATTTCATAACCCAATTCGCCAACATATGTTAGGCGTGAAACCTGCACGCTGGCATAGCCGATTTCTAATCGGCGTGATGTGCCAAATGGAAAATTTTGGTGGTTGAGTTTTTCTATATCTTCGCCAGTGATGAGTGATAATAATTTGCGTGATTCTGCCCCCATCATACCCAGCATTGAAACACCAGCGGTTACATCTATAATAGCCACCTTATCATATGCTGTTTGATATTTTTGCAAACGGGCATAATCACGCACGCCACTACCTGAGCCTGTTACCACCATAAATTTTTCTTCTGCCAAGCGGGTGATGGTAAGGTCAGCCTCGATACCGCCTTTATCATTCAGCCATTGGGTATAAACAACTTTGCCGAGTGCTACATCAATTTGGTTGCAAGATAATTGGTTAAGCAGTGGCAGGGCATCTTTTCCCATAACCATAAATTTATGAAAAGAACATTGGTCATAAAGCGCAACCTTATCACGGGTAGCAATGGCTTCGCCATATATAAGGTCATGCCAATTTTGTAAAAACCAAGAATATTGATAATCATCAACCATCTGCCCTTGTTGATTAAGACCTTTAAAAAATCCAGGGCGTTCCCAACCGCCCGCTTCGCTCATCACCGCACCTTTTTTTAATAATATATTGTGAAAGGGCGAACGCCTAGCGCCGCGCCCAGTTTCAAATTGGCGGTGGGGATAATGTAAAGCATAAAGTAGCCCCAATGTTTCGCTGGTGCGGTCTTTCAAGAATAATTTGTTGTTGGTGTAATATTGCAAACGGCTTGGTTCATTGCCAGATAGGTCTTCAGAGGGGTAGCCATATTTTATCCATTCGCTGATGATTTTGCCTGCCCCTGGTGCGGTTTGAATACCAGTCGAATTAAAACCAGTGGCAACAAAAAAATTATCAACCTCGGGGGTAGCACCGATATGAAATTTGGCATCGGGGGTAAAACTTTCTGGTCCATTAAAAAATAAATTAATACCCGCCTTTTCTAAAATAGGAAAACGCTTGAGTGCCATAGTAAATACCTGTTCGAAATGGTCGAAATCTTCGGGCAAACTATCAAATGCAAAATCTTCGGGTATGCCATCAAGCCCCCAAGGTTTGGCACCAGGTTCAAAAGCACCGAGCAAAATTTTGCCAGCATCTTCTTTGTAATAGGCGAATTCATCGGGCACACGAATAACTGGCATATCTTTTGGGCACTCGGCTATCGGTTCGGTGACGATATAAAAATGTTCGGCGGCTTGCAATGGCAAGCATATGCCGACCGATTTGGCAATATCGCGCGACCACATACCACCGCATAACACCAGATATTTGCAATGGATAATACCCATTTCGGTTTCTACGGCTGTTATGGTTCTGCCTTGTTTTAATAATTTGGTTACTTTACAATTTTCTTTTAGCATCGCACCTTTTTTGCGTGCCATCTTGACGATCGCTTGGGTCATATCGATCGGGTTTACCTGCCCATCGCCATGGGTATAAAGCGCGCCCACTACGCCATCATTGTTAATATAGGGAAAGCGTTTTGTTAATTCCTGTGGTGTCATGATATCTATCTTAACGCCATGAAAACGGCTGATATCTTTTAGGCGTTTTAATTCGTGCAGGCGTTGGTCGGATAGGGCAAGCGATATAGAACCAGGTTGCTTAAAACCAATATCGCTACCGATATGTTTGGCAAGGTCCTTAATAAAATCAACCCCATAGCAGGCTATTTTTGCCAAAGGGTGGGATAGACGCATCTGCCCCACCAAACCTGCGGCGTGCCAAGTGGTGCCAGCGGTTAGGGTTTTTCTTTCAAGCAAGATAGATGAAAAACCAAGCTCGGCAAGATGCCATAACACCGCCGCCCCCACCACGCCGCCACCCAAAACCACCACATCATAATTTTCTGTTTTATTCATTTTTTTTATGGATTGATTTTTATCTTACCGCAAGTTGTAGCATATTTTTTGGCAATGGTTTGGCAAATTTTTCGGCTGTTATAAACATATTTTTTATTCACCGCTGGCGGGGTGCGAAATAGAATAATAATATGGCTTTGGTTGGGCGAGGTAAGGTAGTAGCGTTGCCCCTGATAGATGAGGCTGTTGGTGCTGGCAAGGGTGGTTTTGCTATCAAGCGGTTCGGGGTTTTTATGCCCGATGACAAAATAATTGCGTTTTTTTTGTAAGGCAATATCGGCACTACGCAACAATGCCAATTCACGACTTCTTTGGTTGTTGGTATAACCATTGCCCAAAAAATATACATAATAGATATTGTTTGCCAATTTTTTTTCGCCAAACCCACCCATCACGCCATATGTTTTATAGCCACTGCACCCCATCAATAGTGCCAATAGGGCACTGCAGGTTATTTTTTTGGCTAATGGGTGAAATATCATTTGATGGGTTTGATTAAAGATAATAAAAATACTTCAATATAAGTGATAATGGTTAGTATTAAAATATAGAAGCTACTATAGAAGTTGGCGGAAAAAAGTATGATGAGAACTATTAAAAAACATAAATAAAAAATAGGGTGGATAAGAAATCCATATAGCCCTATTGGCACTAATTGTTTCTTTTCTTTTATAAAGTCGTTAAAATTACAGATAAAACATTCTATAAAACTTATGCTAAAAATCCATAATATGTAGCTTAACATTAAAGATACTATGACTGAAAAAAAAGATACAAAAATTGCTAAGATAATGTCTTTTATATCCAGACCTCCATTATTATACAAAGGAATTAACATGAAAGTTAAAATAATAAAATAATTAATAATAACAATAATTAGCATTATTGGCGATAAAAATACTTTGTTAATAAAAATGTCAGATTTTTTATTGTATAATCTTATAGCAATTGATAATTTATCCCCCTTTGTTTTGATTTGGTTAGAATCATCAGTATAACCTTCTTGGTCGCAATAGAAGCAGGGAATATACTCATTGTGATATCTTATCTTCCCTTCTCCTTGACAATGATGGCATAGAGTTTTTTTAGAATCCATTTGCATAGTTATCATAATTTATTAGAATAAAAGTTTATAAAAGTCTATATTTTACTTATAGATATCTAATTTCTCTTATATCACTTATCTTGACTTTTTTTCTTTATCGTTATAGGTATTTTTTATTGATGATGTTTTATTTTTTGCGGTTGATACCATATTATGTCTATTTTTTCTAATTTATTTGCCAGCGACAATGACCGACTGATTAAAAAATTTCAGCCGATGGTGGCACGCATCAATGGTTTGGAAAAACTGATGCAAAGATTGTCGCCCGCCGATTGTCGCAAAAAAATTGCCAGTTGGCAAAAACAATTGCAAGCTAGCAAAGATGTCAATGCCGATATGGATACATTATTGCCCGAGGTGTTTGCCCTAACCCGTGAGGCCGCCAGACGGGTTTTATCGTTAAGGCATTTTGATGTGCAATTGATAGGCGGTATGGTTTTGCACCAAGGCATGATTTGTGAAATGAAAACTGGTGAGGGCAAAACTTTGGTGGCAACTTTGGCATCGGTTTTGAATGCTTTGGTGGGGCGTGGCGTGCATGTGGTAACGGTGAATGATTATTTGGCAAGTCGTGATGCGGCATGGATGGGTAAGATTTATGAATTTTTGGGTTTGTCGGTGGGGGTGATAGTGCCTGGGCTAGATGATAATGAACGGCAAAAAGCCTATGCCGCCGATATTACCTATGGCACCAACAATGAATTTGGTTTTGATTATTTGCGGGATAATTTGAAATTATCGCTTGAACAATTGGTGCAAAGGGGGCATTTTTTTGTCATAGTTGATGAGGTTGATTCCATCTTGATAGATGAGGCACGCACCCCGTTGATTATTTCTGGTCCTACCAATGAAACATCTGAACTCTATTATCAAATTGATGCCCTGATACCGCTTTTGCAAAAAGGCGATTTTGAATTGCATGAAAAAGATCATAATGTCATTTTAACCGATGTTGGGCATCAGCATTTAGAATCATTGATAAAACAAAAAACCAAATTAATGCCAAAAGGTGGTTTGTTTGATTTTGAGAATTTAAAACTTTTGCATCATGCCGACCAAGCCTTGCGTGCCCATTATCTTTTCAAAAAAGATAAGGATTATATTGTTAAAAATGGGCAGGTGGTGATAATTGATGAATTTACTGGCAGAATGATGGCAGGGCGACGCTATTCAGAGGGTTTGCATCAAGCGCTTGAAGCCAAAGAAAAGGTGGCGGTTGAGCCCGAAAATCAAACCATTGCCTCGACCACCTTTCAAAATTATTTTCGGCTTTATAAAAAATTATCAGGTATGACAGGCACCGCCTTGACCGAAAGGTTAGAATTTGATGAAATTTATAAATTGGCGGTGGTGGCAGTGCCGACCCATGAAAAAATGATAAGGCAAGACCATGATGATGAAATTTATCGCACCGCCGAAGAACGCAATGAAGCGGTGATAAAAGAAATTATATCGGCACAAAAACGCGGGCAACCTGTTTTGGTGGGGACGGTATCAATAGAAAAATCAGAACAATTTGCCGAATTGTTAAAAAAACAAAATATTGCTTTTCAAGTTTTGAATGCTCGCCAGCATGAAAAAGAAGCCGAAATTATTGCCGATGCGGGGTGTTTGCACGCTGTAACCATTGCCACCAATATGGCAGGCAGGGGAACCGATATTCAATTGGGGGGTAATTTGGAAAGGCGGATAAAAAAATTGGAATCCGAAACCAATGATACATCTATTTTGAAAAAACAAATTATAAAACAGACGAAAGACATTGCCGATAATAAAGCCGCGGTATTAAAAGCTGGCGGGCTTTATATCATTGGCACTGAAAGGCATGAAAGTCGCCGCATTGATAATCAATTACGCGGGCGGGCTGGCAGGCAAGGGGATATTGGTGCATCAAAATTTTTTATTTCGCTTGAAGATGATTTGATGCGTATCTTTGGGTCAGAAAAAATCAATTCGGTATTACAAAAATTGGGGCTTGAGCGGGGGGAGGCTATTGTGCATGGCTGGATTTCAAAGGCACTTGAGAAGGCACAACAAAAGGTCGAGGAACGCAATTTTGAAATTCGCAAACATCTTTTAAAATATGATGATGTGATGAATGACCAACGCAAAATTATTTTTAATTTACGCAAACAAGTGATGAGCGAAAAAAATGCGGCTGAAATCAGTTTGGGTTTTGTGCCTGAGGTATTAAAAAATGCATTACAAAAATTTATGCCAGAAAAATCTTTGCCCGAACAATGGCAATTACCAAAATTGGTAGAATTTTGTCAGACCACTTTTGCGGTTATGTTGCCGATAGATACATGGCAAAAAAATGATGAATTGCATGAAGATAAAATTATGGCTTTGGTTGAAAAAAGCGTTGCCGATAAATATAAAATGTTAGAAAAAAAATTAGATAAATCGGCATGGCAACAGGTAACGGTGGGGTTATTTTTGCAAGTGCTTGACCATCTGTGGAAAGAACATTTACGCCATTTGGATTATTTGCGGGCAGGCATTGGTTTGCGTGCCTATGGGCAACGCGACCCTTTGAATGAATATAAGCAAGAGGCTTTTGTGATGTTTGAGCAATTGTTAGCCACTTTACAAGAAACCATCGTGGGCGTGATGTGCCATTTGGAAATAGAGGCAAAACCAAAACATCAGGTTGCGATGGATTCGCAAAATGCCATAGAACCGCCTGTTGCGATGGATGGAAAGGTTGCCACCCCACCGCCATCACGCAACAGCCCTTGCCCTTGCGGGTCAAAGAAAAAATATAAACATTGCCATGGTGCAATAGGGCGTAAAGCCAATCAAGCCATAGGATAAAAAAATATCATGAGTCAGATAGATAAAAACATGGTTATGCATATTGCTCGGCTAGCCAAAATAAAATTGACCGAGCAAGAAAAAGCACGGCTTATCCCCGAATTAAATAAAATTTTAACTATGGTGGGGGAATTACAAACCATTGATACCAGCCAAACCGAACCATTGATGTCAATTTTGGAAGTGGCAATACCCGATGCCCATTTGCCCTTACAGGGCGATGAACCGATCGATAAAAATTATAGCAAAACATTGTTATCATTGGCACCGATGGCAAAGGAAGCGGATGATGGCGGATTTTTTGTTGTGCCAAAAATGGTTGGTGGCAATGATGATGAATAAACAAAAAAAGGTGAAATAGAGTTATGTATAAAAAAGATATTTTGTCATGGGATATGGTGGATGCCTTGGCGGCTTTGCGTCAAAAAAATATCAGTGCAACCGAATTGACCCAAACCTATCTTGATGAAATAGCACTTAAGAATGAAACATGGCACGCTTATATCACCCTAACTGAAAAAACCGCTATGGATTCGGCAAAAAAAGCCGATACCAAGTTAGCCGCGAATGAAAAAGATGGCGGTGATTTGCTTGGCTTGCCATTGGCTATCAAGGATTTGTTTTCTACCAAAGATATTTATACCACCGCGGGGTCAAAAATTTTGGCAGATTATATACCGCCATATGAATCAACCGTAACGCAAAAATTGTGGGATGCGGGCGGTGTGATGTTAGGCAAAACCAATATGGATGAATTTGCCATGGGGTCAACCACCAGCACGGGTTATCATCGTGAAAAGAAAAAAATTGTGGCGGCGGTTAATCCATATAGCAAGAATGTTGGTGATGCTGCCCTGACCGCGGGTGGCTCATCGGGCGGGTCAGCGGTGGCAGTGGCAGGGCAGATGGCTGTGGCTGGTATCGGTAGTGATACGGGTGGTTCAATACGCCAACCATGCGCCCTAACTGGTTTGGTGGGGGTGAAACCGACCTATGGGCGTTGCTCACGCTATGGTATGGTGGCTTTTGCCAGCTCGCTTGACCAAGCGGGGGTGATGACCCGTTCGGTGCGCGATTCTGCCCTGATGTTATCGGTGATAGCGGGTTATGATGAAAAAGATTCCACCAGTGCCAATATGCCTGTGCCAAAAGATATGTGGCGGCGGGCAGTGGAAAAGGGTCAAGGTGAAGGTTTGAAAGATTTGCGGGTTTTATATTTTTATGACGATAAAGCCACCAACCCTGCTCTGTCGGTGACATCGGTTTTGGCAAACCATGATGCCAAAAAAACCTTAGGTGCTAGCACGCTAGAACCATTTCAATTTGATGCCGAATTTCAAGCTGCGCTTGCGACCTATTATATCATTGCGCCTGCCGAGGCATCGTCTAACCTTTCGCGTTATGATGGGGTGCGTTATGGTTTTAGAAGCGGGGGTAAAAATTTGCATGAACTTTATGAAAATACTCGCCATGATGGGTTTGGCGATGAAGTGAAAAGGCGTATTTTGATCGGTAGTTATGTTTTGTCGGCAGGTTATTATGATGCCTATTTTAAAAAGGCCCAACAGGTGCGGCGAAAAATTGCAGAAAAATTTTCTAAATTATTTCAAAATTATGATATGATCGTTTTGCCCGCCACCCCCAATTCGGCTTTTTTGCTTAATCAACATAGGGCTGACCCAACCGAAATTTATTTGCAAGATTTTTTTACCATACCGACATCGCTTGCTGGGTTGCCAGCGGGGGTGGTGCCATTTGGCTATAAGGCGGGTGATTTGCCGATCGGCTTACAAATTATTTCAAAATATTATCGTGAGGATATTTTATTGCAAGCTATGGCGGCCTTTGAAACCTATCATAAAAATATATCTCCCCCGCAACCCTATCCATCATTGATGGCATAACCACCATGGGCGAATATCAACCCTTCACCTTAAAAGGCAAAACTGGCGATTGGGAAATTGTCATTGGTCTAGAGGTGCATGCACAAATTATATCGCGTTCAAAATTATTTTCTCGTGCCAGTAGTGATTTTGGCGCCCCCGCCAATAGCCATGTGGCATTGTTTGATTCTGCCTTGCCAGGTCAATTACCCACCATCAATCAAGAATGTGTCAAACAGGCGGTGCGCACCGGCATTGCCCTTCAGGCGAAGATTCATCAGCGGTCGGTTTTTGCCAGAAAAAATTATTTCTATGCCGATTTGCCACAAGGCTATCAAATTTCACAATTTGACAAACCTATCGTTGGCGAGGGATCTCTAACCATCGAGCTTGAAGATGGTTATCAAAAAACCATCGGCATCGAAAGGTTGCATTTGGAACAGGATGCGGGGAAATCGATTCATGATTTGTCGCCGCATGAATCTTATATTGACCTTAATCGCTGTGGGGTTGGCTTGATGGAGATCGTTTCAAAACCCGATATGAATTCGCCCGAAGAGGCTGGGCTTTATGTTGCCAAATTGCGGTCATTGTTGCGGCATATCAATAGTTGTGATGGCAATATGCAACAGGGAAGTTTGCGTGCCGATGTGAATGTTTCGGTAAGAAAAATGGGTGATAAAAATTTGGGCACCCGTGCCGAATTAAAAAATATCAATTCTATTAAATTTGTGCGCGATGCCATTTTGGTCGAAGCCAAAAGGCAAATTGCCAAGTTAGAAAATGGCGAAAAAATTATTCAAGAAACCCGTCTGTATGATGCCGATAAAAATCAAACCCGCCCGATGCGTGATAAGGAAGATGCCGCCGATTATCGCTATTTTCCCGACCCCGACCTTTTGCCATTGGTGTTGGCTGATGATTTTGTGGCGGCGTGCCAAGCATCGCTACCCCCCTTGCCCGATGAAAAAAAACAACAATGGCAAACATTATATGATTTGCCAGCAAATGATGCCCGCCAATTATTGGCAGAAAAAGACATTGCCGATTATTTTGAGGCGGGTGCTATCGCACTTGAGGATAAAACATCGGCAAAAGCCTTTGCCAATTGGATATTGGGTGAATTATTTGCCCATCTGAATAAACATAATTTATCCATAGTCGATAGCCCGATACCGCCTATTTCTTTGGCAGGGTTGGTGAATGTATTGGCGGCAGGTTTGATATCGGGCAAGATGGCAAAAGAAGTTTTTGTCGCTATGTGGCAATCTGGCAAAACCGCAAAACATATTATTAGTGAAAAATCTTTGGCACAAGTTTCAGATAAGGGCGAAATAGAAAAATGGGCACAACAAGTTATTAAAGAAAACCCAGCACAGGTTGCCGATTATAAAAATGGCAATGAAAAGCTGTTTGGTTTTTTGGTTGGTCAATTGATGAAATTATCAAAAGGTCAAGCCAATCCCGCCCTTGCCAATCAAGTATTGAAAGATTTATTATCAAAATAATATGATGAAGTTTTTTAACATTATTTTATTGGCACTATGGCTGGTGGTGGCAGGGGGTTGTCGGTCAAAATGTTCGCCGCTGGATAGAACCTACCCTAGCGAGCGTGATGATAATCAGGCTTTTTTGTTTCAGCCGCCATCGACCGATGGTGCGCAGATAAAAAATTTTGCTTGTGTTGATAAAAAATTGGTTTTGAAAATAAAGAATTTAATATGATGGGTGAGCGATGGGGTTTTTATCAGAAAAATTTTTATCCGCCCACCGCCCGCTGTATCGCCCATTGGCACAGGCGGCAACATCATGGGTATTTGCCGAAGCATTGCGGTTGGTAAAAAAATATGAAAATAAAAAACCAGCAGGCGGTTTTGTGGTGTTTGAAACAGGCTATGGTCCATCGGGTTTGCCGCATATTGGCACATTTGGTGAGGTATTACGCACCACCATGGTGCGACAAGCCTTTGCCATTTTGTCGGATATACCGACAAAATTATTTTGTTTTTCAGATGATATGGATGGTTTTAGAAAAGTGCCTAGCAATGTTCCCCATCAGGCTATGTTAGAAAAACATATCGGCAAACCCTTAACCCAAGTGCCAAACCCTTTTGGCGATGGACCTTATAGCCAATATAAAAGTTATGGCGAGCAAAACAATGCACGGCTGTGTGATTTTCTTAATCAATTTGGATTTGATTATGAATTTATTTCGGCAAGCGAAGCCTATCAGGCTGGCAAATTTGATGCTATATTAAAAACCTATCTTAAACATCATGATGATATTTTGGCAGTGATGTTGCCGACTTTGGGCAAAGAACGCCAAGCAACCTATTCGCCTTTTTTGCCCATTTGCCCCGATAGTGGTGTGGTGTTGCAAGTGCCAGTGGTTGCCACCGATATTGATAACCATACCATTACCTATCAACATCAGGGCAAACATATCACCCAGTCGATTTTGGGCGGTGCGTGCAAATTGCAATGGAAACCCGATTGGTCGATGCGGATGCAGGCTTTAGAGGTTGATTATGAAATGGCTGGTAAGGACCTTATTCCCTCAGCCGAATTGGCGGTTGATATTATCAAGGCAACCGATGGCACGCCACCGATTATTTTTCATTATGAACTTTTTTTAGATGAAAAAGGGCAAAAAATTTCTAAAAGCAAAGGCAATGGTTTGACGATGGAGCAATGGTTAAAATATGCCCCGCAAGAATCATTAAGCTATTTTATGTATCAAAAACCAAAAACTGCCAAGCGATTGTTTTTTGATATTATTCCAAAACAGGTGGATGAATATTATCAACAATTAACCGCTTTACATAAACAGGCAAGTCAAAAAAATTATCAGGCGATGCTGGATAACCCTATATTTCATATTGATATGGAAAATTGGCAAATGGAAAAAACGCCAGCGGTGTCTTTTTCAATGTTGTTGCATCTGGTGTCGGCGGCCGATGCCAGCGATAAAAAAATTCTTTGGGGTTTTATCAATAATTATAACCCCCATGCCAACCCAACCGATGATAAAATTTTGGATAGGTTGGTTGATTTTGCCATCGGTTATTATGAAGATTTTATTAAACCCAAAAAACAATTTAAACAACCCAGCCATGAGGAAAAACAATGGCTGGCTGATTTGGCACAAAATATAAAAAATGCCATCGATGATACCCCCGAGCATTTGCAACAGATCATTTATGATTGTGGTAAAAAAACCAACCTACCATTAAAAGATTGGTTCGGTTTGCTTTATCAAACTTTGTTGGGGCAGGCAGAAGGCCCAAGGCTGGGCAGTTTTATTGCCCTATTTGGTCGTGAAAAATTTGTGCGATTGATAGATAAGGCAATTTCATAAATTGGTTATTAGGGGGTAGGGATTTGCCTTCCTGATGGTGTTTTGCTATAAGGGGATAGATGAAAAAAAAGGTGTATTATGCATAAGGCAGATATTGCGGCATGGCTTGAAGAACATAAAATTGACGAGGTGGAATGCTCCATGCCTGATTTGAATGGCATGATGCGGGGGAAAATTATCCCTGCCAAAAAATTCTTGCAAGATTATGAAAACGGCATTCGTATGCCGATAGAGGTTATCAAGGAAACGGTCAGCGGTGATTATATTTGGGATAATGAAGTTATCAAAGATACCGATGGCGATTTGCAAATGGTGCCTGATTTTGCATCTTTGCGGGTGGTGCCGTGGTATAAAAACCCCACCGCACAGGTGGTGTGCGATACTATTTACCCCAATGATGGCAAACATAGCGATTTGGCGGGGCAAGAATTGCCATATGCACCCCGTTCGGTTTTGAAAAAGGTTATGAAATTATATGCCGATAATGGTTTAAGACCAGTGTTGGCACCCGAATTGGAATTTTATTTGGTGCAAAAGAATCTTGATTCTGATTTGCCAGTGCAGACCCCACCATCTTTGACTGGTCGGCAAGATTCATCAGGGCAAGGTTATAGCATCGAGCGGTTGAATAGTTTCGACCATGTGATCGACCAGATGTATAATTATTCAGAAAAAATGCATATTGATGTTGATACCATTGCACTTGAATCTGGGCCGGCGCAGATAGAATTTAATTTTAACCATGGCGATCCTTTGTCGCTTGCCGACCAAATTTTTGTGTTCAAGCGTATGGCACGGCAGGTGGGGTTGGCGCATGATATGTTTGTGACTTTTATGGCACGACCTTATGAAGACCAGACGGGTTCGGCAATGCATTTGCATCAATCGCTGGTGGATATCAATACAAATGAAAATGTGTTTGCCGATTCCGATGGCAAAAATAGTCGCAAACTTTTTTATTATATCGGTGGTTTGCGAAAATATATGTTGCAATGTTTTCCATTATTTGCCCCCAATATCAATAGTTATAGACGCATCACCCCTTACAGCGATGCCCCCATCAATACCCATTGGGGGTTAGATAATCGCACCGTGGGTTTGCGGGTGCCATCATCCGAGATTGCAAATCGCCGTGTAGAAAACCGCATCATTGGCTCTGATTGCAACCCCTATCTTGCCTTTGCGGGTAGTTTGGCGGCGGGGTTTTTGGGATTACAAGAACGCATTTCCCCTGGCCGCCCCACCGATGGCGATGCCTATAAACTTGCCTTTAATTTACCTTATAGTTTGCATGATGCTATCAATAAAATGGCACGGTCAAAAAAAATGAAATTAATTTTGGGCGAAGAATTTATTACCTTGTTTAGTTCAATCAAATTGCATGAATATAATGCATTTCACCGTGTGATTAGTTCGTGGGAAAGGGAACACTTGCTTTTAAGTGTTTGATGGTTTATAGTCAGGTATTATTTTTAAGGAGACTTTTATATTATGACCGATATATTGCATAACCAAGATGATGCAACCTTAAAAAAAGACGACCTTGCTCATCATATTCACCCCTTCACTGACCATGCGGCTTTGAAAAAAATTGGCGGGCCACGGGTGATTACTGGGGCAGACGGCTGTTATTTGACCGATAAGGCGGGGCATAAAATTTTAGATGGTATGGCGGGTTTGTGGTGCAGTGCGATAGGTTATGGCAATCAGGAAATTGCCGATACCATTTATCAACAGACAAAACAGCTTTCTTATTATAATACCTTTTTCAAAACCAGCCATCCGCCAGTCATTGCCCTATCAAAGAAATTGGCACAGCTTCATAACCAGATGGGTGATAAAAAATTGAATTATTTTTTCTATGGTTCATCGGGGTCTGAATCAAATGATACCGTGGTGCGTTTGGCACGCTATTATTGGCAATTGAAGGGCAAACCCGACAAGATGCATATTATTTCTCGCAAAAATGCTTATCATGGCTCAACCATTGCGGGGTTGAGTTTGGGTGGTATGGGTTTTATGCATAGCCAAACACCGATGATGTTGTCGGGGGTGCATCATGTAAGGCAACCCTATTGGTTTGGCGAGGGCGGTGATATGGCTGAGGAGGAATTTGGTTTGTTATGTGCAACAGCGATCGAGGATAAAATTAAAGAATTGGGTGCTGATAAGGTGGCGGCTTTTATCGGTGAGCCAGTGCAAGGCGCGGGTGGGGTGATTATTCCGCCCGCTAATTATTGGGCGGAGGTGGAAAAAATTTGTAAAAAATATGATATTTTGTTGGTGATGGATGAGGTAATATCGGGTTTTGGGCGATTGGGTGAATGGTTTGGGCATCAATATTATAATGTATCGCCTGATATGGTTACGATGGCAAAGGCGATGTCTTCGGGTTATGTGCCGTTATCGGCGGTGGCTATCAAACACCATATTATTGAAACGCTTGATAAAGCCAATGATGATTTTGCGCATGGCTATACCTATAGCGGTCACCCAGTGGCTTGTGCGGCGGCGCTTAAAAATATTGATATTATTCAAAATGAAAAATTGATTGACAAGGTTAAACATCAAACCGCCCCCTATCTTGCCAAGCAATTGGCAATGATAAAAGATATGCCCATCGTGGGGGAGGTGCGTTCGCTAGGGCTGATAGGGGCGATTGAATTGGTGAAGGATAAAAAAACCAAAACCCGTTTTCCCAATGAAGGTGCGGTGGGCAATATCTGCCGTGACCATTTTTTCAAACATAATGTTATTTTGCGTGCCACCCGTGATACTATGCTGATATCGCCACCATTGATTATTGAAACCAGCCAATTGGATGATATGTTTGGCGTTATAAAAACTTGTCTTGATTTAACTTGGCAAGATGCCAATAAATTATGCCAATAATTTTTATGTCAAATATATGGATAGAATGTATGTCTTTTTCTTCTCAACCGCTTAAAAAAAATTTACCCGATGGGGATGCGGCGGCTGAAAAAAATAGAAAACATCATCTGTCATCGCCGCAGCAAAAAAAACGCACCCTATCACCCCATTTGGGTATTTATCGCTGGGAAAGCACTATGTTGCTTTCCATTTTGCATCGCTTGACGGGGGTGTTTTTGTGGCTGGTGGCAGTGGGGGTTTTATTGTGGGCGAGCAATGTTATTTTTTTTGGTTGGTTTGAAAATATTTTGCCAATGGCGTTCAAAACATTCTTGCCATTTATTTGGCTACCGATAGTTTTTTCGCTTGCCTGCCATGGGTTGAATGGGATTAGGCATTTTTTTTTTGATATCGGTTTTGGCTATCATATCAAAACTGCCCGCTTGACGGCATGGCTGGTGCTGGGGTTATCATGCCTTATAACCTTATATGTGTTGTTGATGTTGGTGCGTTAAGATGGTGTATTTTTTTTCTAAAACCAATAAACCGACCCGCCATTGGTGGGGGCAAAGATTATCGGCATTGATGATGCTGGTGGCAATGGGGTTTATTGTGGTTTATATTGTTAAAGGTAGCACCATACCGATATTACCCAGCCTTTATGATAATTATCTAAGCTTGGTTATTGCTATGTTATTTTTGCTTTTATTTTATCATGGGCGATTGGGTTTTGATATGATCATTGAAGATTATATCCATAGCGATGCCCAAAAAAAATTTTGGCTTTTTATCAATCATTTTTTATGTTGGTTGTTTAAATTATTGACCATTGCTTTAACCTATTATATTTTTAAGGGTATCGCACCATGAGTTCGGCTTACAATGTGACAGACCATCATTATGATGTGGTGGTGGTGGGTGCGGGTGGTGCGGGTTTGCGTGCCACCTTGGGGTTGGCAGAGGCTGATTTGAAAACCGCGGTCATCACTAAGGTTTTTCCTACCCGTAGCCACACGGTGGCGGCACAGGGCGGTATTTCGGCGGCTTTGGGCAATGAAACAGCCGATGATTGGCAGTGGCATTTTTATGATACGGTGAAGGGTAGCGATTGGCTGGGCGACCAAGATGCGATTGAATATATGACCAAAGAAGCCATACCTGCGGTGATAGAATTGGAACGCTATGGATTGCCCTTTAGTCGCAATGCGGCGGGTAAAATCTATCAAAGACCTTTTGGTGGTATGACGACAAAATTTGGCAAGGGCGCACCCGCTTTACGCACCTGCGCCGCAGCCGATCGCACTGGGCATGCGATGCTACACACGCTTTATCAACAATCCTTAAAAGCCGCCGCCGAATTCTTTGTTGAATATGTTGCACTTGATTTATTGTTAAAAACATCAAATGGGGTAAAAAAAATTTTAGGGGTGCTGGCTTGGAATCTTGCCGATGGTTCGTTGCATCGTTTTTATGGGCAAGAAACCGTTTTGGCAACTGGGGGGTATGGGCGTGCCTATTTTAGCTCAACCTCCGCCCATACCTCGACCGGTGATGGCGGTGGTATGGTGTTGCGGGCTGGTTTGGAATTGGCGGATATGGAATTTGTGCAATTTCACCCGACTGGTCTTTATGGCATCGGTTGTTTGATTACCGAAGGGGCAAGGGGTGAAGGCGGTTATTTGGTGAATAGCGAGGGTGAAAAATTTATGGAAAAATATGCCCCGCAGGTCAAAGATTTGGCATCACGAGATGTGGTGAGCCGTGCCATCGCCACCGAGGTGCGGCAGGGGCGTGGTGTCGGGCTAGACAAAGACCATGTGCATTTATGTTTGATGCATCTACCCGCCAAGACTATCCATGAAAAATTACCCGGTATTGTTGATACGGTAAAAACTTTCAAACATATCGACCCTACCCGTGAGCCTATACCAGTGGTGCCGACTTGCCATTATAATATGGGGGGTATTCCCACCAATATCCATGGCGAGGTTTTATTGACCGATAAACATGGTAAAACAAAATCGGTGATGGGTTTGATGGCGGCGGGCGAGGCGGCGTGTGTTTCGGTGCATGGTGCGAATCGTTTGGGGTCAAATAGTTTGTTGGATTTGGTGGTGTTTGGTCGAGCGGTGGCTATTCATTGTCGGCAAAAAATTAAAAAATCATTGCGCCAAGGCGGTAAGATAGATGACAATGATGATAATGGCGACCAGTTGCTTGATAGGTTTGATTATACAAGATTTGCCAACCAACATAAAATGACCACAGCTATGGCACGCGATAAAATGCAAAAAACTATGCAAAACCATTGCGGGGTATTTCGTGATGAAGAAAATTTGCAAAGCGGTTTGGCAACATTGCAACAATTGGCAATTGATTCGGTTGGTATGGCTCTTAAGGATACAGGTTTGGTGTGGAATAGCGATCTTGCCGAAACATATGAATTTTATAATCTACTCGGTATGGCAACCATCACTATGGCGGCGGCGGCGGCACGGCAGGAATCAAGGGGCGCCCATGCCAGAGAAGATTTCAAAAACCGAGACGATAAGAATTGGTTGGTGCATAGCCATGGCGGGTTTGGCACGATGGCAGGGCAGAATTTAAGCGATTTTATGGCTGATAAAATTGATTTTCATTATCGCCCAGTTTCTTTTAAAACCCAGCAGGCAACATCATTGCCGCCCAAGATTCGTGTTTATTAATCAAGCCAAAAAAAAACCATGCCAATGCAATCAGACCCAAAAGAATTTTTAAAATTTTATCGTGATTTGCATCGCCATGTTTTGGAAAAAACCTATCATGCCACCAAAGGGGTGGTGCAGGCCGGACCTTTTAAGAATATGAAAATCCACCCCCAATTTGCCAATGGGTTTGGTGATACAGCGGGTAGATTGATGGGTTTTTATGAGGATTATCTTTACCCTACGATCGAAACGGCACTCAATCATCGCCATGATATTATGCTGAATGTTGGTTGTGCCGAAGGCTATTATGGCGTGGGTTGGGGTATGCGCAAACCCGAAACGCCCATTGTTTTGATAGATAAAAACCCCAAAGCGATTAACATAGCGATTGAAAATGCCAAATTGAATCATGTCAATAATTATGTGGTGAGTGAGGATTCTTCACCCCAAGCGATTGAAAATTTTATTAAGCATAAAACCGCACCTTTTGTGTTGGTGGATATAGAAGGTGGTGAGGAAGCATTGCTATCATTATCGGCTGTGCCATCTTTGCAAACGGCAACCATTTTGGTCGAATCCCATGAATGTTTTGTGGCGGGCATAACCCAGCGTATGATACAGAATCTATCATCAAGCCATGATGCCAAAATTATTTCACAAAAGGGCAAAGACCCCTATCTTGATATAACCAAAGATTGGCAAGATTTAGAAAAATTGGTGCTATGCGATGAAGGCAGACCATCCACTATGGAATGGATTTACTTTACCCCCAAAAAATAAATCATATAGTTCTAGTCTTTACAGATGGCGATAAAATTATTACAATGAGAATCAAAATAAAAAATAACATGGCAAACAACAAAACCTTTCGTGTGTATCGCTATAACCCAGCCGAAGATGCCAAACCCTATTGGCAAGAATTTTCAATGGATAAAAATTTGGCAGGCACGATGGTGTTGGATAGTCTGTTGGCAATCAAAAATAACATTGATGCGTCTTTGAGTTTTCGCCGTTCGTGTCGTGAAGGTATTTGTGGGTCCTGTGCTATGAATATCAATGGCAAGAATGGTTTGGCTTGCACCAAATCATTGCTGGATAATGATATGGGCGATACCATCACCATTGCCCCTCTGCCGCATCTTTTGGTGGTAAAAGATTTGGTGCCCGACCTTGCGGTGGCATATCGGCAATTACAATCTATTCAGCCATGGCTGAAACCCAAAATGGCAATGGCTGATAGCCACAAAGACCATCATTTGCGTGAAACCATTCAAACCCCAGCCCAGCGTGCCAAATTGGATGGTGCGGTGGAATGTATTTTGTGTTTTGCCTGTGCCACCGCCTGCCCGAGCTATTGGTGGCATGGCGATAAAAAAAATTCTGGCGGTGAAGAATTTTTGGGACCTGCGGTGTTGTTGCAAGCCTATCGGTTTTTGGTGGATAGCCGTGATAATGCCAAACAACAAAGATTGGCAGAATTGCAAGGTGCATTTAAATTATACCGTTGCCATACGATAATGAATTGCACCTCGGCTTGCCCGAAGGGGTTGAATCCAGCCAAAGCCATAGGCGAAATAAAAAAAATGATGGCAAGCAAGCTGGGGTGATAATAGGTGGTTGTAATTTTGGTAAAAAACCCCTATCTAAAACTATGGGTGGCGTGTTAATAAAACCACTTAAAAAAATATAAAATGCAATAGATTTTACTATGGCTTATCCCCCCCAAAGGCGACCATCGGTTCATCCCTCTAGAAGACCACCACAGGCTCACCCCCCTAGACCACCGCACCCCCAGCGTCGGCTTCACCCCAACCAACACTCACAAGGGCAGAGACCTCCGCAAGCGGGGCAGAGACCACCACAAGGGCAGAGACCTCCGCAAGCGGGGCAGAGACCACCGCACAGACAGATGAGACCGCCAATGATGCGTAAGAGACGCCCCATGCCAAGGCCACAGCCGAACCCCGCCATGGGGGCGGGTTTTACGCCAAACCCTGCTATGAATCAAAATACCCAAAACCAGCAAACGATGGGGGGGCAAGCACCGAACGATAATACCCAAAACCAGCAAGCGATGGGCGGGCAAACACCGAACGATAATACCCAACCAGATGCCGCAGATAATAAAACCATTATCAAACAAGAGGCACAATCTTTTTGGCAATTTGTTAAGGATGTTTTTTTTAGAAAAAACCCCACGCCCGATGTTGGCAAGGATGGTGCTTTTGTTCTTTCGGCAGAGCAGATCCGCCAAGCGGTTGCTTGGAAGCGAGACCCGATAAGGCAATTGATTAGTTATTATCGTTCCACCCTTATCATCGTTGGTGTTTTTTCTATATTTGTGAATATTCTTTTGTTGGTGCCACCGATATTTATGATGCAAATTTATAATCGGGTGTTGGGTTCAGCCAATATCAGCACGCTGGTATCGATGACTGCGATAGCTATTTTTTTGATGGGGTTTCAATCTTTGCTTGAGGCGATCCGCCTACGGGTGATGGGGCGGGTAGGCGCCTATATCAACTATGCGATGCAAGATAGTGTGTTTGAATCGGCTTTTATCAATAATTTGATGCGCAATCGCCCAGTGGGTAGTGGTGCCATAAGGGATATGGAATTGGTGCGCACCTTCATCACCTCGCCATTGGTATTTGTGGTTTATGATACGCCTTGGTCATTTATGTTTTTGGCGATATTATTTTATGTGCATCCTATTATGGGGTTTTTTGCCTTGGGCGGTATGTTGGCAGTATTTATTTTGGCAGTGATGACCGAATTGGCTTCCAAAACGCCTTTTCTTAATGCCGCCACCTATTCCAATCAGGCATCGCAATTTATTGATACCTCATTAAGAAATACCGATGTTTTGCAATCTATGGGTATGATGCGCCCATTGCAAAAAAAATGGCGTGAAAATTATGAACCCAATGTTAATCTTATGACCAAGGCACAAGATACGGTATCAACCCTATCGACTATGTCGCGGTCATTGCGGTTGTTGTTGCAATCATTGGTGCTGGGGTTGGCGAGTTATTTGGTATTGACCGATCAATTAAGCCCAGGGCTTATCATTGCCTGTTCGATCATTGTGGGTAAGGTATTGCAACCGATCGATATGGCTATCAGCGGTTGGCGGTCATTTTCAACCGCGCGGTTTGCTTACCAAAGGCTCAGCGCTATGCTGACACAATTTCCGCCCAACATTGAAAATGAATTGCGTTTGCCCCGCCCGAAAGGCGTGGTATCGGTGGAAGAATTGGTGGGTAGCCCGCCTGGGGCAGAACGCGCCATTTTGCAAGGCATCAGTGCCGCATTTGAACCTGGCACGGTGACCGCCATTGTTGGGCCATCGGGGGCTGGCAAAACAACCTTTGCACAATTTTTATGCGGCGTGTGGCGACCATTGCGTGGTTTTGTAAGGATAGATGGGGCGGATATCAATAGTCTTAATCCCAATGACCGCCCTAATTTTATAGGCTATGTGCCACAAACGGTTGAATTATTTGAAGGTTCGGTGGCTGAAAATATTGCCCGTTTTGATAATGTTGATATGGATAAAATTGTGGCAATGGCAGAATTGGCAAATTGCCATGAAATTATTATGCGGCTTGATAAAAATTATGAAACCAACATTGGCATCGATGGGGTGAAATTATCGGCGGGGCAAAGGCAAAAAATTGCTCTGGCACGGGCGTTGTATGCCGACCCCGCGGTGATAGTGATGGATGAGCCAAATTCTAATCTTGATTCGGCTGGCGAAGTGGCTTTGTTAAATGTGATAACCGCTCTTAAACAGGCGGGGCGCACGGTGGTTTTCATCACCCATAATACAAAATTATTGTCGGTGGCTGATAGAATGATGGTGATTATGGATGGTCGGGTGGCGGCTTTTGATGAAACTACAAAAATTTTGCCAGCCTATTTACAACAACAAACCCAACAGCAACAGGGTATGGGTAAAAACCCTGCCACCATGCCAGCTATGATGCAACAGGCGTCTGGCAAACCGCAAGGTCAAGTTTTGGGGCAGATGGCGGGCGGCGGGCAAGGTGCGGGTATAAAAAAACCGCTTGATCATATTTCATTGCGTTAAGGGTGCGGTTTTTTGAGTTATAAAAAAGGGCGGGTGTTACCCCGCCCTTTTTTTTTCACAACAGATATGGTTAAAAATTAATTCCCAAACCAAACCCAACATAAAATGCCAAGGGACCGGCTTTTTTGGTGTAGGTTATGTCATCTGATATTGTGCCATCTGATTCTGAACCAAAATAATCCACATCGGTTAGCGAATGCATATAACGAAAATTTATATCGCCATGCAAAAACCCATCATCATATTCGATACTGATTTGTGGGGCAATAATAAAACCAACATCATCCACCGCCTTGCCATCATTTGCCGATGGGTTGGCGGTATTATGGTTGGCGTTGTTATTGGCCGCACTATTATTTGCCGCATCGCCATTGGCATCGCTGTTACTGGCTTGGCGTTGCTCCAAAAATGCTACGGTGCTACCTGCGGCATTGATCATATTTTCATATTGTGTTTTTTCGCTATC
>JBPCVJ010000003.1:0-28239 GCA_051010635.1 Alphaproteobacteria bacterium | reverse complement strand
AAGAAAATCAATATCTTCCCCGATCACCCCTGGGCGAAAAAATGGTTGTGGTATTGCTGATAATATTTTTTTATCAAACATGGTTGTTGGGCAAAATATTCGTTGGCGATGCCATGCCATATTCATAGCGGTGGCAGGGATTGTTTTTAGCCATTTACCATATTGATTAATGATTGCCATATCACTGCCAACCATCTGGTGATGTTTATGTTGCTTAAGCCATAGAAGTTGTTTGTCTATTCTTTTTTTATCTGCCATATCATCGGCATCTTGCCAAGCGATATAATCGCCCTTGGCTTTTGCCAAACCAACATTGCGACTATACCATTCTTTAGAATTTTTGTTATTTTTGATGTATTTTATTCTTTTATCTTTTATGGTGTTGATAATATCGTTGGTGTTATCGGTTGAGGCATCATCAATAATAATCAATTCTAATTTTTTATAAGTTTGTTGTAAGATAGAATCGATAGCCTGAGCAATATATTTTTCGCCATTAAATACTGGCATGATAACCGAAACAAGCGGGGTATTTTTTAATCTTGACATAGTAGGGGTTAAGAGTTTTTTACAAAAAATCTTGTTAATAATTGATGAAAGATATAAAAGAACTATTATGAAAAAACAATCAAATAAAAAATCGCACAAAATTTTCAATCAAAAAATAAATGTAAGGGTTAATATTCTCACCGAACATTTTGCAGCGGCGGAGGTTGTTAAACGCCAATCCCCCCATCAAACAAAACAAGGGGTGTTGTGGAAAAATATCTTGTTTGTGTTTAATCAGGCAATTTTGCCCGATGATATATTGGTGGTGTGGCATATCATGCCTTATCAAAAAACCATTTGGCGTAGTATTGCCAAAAAATTTGGTTTGCCGATATGGTTAAAAACCATCCATCACCCTTATCGACAAAAAATTCATATTCAAACCGAACCGCTGGAATTGCCTTTTGTGCGTTCGGTTTATCATAAAAAATTTTTATCGCAATTTTCAATATTATTGGCACAACGGCAAAAACCAAAATGGTTAAAACATGGGGTGTGGCAACTTACTCATGGTGGTTTGGAATGGTGGTATGGGGTGATGGCATCCACCCACCAAAAGGGCAAAAGGATCATCAAAAAACATTGGCAAGATTTGCTTTTATCGCCAAACAAAACAAAAACCTTATCAGTCATAACATCACGCCAAAACCGTAACCAACAGCAAAAATTACGCATTGCCCTGATTGATAAATTAGAAAAAGATCCAGCATTACAACCCATGACGGATATATTTGGGCATAACCGACATTATATTTCTGACAAGGCAATGGGGTTAGAACAATATAAATATCATATTGCTTTAGAAAATGCGGTGATAGCCGATTATTGGAGCGAAAAATTAGCCGACGCCCTGTTGGCGGAATCTTATGTATTTTATGCGGGGGCGCCAAATATTTATGATTATTTTGATAAGCGGTCAATAAAAATCATTGACCTTACTGACCCAGAAAAAGCCCTATCGCTGATAAAAAAAACCATCAAGGCAAAGGCTTATGAAAAAAATTTATCCGCTATCAAAGAAAATAAAAGACGGGTTATGTTTGAAGAAAATTTTTTCAACCTGATATGGCGAATTATATGTAAATATGATATGACATAGTTAAATGAATAATATGGAAAATCATCGCCCGTTTCGCACTATCCATCGGCGTCAATGCCGCACCATTAAGGTTGGTTCGGTATCGGTGGGTAGCGATGCCCCTATAGCGGTGCAAACCATGACCAATAGCCTTACCACTGATAGCAAGGCGACCCTTGAGCAAATTGAAAAGGCAAAAGAAGCGGGCGCTGATATTATTCGTGTGTCTTGCCCTGATGTCGATTCAAGTTTTGCCTTGAAAGAAATTGCAAAATATTCTGCCTTGCCGATCGTTGCCGATATTCATTTTCATTATCGCCGTGGTATTGAAGCGGCAAAAAATGGCGCGGCTTGTCTGCGTATCAACCCTGGCAATATTGGCAATATGGATAGGGTGAGGGAGGTGGTTTCTGCCGCAAAAGATAATGGTTGTTCTATAAGAATAGGTGTGAATGGCGGTTCGTTAGAAAAAAACCTGCTAGAAAAATATGGCGAACCTTGCCCTGCCGCTTTGGTGGAATCGGCATTGAGCCATGCCAAAATTTTGCAAGATTTAGATTTTCATGAATTCAAAATTTCGGTCAAGGCATCTGATGTTTTTTTGGCGGTGGCGGCCTATCAAGAATTGGCAGAACAGATTGATTGTCCGCTGCATTTGGGTATAACCGAAGCTGGCGGATTGATGACGGGTTCTATCAAATCGGCGATCGGCATCGGGTCGTTGTTGTGGGCGGGGATAGGGGATACGATAAGGGTGTCGCTATCGGCAAATTTAGAAGAAGAGGTTAGGGTTGGGTTTGAAATTTTAAAATCATTGGGGATAAGAAGCTATGGCGTTAAAATAATATCTTGCCCCAGCTGTGCCCGCCAACAATTTGATGTGATTAAAATTGTTGGTGAATTAGAAAAAAAATTATCGCATATCAAAGAGGAAATAACCTTGTCGGTGATAGGCTGTGTTGTCAATGGTCCTGGCGAAGCACGACAAACTGATATTGGTTTTACCGGTGGTGGCAAGGGCAATAAAGGTCTGGCAACCCATCAAATTTATCTTGGTGGTGTGCCAGCGCATCGTTTTCAAGATGATGATATTGTTGATTATCTGGTGGGGTTGGTTGAAGAAAAATTGGCAGAACGGCATGGTATTCATAAAAAAATAAATATGCCGCATCAACAAAAATATGGTTAAAATAATATGAATAAAATTCAATCGGTGCGTGGCACCAGAGATTTGATTGGCGATGATGTTGCCAAAATGAATAGATTGATAGATAGTGCGAAGGGTTTCGCACAGACTTATAATTATCAAGAAATCATCACCCCAATAATTGAATCGGCAAAGGTTTTTACCGAATCTTTGGGGCAGGATTCTGATATTATTCATAAAGAAATGTTTTTGTTTGATGATCGTGGCGGTGATAAAATTTGTTTGCGACCCGAAAATACCGCCGCTGTGGTGCGTGCCTTGGTTGAAAATGGTTGGCAACAACATCTACCTTGTAAGTTTTTTTATCATGGTGCTATGTTTCGTTATGAAAGGCCGCAAAAGGGTCGCTATCGCCAATTTTATCAATTCGGGGTTGAGTATTTGCACCGCCTATCTGATACAGCCGATGGAATTGAATATTCCGCTATGGTTGATGTTGATGTGATAAGTTTGGCGGCAATTTTTCTTGGTAGTTTAAATATTGGCAATGTAAGATGTGAAATTAATTCATTGGGTAATCAGGCATCACGCAAAAAATATCGTTCCGCTTTGGTGGAATATTTTGAAACTTATGAAAATGACCTTTCGTTTGATTCAAAATTGCGTCTTAAAAAAAACCCTTTGCGTATTTTGGATTCTAAAGATGAGGGCGATAAAAAATTAATCATCGGGGCGCCAAAATTTTCTGATTATTATGATAGGGAATCAAAAATATATTTTGATAAATTACAAGAATTATTGGCAATGGAAACAATTCCCTTTGTTCATAATGAAAAATTGGTGCGGGGGCTTGATTATTATTGCCACACGGCTTTTGAATTTGTTAGCGATAATGTGGGGGCACAGGGCACTATATTGGCGGGTGGGCGCTACGATGGTTTGCCCGCTATGTTTGGTGAAAAGGATATTGGCGGGGTTGGTTTTGCCGCGGGGCTTGATAGAATGATGGATTTATTGCCACTAGATGCTAAAAAAACATTGCCATTAATTTTTCTATGCCCGATAGGGCGAAAAGTAAGACCAGAGGCTATATCTTTGGCTGAAAAATTGCGCCAACATGGATTGCGGGTTGATATGCCGATGTTTATCAGCGACAATATAAAAAAAATACTATCTTTTGCCAATAAATCAAAAGCAAATATCGCGATTATTTTTGGCGACGAAGAATTAGCAAACAAACAATATCAATGGAAAAATTTAGAAAGCGGCGAACAAAAAACATTATCAATTGATAACATCATAGATGAAGCAAAAAAAATGACAAGGTGATATATGATAAAAAACAATCATAAAGCCTTTGATGAATATATTGGCAAACGCTTACAAGATTACCAAATTTTACAAGATAAAATGGTCAAGGGCGATGTATCAGGTTATAAAAATATGGGGGATTTGGCAAAAGAATTGTCGTCTTTATCAAAAATTCTGCCCGATATGGAAAAATATCTTGGCATGATAAAATCATTACAAGGTTGTGATGAAATGCTTGGCGATAAAAATTTGCATGATGATATGCGTATCATGGCAGAGCAGGAAAAAAAAGATTTGGATATATCATTGCCTATTTTGCGTCATGAATTAGAATTGAAAACCATTCCCAGCGATGGTGATGATAAAATTAATGCCTTGATAGTTGAGGTGCGGGCAGGCACGGGCGGGCTGGAGGCCGCACTTTTTGCAGGGGATTTGTTGTCCATGTATCGTTGTTATGCCGAAAAAAATGGTTGGCGATTTGAAACCATTGCTATCAGCGAAAATGATTTGGGTGGTGTAGCGACGGGTTCGGCATCTATCAAAGGCGATGGGATATATGACCGCATGAAATTTGAAGGCGGAGTGCATCGGGTGCAGCGTGTTCCTATCACCGAAAATGCTGGTAGGGTGCATACCTCAACCGCCACGGTTGCTATATTGCCAGAACCTGAAGATGTTGAAATTATTTTATCCCCTGAGGATTTGCGTATAGATACCTATCGATCGCAAGGTGCAGGGGGGCAGCATGTTAATACCACCGATTCGGCAGTGCGCATTACCCATATACCATCGGGTGTGGCAGTGGCTTGCCAAAGCGAAAAATCACAACATAAAAATCGCGCCCAAGCTATGCGGTTGTTGAGGGCACGGCTTTTTGAATATCAGCGTGAAGAAAAAATAAAGGCACGCATAGCGGCAAGGCGTTTGATGGTGGGGTCGGGTGAGCGGGCAGAAAAAATTCGCACCTATAATTTTCCCGAAGGTCGGGTATCAGACCATCGCATCAAATTAACCCTTTACAAATTGACAGAAATTATGAATGGTTCGGCACTTGATGAGGTGATAGAACCTTTGATAAAAACCGATAAAGAATATCGTCTATCAAATTTTTTAATCCAGTTGGAAAAACAATCAAAATGATACATTGGTCTGTTATTATTTATATTTTTTTGTTGCTAGTATTATGCAATTATCTGTTGCGGCGTTTTCGTGGGCGTGGTTTTTTTTCAAAAAAAATTGAAGATAAATATGACTTTACTTTTTTTCTTGCCGAAATTCTTTTATTGGTGATAGGTTTTCGTGCATTGTTTTTAGAACCTTTTATTATTCCTTCATCATCCATGTTGCCCAATTTGTTGGTTGGCGATTATATTTTTGTTAATAAAATGAGCTATGGTTATGGGCAATATAGTTTTCCTTTAAGGCCGATAGATTTTTCTAATCGGCTATTTGCTAAAGACCCTCAGCGTGGTGATGTGGTGGTATTTCGCTACCCGCCCAATACAAAAGATAGTTATGTTAAGCGTATCGTTGGTTTGCCGGGTGATGTTTTGCAAGTCAAAAATGGGCGATTGTATCTTAATGGCGAACCATTGAAAAAAACTTCCATCAATGATTTTCTTATAGATGATGAAAATAATTTACCGATCGCACAATTTGATGAAACCATTCTTCTTTCAGAAAAGGGCAGGGCGAGAGATTACCGCATTCTTGAAAGAAATGCCAATTATGGCGATTTGGATAACACCACCACTTATATAGTTCCAGACAATCATTCTTTTGGTATGGGCGATAATCGTGATAATTCGCTTGATAGTCGGGTGGCAGCATTGTTTGGTGGGGTGGGGTTTATTCCTTATGAAAATGTCATTGGTCGGGTGGCATTTGTGCTATTTTCAATCAACAAACATAATCATCAAAGCTCGTTGGGTTGGTCGATACGATTTGATAGATTTTTTTCTCGTGTAAAATAATTTGGCAGGTATTATGAAAGATAAAGATTTATTAGATTTTATTTATCAAGCAACCGATATAAGTTTTTCAAATGAAGAAGAACCATTGTTGCGGCAGGCTTTTACTCACCCCAGTGCAAGAAAAAAAAACCATTATGAACGATTGGAATTTTTGGGTGATAGGGTTTTGGCAATGGTGGTGGCACATTGGTTGTTTGAAGCAAGACCAAAAGATCGGGAAGGGGCTTTAACCATCGCATTGACAAATATGGTGTCAAAATCAAGATTATTGGCAATAGCAAAAAAACTTGAATTCAATAAAATTTTGATTAGCGGTGATGGCAAGAATGGGCTTAGCAAAAATGGCATGGATACCGCAATGACGAATGCGGTTGAATCATTTTTGGCGGTGTTGTTTTTAACCAAAGATAATAAGTTGATTGAATCATTTGTTAAAAAACATTGGCAAGAATTTTATATCAATAGCAATAACCAATCTAATAACCCGCGTGGGCAATTACAAGAATGGTTGCAACGAAAAAAATTACCCCCACCGATTTATCATTTAAAAAATACAAGTGGTAATGACCATGCACCTGTTTTTACAATTACGCTGGATGCCCATATTAAAAAAATTGGTATAGTGACAGAAAAAGCCAGCACCAAGAAAATGGCAATGATAGGTGCGGCGGCCAAGGTTATGACAAAAATAAAACAATTGAAATTATAAAAAAATGCCAATGCATCAGGAAAAAAAACAATTTGGTCAGGTTGCCTTATTGGGGGCACCCAATGCGGGTAAATCAACCTTGGTGAATGTTTTGGCGGGGCAAAAGGTTTCTATTGTTAGTAAAAAACCGCAAACCACGCGTTTTCGTTTAACCGCCATTATTGAATATGGCAAGGCACAGATGGGTATGATTGATACCCCCGGTATTTTTTATGCCAAAGATAGTTTTGATAAAAAAATGGTAAAGATGGCATGGCAGGCACTTGAACAAATTGATGAGGTGGTATTGTTGATAGCTGCCGATACGGCTATCAGCGATAATGTTGAATATATTTTGCATCATTTATCTCTAATGAAAAGATCGGTGATAGCGGTGATAAATAAAATTGATAAAGTTAAAAAAGAAAAATTGCTTGTGTTGGCAGAAAAATTAAGCAAACAAGATAGGGTTGAACAGGTGATGATGATATCGGCATTAAAAAAAGATGGCGTCGATGATTTATTAAAAACATTGATAGCCAGATTACCAAATGGCGAATGGGGTTATGATAGCCAGATGGTAAGCGATTTACCTGATAGATTATTTGCGGCTGAAATTTTGCGTGAAAAATTATTATATTATTTGCATCAGGAATTGCCCTATTGTTTGGCGGTTGAAACCGAAGTATGGCGATTAGAAAAAAATGCCAAGAGTAAAAAAACCATTTTGCATATTTATCAGATTATCCATATTGAAAAAGAAAACCATCGGGCGATGATATTGGGGCGGGGTGGTAAAAATTTAAAAACCATTGCCAGCGCCGCAAGGGGTGAGATGGAAAATATCTTTGAACAAAAGATTTTTTTAAAAATTTTTATTCGCTTAACCCCCCATTGGCAAACACAAACATCTAACTATCCTTTTTTATTCTCCAATGTTGGGGCGTAAAAAAATTTTTATAGACTATAAACATCGATAGGTCGAAAACCATTAAAATCGGTTGATGCTATATTGGCACTATAACTACCAGTGCTAAATATAATAAGGCGATCGCCAGATTTTATATTTTTGGGTAAATCATAAGTTTTTTTGTTATAAAAACAATCCCCACTATCACAGGTGGGACCTGCCAATATCATCGGTTCGGTATCGCCCTCAATAGGAAAAAGCGGCGCAATGTTATGTTCGATGGTGGCATCAACAGCTTCAAACATACCATTATAAGTGCCAAGGTCAAGATAAAGCCATTCGCCACTATTTTTTTTATGGGATTTCAATATCACCTCCGCCACCGAAACAGCCGCATGGGAAACCATGCCGCGTCCTGGTTCGATTAAATAATTGATTTTTTTATCGGCAAAAAGATTTTTGACGGCGGTTGAGATATCGGCGCTAATTTTTTCTATTGATTCTACATCATGGCTATTGCGATAATGGCCGGGAAAACCGCCACCCAAATTTATCATATCAAGCATAATATCTTGTTCGGCAAGGGCAGTAAAAATTTTTTTTACATCCTTTAGGGCATCGATCCATGGCGTGGCAGTTTTTGCCTGCGACCCGACATGAAAAGAAACCCCGCGGGGTATCAACCCCACATCTTTGGTTTTTTTTAAAATTGCGATGGTTTCTTTGATGGTGGTGCCAAATTTGTGGTTGAGGGGATAGCCTGCATCCTTGCCATCATGTAACATACGACAATAGATACCAACATCATCCATGCCAGATTCTGCTACTTCATGGGCAATTTTTTCCAATTCCATATCGCAATCAACTACAAATAATTTTATGCCCAAAGCAAGGCTTTCGGCAATGGCGGATGATTTTTTGATGGTGGTGCCAAATGATAATTTTTTTACATCTGCCCCCAGAGCCAAAACCTGTTTGATTTCTTCAATCGAAGCGGTATCAAAATGGCTACCCAAAGGTATTAATGTTTTTATCACATCATTGTTGGCGTTTGATTTCACCGCATAATAAATATCACAAAATGGCAAAGCAGTTGTAAATTTTTTATATTGTTCTGCCACCATATCAAGATCAATGATTTGAAATGGGGTCGGCAAGTTTTTGTTGCTACGCAGAAAATTGTTTTGTTTTTCGCTTAACATATTGTTTGATTGTTTTATGGCTTTTGGTGATGGATTACATCAAAAATATCCCTATCGCAACAAAAAATTTTATTGCCAGATGCTACAACTTGTTTTTTTTGCTATAATTTGATAATCGCTAGCTAATGGTATATTATTTTTGGTTGGTTGTCTATATTTTTAAAAATTCCTTTAGTGGGTTTAAAGACTATCAAGGCCGCACCTGTCGTTTGGAATTTTGGTTATTTCAAATTATCTATGGTAGTTTGTTGGTGCTGTTGGTGGCAAGCAATGATCGGATATTATTTTTCACCCTTATTATCACCTCTATTACCTTACCATCTATGGTGGCGTGCCATGTGAGGCGTTTGCATGATGTGGAACATTCGGGGTGGTTTTTGCTACCTAAATTTTTTTATGTGCCGTGGATTTTGTTTGGTATAAGGGCATTGTTGCAAGATGGTATATGGTTAGATGATTTTTTATTTCAATATGCCGATAACACCCAACAATATATTATTTTGGGTTTATTTTATTGTGGTTTGATATATGAAATTATTCTTTTGGTAAATTATTTTCAGTTAGGCACCGATGGCGATAATATCTATGGCAAGGATAGTATCAAAACTTTGCATAACAATACAAAAAATTATATACTTCATAGGGAGGCAGAAAAAAGATCAATGAAAAAATTTGCCAAAGCTAATAAAAAATAATAATGCTTGACATATCTATGGCAAATCATTATACATAAAGGAAATCAATGGCGATAAAGCCATTGGTAATTAACAACAATAAACATAGTAAAGGAGACTAAACTATGAAAGGAAATGTTATGACTTTATCGGAAGCAGTAAAAAGCTGTTTTTGCAAATATATTACAATATCAGGGCGTGCTGGGCGTGCTGAATTCTGGTGGTTTGCCCTAGTATTCGGCTTGTTGGCATATTTAAGTGCTTTTGTGCTTTATAATTCTGTTGTATTGAATGGGGAATCTATTCCATTATGGGGTTGGATCCTTTTTTTGGCAGCTTTGGTAAGCATACCGCCTTATGTATCTGTGATAGTGAGGCGTTTGCATGATGGGAATCATTCTGGGCATTATGTTTGGATTGCATATCTTGTATTAGCCATTGCTGGTTATTTGTATAGCATGAATGCTGGTGCATCAGAAATGATGCATTATGTGATTGTTTTTGTTATTGTAGCTGTGGCTCTTTTAAATGTTGTTCTTCTCTGGTGGGTGATTAAACCAGGGGATAAAGGCGGTAATAAATTTGGTGCCGTACCAAAAAAATAATTTTTTATATTTTATAAAAAATAATGCTTGCTTAAATTATACCCATTTAAGTTAAGATAATAAATTCCCCCGTTGATTCAATTCAGCGGGGGAATTTTTTTGCCTTGATGATGGCACGCTCTACCCCAATAAAAAATTGTATTTTTTACAAAAAAGAATATGATTGACTTATCTATTGTAAATCATTATCATTCTGCTATCAATGGCAATTATGCCATTGGTAATTAACAACAATAAACATAGTTAGGAGGACTAAACTATGAAAGGAAATATTATGAGTTTATCGGAAGCGGTAAATAAATGTTTTAGTAAATATATTACAATCTCTGGGCGTGCTGGGCGTGCTGAATTTTGGTGGTGCTATCTAGTATTTGCATCATTGGTATATTTGAGTGGCCATGTATTCTATAATTCTGTTGTATTGAATGGGGAAACCATTCCATTATCAGGTTGGATTCCTATTTTGGCAACTTTGGTGATTATTCCACCTTATCTATCTGTGATAGTAAGGCGTTTTCATGATACCAACCATTCTGGGCATTATGTTTGGATGTCATATGGTTCAGCAGCCATTGCTGCATATTTGCTTAACATGGTTACTTCGGTGTCACCATTTATGTATTATATTATTGTTTATGCTATTGTTGGCGTGATTATCTTCAATTTGTATATTCTTTGGTGGGTGATTAAACCAGGGGATAAAGGTAGCAATAAATATGGTGCCGCACCAAAAAAATAATTCTTGCTTAAATTTATCTATTTAAGTTAAGATAATAAATTCCCCCGTTGATTCGATTCAGCGGGGGAATTTTTTTTGTCTTAAAGAATTTGTTTGACTTATCTATTATAAATTGTTAATGCAAATATCGTAAGGAGCATCAAATTATGAAAAAAAATATCATGACTTTATCGGAAGCGGTAAAGAAATGTTTTAGTAAATATATTACAATATCAGGGCGTGTTAGCAGTGCTGAGTATTGGTTGTTTTATCTAACATTAATGCTGTTTATACTGTTTATTTTCTTAGTATCAGCTATTATTCCGTTGTTGTTTTGGCTTGCTGTTTTAGGATACTTGGCAATTATTCCGCCCTACATATCTATGACGGTGAGGCGTTTGCATGATACCAATCATTCTGGGCATTATCTCTGGTTATATGTTGTTATGGTATTTTTTAGTAGTTATTTAGAAGTTAGTGATGGTGACTCTGTTCCGAATGTTATTCTTTTTGCTATATTTGCTGTTTTTATTATGAACTTGATTATTCTCTGGTGGCTAATTAAAAAAGGCGATAAAGGCAAAAACAAATTCGGTCCCCCACAAAAAAAATAATTTTTTATTATATCTAATAAAAAAAAATTCTTGCTTAAATTATACCCATTTAAGTTAAGATAATAAATTTCCCCGTTGATTCGATTCAGCGAGAGATTTTTTTGCCTTAAAGAATTTGTTTGACTTACCTATTGTAAATATTGTAAGGATTATCAAATTATGAAAAAAATATAATGACTTTTTTAGAAGCTATAAAAACCTGTCTTGTTAAATATAACATAATATTGGGGCGTGCCAGCCGTGCTGAATTTTGGTGGTTTCAATTGGTATATATTCCATTGGCAATAATATTGATTTTAGTGTTTGGTATTTTTTATAGCTGGATAGTATTGGGTATAATAGCATTTTTGGGTATTTTGCCATTTTGTAGTGTCATGATAAGGCGTTTGCATGATACCAACCATTCAGGATATCATCTTCTTTTTATGTTGATTGTGTTATTTATGATATCATTTTTTGAACCAAAAAGTGGTGCATACTACAGTCGTTTTTTTTATTTGCTTGAAAGCGGTGAATATATTGCATTATTGGTAATGTTAATTTTCTTTTCATATAGTTTGTTTATTCTTTCGTGGTTGATTACACCAGGCGATAAAGGCAAAAATAAATTCGGTCACTCCCCGCAAAAATAATTTCTTACAAAGCCTGCCTAACCTCAACCACTTCGGGGATAAAATGTTTTAACATATTTTCAATGCCCGATTTTAAGGTGGCAGTCGATGATGGGCAACCCGAGCACGCGCCTTGCATGGATAAATAAACAACACCATTGTCATATGCTTCCAGCACAATATTACCACCATCGCGTGCCACAGCGGGGCGGATGCGGGTTTCAATCAATTCTTCAATTTTTTCAACGGTTTCTGCATCTTTTGGGTTATGCATGATGGTTTTTTTCTGTGGCTTGGCGTCATCAGAGGATGAAATAATTTTATCCCCCCGTGCCAGATGGTCAATGATGTTGCTAACGATAAGTGGTTTTAATCTTGCCCATGATTGGTCAGGTTTTTTCATAATGGAAATAAAATCTTTATGCAAAAAAACCTCCTTTACGCCATCAATCGTAAATAAATGATAGGCAAGGGGTGATTTTGCCGCCGCCGTTTTTTTATCGGTGAAGGATAGGGCGTGGGGAACAGCAAACCCGCCACCATCAATATGGGGGCGAAAGCTTAAAACTTCTGGGTTGGGGGTGGTTTCGGTTTCAATGAACATACTATATAATATATATCTTTTTGGTAAAAAAATCCAGCTGAAATTTTTTGCGGTTATTTCAAGTTTGCTTGACAGGCGGAATGATAATATTTATAGCGGGTATATGCCTCGCCAAGATAGCATAGAAAATGAAAACCGATTTATTGCAAAAACGGTTGCCGCTGGCACGATGGAAATTACGCCAAAAGGTGCAGAAAAAATAGATAATTTTGCCACTATTTTGCCAGCATCGTCACGGGTTTTTATTACATTTTTACCGGGTTCGGATATCAATGATACCATTCAGACCGCTATTCGCCTTAGGAAGGAGGGGATGATACCCATTCCCCATTTGGCGGCAAGATCCATACCCAATTTGCAATTTTTGAAAACCAATTTGGCAAGGTTGGTCAAGCAGGCATCGGTTGATACTTGCCTTATCATCGGTGGTGGGGTTCGTGATCCTGTGGGTGAATATCATGCATCAATAGAAATTTTAGAAACTGGTTTATTTCAAGAATATGGTTTTAAGCATATTTTTGTAGCGGGGCACCCCGAAGGATCGCCCGATTTTCCTGATAATGCCCATTGGCAGGCCCTATCGCAAAAACAAAAATTTATGCAACATAGCCATATCACTTTAGAAATCACCACCCAATTTTGTTTTGCGGCCAAACCTGTTATTCAATATGCAAAAAAATTGCAAAAGGCTGGTATCACCATGAAATTAAGGGTGGGTATTCCGGGCCTTGCCACGATAAAAACATTGATGGCACATGCAGTGGCTTGTGGCGTAGGACCATCAATGAAGGTTATCAAGCATCAAGTGACAAATTTATCAAAATTATTAACCGTGCGTGAACCGAATAAATTGGTGCGGGATCTATGCGATGAGATGATGCACAACCACCAAACCGCCATAGATGGTTTTCATCTTTATCCTTTGGGCGGGTTTGCTAAAACTGCCATCTGGCAAAAAAAAATTGCCGATGGCGATTTTATTTTGGATAAAACGATGGGGTTTTTATTAAAAAACTAACCATCTTGCTATTTTGGCTTAATGGTGATAAATAATAGGGTGATATTTTATTCTATGTTATTGATATTTTTTTTACGGCTGGTTAGTTTTTTCAAATCACTTATTCCTGGGGCAAAATATTATCAAGTGGCAAGTGGTTTTGGCTTTTTGCATTTGAAAATGACAACCCTTAAACGCAAATTTGACCCCGCTTTTTATGGGCGGGTTGATGGTATGGCGGGGTTACCGAGCGAATCCTTCGGTTTAACCCAGATGGAAACTAAGGTGAGGGATTTTGTCGCCCTGACCTGTAATCAAAATCGCAGTCATCGTAATAAATTGCTCAGTGGATTATTTCTTATCTTGCATAAAGTGCGTGAAGAGATTGAAAAAATTAAACATACCACAAGGGGGGAATTAGAAAATCGTAAAAAAGAATTTATCAATGTAAGTGGTAAAATTAGCAAAGATGCCCCCGATATCAATAGTGCCTTTGAAAAGGTAAGGGAGTCATATGAAAAACTATGCGATTTTCGTAATGAAAATCGCATCGTTTCAGAAAAAGATATTGACCTTTCAAGTTTTCGTTTGGTTTATCCCATTGTGTTGTGTTTTGCCGTTTTTATGGAAATGCTTTATACCGGTTTTCAATTGGCACCCAGTTTGGGGTTGGGGCGTGCCTATGGGCAATTTGGTGGTTTTTCGGTATTGATGGCTTTTTTGGCTTATGTGGCGGGGCATTATTATGCTTATTACCGCGGCTTTACCAAAAAAAAAGCAATGATAAGCTCTAAACAAGAGGATAGCACCTCCGCCATCAAGGAATTTTTTTATTTACCAACCGTGGTGGTGTGTTTGGGTATCATGACTTTTATCATGGTTTTTAATTTTTTGCGTCTGCCTGCGGGAGACCATACGCTGGTGATACTTTGGCTGTTGTTTTGTTTTTTTGCTTTTTTGCATGGTTTGTCGGGAGAAAAATATCTAGGGCATCGCAATCATATTGTGAGTTTTCGCAAAGATATGCATATTTTTAAGCATATTTTATATGTTTATATTGATCAATTAAAAACCATCAAACAACAATTTGATACAATGGTAGCCACTTTGCGAGAAAATTATTCGGCAAAACAAAGAACATTGAAAGAAAATTTGGATAAGGTCAAAGTGATAGATAGTGCCTATCGGCATTGTTTGAAAGAAATCCTAAAAGATGTCACGGGGATTTATGAAATCTATTATCATAGCAATAGTCGTGAGCGTAAAGATGGGTTTGATTATCGTAAAAGAATGGAATTGATGAGTGAAAAATTAGATATTGCCAATTATTTAGATGACCGATCTATTGATGAAAATATTGGTGAATATGATACCATTTATCGAGCGGCCGCAGTTGGTGGATCAGGTTTGATAAAAGAATTGATGAAAATGGCAGAGGATGAAAACAAAACTCTGTTAAAAATCTATAATAAAAAATTAGACGATGTATTGAAAATGGTGAAATCAATCAAGGTTTCATCGGTGGGGCGGGGTGGTTTTCACAGCCCATTATGCAATAAGGATGCAGAATTTCAAGTTATCACCAAAACCATTGAAGATGCCTTTCGCAATATTGAAAAAGATCATTAAATAGTTTATAGAAAATATATGTTTGACGATTTAAGCCTGTATGGCATTTTTAAGGAATACCGTGCTTTGTGGTTTGTGATTTTGACATTGCTGATTGTTTTTAGTCTTTCGGCTTATCTTTGGAAAAAAATGGGACCATTTAATACCAGCCGTGGCAAGGTTGTGTGGTCGCTTTTGGCAATGGGGTTGATTATTTTTGTGCCATTGGTATTGATATTGAATAGTATTTTTACCGCTAGCCCTGCAACATTTTTTATTCTTGACCAGACCGATGGATTTTCCGTCAGCGATGCCAATCGCATAGAAAAAAAGGTGCTAGATGAAATTGATAAAACCAAAGGCGATAGTGATTTATATTTTTATGAAATTAGCAAATTTAATGGTCAAATCAATGCGGTGAGTAGTTATAATATTCCATTGCGTAAAAAAGTTATGTCGATTCTTGATTCTGTGCCTGAGGCCGAAGAAAAAATTCATCAAAAAAAATATGAAGTGTTTCGTGATGGGGTTGAAACCTCATTGAAAAAATTACTTGGCAATTTTGTTTCGCCCAGTTCTTATATTTTGGAAGGATTGTCGTCATTGGCGAATAAAGAATTGCCACTGGCTGATGATAAGAGTCGTCATTTGATACTGATATCAGATTTGTTGCAAAATTCTTCGGCCGCCGATTTTTATTTATCGGATGTGCCGAATGCAAAAATATTCTTAAACAGCGATAATGGCAAACAATTTAATAATGATAATTTTAAAGGCTTAAAGGTCACGATATATATGGTGTCACGACCTTTTTATAAAAAAAATCCTGTAAAAAAAATTTTGGCTAAAAATTTTTGGCGAGACTATTTTTTTACCCGTGGTGCCTATAAGGTCACGATTTTGGATGTTGATTCATAATATGTCGCCAATGGTATGATGAAAGATAAAAAAAATATTCAAGACACTTTATTGCTACCCAAGACCCCATTTCCTATGCGGGCGGGGCTGGCAATGGCAGAACCAAAATGGTTGGCATGGTGGCAAGATATTGGTCTTTATCAAAAACAGCGCAAAATGCGTCAAGCGGCTGAAAAATTTATTTTGCATGATGGTCCACCCTATGCCAATGGCAATATCCATATAGGCCATGCTCTTAATAAAATTTTAAAAGATATTGTCTCGCGTAGCCAAAATATGTTGGGAAAGGATAGTATTTTTGTGCCGGGCTGGGATTGCCATGGTTTGCCGATCGAATGGAAAGTTGAGGAGGACCTGCGTTCGAGTGGTGAAAATAAAAATAATATAGCGGTCAATAGTTTTCGCAAATTATGCCGCGATTATGCCAACAAATGGTTAAAGGTGCAATGCGAAGAATTTAAGCGTTTGGGCGTCATGGGTGATTGGGATAATTATTATAGCACGATGGATTTTTTGTCGGAGTCAATTATTGCTGATGAAATTGGTAAGGTGGCAATGAGCGGTAAATTATATCAGGCTTATAAACCTGTTATGTGGTCTATTCCCGAACAGACGGCACTTGCCGAAGCCGAAGTGGAATATAAACATATATCTTCTTCAAGTATTTTGGTGGGTTTTGCGATAGATAAAAGCGATATAGCCGATGAAGTTGTTATTTGGACGACCACCCCATGGACGATACCAGCCAACCGTGCGGTAGGTTTTCATAAAAACATTGCCTATGGAGTTTATAGTATAGTTGATTTTAATGGTAAGGCTAGGCGGGTTATTTTGGCTGAAAAACGCTGTTTATGGGCGATGAAGATGGGGCAATGGCAATCTTGCAAAAAACAGAGGGATATTTCGCCAGATGAATTTTCTGGCTTGGCAATTCGCCATCCTTTGATTGAAAACATAACCGATGATTATCCACCACTCACCCAGAGGAGGTATTTTTATCATGCCGATTTTGTTAGCGATGATGCAGGAACGGGTTTTGTGCATATTGCCCCAAACCATGGGGTAGATGATTACCATGCACATCTGGCATATGATAAGGATGATAAGATTCATATATCAGTCGTGCCGCATGGCGAATATGGCGATCATATCACTCGCATATTGCCCGAATTGAAGGGGGTAAAGGTTTATGATGATAAGGGCAAAGATGGCGGTGCCAATGGAGCGGTGATAAAAAAATTGGCACAGATGGCAAAATTGCTGGGTAAAGAAAATTATCAACATCCTTATCCCCATTCTTGGCGGTCAAAATCGCCAATTATTTTTTTGGCGACTTCGCAATGGTTTATGGCAATGGATGGCGATGATTCTTTGCGCCAAAAATCTTTAAAAGTTTTGCATGATGTTATTTCTTACCCTGCCAATGGCAAAAATGCCCTTACTGATATGATAGCCACCCGCCCCGATTGGTGTGTATCACGCCAAAGGTCATGGGGCGTGCCCTTGCCATTTTTTATTGATAAAAATAATAGCAAACCATTGTTTGATAAAAAATTATTTCAACATGTGAAATCAATTTTTGCCAAACAGGGGGCGGATGTGTGGTTTGATGAAGATAATTATCCCAATGAATTTTGGTTAAAGGATATTCTGCCCGCCGCCGATATAAAAAATTATACAAAAATAAAAGATGTGGTGGATGTGTGGTTTGATTCAGGCTCGACCCATGCTTTTGTGTTGGAGCAACGCAAGGATTTGCAATCGCCAGCCGATTTGTATCTAGAGGGTATCGACCAACATCGGGGGTGGTTTCATTCGTCTTTGTTGCAATCAGTCGCAACCCGTGGGCGTGCGCCTTACCGCGCTTTATTAACCCATGGTTTCACGCTTGATGAAAAGGGAAATAAAATGTCTAAATCACTTGGCAATGTGATCGCACCTGCCGATGTGATTAAGGAACATGGTGCGGATATTCTGCGCCTTTGGGTGGTGGCATCGAATTATACCGAAAATCATAATATTGGTAAGAATATTTTGATGCAAAATAGCGAATCCTATCGCCGTATTCGCAATACATTTCGTTGGTTGTTGGGGGTTTTGGCAACCGACCCCGATGTGCCAGATCATTTTGAAAAACAACAATTACCATTGCTAGAACAATATATTTTACGCCGTTTGGCTGATTTGAGTCATAGCATTATTAATTATACCAATGATTTTGAATTTAATAAAATATTTTTATCATTATATCGTTTTTGCGACCAAGACCTATCGGCTTTTTATTTTGATGTGCGTAAAGATAGGCTTTATTGTGATGATAAAAATTCTATTGCTCGCAAACAAACGATGTTTGTTCTCAATTATGTTTTTGATTTTTTATGTAAATGGTTCGCACCGATATTATGTTTTACCGCGGAGGAGGCTTGGCACGCCCACCCCCGTTATAAAGATAGGGGTTTGGAATCGGTGCATTTGGAAAAATTTCCTAATGCACCAGCATCATGGCAAGCGGGGGAAGAAGACAAATGGGTTGAAAAAATCATTGATATAAGAAAAAATGTCTTACAAGTTTTGGAAATGGCACGAAAAGATAAAAAAATTGGTTCTGCCCTTGAAAGCCATATTACCCTTAGCTTGCCAGAAACATTATATCAAGCCACCAGCCAATGGGATAAGAATTTTTTTGATTGGGCGGATATTTTTATTGTATCTTCGGTGATATTAAAAAAATCTGATGATATCCATATTGCATGGCAAATGGCAGAGGGGGATAAATGTGGGCGTTGTTGGAAAATTTTGCCCGAGGTGACATCAAATCTTTGTAAGCGATGCCAGCAGATAGTTGGTGTTTAAAAATAATTAGATAGTTTTGCCAAAAATTTTTTCTTTGATTTTTGTTTTGGTGGTATTGATGGTTTTGATATCATCCAATCGGTTTTTTAAAAATTTTTCTGTATCCACCAAATCATCGGTTTTATCATTCAAATAAACTGGCAAGGTGGCAGCAATAATCCCCGATAGCAAAAATCGCTTGCTGTAATGGTTGAAATCATTGCTATCATCACCCGCGGTGCGCCATAATCTATCGGCAGTTGTCCAAGTTAATTCGCTGGCAGTGATGATGTGGGCAGGGCTGGTTAATACTATAGCGGCACGGGATAACCCGCCTCGCCATTTTTTGACATGACGATAGCGAAACATTAAACCGTGAAAAATGGTGGCAGTAATTTTTTCAGGCTTGTTGGCTTTTAACCATTCTATCATGATGTTATCTACATAGCCTGATGCCCAAATCAAAAGGGATTTTGGCACATCAGGAAATATAACCTGTGCTAGATTGTTATCGCATTTTATATCTTTGGTCGCATGATGCAAGGCATCATCACCCCAACCATCATATTCTGTGTGATGTAGCACCCGTTCAATAATTTGGTCAGCCAATTGACAATGTGGCAGGGCCATGTGTGATGGATGATGTAATTTTTTTTGCATTTTACTTAATATAGCATTTCGCTATTGTTTTTGCTATCTTGCGATGATTATGGATAAAGATTCTATAGTGTTAATTCCATCACGGCTTAGTGCAAGCCGCCTACCCAATAAACCACTTTTAAAAATTCATGGGCAGGAAATGATTTTGCATTGTTATGAAAGGGCAGTGGCGGCAGATGTGGGACGGGTTGTGGTTTGTGCAGGGGATGAAGAGATAGTTGACTGTGTTAAAAAAAAGGGCGGGGAGGCTATCTTAACTCCCGCTGATTTGCCATCTGGCACCGACCGTATTTATTATGGCTTAAAAAAATTAGCCAACCATCAACAATATAAACGCATTATTAATTTACAGGGCGATATACCCAATATGTCGCCCTTTATGTTAAAAAAAATTGCCGATGGTTTATTGTGCCGTGATTATGGCATTATCACCCCTGTGTGTTTGCAAAAAAATCAAGCGAAAAAAAATAATCCTGATGTGGTGAAGGCTATCTGTCAAATGAATGATAATGAAAAACCATTACCAATTTTTTATTTTACTCGTTCCCCCGCACCCTATGGCGATGATATGTTTTTTCATCATATCGGGGTTTATGGTTATCAGCGAGATATTTTAGAAAAATTTGTTACCTTAAAACCATCGCTTTTGGAAAAAACTGAAAAATTAGAGCAATTGCGTGCCTTAGAAAATGGCATTAAAATATTTGCGGTGGTGGTGAAGGATAAACCCCTATCGGTTGATACCGCAGAGGATTTGGCAATCGCACAAAAAATCATGCAAAAAAAATAATTGAATGTTTGGTTGATATTATTTTGACCATTTTTTTATTTTTTTAATGGCAACAAATGGCGATAGCAACAGCGGGAATAATCGCAAATCATGCAATCCGGGTAAGCCATGTTTCATTTTTTGATGGGCATTGCCATAACTACGGCTATGAAATAACCTATCCCAAATGGTTAAGATATTGCTATAGTGAGAATCGGTATTGCGACGATCAGGCTCATGGTGCATAAAATGGTAACTGGGGGTAACGAAAAACCATTTCAAAATATTATCATATTTTTTTGGTAAATAAAGATTGCTATGTTGAAATAAAGAAAAACATAATAGTAAAATTTCAGCCAGCAAGACCGATGAAAGCGGCAAACCAAGAAAAATAATCAAGGGGGCACGCCATAGTGACGATAAAAAAACTTCACCCCAATGGAATCGCACAGCGGTGGTGGCATCTAAATTTTCATCCAAATGATGCACACGATGAAATCGCCATAGAAATGGTATGATATGGTTCAAGCGATGCCACCAATAGATATAAAAATCATACACCAAACAATCTACCAAGGTGGCAATGGCAAAATTAGGAAAAATCATATCACGCACCACAATCACCGATGAAGGGGTTAAGGTGGTGAGATAAGCGGTAAAACCAACAATAAAGCCAACCGATAGCAAACTATTAATCCCCCAAAGCCCTAGATTGGCAATCAGATGGCGATATTGATTCTTAATGGCACGATAGGGGAATAATCGTTCGGCAAGCGATAAACCAAAAAATAAACCAGCAATGATGATAATTTTTATCGATAACAACATCGCTATGATTATAGACCCTATATGTATTTTTTTCTAGAGTCCAATGGATAAAATGTTTTTTGCCTTTATGAATATGATTAAGTCAATGGGGCAGGGGCTGTAGGCTGGATAAGAATGGTTTTTATTTTTTTATTTTTATTATTGGCAACAGGTTCTTTCTTATCACTTGTCTTTTTTTCTTTATTGGTAGATTTTTTCTTTTCGTCGTTTGATGATTTTTTCTTATCGGCAGTTTTTTTATTGGTGGTTCTTTTTTCACCCGCTACCAATAATTGACTATGCAATTCTTTACGTTTTTTGGCTTCTGCCAAATCTTTTTGGCGCTTGATGCGTAATTTTTTTTCATGCGGATCTTCGGCAAGTTTTTTCTTTTTCTTCTTCTTTTTTTTCTTTTTAACATATCGTTTGTAGGATTTTTCTAGCGATAATTGCGGTTGGCGGTTGCTAGTTTTTAAATTAAATAATTCAAAACTACGACTATAAACCGATGCATAGGGCAGGTAGCGATCCAATAGATAAGACATCATACTATCACGATGCGAAGCTGTGCCACCACCCAGCACAACTGCCACCACCCTTTTACCATCGCGTTCGGCAGAGGTTAAAAGATTATAGCCACTTCTTGAAATATAACCAGTCTTAAAACCATCGGCACCATTGAATCGTTCCAATAGGCGATTGTGGGTTTTGATAACACGCTTTTTAAAACGAAAATTATTGATAGAAAAATAATGGTAATATTGCGGGTAATTATTCAAAATATAAACCCCCAACAATGCCATATCACGAGCGGTTGTGACCTGTCGCCTGTTTGAAAGACCAGATGCATTGCGAAAACTGGTTTGTTTCATACCGATGGCTTTGGCTTTTTTGGTCATGCGGTTGGCAAAGGCGCGTTCGGTGCCAGCTATATTTTCAGCAACCACAACCGCTATATCATTTGCCGACAACACAACGATAGAACGGATCGCTAAATCAACCGACACCCTATCGCCAGGGCGCACACCCAATCGGGTTTTGGGTCGCCGTGCCGCATTGCGGGATACTTTTAACATGGTATTGGGTTGCCAATCACCGTTTTCTAATTTGTCAAATAACAAAAGCAAGGTCATGGTTTTGGTTAAGGATGCAGGATAAGCCAAACTATCGGCATTATCGGCATAGATAACATTTTTATTTTCGGCATCAACAATGATGCTGGAACTGGTGCGATAGATGGTTGATGCCATCGCCACCCCAGTGGTTAAAAAAACAATCAATGACAAGGCAAGAATAAACGAACAGGATAGGTTTTTTATCATATATTTTTTTTATAAAAGTCTAATATAATTTTTCACTATTATGCAAGAATAATGCCTATTTTTCTATCATGATAATGGTGGGTTATGCATAAAAAGCAATAGCTATTGCTTTTTTATTGATAACATCATATATCTTTTTAAGATGATTGATAAGAGTTCTTTTTATCGCTATTATGATTCGAGAAGGTTTAGGCGATTGCTTTGGTTGCTATCGGTGATGACCACCATGGGTATTTTGCTGATGATGGTGTGGGGATTATATGCATGGGTATTTATTGGTCGCATCCCTGGGGTTGAGAAAATTGGTGATGTTGAGCTTGAAACGAACAGCCGTATCCATAGCAGCGATGGTTCAATTATTAAAGACCTTAATCAGGGCAGTCGGGTGGTGGTGCCATTTGATTATATCCCTAGTTTGGTGCGGGAAGCTTTTATATCGGCTGAGGACCAGCGATTCTATGAACATGGTGGGATAGATTTTATTGGTATTGGTCGTGCCGTGATAAGGCTTATTCCCGCTTTGCTTGATGGTCGCCGCCCCGAGGGTGCATCAACCATTACGCAACAGGTGGCACGCAACATTGTTTTGAATTCCAGCGACCTTTCAATTTTTAGAAAATTTAATGAAATTGTGGTCGCCATCAAATTGGAACGCTATCTATCAAAAAATAAAATTTTAGAACTTTACCTTAACCAGATATTTTTGGGCAATCGATCTTATGGTGTGTCGGCAGCATCACAAAATTATTTTCGCAAGAATTTAGACCAGTTAAGCATTGACCAAATTGCCTATCTGGCGGCTTTGCCAAAAGGTCCTAACAATTATAACCCGACAAAATATTATGATGCGGCTATTGAACGGCGTAATTGGGTGATCGACCGTATGTATCAAATGGGTTTTATTGCCAAGAATCAAAAAAATGAGGCATCTGATGCAAAATTGGAGGCTTTTGTCAGCAATGAAGGTTCGGTCAATAGCGAATATTTTATTGATAATCTGCGTCAAGAATTACAGCGTGGTTTTCCTGATATTCGTATGGTGGGCGGCGGTTATTCGGTGCGCACCACGCTTGATAATCGGGTGCAATTATATTTGGTGCAGGCGTTGCATAAATCTTTGCGTGCTTATGATAGGCGGCATGGCTATCGTGGTCCATTAAAAGTTTTTTCTGATGGTATCAGTTGGGAAGATTTATCCAGCGTGCCTGCCGATGGTAAATTGGGGGATTGGTTGCGTGCGGTGGTGATTTCACAAAATGATGATGATTTTAGTATTAGGCTTGAAAATGGCGAAAGGGGAAGATTGAGCTATGAAAATGCCGCCGTGGGGCGAGAATATTTTGAAAATCGTAAAGGGCGTAATCTTAATTCTCAGGAATTATCAAATATTTTGGAAAGCCTGCCAGTTGGCTCGGTGATACTTGTATCGCCATTACTAGATAACCAATTTTTACTTGAGCAAATACCTCTGATTCAAGGGGCAGCGATAGCGATCGAACCAAAAAGTGGTCGTGTTTTGGGTGAGGTTGGGGGGTGGTCATATAATGCAAGTAAATTTAATCGTGCCAGCCAAGCCAATCGTCAGCCGGGTTCTTCTATCAAGCCTTTTGTTTATTTGGCGGCTTTAGAAAATAATGTTATCCCTTTTTATACCGTTGCCGATTCGCAAGTGATAGTGGAAAGCCCAACCGAAACATGGATACCTGATAATTTTGATGGTGATGATGTTGACAGCGATGATGAAAGGCCGATGCGTTTTGGTATTGAGCAATCACGCAATCGCATGACGGTGCGTATTGCAAAAGTAATTGGTTTTCATAAGGTGGGGCAGGTTTTTCGCCGTTTGGGGTTGTATAATCGCACATTGAATTATCCATCAATGGTTTTGGGTTCAGCGGGAACACCGCTTGAAAAAATGGTGCGTGCTTATGCGATTTTAGCTAATTATGGTCGGGAAATAAAATTAACCCGTATCGAGCGGGTGCAAGATCGCTATGGTAAAACCGTGGCTCGTAGCGACCAGCGTGATTGTATAGATTGTCTGGCTGATGATTACAATGGACAACTGCCACCGATAATTATTGATGAACGCCAAAATATTATCAATCCTGCCTTGGCTTATATCGTTGTTGATATGATGCAAGGGGCGGTTTATCGTGGCACGGGGGCATCTTTGGCGGAATTGGGTTTGAATATTGCAGGCAAAACTGGCACCACCAATGATAACCATGATTCGCTGTTTATGGGGCTATTGCCTGATATTGTTGTTGGTGTATGGGCTGGGTTTGATACACCCTCTAGTCTTGGCATCGACCCCGTTACTGGTAGGCAGGAATCAGGTTCAACCATTGCATTGCCAGTTTATAAAGATTTTATGAAAAATTATATGTTGATTAGAGAGAAAAAAAATTTTTATACCCCGTCTGGAGTGATTAAGGTGCGTATGCAGTGGGATAATTGGCAACCTGGCTATTCGGGTAGAACTGTTTTGCAACCCGCTACCAGAGCTATGATAGATAGAGCCATGGAAGAATTTGATGAAGATTATGAATATTATAGCAATGCCAATTCTGATGATGAGCTATAAAAAAAATTGATAATAAATATATGATATTTGGGGGTGGGCTATATGAAAACCAATCCTTTATTTTTATCGTCGTCGGTGGTGGAAGATAATTTGCATCTTTTTTACCAAGTATTTTATTATTTGCGGGCGAATGGTTTGGATAAGAATATTGATGAAATGTTGTTGTTGCTTACTGCCCCCAAAACAGCAAAACAATTGGCAACGGCATTGGCAATATCTAAACAGGCTTTGCATAAAAGATTAGAAAAAATAAAAGAAAAAAATTGGATCGAAACAACATCGGCAAGCCCCGATGGTCGGCAAAAAACCTATTCCTTAAATGCTTATGGTCGTGCGGCTTTGCAACAATCCATAACCCGAGCGGTAAAACAATTATCAGGGGTGTATCAACAGGCGGGCGACGAAGCTGTGGCAGGGTTTGTGAAGGTGATTGAATTGCTATATAATCAATCGCAAAAGACAATACCGTGAAAAAAAATACCATAGAAAAAAATATTGAGCATGAATTGGGCTACCGCCCATTGGTTTTGGTGGTTGATGATGATTTAGATTTATGCAATTTGCTAAAAGAATTTTTACAACAACATTATTTTGTTTGTTATACGGCATTATCAACCAAGCAAGCTAAGAATTTACTTTTGAAATATAATTTTTCTGCGGTGGTGCTTGATGTGCAGATGAAAGAGCAAACAGGTGATGAATGGTTAAAAGAATTGCGTGAATCGGGCAATGATATACCGATTATTATGCTAACCGCTATGGGAAGGGATGCTGAAAATCGTGTGATGGGTTTATCGCTTGGCGCAGATGATTATTTGGGCAAACCTTTTAAGCCAGAAGAATTGGTGTTGCGGCTTGGCAATATTATCAGGCGACATAGAAAAACATTGATGGCAAAAAAATATACTATCAAATTTGGTCGTGGGGTGTTTGATATGACTAATAAACATTTAACGGTGGATGGTCATAGAGTTTTTTTTACATCGGCTGAAGAGAGATTGTTTTGTTATCTTTTGGAACGGGCGGAGCGTGCGGTCAGCCGAGAAGAATTAAATGCTTCACAGGTGATAAGTGGTGGTGAGCGGACGATCGATGTTCATATTGCTCGCATCAGACAAAAAATTGGCGATGATAAAGATCGCCCCGAATATCTAGTTACCATTCGTAATCGTGGCTATGAAATGAGGCTAGACCATGAATAGAATAAGAATTTTTTTTAGAAATTTATTTGTTTTTATTTTGCCACAGCGAATTTGGACTCGGTCATTGTTGATTTTATTTTTGACTTTATTGGCGATCGAGGGCATGGCACTTTATGTTTTTCATGACCGCCATTGGCGATTTGTTAATTATAAATTGGCTGATAATTTGGCAAGTGAAGTTACTTTTTTATATCGTGAACTGGAAAATGACCCAAAATATTTGGGGCGTTATAATCTGCATCGCAATAATCTGTTTGATATCAATATTATTTTGGGTGAAGAGGCAAATTTTCAAAATTTGAAACTATTAGCCAAAAATAAACAACGCATTCGCTTAGAGCGATCATTGAATAAATATTTGAAAAAAAAATATCGTCTGGCGGATTATAGTAGCAAAGAAGTTGCTATTGGTGTGGCATCGGCAAAAAATAACGATATTTATTATTCTTTCATTGTGCCAAGGGCGCGTGTTTTTGACCGCAGTATAGCACTTTTTTTATACTGGATGGTGCTGGGCGGGGTGGCATTATCGGCACTTGCGGGTTGTTTTCTTTATTTTCAAGTGCGGCCGATAGTGGCACTGGCAGGGTTGGCAGATGGTTTTGGTAAGGGGCGTAATTTGGATAGTTTGCATAGCCCGACAGATATTCCGCTAAAAGGTGCAAGGGAGATTAGAATGGTCACGAGATCTTTTAATCAAATGATGAAGCGTATTTATTATCAATTAAAACAAAGAACAACAATGTTAGCAGGGGTATCGCATGATTTACGCACCCCCTTAACCAAATTGCGTTTGAATTTGGCATTTATGGTTGGCGATGGCAAAAACAAACAGACGATTAAAAAAATGAAAGATAATTTAACCGATATGGAACGGATGATAGAATTGTATTTGCAATTTGCCAAAGGCGAAGACAATGAAGCATTGTCGCAAGTCGTGGTAAAAGATTTTATTGAATCGATTATACATGATTGGCGTGGTTATATTAGAAAACAAAAAAAACACATTGATATATTTTTTAAGATAGATAAGTCACAAATGATGTTAATGCGTAAAGATGGTATGCGTCGTTGCCTTGATAATATCATTGCCAATGGATTAAAAAATGCTAAGCGTATTGTGGTAACGGTGAGAAAAGAAACCAATGCCAAGAATAGAGAAGCTTTTATTATTTTTGATATTGCTGATAATGGTAAGGGCATACCACTTGAAGAGCGTGAAAAAATTTTTGAAGCCTTTTACCAAATGCATGATGGGCATGGTGATAGAAACATTCGCAAAGCCAGTAAGAAAATGAAGGGCGGTTATGGGTTAGGGCTTGCCATTGCCCGTGATATTGTTTTGGCACATGGCGGTAATATTACGGTGGATAATGTCAAGGGTGGTGGAGCAATTTTTTCTATCGCTATACCGCTTTAATTTTTTTTTAAGCAAGACATGATGGCTATCTTACGCGATAGATAGCCATCATTTAATTATTGGGAAAAAGATTGGGCGTGGGTTCAGGCAAAGGTGGTAATTCAAAATTATCCTTAAAGCTTTCTGGCACTAAGGTTGCTGGTTGTTGCCCTTTATTGATGATATCGTCTTTGCTTTGTGGGATAACTGGCAAATTGGGTAGGGCAGGCAAATTATCTAACCCCGGTAAATTGGGCAAATTATTTGGCGAGGCACTTGGTGCAGGCGGGGCTGGGGCAATGGGTTTAGGCACCACCACATTGGTTTCGGGTGGCGTTTGTTTCTTGGTAGCGGCTTTTTTTCTTGCGGCTTGCCGTGCGGCACGGCTTATTCTATCTAATTTTTTTGAAATTTTGGTAAGGGTAGCTTGCGTCTGGTTATTATTTTCATC
>JBPCVJ010000002.1:0-122203 GCA_051010635.1 Alphaproteobacteria bacterium | reverse complement strand
GCCCTAGGTTGTGCGGTGCGATAGATGGATGCAATAACCCGTGGGTGCCGATAACAATATCCACCGTGCCTTGGTTGATGTCTTGTTTAATTTTTTTGGCGGTTGGTGGCGACACTAGGCGTGACATCTGTTTTATGCGGGTGGCAAAATTTTTAAAACGCTTGATAAAATGGTGGTAATGTTGCCTTGCCAATAGGGTGGTGGGTGTGATGACCAAGACCTGTTTGTTTGCCATGACCGCACAAAAACTTGCCCGCAAAGCCACCTCGGTTTTGCCAAACCCGACATCGCCACAAATTAATCTATCCATCGGTTTATTCTTTGCCAAATCATTTTTGACAGCCAATATCGCCTGTTCTTGGTCGCGGGTTTCGGGGTAAGGGAACAAGGACGCAAATTCTAAATAATCACTATCCGCTGGGCATAATGGGTCGGCTTTTATGGTTTGGCGTAAGGCTGCATTTTTTGCTAATTTTTGTGCTAATTGTTTTATGCGCTGGCGTGTTTTGGCAACCCGTGCTTGCCAATCGGATGAGCCCAATTTATCTAAAATATTATCAAGCGATGGCGGCGGGTCGGGCAAATCGCCATAGCGTTGTAAGCGGTCAAGATTTTCTATCGGTAGATATAATTTATCTCCACCCCGATAAACTAAGGCAACACAATCATGCACCCGATCGCCAGCGGTGATGGGTTTTAACCCCAAAAATTGCCCGATACCATAATCAAGATGGGTGATGAGGTCATTTTTTTTTAATGTGGTAATATCTTTGATGAGTTTATTGATTTTTGTTTTGTTGATTTTTTTATCATCGGGTGGCGACCATTGAAATTCCACTTGAAAAATATCATGGTCGGTGATGATGGTTAGGTTTTGCCATTCCTCGCCATGTTGCAATGGCAAAACCGCCAGCATAATTTTTTTCTGCTGGTCTGATAAAAGTTGGCTGAAATTTTTTTCTGCGGTTTCTACCACCACCACGGGGGGTAGGTCATCGCCCTGTAATAATTTTTGCCAACGATGCAAACTAGCTATATTATGGGCGGCAACCAAAATACTGGTGGGGGATTTTTTTATCAGGGCAAGTAATTTTTCCTGTAAAGAGGGTGCATCATTTTCATCATGCATCACCATCAGCCTTTGCCAATCAAGGCTTAAGGGTTTTGCCATCAATTCGATGGTGGAAATTTTTTCTGGGCTATTTATAGGCTGGCTAGGCATATCATTTTTTTGCTCGGTTAGGCAAAAATATTGTTTGATTTTTTTTTGCCACCTATCGGGTGATAATAAAAATTTTTTGGGCGGTAATGGCGGTAACATAACACCATGATGCGATGGAGATTTTTTTGTTTGGCGAAGTTGGTTTTTATATTCTTCGCATTTATCTTGGTAATGGCTTTCGGCAAGGTTATAATGTTGGGCGATATTATCTACGGAAATTCCATGAAAAAATAATATAAAATTTTTTTTTACATAATCAAAAAAATGACAAGTTTGTTTGAAAAACAATGGTTGATAATATTCTAAATCATATTTGCTAAGTTGGGATATTTCAAAACCATCGGCTGGCAAAGATAATAATAATTCTTCGCGTAAATGAAATAAAAAATTTTTTTTGCTTTCATCATCAAGCGGGATTTCGCTGATGGGTAAAATTTTTATTTTTTCAATATTGCCAAATTGTTTTAAACGCCTTTGGTCAAGCGGTGAAAAATAATATATATTATCAATCTGTTCGCCAAAAAAATCTATGCGTATAGGAAAATGGTGGGGTGACGGGGTGATGGCAAAAATATCAATGATGCCACCATGGCGCACCATATCGCCCAAGCGGCGCACTTCGCTGGTTTGGTTATAACCCAAGAGTAATAATTTTTTTAATAATTCTGTCATCTGATATGTTTGCCCGCTGGTGATTTCGATCGGCTGTGATAAAAAAACATCAGGCGGCGGTAGTGCAGGCAAAAGCGCTTGATAACAGGTGATAACAATGATGGTTTTGGATGTTTGCAATAGGGCAAATAGGCAATTGATGCGTTGATGGATAATATCAACATTGTTATCAAATGGCGGATAGGAAAAAATTATCGCATCGGGGTGATGAAACAATAGCAATTGTTTTTTTAACACCATATCTTGTTGGTTGCGGCATACCACCAGCAAATTTTTTTCTGCCTGTGCCAAATTTGCCAATAGCCCAGCATTCGCCAATGCCAATGATGTTTGTAAATATATTTTTTCTTTGCGGTTTGCCAAAAAATTTTGGTGGGCATGGCTAATGAGCTGTTGCTGGGGGGTAAAAATATCGGTCATGATGTTTTATGATAAAAATTTTTTAAGAAATTTTTTTTGTCAGGGGTTTGTTTAAAAAAATCTATCAATATCATATCATCTTGTTTTAAGAATTCTATCAAAGTCATCAGGTCTTGATGATGCCAATCGGCAAAACCATTTTGTTTTTCATGGTCAAAAAAACCTATCAATTGCAGGCTTAATTCTTTGCTACCGCGTTGTTGGCATCGCCAATTAATTTCTGCAATCAGGTTGGGGCGGTGCATGGCAATAAAATGAAGGCAAACAATCAATCAGTTTTAAAAAATGGTAGGCCTGGCAGGAATCGAACCTGCGACCAAACCGTTATGAGCGGTCCGCTCTAACCCCTGAGCTACAGGCCTATAGAAAATGATTAAATCATAAGATGCCAAAATTCAAGCCAACATTTTTTTAATTTGAAAAATTATTTTAATATGTAAAATAATTCTTCCAGCTCCATCGGCTCAAACAGCCCGATATATTTTTGTTGATTGATACGCCCATTGACCAAATAGCAATTACCTCTGGTGACCTGCACCCTTTTTACCCGCACCTGCCCATCCAACATATCTATCAGGTCGCGCATTGATTGTTTTTCTTCCTCATCAACCTCGCAAACCACACTCAGCATTTTTTTCCCCTCGCCCGATTTCAATCGTTCGGCACTATGGGCGGCGACAACAAAACCATTGGTGCATAAAGCAAATAAACAGATCGCATATAGTGTAAGAATAATTTTTTTCATCATATTATGTTTTTTGATGGTTACATTTTGTAGCAAAAATAACCTGCCGAGTCAAGATAGGCGAAAAATGGCTAGCAAAAAATTTATTTTTTTCGTGGCGTTGCATAAGAATTTATTTTGCTGGTGGTAAGCCGCGCACCAACCAAGGCTTCGCATAATTTTACCGCCGCCACCACCCCATCTATCACTGGTAACCCACATTGGCGGCTTAAATCTTTTGTCAAATCTGCCATACCAGCACAACCCAATATGATGGCTTCACAATTATCTTCCTTGATGGCACGCATCATTTCATCTTTGATTTTTTTTCTCGCCATCACGCCTTTTTCGCCCGCTGCCTCCAATTCCAAAACAGGAATGGCGGCGGCACGCACCTTACGGCAAAAATGTGTCATACCATATTTCAATGCCAATTCTTCCACGATAGGCACCGAACGCTGCAAGGTGGTTATCACCGAAAAAGATGTTGCCAATATGGTAGCGGTGTGCATGGCGGCCTCGCACATACCAACCACCGGTCCATCAACAATTTCACGGCAAGCATCAAGCCCAGGGTCATCAAAGCAAGCCAACACATAACCATCAGCGCCTTGCTGTTGCGCCTTTTGCATTTCGCTAAGCAATGATGGTAGGCTGATAGCCTCATCATAATGCCCCTCGATCGATGGCGGGGTATCGCTGGGGTTAGATGATATAATTTCGGTGGTTTGATTGGCAAATTCCATTGCCACCTGATGGCATTTTTGTGTCATGCTGGCGGTGGAATTGGGGTTGATGATGGCAATTTTCATTGGGGTTATTATACGCCCAAATACATTTTTTTGATGGCGGGGTTATTACGCATTTTTTTTGAATCGCCAGACATAGCAATTTTGCCAGTGCTGATTAAATAGGTGCGATGCGAAATACTCATTGCCAATTGTGAATTTTGTTCCACCAACACCACCGATACCTTATCATTGCGATTGATCTCTACGATGGAACGGGCGATATCTTGCACCAATTTTGGTGCAATGCCAAGCGATGGTTCATCAAGCAATAATAATTTCGGGCGTGCCATCAGGGCGCGACCTATCACCAACATCTGTTGTTCGCCACCACTCATGGTGGAGGCTTGCTGGCGAAACCGCTCCTTTAAGCGGGGAAATTTTTCTAAAACTTTTTCAATATCTTGATTGATTTGTTTTTTATCTTTTTTGGTAAATGCCCCCAGCAAAAGATTATCCCTAACCGACATAAAGGGAAAAACATGCCGCCCCTCTGGCACCATAACAATACCTTTTTTTACCAAAACATCGGGCGCCAAGCCATTGATTTTTTCGCCTTGAAAATAAATTTCCCCCGCACTGATACGATTCAAAGCGGTGATGGCACGCAAAGTGGATGATTTGCCCGCACCATTGGTGCCGATAAGCGCAACCGTTTCACCGCTAGCCACATGCAATGAAACTTTTTTCAAAGCCCGCACCTTGCCATAATCAAGGTCAATTTTTTTAATATCCAAAATATTATTTTTCATATTGGTTATGCCTTTCTTATATACCTATGGTATCATCCTTTACACCAAGATAAGCCTCTATCACCCGTTTGTTATTTTGAATGGCTTTGGCTGAGCCTTCGGCAATTTTTTCGCCAAAATTTAATACCACAATGCGGTCAGAAATTTTCATCACCGCGTGCATATCATGTTCCACCAATAAAACGGTGATGCCTTGCTTGCGTATCGCCCGCACCATTTCAACCGCTGATGCGGTTTCCTCCATATTCATACCAGCGAAAGGTTCATCCAGTAATAAAATTTTTGGCGCCGCCGACATACCGATCGCAATACCCAAAGCCCGCAAAAACCCATGTGGCAAATTGAGGGCAAATTCATCGGCAACCTTATCCAGCCCCACCAGTTTCAAAATAGCCATTGCCGATTCATAAAATTTTTTATTATCCAGCTGTGCCTTTTTGGAATTGATATAAAAATCAAGTAAATTGGCATTGGCTTGCAAATGATGGGCGATAATAACATTTTCTAAAACCGACATATTGCGAAAGATGGTGGTTTCTTGAAAAGTTCTAATCACCCCCAATTTTGCCGCTTGATGCGGTGCAAGGTTGGAAATTTTTTTGCCTTCAAATATCACCTGACCATTGGTGGGGATAAGAAAAGATGAAATAAGTTTAAACAGCGTGCTTTTGCCCGCACCATTGGGACCTATGATAGAAAGTATCTCATGCTGTTTGACATCAAATGATACATCATTCACCGCTATCAGTCCGCCAAATTTTTTGGTGATGGATTCGACTTTGAAATATTCCTTTGCCATTTTAAGGTCGTCTCCCTAATTTTTTATTGATATTTTTTTTGACGCTATTCAATAGCATGATGGGTTTTATTTTTTTAATACGGGCGATGAAGGTGAATATTTCACGCCATCTATGAAATTGGATCGACATCAAACCATTGGGTAAGAATAGCATAAGAGTAATAATCATTGTCGCATAGATAAATAATTGATAATTGCCAGTTAGCGATAACCAATCCCACGCCAAATATAAAAAAGTTGCACCAATGACGGGGCCAAACACATTGGAAAGCCCGCCGACAAAACAATAGAGCATAAAATCAATCGAATCTTTTACCGTAAAAGCCGAAGGCGAAATGGATTGCAAATTGGCAATAAAAATTGCCCCACCGATACCGCCCAAGAATGATGAAATGGCATAAGAAATTAATCGTAATCTTGCCACATTGACACCGATCGAGCTTGCCAATTCTTCATTTTGTTGTAATGAGCGTGATAAAATACCCTGCCGTGAATGCACCAGCCGATACATCAATAAAAATGCCACCAGCAATAATACCATTGATAGATAATAAAACCCTACTTTGGTATCTGCCAAATCGGCAAAATCGGGAATAAGGGTTAAGCCAAATATTTTCAATGCACCGGGCACTGGCAGGTTGGTGATGCCCTGCGATGAGCCAGTGTATTTTGCCATGGTGCTTGATAGGGCAAGCAAGGTTGCCACTTGGGTAAAGGTAAGCGACACCATAGCAAAATAAACGCCACGCAAACGCAAAATAGGTAAGCCGATCAATACACTAACCAAACTGGCGGCGAGGCCAGCTATCGGTAAGGATAACCAAAAAGAAAAACCCGCCTTTGATATGCAATAGGCTGATACATAACCGCCTATAAGGGCAAATGCCCCCTGACCGATATTGATACGCCCCATATAAAAAGTCAGCCAAACGCCAAGGCTGATAAGGCTTAATAAGGCAATGTTGGTCAAATTGCCAAGCAAATACCAATCTTCTTTGGCAATAATCGGTGCGGGCAAGATGGTTAATAAAACCACCGCCACCACCACAAAGCCGATGGTTTTTTTATTCAACCAATTTTTTATCATATCATTTTTCATCATCTGGTCTTTCTAATTAACCCCATGGTTTGCCCATCAAACCTTGCGGGCGGATAGCCAAGAAAACCATCAAGGAAGCGAAAATAATAAAATAGGTCAAATCGCCCAAACCTACCAGTGGCAATAGCGATAGCAAGGTTGATTCCAACATACCCAAAATAAAACCACCCCAAATAGCACCTGCCACCACCCCCGCACCGCCAAGCATCACCATCGTAAAGGCTTTGATAGAGGTCGAATCGCCAAGCCCCGAATTGATACCTGTGACCGAAAATAATAAACCGCCAACCACCCCTGCCAATGCCGCCCCCATGGCGAAACCCATCATGGCATAAAAATTCACATCAACCCCCATCAATCTGGCGGCCATTTTATCCTGTGCTAAGGCACGCATCGCCCGCCCAGGTTTGCTTAATTGCATAAATAAAATAAATGTAACTATCATCACAACCGAAATCCCCGCTATTAAAATTCGGTCATATGCAATATTGACCTCCCCCCAGCTGAAAATACCATCTATCAGGCGCAAACCCTCGGGCATACCTTTTTGTTGCTGACCGAATATAATCAAAATAATACTATCAAGCAAAAAAGCGGTGCCCGCCGCCAGCAACATCGAGCTTTCCTCCCTTGCCGATCGTTTCAGCACGGTGCGAAAAAAGAATTTTTCAAAAATAAGACCTACAATAATCAGTGCGATAGCCGAACACACCACCCCCAATAAAAAAGCGGTTGCCAAAGGCAATTCAGATGCAAATAAACGATGGGTGATACTATAGGTGACAAACCCCCCCAGCACAAACATTTGCCCATGGGCAAAATTCAAAACCCCCATCAAGCCAAATATCAAGGTCAAGCCAAGTGCTATCAGCGCATATTGTGCCCCCAAATAAAGACCATTGACAATAATAATTTCCATCGTTGTCTCTCCCCCCCCTGTTGATAGGCAAATGAAAAGCGGCTTTTTAATATTTTTTTAAAAAAAACCCCCGCCATTTTGTAAATAAAAATGGCGGGGGAGTCAATTTTTTTTTCAAAAAATTGTTAAATGATTAGTCAACCGAACCAACAAATAGGGTTTTGAATTTCCCATTGCGATATTCATTGACAACCATCGGCACAAACAATTGGCGTTTTTGACCATATGATGTTGTACCAACATAGCGCATTGGCGCCCGACCTCTGACATAAGGATTTTTCAAACGGAAATTTTCAGCCGTTTTTTTGAACTCCTCAACATCATTCATCGCCTTTGGATTGGCTTTTAGGGTTTCGATGATATATTCCAAAGCATAGACCTTGGTGTTTGATTCGTCATCATAAACGCCATATTTCTTTTTGTAACGAGACACAAATTCCTTCATGGTTCTCGAAGCCAATTTGGGGGTGGATGCACCGCCCAAAGAAATAAAGCCATTGGCTGCCTTGCCCGCACTTTTCAACTCATCGGCATTTTGTGCCGTTTCGGTTGAAATCAAGCCTTTATAGCCCAATTCACGAGCCGATTTTAACAGCAATGGTGCCGCCGCAGGGGCAACACCCGAAAGCACGATAAGATCGGGTTTTTTCCTGACAACTGGTGTCAAGACAGGGTTAAAGTCGGTGGTACCAGTTTTGTAAGTGGTTGTTCCATCGACCACCCGCAAACCAATATCTTTTGCCGCCTTTACACCGCCATCACGCTGGTTGATAGCATCGGCGTCGGTTGCCGCCACAAAGGCGACTTTTTTGACGCGTTTTTTCTTTTTCAACCATTTGTACATGGCAGGACCAGATTGATAGCTAGCTATCATACCAAAAAAGGCATTACCAGCTGGCTTGGTATAGAGCGATTTATTAAAGGCATATGGGAAATAAATTATCCCGCGTTTTTCTGCCACATCGCGTGCTGGGATCGCACCTTCATCGGTGTTAGGACCGACGATATAGCGAATACCTTGCCTTGCCATTTTTTCAAAACCGACAACTGCCAATTTTGGGTCTTTTTTATCATCAAAAGTGATGATTTTGATGTCATAGGTGCTACCACCAATTTTGACACCGCCTTTTTCATTCAACCATTCGGCACGGGTTTTCATTGAACGCACATTGGATGTGCCCCAAGCCGCTGCCGGCCCCGATGTTACGCCGACAAAGCCAATTTTTAAGACTTTATTGGCGGCGATCGCGTCCGACATAGTTGATAAAAAGCCAAACGATAGGGCAACTGCCCCAACCGCCAAACTTTTTATAAGTTTTTTTCTATTTAGCATTTTTTTCTCCTTTTTAAAGATAAATGGCTAATATATGTTTAAGTTATAGGGTATAAAAAAACCAAATGATAAATTAGAAAACGCAAATGATGTTTGCCAAAAATGTCTCCTAAATATGCACCAGCCTTGCCTACCTTATAACATTTAGGACTCCACTTTAGGTAAAATTGAGCATCTTGTCAAATGAAAAAATTATAAAAAGCGAGCCGCCGCCAATTATTATCTAGCTATAAACGGTGGATAGGGCAATGGTATTGCCTTTAAGGGCGAATCATTATCTAACTGCGATATGGTTAAACGGCGGGGTGGTTTTGTTTGTCAGGCGTGCGGTGCCATTTCGGTGAAATGGCGGGGGCAATGTGCCGAATGCGGTGCATGGGAGTCATTGAAAGAACATATTGAAACATCTGCCCCGCCAGTTGGTGGCAAATCCACCGCAAGGCGGCGCCCCGTTGCATCATCTATCGAATTTTTGCCCTTAATCGGTCAGCAGGAAAAACAGCCTAGGTTATCAACCAATATGTTTGAATTGGATAGGGTGTTGGGCGGGGGAATGGTGAAGGGTTCTGCGATGTTGATAGGCGGCGACCCGGGTATAGGTAAATCCACCCTATTATTACAAGCGATGGCGAATATTGCCTATCACACATCGGTGGCTTATATTTCGGGCGAGGAATCAATAGAACAGATAAGGTTGCGTGCCGAAAGATTGGGGATCGCTGATAGCCCGTTGTTGCTTGCCACCAGCGATGATGCAAGGGATATCGCTCAATTGATGATGGCGGATAACCCGCCCAAAGTGATGGTGATCGATTCGATTCAAACGCTTTATGTTGGCGATATTGATGCGGCACCTGGCACGATTCAGCAGGTGCGGGCTTCGGCACAGATATTGATTCGCAATGCCAAAAATACTGGCACGGCAATTTTTTTGGTAGGGCATGTTACCAAAGATGGTGCGATCGCTGGACCTAAATTATTGGAACATATGGTTGATGCGGTTTTGTATTTTGAGGGCGAGCGTGGTTCGCATTATCGGCTGTTGCGTTGCCATAAGAATCGGTTTGGTTCGGCAGATGAGATAGGGGTGTTTGATATGACCGAAAAAGGTTTGTTGGAGGTGAGCAATCCATCAAATTTATTTTTATCATCAGGCGGGGTGCATCGCCCTGGTGCGGTGGTGTTTGGCAGTATGGAGGGTAGTCGCCCGTTGCTACTGGAAATGGAGGCATTGATAGCCCCGAGTAGTTTGGCATATCCCCGCCGCACCGTGGTGGGGTTTGATGCCAATCGTTTGGCAATGATTTTGGCAATTTTAGAAACCAGAGCGGGCATAAAACTTTCCACCCGTGATGTTTTTTTGAATGTGGCTGGTGGTATGGCAACCCGTGAGCCCGCATCGGATCTGGCGGTGGCAACCGCCCTTATCAGCGCCCACCTTAATAAAGAAATGCCCGAAGGGGTGATGGTGTTTGGCGAATTGGGGTTATCGGGCGATGTGCGTGGTGCGCAAAAACCTGCTTTGAGGATTAAAGAAGCGGTTAAAATGGGGTTTGATAATATTTGGTTGCCCGGCGATAAAGTTTTTTTTGATAAATTGCATAAAGAATTATCTGGGGTGGCATTTTCATCACTGCCGATAAAAAAAATTGACGATGTGGTTAAAATGTTTTAGGAAAGGGGGGATAGTTTATGTTTGATACCCTAGCGATAGTTGTTTTATCATTGTTTGCGGTGAGCGGTTTGATGCGGGGCTGGTTGATTGTTTTGGGGCAGATGGTTTGTTGGTTGTTGAGTTTGCTGGTGGCATTGATGGCGGGGTCATATTTGACCGATTATGTCATGAATGATTTAGCTATCGGTGCTAGCATTGGTAAAAATTATGCGGGTGCGATAGAATTGGCATCCACCATATTTATGTTTGGCATTGGGCTTATTTTGACAGCGGGTTTTGTAAGGGGCTCGGCGATGTATCACCGTGAAAATTCTCAATTGGAATTGGGTGATAAGATAGTTGGGTTTTTTTTTGGTGTAGCCCAAGGCGGGGCAGTGTTGGTGTTGATTTATGCCATCGCCTTCGCCTTGGTGGGGCAAAAGCCAAATAATTTTCTTAGCCATGCCACTGCCAGCCAATATCTTGACCCGATGACGCGTGAAATTATCAAAACCATCACCCCCGAATTATCTGGCAAAGAAAGATACAAAAGCCTGATACAAATTTTTTCGGGCGAGGGGGTGATGATAAATAATATGACCGATAATGTTACAACCGACCTAACCGATAATGTTACAACCAACCTAACCGAGCAAATAACCGATTTGATTGCCCCCAAACAATGAAAAAAAATTCTTATATGACCGATGATAAGCCGCGCGAATATTGCGGGGTGTTTGGCGTGTGGGGTGTGGGCAATGCCGCCGCCCATGTGGTGTTGGGGCTACATGCCCTGCAACATCGCGGGCAAGAATCGGTGGGTATTGTGTCGGAATATAATGGCAATTTTTATAGTAAAAAATCTTTGGGTTTGGTGGGGGATAATTTTACCGCACCGCATAAATTGAAGGGGCTGATTGGCAAAAATGCCATCGGTCATAACCGCTATTCAACCACTGGCGAAAGTGATGTAAAAAATATTCAGCCGCTGTATGCCGATACCAGCCATGGCGGTATTGCCATTGCCCATAATGGTAATTTTACCAATGGCGTGGCGTTAAGAAAATCGCTAACCGCTGAGGGTGCGTTATTTCATTCGACCACCGATTCTGAGGTGATATTGCATTTGATGGCAAGGGGTCGTGGCGATATGGCACAAAAATTGGAAACATCATTAAGGCAGGTGCATGGTGCATATGCCTTATTGTGTTTAACAAAGGATACACTGATAGGGGTGCGCGACCCATTTGGTATTCGCCCTTTGGTATTGGGGCAATTACATGATGATGAGGGCGGCGGGTTTTTATTGGCATCGGAAACCGTGGCGCTTGATATGGTGGGGGCAAAATTTGTGCGTGATGTGGCGGCGGGCGAGATGATAATTATTGAAAAAAACCGCATGACGCAAAAACAAATTTTTCCAAAAATTCCCAACCCCCGCACCTGTTTGTTTGAATATGTTTATTTTGCCCGCCCCGATAGTGTGGTTGATGGTATATCAATTTATCAGGTGCGAAAAGAAATGGGGCGTGAATTGGCACGGGAAAGCCCGATAAAACATGATAAAAATGATGCGGTGGTGGTGCCTGTGCCCGATAGCGGGGTATCGGCGGCTTTGGGTTTTTCTGAGGAATCGGGGATTCCATTTGATTTGGGGATTATTCGCAACCATTATGTTGGGCGCACCTTTATCGAACCTGCTCCAAAAATTCGCCAGTTGGGGGTGAAATTGAAACATAATGCCAATCAGGTTTGTTTGAAAGATAAAAGGGTGGTTTTGGTGGATGATTCGTTGGTGCGTGGCACCACCGCGGCAAAAATTGTAAAATTGGTGAAGGATGCTGGCGCTAGGGAGGTGATAATGCGTGTTTCATCGCCACCAGTAAAATACCCATGCTATTATGGCATTGATTTACCGAACCCCAAAGAATTGATAGCCAGCAATATGGCGGTCAAGGTGATGGCAAAACAATTGGGTTTGGCAGATTTGGCATTTTTATCATTGGATGGTTTATACCGCGCCATGGGCGAGGTGAATGGCCGCGACCCAAAAAACCCCCGATTTACCGACCATTATTTCACGGGCGATTACCCCGCACCCCTAACCGATAAATTGATCGATAAAAAACAAAGCACCCACCACCACCTAACCGATCTATCGCAGGTTAGGGGGTAAAATTATCATCATATAAAAAACCGATGCCTACATCACCCACCAGCAATTTAGAAAATAGAATAATTTTCTGTAAGGATAATTTAGAAATTTTGCAGGGTATAAATAGTAATTGTATAGATTTAATTTATCTTGACCCGCCATTTAATAAAAATAAAACCTTCACTGCGCCAATAGGTAGCAGTGCCGAAGGGGCAAGTTTTAAAGATATTTTTACCGAAAAAGATATAAAGGAAGAATGGGTAGAAACCATCAAAGAAGATAATGAAAAATTATTTCATTTTTTGAATGGTATAAAAAATATAGAGGGCAAGCGATCATATAATTTTTGTTATTTGGTTTATATGGCAATTCGTTTGATTGAAATGCACCGCATATTAAAAGATACGGGAAGCGTTTATTATCATTGCGACCCCAAAATGAGCCATTATATTAAAATAACAATGGATTGTATATTTGGTGAAAAAAATTTTAGAAATGAAATTATTTGGTGGTATGATACGGGCGGAATGGCAAAAAGTGATTTTTCACGCAAGCACGATACAATATTTCGCTACATAAAAAGCAATAAATGGGTTTTTAATGCCGATACCATTAAAACAGAAAAAAATGAAAAACAAAAACAGCGTTTTGAACTTGCAAAAAAATGGGGCGGTGACAGCACATATCGTTTAACTGATACAAAAAAATATCCGCATGATGTTATACAAATTCATGCCATCAATCCCAAAGCTAAAGAAAGAACAAAATACCCCACACAAAAACCTATCGCTTTATTAGAATTGATTATAAAAGTAAGTAGCAATGAAGACGATATGGTGCTGGACCCATTTTGCGGTTGTGCCACGACCTGCATTGCCGCCGAAAAATTAAATAGAAAATGGGTTGGTATAGATGTTTCTATCAAGGCTTATGAATTGGTAAAGGAAAGAATAAAAAAAGAAATAAAACCAGAGCAACCAAAATTTTGGGATGATAAAAAAATAAATTTTTTTACTAGCCCGCCACAAAGAACCGATGACGGCAAAAATTATATACCAAAAAAATGGGTTTATATTATATCGCACAAACGGGATAAAAAATTTTTTAAGGTTGGCATTGCTAGCGATTGGAAAGCAAGGTTGAATAGTTATCAAACAGCCGATGCTGAACGATCCTATAAAATAGAATATAAATTGCTAACCACAAAATACCGCGAAACCGAAAAACATATTCATCAAAAATTTGATAGCAAATATGAATGGGTAAATGGCGATTTGAAAGATATTATTGCCGAAATAGAAAATTTTCAAACATTATAGTGGGGTTGGTAAAATGTTCAAAAAACAACCCCATTTTTTTATTGATTCTTTTTTTAGAATCGCCATAAAGTAGAAAAGAAAGAGGAAAAATTATGGCCATCAAGAAAAAAATAAAATCTACTACTAATAAATTGAAGCGAAATAAGAGTAAGAAGCGAAGCATGGGTAAAAAAAATTTTAAAAAATTTCATTCTTTTTTTAAAACAATTCAAATACCAATAAATTTAGAAAATTTACATAAAACAAATTATGAAATTAAAAATTTAGTTAATAGTTATCTTATAGCAATAATTGTTTTGATGTTTTTATCAATAGCTTGTTTCGGAATTTATAATTGGTTTTGGTTTTTATTTTTTACCAACGAACCTACTTTTCCTTTTATTCAAGGAGCATCATGGATTGATGAAGAGAGAGTTTATATTATTTATAGGGTAAGTAGCTATGCCATGTCCTTTATTATAAGTTATGTTATAATAGAATTTTATGATTTTATTAAATCTATAAGAAATAATAATAAGTTGAATCGCGATATAATACATTATAATCCTTTAGTTCATATTATTAAGTATTATATTGCAATACCATCTTTTGCTTTGTTTTTTTTAACAGGTGGTATGATTGCTGGTAATCCATTTTTTATATGGTTTGGCATTGGGCTTATGGTAATGTTTTTTATGCTTATTGCTTTAGATGAAGATTATTTTTCTTATTTAAAACAATTTACTCAATTTTTTATTAACACAATTGCTGTTATTGGCATTTATTATTATTGTAAATCTATCATAATATTTTTTATCGCTTATTTAAAAAATACTAAAAGTGATTATCTTGATGAGATATTAATTAGTGGTGTAGCAAGATCTGAAGAAATTTTTTCTAGTATGATTGGGGTATTGGTATTTTCTTTAACTAGCCTTTTATTTAAAAATATAGATAGCATATTTGGTCAAGATCAAAAAAAAATCAGATATGATGAAATGATGGAAAGACGAAACCGTTTTCGTCGTGAAATGATGGAAGGGGGGCCTCGTTTCCGTCGTGAAATGATGGAAAAGGAGCCTCGTTTCCGTCGTGAAATGATGGAAAGGGAGCGTCGTCTTCGTCGTAAAAGAGAGCGAAGAATAAATATTGAAAATAATAAATAATCCCTACCCCCCTCCTAAACCAACCTTTCCTGTTCTATTTTCGTTTTTTCACAAAATGTTTTTTACAATATTGCATTATTCTATTTGTAAATTTTATTTTAGATATTGCTAATTCGATTGGTCTAATTAAAGCAATGGTGGCAATAAGAAAAGGAACATTTGAACGGGGGATCAATGATTCAAGTTTGATAGATAATGCTAGTAAAAATACAGCGGCATATATTAAAGAAATTAAAGTAACAAAATCAAAAGCGGCTTGAGCGTCAAAACCTTTTTGTCGCCCATCTTGATGAAGCAAGCCTACGATAAAAGCACCAATGAACATACTGGCATTAAAAATATTGCCAAATTCTAACCAATTTTGCATGGTATAATTATATTATTTTATGAGTCAAAATAAATTTTGCAATGCCCCATGCAACACCGCTACCAGCACCAATTTGTGCCATTAACAAATTATCTAACCCAAAAAATGACCCAAAAAGACTAAAAGTTATGGCAAAAAATATTACCCTACCAACCCAATTGGTTTTTTCGTTTTTCTTTTTCATTATTTTTTCTTTCAAGTTTGCTAGGTTATCTAATCATAGATACATATTATATCAATGATCTATCATAAGTCAATAGAAAAAAATGGCAAAATATAAGCCTGTGGCTTATCTCCCCCTAAACCAATCTTTCCTGTTCTATGGCGGCGGCGATGAAGCTTAGGAATAATGGGTGCGGGGAAAATGGTAATGATTTTAATTCGGGGTGAAATTGCACGGCAATAAACCATGGGTGGTCTTGCCTTTCGATGGTTTCGGGCAATAAACCATTTTGCGACCAGCCTGATATGATGATACCTGCATCTGCCATTTGCGGTTGGTAGTTTTTATTCACCTCATAACGATGGCGGTGGCGTTCGCTGATATGGGTTTTGCCATATATGTTTGCGATGTGTGATGTTTTTTCCAATATCGCGTCATATGCCCCCAGCCGCATCGTGCCGCCCAAATTTTCATGGTTTTGGGTGATCGCCGTTTTATCCCTTTGCCATTCGGTCAATAAACCAACCGCGGGGTTTTCGGTTTTGCCAAATTCGCTGGATGTGGCATTTTTATCGCCAGCGATATTTTGTAATGCCTCCAGCACCGCCAGTTGCATACCAAAGCAAATACCCATAAAGGGAATTTTTTGTAATCTGGCATATTGAATCGCTATCATCTTACCGCCCACCCCCCTTAAACCAAAACCGCCCGGCACTATCACCCCATGGCTACCCCCCAATTTTTCGCCAATGTTATCGGTGGTGACCGATTCGGCATCGACCCAATTAATAACCACCTTAACCCGATTGCCAATGCCGCCGTGGGTTAAAGCCTCTATCAGCGATTTATAAGCATCGGGCAAGATGATATATTTGCCAACGATGGCGATATGAACGGTATCTTCGGGGTTTCTAATATTATCCACCACATCTTGCCAATCGCTGACGGTGGGAAATTTTTCATTTTGATGTTTGTTTGGTTTTGCGTTTGATTTTACATTTATTTTTGCACTTGGTTTTACATTTATTTTTTCAGGGGCAAGGTCAAAATAATTCAAAATTTCTTCATCCAATTTATTGCGATAGAATCGTATCGGCAGGTCATAGATGGTATCAACATCCAAAGCGGGAAAAACCCGCTGCACTGGCAAATTACAAAATAGTGCAATTTTTTTTATTTGCTCGATGGCGACATCGCGTTCCGAACGGCATAATAAAAAATCGGCTTGAATACCCACATTCAAAAGTTCCTTCACCGAATGCTGGGTCGGTTTGGTTTTTAATTCACCGCTTGATGCAATATAGGGCAGTAGGGTCAAATGAATAAAGGCACATCGCCGCCGACCGATATCTTGGGCGAGCTGGCGGATGGCTTCCAAAAATGGTAGCGATTCCATATCGCCCACCGTGCCGCCAATTTCGGCTATCACAAAATCGGCATCGTCATGGTGTTGCATAATGAAATCTTTTATTTCATCGGTAACATGGGGAATAACCTGCACCGTGCCGCCCAAATAATCGCCGCGCCTTTCACGGGCAAGCACCCGACTATAAATTTGCCCCGTGGTGATGTTATCATTTTTGCGGGCGGGGCGGGCGGTAAAGCGTTCATAATGGCCCAAGTCAAGGTCGGTTTCGGCGCCATCATCGGTAACAAAACATTCGCCATGTTGATAGGGATTCATGGTGCCAGGGTCAAGGTTGAGGTAGGGATCGAGCTTTCTTAACCTTACCCTATAGCCTCTGGCTTGTAGCAATGCACCGATCGCCGAACCCGCCAGCCCCTTACCCAAAGAAGATACCACCCCACCAGTCATAAAAATTAATTTTGCACCAGTTTGGTCAGCGGGGTTTAATTTTTGTTGCATAGAATATCTATTGCTATGATTCTATAAACCGATTCAAGTGTTTTTGAAAAGATTTTTATTTTTTTGGCGGGGGTGGTTTTTGCTTGAAAACAAAAATATTTTATGATAGTTTTTTGGCATTATCACCCATTAAATTTGATTAAAAAGAACATGATGGCAAAAAATGGAATCAATCAGCTTTGGCATTTTGTTGGCGGCAAAAAAATCATGGGCGAATCTGGGCGGTTTGGCGATGTGTTTAACCCCGCAACTGGCGATGTGGTGGCACGGGCGCCCTTCGCATCAACATCTGAGGTCGATAAGGCGGTTATGGTGGCACGGGATGCTGGCATCGCATGGGGCAAGGTGGCATCGCCCAAACGGGCAGGAATTATTTTTGCGATGCGTGAATTGATGGTAAAGCATAAACAGGAATTGGCGGAACTATTGGGGCAGGAACATGGCAAAACCATTCCTGACGCATTGGGCGAAATTGCCCGGGCGATAGATGTGGTTGAATTTGCCACGGGCATCCCCAATGTTATGAAGGGCGGTTATAGTCCGAATGTCGGCGGTAATATTGATGTATTTTCTTTTCGTGAACCTTTGGGCGTGGTGGCGGGCATTTCGCCCTTTAATTTTCCGGTGATGGTGCCATTATGGATGGGGGCGATGGCGGTGGCAACTGGCAATAGCTATATCAATAAATGTTCTGAATCAGATCCTTCGCCAGCTTTAAAAGTGGCAGAATTATGGCAAATGGCGGGTTTGCCCGATGGGGTGTGGAATACCATCATTGGCGATAAGGAAGCGGTGGATAGTTTATTGCACCACCCCGATGTGCAGGCGATTTCTTTTGTTGGCTCAACCTTGGTGGGCGAATATGTTTATCAAACCGCCAGTAAATATAACAAAAGGGTGCAGGCTTTTACGGGGGCGAAGAATCATCTGGTGGTGATGCCCGATGCCGATATTGACCAAGCGGTTGATGCATTGATAGGTGCGGGTTATGGTTCGGCGGGGGAACGCTGTATGGCAATTTCGGTGGCGGTGCCAGTGGGCAAGGGCACAGCCGATGAATTGACTAAGCGGTTGATACCAAAGGTCGAGGAATTAAAAATGGGCCCTTACAATGACCCCACGGCAGAAATTAACCCCCTGATAAATAAAAAGGCACAACAAAAGGTAGAGCAGTTGATAGCCAAAGGTAAGGATGAGGGGGCAAAATTGCTGGTTGATGGTAGGGGCAAGGGCAAGGCATTGCAGGGTTATGAAAATGGTTTTTGGGTGGGCGGCACTTTATTTGGCGATGTGGCACAGGGTATGGCGATTCACAGCACAGAAATTTTTGGTCCGGTGTTATCAGTGATGGCGCCAGTGGATTTTGATGGTGCGGTTGATATGATAAATAACCATGAATATGGCAATGGCACCGCTATCTTTACCCGTGATGGCGATACGGCAAAAAGTTTTATGGATAGGGTAGATGTGGGTATGATAGGGGTGAATGTGCCGATACCCGTGCCCGTGGCGTTTCACCATTTTGGCGGTGCCAAGCGATCAAAATTTGGCGATACCCAAATGTATGGTCCTGAAAGTATTATATTTTTTACCAAATTAAAAACCATTTCATCACGCTGGCATAGCGGTATAAAGGAAGGCGCAGTTTTTTCTATGCCGAAGAATGAGTAGGGGGGTTAGAGTTTTTTTGGGGTGAAACAGGTTAAACATATAGCAGAAAGCATTTTTTGCCAACCTGACCTAACTTTATATCGATCATGAGCAATTTTTTCAAAAAGAGCATTTGATTTATTACAACAAGAGCACCACGCCTCTTTTGTTTTACTCTTTGCATAAGGTTTATTATTTATGATATGGTCTGCAAGTTGCAATCGGCTTTTATTAGCATTAGAAAATATTTGTTTAATAACATCATTTATTTCTTTACTTGTGAAAATATGCCCCTTAAAAATTGGAGCAACCTGTTCATAATAGAAATGGGTTATTCGAACGGCTTTGGGATCGATTCTAGGTCTAGGGGGCATAGGTTTTATTTATTCTGTAATTCGCTTTGGATGTTTCGCAAAGTATATTCTATTTCTTTTAATTGTCTATTAATAGATTCTAAATTGCTATTTAATTCTTGCATTGCTTGAACAAAGTGTGCATTAGCTATATTATCAGTCATAAGTAGTTTCCTTTCTAATAATTATTTGATTGCATAGTTCTCTACCATTATACAATTTTTTGATAAAGAGTCAATAAAAATAATTTGCATAATAGAAACGAATCAATTATGATTCTTATCAATGCAAAAAAATACTGCTTCTCGCAATCGCACAATTACTCTAAATGGTGGCAGTGAGATGTTGTCAAAAAACCTTATTAAATTATCACAACCTATTGATATAAATGCTGTAAATAATAAGATTATCAATCAAGATATTTTTCAAGCACTTGATTTGCTACCAGAAAAATTTATAGACCTTGCTTTTATTGATCCACCTTATAATTTAAGTAAAAATTTTAATCAAATTAATTTTAAGGCACTAGATGATAATGATTATGAAATATGGCTTGATAGCTGGTTTTCAAAAATCATTCGTTTATTAAAACCTAATGCTTCTGTTTATATATGTGGTGATTGGCGTTCGGGGTCGGCAATTTTTAGAGTTCTAGGTAAATACTTAAAAATTCAAAATAGGATTTCATTTGAAAGGGAAAAAGGTCGGGGTGCAAAAAGAAATTGGAAAAACACCTCTGAAGATATTTGGTTTGCAACAATGAATGATAATTATTATTTTGATGTTGAATCTGTTAAAATGAAAAAAAAAGTTATTGCACCTTATAAAAATAAAAATGGTCTAGCAAAAGATTGGAAAGAAAATGATGATGGAAAATTTCGCTTTACCTATCCATCTAATGTTTGGACTGATATAACTATCCCTTTTTGGTCAATGCAAGAAAACACCGAACATCCGACGCAAAAACCAGAAAAAATTTTGGCAAAAATAATTTTAGCTAGTTCAAAAAAAGGCGATATGGTTTTTGACCCGTTTTTAGGTTCAGGGACAACTGCTGTGGTGGCAAAAAAATTAGAACGCAATTTTGTTGGTATTGAAATTGATAAACATTATTGCTGTCTTGCTACGAAAAGATTGATAATGGCTGAAACAAATAAAACTATTCAGGGCTATACCAATGGATTTTTTTGGGAAAGAAATAGTGGCACAGATCAAAAAAATAAAATCTTAAAAAAACAAATAATTAAAGAAGACTTATCTGAATCTAAGGAGATAAATATTTATGAAAAGCAAGCTATTTTATAGTAAAAAAAATAAGCAATTAGAAAAAACAATCCTTAATTTTTTAATTTCCCAACAAAATAATTCTATATTTACTCATAATATGCAAAACCCACGCACAGTCGGTGATACAGTGCAAGATGTATTATGTGATAATATGAAAAATATTTTAGGTATATATGCCGTAGATTATTCAAAAAACTTTACACGACGCGATATGGCTGATTTTGCATTTAGGGATAAAGATGACTTATATTATGTAGTTGATGTTAAAACTCACCGCCTTAATAGTGATTTTAATATGCCGAACCTTACTTCTATAAAAAAATTAATTGAACTTTATAAAAATGATAAAAATTATTTTATTTTATTAAAAATAGATTATATAATGAAAAAAAATAAAATTAATTTTATTAATGTTTATTTTATACCAGTAGAATTTATAAAATTGTCATGCCTAACAATAGGGGCACTTGGTTGGGGGCAATTACAAATCGCTAATGCTAATAATATTGTTATATTAAAACCATCTAGTCGCAAAGAATGGATGATAGAATTATGTGATAAAATTCTTGCCTTTTATCCTGATGAAATTAAAAAAATTAAAAAGCGACTAAATTATTTTAAGAATATTAAAAATCAATGGCAGAATGTTAGTAACTAATTTGATTAGAAAAAATTCTTATTTTGTTCTTTTTTGCTTGACAGGTATGAAAAACATTGCCCTATGCGATGATGTAATTTTTGCGTGCGGTGGCGTAGCGATTCGCCAGCCTGTGGCGACTCGCCAGCCTGTGGCAATGGCTATTTTGCGCCGCCTGATATTAAAATACCGCTTGCTTGATGTTATACCAACACCTGTTATACCGCCTAGCCGATTTAATCGGCTGTATCTGGGGCAGAATTGAATTTTTTTTCAAATTCTGCCATCATGGTTTGTTGTTGTTCGGCTGTGGCGTTTTTCATTTTATTCATCGCCGCTATGTGCGGTTCATCGCCCGCATTAATTTTTTCCATCACATGGTTGCGGCAATTTTGCCCCATCTGGTCAAATGTTTCCCCGCTGATGATGGTATCACACGCACCGCCCAAATTTTTGCATGATAGTTTTTTCATAATGTTGCATCCCCCAATAGATATTTATCATTGCCGATAGCCCAATAGCCCAGCATAGTTCTATGGTAATGTTTTTTTTCTATTATGTCAATCATGGTTTTTTTTCATTATGATTCTAGCCAATCACGCCTATTTGTGATAAGCATTTTTTGATAGAAAATGATTTATTCCAAATATTATGCTACCCATTGCCAATACCAATATGCGTGATTTTAATCACCCGCCCGCCTTGCCCGATTTTTCAATTTTGAATCCGCAGAAAGGGCATGGTATGGAACGGCTGTTTATCAAAGGCATGAATGGCAAACCCCTGATGGGTAAGGTGGTGGCAATGGGTAGCAAAAATGCATCTTTGCCCGAAATGGTTGCCAGCCTATTGACCGAACAGCCATTAACCTTAAGCCGTTTGCCCGCGCTTGCCGATTTAGAAACTATGGCAGAAATGTTGGCGATGATGGGGGTGATGATTGATAGCCAATTTTTTTTGAATAAATCATCGCTGACCCTATGTGCCGACCATATTGCCAAACCCTTTGCGCCATATGATGTGGTGCGCAAAATGCGTGCATCCATTTTTGTGTTGGGGCCTATGCTGGCAAGGCTAGGCAGGGCATCGGTGTCTTTGCCCGGCGGTTGTGCCATCGGGGCAAGACCAGTTGATTTGCATATCAGTGCTTTGGAGAAAATGGGCGCCCATATCGAAGTGGTTGATGGCTATGTGGTTGCCACCGCCAAACATGGTTTGACGGGTGCGGTGATCGATTTTCCCACCGTGTCGGTTGGTGCCACCGAAAATATTATGATGGCGGCTACCTTAGCCAGCGGCACGACATTGTTGAAAAATGCCGCTTGTGAACCAGAAATTATTGATTTGGGGAATTTGCTTATCAAGATGGGGGCGAATATATCGGGGCTAGGTAGAGATAATATCACCATCCGTGGGGTGAAGAAATTATCTGGCACTAGCCATCGGGTGATAGCCGACCGTATAGAGGTGGGTTCTATTTTATGCGCGGTTGCCTGTAATGGTGGCGAGGTGATGGTGGAACAAGCCGACCCCGATCATCTGGGTGCATTGCTTGATGTGTTGCAACAGATGGGGGTTACAATTTCAAAATCGGCGGACCATGTAGAGATTAAAATGGCGGGGCGGGTGAAGGCGGTGAATTTTTTGGCAACCGCACCTTACCCCGCCTTTCCCACCGACCTTCAGGCACAGCTGATGGCAGTTTTGGCTATCGCCGCAGGCACATCAAAAATTGAAGAATCAATTTTTGAAAACCGCTATATGCATGTGCCAGAATTGAATCGCTTGGGGGCAAAAATTTCTTTACGGAAAATGGTCGCCACCATCAAGGGGGTCGAGCATTTGCACGCCGCACCAGTTATGGCAACCGATTTAAGGGCATCGATGTCATTGGTGATAGCTGGGCTGAAGGCAAAGGGCGAAACCATTTTAAGCCGATTATATCACCTTGATAGGGGTTATGATGGGCTGGAAGAAAAATTATCATCTTTGGGGGCTGTGATATCACGCAAGCCATAAATCATTATTCATCAATCATCCAATGACCGAGCCCACCACCCCGAAGAAAAAATGGCTACCCCGTTTGGTGGGTTATATTTTTCGCTGGGGTATGATAAGTATATTTGTTGCCACCATATCGGCATTGACGATGGCGGGGCTTTTTCACATCATGTTGAAAAACACCATTGAGAAATATCCTAACATGGTTTTACAGGCTTTAGAGGCGGCGAGAAAAAATAACCTTGCCAACCCATCTACCAGCGGTTTATTAGAAAACCCATCGCCAGTTATTAAATCTATCTATGATAATATTATTGCCGATAAACGAAATGGTTTTTTTGGCAACCCATCTGGCAAGAAAATTTTGGTGGAATTTTTTGATTATAATTGTTCCTATTGCAAGCAACAATTGGCGGTTTTGCAACAATGGGTCAAAGCCGATAGGGATGCCAAAATTATTTTGGTTGAATTGCCTATTTTATCACAAAGTTCGGTTGATGCCGCCTTTATGTCTATCCTGACCTATTGGCTGGCGGATAAATCGCAAAATCATCATATTACCAATTATCAAAAACTCCACCAAAATATTTTTGCCGCCGCCCGCCCGCTGAGCCGACAACGCCTGCAACAATTGGCACGGGGGGTTGGGTTTAATTTCAAATTGGTTACCGCATCCGACCAAAAACGCGCCAGAGTTTTTTTAGAAAATAATATCAACCACGCCAATCAATTACGCATCGCTGGCACACCATCATTTATCTATGGTGATAGATTATATTCTGGTTTTATTGATTTGACGACTTTACAAAAAATAACCCAACCATAAATTATTCAGATGACAATTAAATTACATAGCAAACAGGCTTTTGCCAATATGAAAAAATCTGGTCAGCTGGCGGCGCAGGTTTTGGATTATCTAACCCCCCATATTGTTGAAGGCGTCAGCACCAACCATATCGATCAATTGGCACATGATTTTATTATCAAACACAAAGCCATTCCTGCACCATTGCATTATAAAGGTTATCCCAAATCTATCTGCACCTCGGTCAATCATGTGGTGTGCCATGGTGTTCCCGATGAAAATAAAATTTTGCAAGCTGGCGATATTCTTAATGTTGATGTGACGGTTATTCTTGATGGTTGGTATGGCGATACCAGCCGTATCTATTGGGTGGGTGATGTGGCATTGAAGGCACAAAAATTAACCCATATCACCTATCAAGCCATGATGGCTGGTATTGATGCGGTGAAACCCGATGGCTATTTGGGCGATATTGGTGCGGTGATAGAATCGATGGCTAGCCAACATCGTTATAGTGTGGTGCGTGATTTTTGCGGGCATGGTATTGGCCAGATTTTTCATGATGAACCCAATGTATTGCATTATGGCAAAAAAGGCTCGGGCGCCAAATTGCGAACTGGTATGTTTTTTACCATCGAACCGATGCTTAATATCGGTAGCCATGAGGTCAAATTATTGCAAGATGGTTGGACAGCGGTCACCCGTGATAAATCGCTATCGGCACAATTTGAACATACGGTAGCGGTTGGTGATCATGGGGTGGAGATTTTTACCCAATCGCCTGATGGTTTGCATCACCCGCCCTATTGATAATATAAATGGAGACAACCTATATGGCACAAAAAACAAACAATGGTCATCGTCAAAGATTACGCCAACGATTTTTAAAAGACCAAGGTGCCACTATGGCAGATTATGAAATGCTGGAATTGCTTTTGGCTTTTGCCTTGCCGCGTATTGATACCAAACCGATCGCCAAAACTTTGCTGGCTGAATTCAAAACCATCGGTGCTGTATTGCAGGCAGATGCCCATTTGCTTATACGACATAAATATATTTCTGAATCATCTTTAACCATATTGCAATTGGTGCGTGCCACAGCTTTGCGATTATTAAGGCAAGATGTCATGGTAGAAAAACATATCATCAGTGGTTGGGAAAAATTATTATCTTATCTTTATGCCACTATGGCGCGTGCCAAAAATGAAGAATTGCGTCTGTTGCATCTTAATCATCGTTATCTTCTATTGGTAGATGAAAAATTACAACAGGGCACGGTGAATCATACGCCATTTTATGTGCGTGAAGTGGTCAAGCGTGTTTTGGAAGTAGGCTCAAGCCATATTATCATCGCCCATAACCATCCATCAGGGTATAATAAGCCATCAAAAAGCGATATCACCGAAACCCGCCGTTTGGCAGATGCCTTGAAGGCAATGGATGTTGGTTTGCATGATCATTTGATTATCAGCCATCAGGGACCTTATAGTTTTAAGCACCATGGTCTTTTATAGTAGATTATCCACAAGAAATATTGGCTTGACCTATATTTAGGTTGTTTTTTTATAAGAACAACCATAACAACACTAAATATAGTGTTGCCATTATAAAAGAATACAATATTTTGTGGTTTTTTGACACAAAAATGGCTTGAGTGGTGTAATTTTTGCAAGGGGATTAAAATCAACTTACAGGTGGTTAAAACCAGCGGGCATGAAGAAAATAAGGCAAGGCGACAACAAATAGTGCGTGGATAGGTGAAAATAAATGGGCGGCTATGAATAGGCGTGAAAAGATGAAGGGGTGTGATGATGTGTGGTAAAAAATAGGTAAATATAAATAAGGCAAAGCAAGAAAATATAAATTTGTTAATAATATGGAATAAAAATGGAGACAAATATGACCAAACAGGAAAATAATAATATGCCAAAAGATATGGTGCAAGAAGGCACCAATGATGCTATGATGGCAAATATTGATAATGTGCCAATGATTGATAAATGGCACGATCATGCAACCAAAAAAAAACCCAATGTAAAAAACCATTCACAAGATAATAAAAAAGACACAAAAACTATGGGCAGACCCGCCAACCTCAGCCAAATATCCCACCCCAATCTGGTGGCAGGTGCGATGCAAACCCCCATCGGTGCGCTGGATGAATTGGCACTTGGCGATAATGTTATAGATAGTAATATTCGCCAAAATGATAAGGGGCGACGCATTATCATTGATAACCAACGCAATGATTTGTTAACCGATTTTGGCAAGGAAACATTGAAAGATAGATATTTGATAGGCGATGAATCTTTTCAAGATTTGTTTGCTCGGGTGGCATTATATTATTCTGATGATTCGGCACATGCCCAAAGGCTGTATGATTGTATGTCAAAACTTTGGTTTATGCCTGCCACCCCTATTTTATCCAATGGCGGCACCGAGCGTGGTTTGCCGATATCATGTTTTTTGAATGAAGCTACCGATTCATTAAAAGGTATTGTTGATTTATGGAATGAAAATGTTTGGTTGGCAGCACGTGGCGGTGGTATCGGCAGTTATTGGGGTAATTTGCGGTCAATGAATGAACAGGTTTCTTTATCGGGCAAAACATCGGGTATTGTGCCTTTTATCAAGGTGATGGAAAGTATCACCCATGCCATATCGCAAGGTTCTATCCGCCGTGGTTCGGCAGCTATTTATTTACCAGTGTGGCATCCTGAAATTGAAGAATTTACCGAAATTCGTCGCACCACAGGGGCTGACCCAGTGCGCCGCGCACCCAATTTACACCATGGCGTGGTTATCAATGATGAATTTATGCGTGCGGTTGCCAAAGATGATATGTGGACATTGATGTCGCCCAAAGATAATAAAGTTGTTACCCGAGTGAAGGCACGGGATATTTGGGTTAAAATTTTAACCGCACGGGTGGAAACTGGTGAGCCCTATATTCTTAATATCGACCATATTGCCCGCCACCAACCCGAACATCATAAATTGGCTGGCTTGCAAGTCAAAACTTCGAATTTATGTTCAGAAATTACTTTGCCAACTGGTATTGATCATTTGGGTAAAATGCGCACCGCTGTTTGTTGCTTAAGTTCATTAAATTTGGAAAATTATGACCAATGGAAAAATGATGATATGATAATAGAAGATGTGATGCGATTTTTGGATAATGTATTACAAGATTTTATTGACAATGCTCCGCCCGAATTTGAAAATGCAAAATATTCGGCAATGCGTGAACGCTCGGTTGGGTTGGGCGTGATGGGGTTTCATAGTTTTTTGCAATCAAAAATGATACCGTGGGAAAGTGCCACTGCTAAATCCTATAATAAAAAAATTTTTAAAGACATAAAATATAAAGCCGATCAAGCATCACAAAAATTGGCAGAGGAACGAGGGGCTTGCCTTGATGCCGAAGAATTTGGTTTTAAGGAAAGATTTTCGCATAAGATGGCTATTGCCCCTACCGCTTCTATTTCCATTATCACGGGCGGCACCAGCCCAGGTATCGAACCGATCGTTGCCAACAGCTATACCCATAAAACATTGAGCGGTTCATTTACGGTGCGTAATAAATATCTAGAAAAATTATTGAAGGAAAAAAGACGCAACGAATCTGATTTGTGGAGTCGCATCATTATGAATGAAGGGTCGGTGCAGAATTTGGATTTTTTAAGCGATGAAGAAAAGGCAGTTTTTAAAACGGCACATGAAATTAACCAAGAGACATTGATTATATTTGCCGCCGACCGCACGCCTTATATTTGTCAGGCACAATCGCTTAATGTATTTTTGCGCCCTGATATTCATAAAAAAGATTTGCATAAGATTCATTATTTGGCGTGGAAATTGGGGGTGAAGAGTTTGTATTATTGTCGGTCGCAAGCTATCAAGCGTGCTGAAAAACGCCACGACCTTATGGGTGGGGTATTGGAATCGGCAACCGCATCAACAAGCGATGCCCGCCACCATAATGGTGGAAATGGTGTCAATCTCAATGATGGTGAAATTTGTGAAGTGTGCCAGTAAAGATGTTTTTGATAATGATTACCCCAATAATTTGAGATAAACCATCATCCCGATCCATATCAATGCCATCAATTGCCCATCGATTCTATCAAGCAATCCACCATGCCCCGGTAAAATATGCCCCGAATCTTTTACTGCGGCACATCGTTTAAAATAAGATTCAAATAAATCTCCACCTATGGATGCGATAACCATCAACCATGATATAGCGATTGAGCCCCATAAATAATCACCCAGCATTTTATGAAAAGTTATCGCACTGATGTAGATGGTGATAGTGGCAAATAATATACCGCCGATAACCCCTTCCCAAGTTTTTTTTGGTGAAATTTTTTCTGCCAATTTATGCCGCCCCCATATTTTGCCAAAAATATAACCTCCGATATCAGCCATCACCACCACCAGCAATGTTTGCCAAAACCAAATAGGCAAATGGATTAATAAATAAATGGCGGCTATCGCCGCCGCCAGAATATAAAAAAATCCCACCATAAACCACAATAAAGGTCGTGCGGTGTGGTGTGCCAATTTTTGCCATTCACGATGTGCCAAAAATATGACAAAAAATAATCCTATCAATTGTAGCCATATCGGTAAAAAAATAAATCCAAATGCAATCGCACCAAGCAGACCACCGCTTATCAATCTTTGCCATAAATTTTTTTTATTGATGGTTAATGTTTGCTTCGTCATATTTTTTATGATGATTGCTGATGATAAATATCTTCATGGCGACCGCCAAATCGCCTTTGTCTTTTTTCATATTCTTTGAGCCACAGGTCAAGATCTTCCGCACCTATATCAGGCCACAAGCGATCGGTAAAAATTAATTCGCTATAAGCCCCTTGCCATAAAAAAAAATTAGATAAGCGATGTTCGCCACTGCTACGCACAATAATATCAGGGTCGGGGATATTCGCTGTCCAAAGATGGTTGGCGATGGTTATTTCATCTATTTTATCTGTTAATAATCCCTGTTCTTGTTTTTGTAAAATATGTTCAATAGCCTGCAACATTTCAGCACGCGCACCATAATTGATAGCAAGTAAAATTGTTAAATTTTCATGATTCATGGTTTCGGTTTCTAATTTTGTGATATCTTTCACCACATCCGATGGCAAATCTTTTCTTTTACCAATAACTTTTATACGCACACGATGTTTGGCTAAATCCTTAAAATTTCTTTTTAGATATTGCCGTAATAAATTCATTAACAATTCAACCTCTTTTTTGGGTCGCGACCAATTTTCGGTTGAAAAACAATAGAAACTCAAAAAAGGAATTTTTTTTTCTAAAGTTGCCTTAACAATGCGCTCCAATGATTTGGCGCCTTCGGCATGACCCATGTCGCGCGGCAAACCTTTACGCATTGCCCAACGACCATTGCCATCCATAATAATAGCGATATGGCGTGGGTAATGAGAAGGTTGTATAAGCATCTTGCAAAGTAAAAGAATTAAATATGTTTAATATCTTTTTCCTTATCAGCAACGATTTTATCTATTTCAGTAATAAATTTATCAGTTAATTTTTGTGCGGTATCTAATAATTGATGAGCCTCGTCTTGACCAATTTTTTTATCCTTTTCATTTTTTTTAATAAATTCTAAATGATCGCGTCGCAAATTGCGCACTGCCACCTTAGCCGTTTCAGCATATTTATGTGCCAATTTTATTAATTCCATACGGCGTTCTTCGTTTAATTCAGGGATACGCAAGCGAATCGTTGTGCCATCGGTTTGTGGGGTAAGGCCTAACCCCGAATCCACAATAGATTTTTCAATCGGCTTCACATTACTTGGATCCCATACCGAAATGGTTAATTGTTTTGCCTCGGCTACACTGATAGATGCACATTGCGACAATGGAACACGATTGCCATAGCTTTCAACCATAATCGGGTCAAGCATTTTTGTATTCGCCCGCCCCGAACGAAGCGCCGCCAATTCTTTTTGCAATACATCAAGTGTGGTTTGCATTTTTTGCGAGGCAGTTTGATAATCTATCATTTTTTTTAGTATAAAAAAATATTATTAACTAATCAAGCTAGGGTGATCACTTTTACCAGTTAAGATATTAAATAATTGATCGGGTTTAAATAGCGAAAAAACACTTATGGGAATATGATTATCACGGCATAGCACCACAGCATTGATATCCATCACTTGATAATTTTTTTCTATAACCTGATTAAAAGATAATCTATCATAGCGAACAGCTGTTTTATCTTTTATTGGGTCAGCCGAATAAACCCCATCAACTTTGGTAGCCTTCATAAATAATTCACAATTCATTTCGGCGGCACGCAAAGCGGCGGCACTATCGGTGGTAAAATAAGGGTTGCCTGTGCCAGCGGCAAATATCACCACCCGACCTTTTTCTAAATGGCGAACCGCTCGGCGGCGAATATAATTTTCGGCAACCGCGGTGATAGGCAAAGCCGATAGCACCCGTGTAGGAATACCAATTTTTTCTAACGCATTTTGTAAAGCCAAAGCATTCATAACCGTTGCTAACATACCCATATAATCACCTGTGGTGCGGTCAATACCCAATTTAGAAGAAGCCATACCACGAAAAATATTACCACCACCCACCACCATACAGATTTCAAAACCCGCCTTAACCGCTAACAAAATTTCTTTTGACAAGGTAATCAAAACATCGCTGTCAATGCCAAAATTTTGCTTACCCATCAAGGCTTCACCTGATAATTTTACAAGCACCCTTTTGCATATTTTTTTTTTCATAGTGGTGATGATATTAATTTTTTGTCATTGCATCTACTTCAGATGCAAAATTATCTTGTTTTTTTTCTATCCCTTCACCCAAACGAAATAGAATAAAATCTTTTATTTGGATAGGTGCCCCAATGGTTTTTTCGGCATCTTTTAAAACAGCATTTATTTTGGTTTCACCATCAAAAATAAAAATTTGTTCTTGCAATACCGCTTCTTCATAAAATTTTTTCATCTGCCCCTCAATCATTTTTTCAATCACGGCATCTGGCTTTTTTGCCGCCATTGCCTGTTCACGAAAAATTGATTTTTCATGCTCAATAATATTATTTGGCACAAGATTGATACTAATATATTGTGGATTTTGGGCAGTGATATGCATTGCCAATTTTTTTCCTAAATCTTGTAATTTATTTTTGTCGCCATTTGATTCCAAAGCCACCAACACGCCAATTTTTCCCAAATGGGGTTTTAAGGCATTATGTATATAATTGGCAATGATACCATGTTTAACAGTTAATTTTTTTACCCGACGAAAATTTATATTTTCGCCTATCGTGGCAATTAAATCAGTCATGGCAGATGTTAGATGGTTTTTTATTTTTTCATTATCATCGCCATATTGCATGGCTATGTCTAAACCACTATCAAATAATTTTTGAAACATATCATTGCGTGCTACAAAATCTGTTTCGGCATTTATTTCAATCATCACCCCTGCGTTCATTTCTTTATTCAGCATCGCACCGACCAAGCCTTCGGCGGCTACACGAGATGATTTTTTTGCCGCGGTGTTTAAGCCTTTTTTGCGTAACCAATCAATCGATTTTTCTATATCGCCATCACATTCATTCAAAGCTTTTTTGCAATCAAGCATCCCTGCGCCAGTTTTTTCACGCAAAGTTTTGACGATAGAAGCCGAAACAGCAGGCATGATATGATTATTTATTTTTTTAATGATAAGGTTTTTTTACCAATTGATGATTTTTTTAATTTATCAGTTTTTTTATTGGCTGGTTTTTTGGTTGGTTTTTCAATTTTTTTATCATCTTTTTTGTCTTTTGATGCAATATTTTGTTTATTATCTTTTGATTCTTGAGTTACATCGCTGCGTTCGCCCACATCGCCACCGCCAATCGCAACTGATTTTTCTATGCCAGCCAAAATAGTGCGGGCAAAAATATCGCAATAGAGTTTAATAGCACGGGTGGCATCGTCATTACCCGGAATAGGATAAGTTACCCCTTCAGGATTAGAATTAGAATCAACGATCGCAACAATGGGAATGCCAAGCACCACCGCCTCCTGAATAGCAATTTCTTCTTTAATAGTATCAAGACTAATAAGCAAATCAGGCACCCCATACATTTCTTTTATACCCCCCAAATTTTGTCGCAATTTGGCAACATCGCGTTCCATATTAAGCCGTTCTTTTTTGGTATAGCCTGTTAAATCACCTAATAATTTATTTTCCAAATCTTTAAATCGTTTAACCGATTGGGAAATGGTTTTCCAATTGGTCATCATGCCACCAAGCCATCGTGCATTAACATAATATTGTCCAGATTTTACTGCCACCTCCATGACTTCATTTTGCGATTGTGCTTTGGTGCCAACAAATAATACCCGCCCACCACGCACTGTAATATCATATATGGCCTTAAGGGCATTGTTCATAGCTATTAAAGTTTTATCAAGATCAATAATATGCACGCCGCCGCGTGTGCCGAAAATATAAGGTTTCATTTTTGGATTCCAGCGATGGGTCGCGTGACCAAAATGACAACCAGCTAAAAACAGGTCCTCCAAAGAGACGCTGGGTATTTCCATTTCTTTTCTCCTTTACGGTTAATCCGCCAAGGTTATTAAACAGAATGATTATTTATAAAAATAATCACCCCGCACCGTAAAATTATTGACCTTGTGTGTTGTATCTTTTTTTGATCGCTTTACAACAACCAAAAAATGTTGATGATGCGTTATCTAGCAAAAAATTCATCTCATCGCAAGAGGATTCTTTTTATATATAACAATAAAATTAGTGATGTTGTTTATTAGAAAAATTGACATCCATTGGTGCTTTGGCTTTATGATGTGGTATGGTTTGTCTATTATTGGCAAATTTTGAACCAACATACACGCTTCCCGATATGGATAAAACAATACCCAAATAATAAAAAGCGGCATCAAAATTAATAGGGGTTTGGTGAAAGAAAAAATGATAGAGACCTATCATATAATATAAAAATAATAATAAACCGATGGTGATGGTAACATGCACCCCGAGTAGCTTAAAACTCTGGGAACCATTGGTTTTTTGTAAATAAGGGGGGTGGGTCATTATTTTGTTCTTTATTTGTTCTTAAACTTTTATCAAATTTTTTTTATTTTGTCAATAGATAATCAAAGAATTTTTAATGGTTGCAATATCGGTGGTAATTTGCTTTTTAAGCTTTTGTAAATTATCAATTTTTTTATCAGGGCGAATGAAGTGATGAAAATGCAAAGTTATTTTTTTTCCATAACAATCATCATTAAAATCTAATAAATGAACCTCTAATCGCTGTGCTTGATGATGATCAAGTGCATCACGCTTTCCATGATAACAGGCGGCAAGGTAGGTTTTATTATATGATTCAACCATAGCGGTCGCCGCATAAATACCAAAGGGTGGTAAAATTTTTTTTGTGGCAAATAGGGAATATATATCAAGATTGGCTGTTGGAAAACCGATACGCCGCCCCCATTGATCACCGTGCAAAACAGGTGCAGTAATAGAAAAAGCCCGACCCAATAAACCATTGGCGGCGGTTATATCACCCATTAATATTTTTTTACGAATAAGGCTAGACGATACCACATCTTGTGATGTTTTTACTAAATCAAATGGTATAACTTTTTTTATACCATGTTGGCTTAATGTTGTTATATCGCCACTGCGATTTTTGCCAAATAAAAAGTTTTTACCCACTAGCAAAGTTTCGGTTGATAATTTTTTTATCAGTATATTTTTGACAAAATTTTCTGCTGATAAATTTGCCAAATTTTCATTAAAATCTATTATTGCTACGCCTGCCAAAGAAAATTTTTTGGCAAGGGTAATTTTTTCTTTTTCATCATTAAGTAAAAAATTTTTTAAATCAGCATCAAAGAATATTTTTGGATGCGGTGTAAAAGTAATAAGCCATGCTGGCAAATTATCGTTGGATGCTATTTTTTGTAAATCATTAATAATGGCTTGGTGGCCTAAGTGAAACCCATCAAAATTACCTAACACTGCGGCGATCGCAGATGAGGGAGATTTATTATTATAAAATGAAAAAAATTTTATCATAAAATATCCATAAAAAATGGTCGGGGTAGCAAGATTCGAACTTACGGCCCCTTGCTCCCAAAGCAAGTGCTCTACCAGACTGAGCTATACCCCGACAAGGTGTTGGCTTTTCATAACAAAGCAACAAAAAAATAGCAAGAAAACCAATAGTGCTTTATTATTGTTAGCGATTAAAAATTATGATAAAGCCATTTGATGAATTATTTTTTGGTGTTTCTTGGTGGCGGGTTGGGTGCCATGGCACGTTTTTTTACCGTCAGTTTTTTAGGGCATAACATCAATCATGCGGCTTTGCCATTGGTGATAAAAAATTTACCCGTCGGAACATTATTGGTCAATTGGTTAGGGGCATTTATCATTGGGTTGGTGGTAGAATTTTTTGCATTAAAATTTTATGGCAACCATGAGCTGGGAAATATGTTGCGATATTTTTTGGTGGTTGGCATATTGGGTGGTTTTACAACATTTTCAGCGGTGTCTTTGGAAACTTATTTATTGTTTTTACGCGGTGAATATATTTTAGCCATCATTTATATTTTACTATCCATATTGGGCACAATATTATTGGTATTGGCTGGCACTATGCTGGCACGCAGTTTATTTTAATTTTTTTGTCATTATGCAATATAAAACCCATCCATATTATTTTTAATATAGATGGGCAATGGCAAAGAAAATAATTGCCTAATGATGAAAAAAAGATTATAGCATTTTTGCAAAAGTTTTTTGAAAAAACTTTTTTATAAAAAATGGGGCTGTAGCTCAGTTGGTAGAGCGCTACGATGGCATTGTAGAGGTCAGGGGTTCGATCCCCCTCAGCTCCACCATTATTTTTTGTTAAAATTCTTCAAATACTAAAAAAATAAAGGCGACGGAAATTTTTTTCCGCCGCCTTTATTAAAAACTGAAAAATATCAGTTTGATAGGGGAATGATTACATCATATCGCCTTGTTCAGCCAATTTGATAGAAGCATAAGCCGCTACGATCGCCGCTACCCAAAATGACCAATTGCCACTCACATTGCTTGAATAAAGCATGGCATTGTAAAGTAAGGGTAAGAAATATAACCACGATGATCGTTTGCCACCTAAATGCATCGCCACCAACGGGCTGAGATAGATAAGTGTTGATAAGAAGCCATCTGAGAACATGGTAAGCACCATACCCATTATGCCTTCGCCCATCATGGCGTCGCCGCCGCCAAATATGCTATTAATTAAAAGCGCCACAAACAGCAACCCTACATTAATATAGATATGTTGATTCATACCCATTTTCATCATTGATTTTTTTGCCATAATATTGTCTCCTTATAGAAAAGAAATTTATTGTTTAAGGTTTAGAATGCGATTGTAAGGCGATTTGCCCTATCCGTCAAGCATAAAAATAATTAAAAATTTTACCATTTATTTTGCAAAAAATATTGTTTATCAATTATCATTTTTTGTTAAAACCGCCTGTTTTAACCAATTTTTTTCTTGATCCTGTATGATTGATAATGCCAGACCCAAAGCATCCGATTCATGGTCGGTGGTGGGATTGGCTTTTGGTAATAACATTTTTACCATATCTGCCATTTGTGTTTTATCAGCTTGCCCCGAGCCTGTAATATTTTTTTTGGCTTGGCGAGCACCAATTTCTAATAATTCAATATTATATTGTCCTGCCAAAATAATCGCAACCCCACGGGCTTGCCCCAATGTCATAGCAACCCCAGCATTGCGATGGTAAAAAATTTTTTCTAAAGCCATCATATTTGGTTGATATAGAGTAATAATTTTTTCTAAGCCATTAAATAAGAATGATAATTTTTTTTCTATAGATAAGGTAGATGGTGGCGATAGCGTGCCCGCAGTTATAAATGAACATTCATGCCCCGATTGTTGAATCACACCATAACCCAAATGGGCAAGGCCAGGGTCAACCCCCAAAATAATTTTTTTATTTAAAGCCTGCATTTTTTTACATCATGTCTGATAATAGATTATCATGGATAGTGGCATTAAAAATAATTGATTGCACATCATCATGGTCATCTAATTGTTCTATCAATTCTATGACTTGTTGTGCCTTTTTTTTGTCATGTAATTTTGTCATGGTGATAGGTCGCCAAGTAAGTTTTATTTCTTCGGCTTGCCCCAAACGATTTTCTAATTTTTCGGCAACTTGATGCAAATGATCGGTTTTAACATAAATATCATGACCCATTTTATCAAATTCCACATCATCGGCACCAGCCTCAAGGCTATTTTCAAAAATTGTATCTTGGTTAGCAATGTTCTGGTTATAATGGATATGCCCAACCCGTTGAAACATAAAAGCGACTGAATTGCTTTCGCCCAGCTGACCACCATTTTTTGAAAAGATAGAACGAATATCGCTTACCGAACGATTTTTATTATTGGTTAAAACCTCAACTATAATCGCAACCCCACCTGGACCAAAACCTTCATAACGCACCGATTCATAATTATCAAGGCTGTTGTCGCCATTGGCTTTTTTAATAGCACGCTCAATGTTATCTTTTGGCATTGAATGGGCGCGAGCATTTTGTAATGCCAATTTTAAGCGGCTATTGCCACTCGGGTTATCACCACCGCTTTTAACTGATACAATAATTTCACGCGTCATTTTTTGAAATATTTGGGCACGCTTTTTATCTTGCCGCCCCTTGCGGTGCATAATATTTTTAAATTGTGAATGACCAGCCATATTGATATTTATTATCATGTTCAATTTATCAGAGCAAGTTTAATTGCTATGGTAATAAAAAAAATGACTTATATGATAAATCACGCTATAAATTTTTTTTATGACCGAAAAAAATATACCTCATATACAATGGTTGGTGGGATTGGGTAATCCAGGGCAAGATTATCACCGCCATCGCCATAATATTGGTTTTCGTTTGCTTGATGAAATTTATCAACAGGGTGATTTTTCTAATTGGCAATTTGGTTCACAAAAAAAATTTGCAACCGCCAAAGGTATGTTATCAAGTCATCATTTATGGCTTATAAAACCGTTAGGCTATGTTAATTTATCTGGAAAAATATTGCAAAGCATTATAGCCCGAGCACAAGAAAAAATCACCCTTGCCAATATCATGGTGTTGCACGATGATATCGCACTTGATTTTGCCAAAATAAAAATAAAATTTGATGGTGGCGATGCAGGACATAATGGTTTAAAAGATATTTCAGAATGTTTGGGAAAAAATTATGGTCGGTTGCGTTTTGGTGTGGGGCATCCTGGGGCGAAGCATCTGGTGAGCGATTTTGTTTTACAAGATTTTTCAAACCATGAAGAAAAAATATTATCACCATTAATTCCCGTGATAGCAAAATATTTTCATCATATTTTAGATCATCATAATGGCATATTTTTACAACATTATCATGTTGAAAAAAAAATTATTTTAGACCATCAGCACACGAATGAAAAATAATAAAAATTTATATTATGCAAATGATTGCACCGTGCCGTCTAGATCCATCAATAATAATTCTATAACCAAATGAGGATATTTTTTTAATATCAGCGATTTAGTTTTTTGTAATTCCTTTTGATGGCTATGGGTTTCATCATCACGACTTTTTTCAACCTGCTCGCCCAATATCATGCGATGCGCGGCACAATTTCTGTGGTTAAGCAGAATAACCCGATGAATATGATGAACCTCTAGAGCAATATGCAAATGATCCCAAAAACTTTTACCCCAATGAGAAAATTTTTTATTGGTAACGGCTAGCGCACCGCTTGCTAGGGCAATATGGCTATAATCATCTTCTAACCCCCTTAATAACATATAGTTATGAATAAATTTAACCATACGATAATCAATACAAGTAAGTAGTAAAGTTGAAGCACTAAGTTGTTTTGTAGGTTGTAATTTTTTTTGCACCATGAGAATCGTGATGTTTTTTATAAGCAAATTCTATTGGGTTTGCAAGTTTTTGTCATAGCTTGAAAAAAATATATCGCACGCCCATATAAGAGGTGAAAGGTAGCTATTGATGAATTTAGATAATTTTACCGAACTATCACAAATGGCAGTGCAAACTGCACAACAAAAGGCTTTGGCAAACCATCATAGTCGTTTGGTGGCAGGGCATCTATTACAGGCTTTGCTTGAACAGGCTATAGTGGTTGATTACATTACCCAAAGCCATGGCGATATAGCAACATTAGAAAATAATCTTGAAAAATATCTACAGCAAGTGCCAAGTGGTGATAATTTATCGCTTGATGCGAGTTTTGCTAAAATTATGGAATCGGCAAAAAAAATTGCCCAAAAAAAATCCAATGAAATGATATCACCCGAGATATTATTACTTGCTTTTTTAGCCCATCCCAATTTACCCGAAACTAAATTATTGACGGCGTCATCGGTGAATAATAAACAATTAGAAAAAATATTATCAGTTGGCACAACCAAGCATGATGCACCTAAATCACATCTGGCTAAATATAGCGATGATATTACCGAAAAAGCACGCAACGGTAAATTAGATCCAGTGATTGGTCGTGAAGAGGAGATTCGCCGTGCTATGCAAGTTTTAGCAAGACGCACAAAAAATAATCCCGTGCTTATAGGCGAACCCGGTGTTGGTAAAACCGCCATTGTTGAGGGTTTGGCATTGCGTATAGAATCAGGCGATGTGCCTGATAATTTAAAAAATAAAAAATTATTAACGCTTGATTTAGCTAGTCTGATTGCAGGAGCAAAATTTCGTGGCGAATTTGAAGAGCGTCTAAAATCGGTATTGAAAGATGTTGCATCGGCCGCTGGAGAAATTATTTTGTTTATTGACGAATTACACACATTGGTTGGGGCAGGTAAAGTTGATGGTGCTATGGATGCTAGCAATATGCTAAAACCGATGTTGGCACGCGGCGAACTTCATTGTATCGGTGCGACCACATTAAATGAATATCGCCAATATATTGAAAAAGATCCAGCCTTAGCACGCCGTTTTCAACAGGTTTATATCAGCGAACCATCAGTCATTGATACCATTTCTATTTTGCGGGGTTTAAAAGAAAAATATGAACAGCACCATGGCGTTCGCATCACCGATTCAGCCATTGTAGCTGCAGCCGAATTATCACATCGCTATATTACCGATCGCTTTATGCCAGATAAAGCGATTGATTTGATAGATGAAGCTACCGCGCGTCTTAAAATGGTTTTGGATAGCAAGCCCGAAGCGCTTGATAAGCTTGATAGAAAAATTATCCAATTAAAAATAGAATTAAGCGCACTTGAAAAAGAATCCGACAAAGCATCAATAGAAAAAATATCTATTATCAAAGAAGAATTGAAAGAATTGGCAAAACAACAAACCAGCCTTACCCATGACTGGCAACAACAAAAGGTGCGTATTTCTTCTTTAAAAAAAATAAAAACCGAATTAGAAAATGCCAACCATCAATTAAATGAAGCAAAAAGAAAAGGTCAATTAGAATTGGCAGGTCAATTACAATATGATATTATTCCCAAATTAAGCAAAGAATTAGCGACCCAAGAAAAATCATCGGGTGATAATAGTTTTGAATCGGTTAGCGACCAAGATATTGCTTTTGTGGTTGGGCGTACGACGGGCATCCCAGTTGATAAATTATTGCGTGGTGAAAAAGAAAAATTATTAAATTTGGAAAAAGAATTAACCCAGCGGGTTATTGGGCAAGCGGCAGCGGTAAAGGCAGTTAGTCATACGATATTGCGTGCCCGTGCAGGGCTGGTTGATAGGCATCGCCCTGAAGGTTCATTTTTGTTTTTGGGCCCAACTGGTGTTGGCAAAACCGAATTATGCAAAGCACTTGCCAAAAATCTTTTTAATGATGAACGCGCCATGATAAGAATCGATATGAGTGAATATATGGAAAAACATTCTGTGGCACGAATGATCGGCGCCCCGCCGGGTTATGTTGGTTATGAACAGGGCGGCAGTTTAACAGAGGCGGTGCGGCGTCGCCCCTATCAAATTATTTTATTTGATGAAATTGAAAAAGCACACCCTGATGTTTTCAATATCTTATTACAAGTGCTTGATGATGGGCGATTGACCGATGGGCAAGGTCGCACCATTAATTTTGCTAATTGTTTATTGATTATGACATCAAATATCGGCGCCGATGCGTTGGTTGAATTGCCCGAAGGCGAGTCAGTAGAAAAATTACGGCAGACAATTTTTGCCCAATTAAAAATAAAATTTCGTCCAGAATTTTTAAATCGTATAGATGAAATTTTATTATTCAACCGTTTGCCAAAAACAGCTATGGCAACAATTGTCAAAATGCAATTAGATGATTTAGAAAAAAAATTGGCAGAACAAAAATTGTCTTTGCATTATGACGAAGCCACCGTGGCACATTTGGCAGATTTGGGTTATGACCCTGCATTTGGCGCCCGACCATTGCGCCGGGTGATTCAGCGTGATATTCAAAATCCCATAGCCAATCATATATTACAAAATAAATTTGTTGATGGCGATGTGATAGATGTTTCTTACAAAAATAATCGTTTTTTGTTTGATAGTGCGAGAAAACACTAAATGATAAAAGTAATATTTATGCCAAAGATTTAATAATTTTTTCAACCACAGATTTGGCATCACCGAATAACATCATTGTATTGTTTTTAAAAAATAATGGGTTTTCAACCCCAGCATAACCTGCCGCCATTGAGCGCTTGATGAATAACACAGTGCCAGATTTTTCTACATCCAATATCGGCATACCATATATTGGGCTTGAAGAGTCGGTTTTGGCAGATGGGTTTGTAACATCATTTGCACCAATAACAAAAGCAACATCATTATTGGCAAAATCACGATTAATATCTTCCAATTCATATACATCATTATATGGCACGGAGGCTTCTGCCAATAATACATTCATATGGCCGGGCATCCTTCCCGCAACTGGGTGAATAGCATAACGCACCTTAACCCCTTTTTGTTTTAACATATCTACCATTTCTTTTAAGGCATGTTGTGCTTGACTAACTGCCATACCATAACCCGGCACAATAATAACCGATGAGGCATTTTGCATAAGAAAAGCGGCATCTTCCCCCGAGCCTTGCTTGACTGGTTTTTGTTTGCCGTCTGATTTTTTTGTGGTTATGTTAGAATCGTTGATGCCACCAAAAATAACATTAAATATTGAACGGTTCATACCCTTACACATAATGTAAGAAAGTATTGCCCCTGATGACCCGACCAAAGCACCCGTAATAATCAAAGCAACATTGCCAAGTGTAAAACCGATACCCGAAGCCGCCCAGCCAGAATAGCTATTAAGCATTGATACCACCACGGGCATATCAGCACCACCAATAGGAATAATAAGTAAGAAGCCAAGCAAAAACGCTATTGCCATCAACCCCCAAAAATATATTGGGTCAGCATTTTGACAAAAAAGAAATATGCCGATTATCAAACATAGCCCAAGCAAAAGATTGCATAATTGCTGACCAAAAAATTTTATCGGGTTGCCTGATAATATCCCTTGTAATTTGCCAAAAGCGATAACCGAGCCAGAAAAAGTTATCGCACCAATTATGCCGCCCAAACCCATTTCAATCAAATTACCCATCGGTATATTACCATCTATAAGATCTATTCCTAGATTGTCTGGTCGATAAAAGGCTGCTGCCGCAACAAAAACCGCTGATAAACCAACCAAACTATGAAAAGCGGCAACCAATTGTGGTAGGGCAGTCATATTGATACGGCTAGCTACCAATCCACCAATAGTGCCACCGAACAAGAATAATGGCAAAAACCATATTAAGGTTTGTAATGGCAATAAAAATAAGGTGGTAACGATAGCCAGCGTCATACCAATGATGCCTAACCAATTACCACGCCGCGAGGTATCAGGGTGCGATAAGCCTTTCAATGCTAATACAAATAACACCGATGATAATAAATAAAGATAGGGGGCAAGGGTGGTCATTTATTTTTTTTGTTATTCATTTTTTTGTTATTTATTTTTTTCTTTTGAAACATTGCTAACATACGATGTGTAATCAAAAATCCGCCAACAATATTAATCGCCGCTAATACCACAGCACTGGCACCAAAAATTTTATTAACAGACAAACCATCATGTTCAATCGCACCTTCAGCCAATGCCAAAATGGCCCCAACAATAATCACCGATGAAATAGCATTGGTTACTCCCATCAAAGGCGAATGCAGTGCAGGGGTTACTGACCAAATGACAAAATAACCAATGAAACAGGCAAGAACAAAAGCCATCAATAAAACAAAAAAATTGTCAAAACCACCTGTTAGGTTAGCACTGGCAAGAAGATAATGGTGTGCAGAGGTCATATTTTTTTTCTTTCTTTATGATAAGAGAATTTTTCCTTCATGCACAACCAAAGAGCCTTTAACAATATCATCTTTCATATTGATCGTTAATTTTTTTTCATCGCTATTCCATAAGTTGGCGATAAAATTGCTGATATTTTTGGCAAATAAAGCCGATGCCGAAAGCGGCAAAAGCCTTGCCAAATTTGCACCCGGCACGATAGTGATACCATTTTTTTTAATAACATCTGTCATCGAGCTACCGACAACATTGCCACCTGTTTCAACCGCCATATCAACAATCACCGCTCCCCGCGGTAATTTTTCAACCATAGCGGCGGTTAATAAAATTGGTGCCGACCGAGCAGGAATAAGGGCGGTGGTAATCACAATATTAATTTCTGGTAGGGTTTGGATAATAAGTTGTTGTTGTTTTTTTTGATAAGTTTTTGACATGGGTTTGGCATAACCACCAGCGGTTTGGGCATTTTTAAATTCCTTATCTATCACGGCTAAAAATTGTCCGCCTAAACTTTCCACCTGTTCTTTGGTATCAGGGCGAACATCGGTTGCCATAACCACCCCGCCCAATCTTTTTGCGGTGGCTATAGCTTGCAAGCCCGCTACCCCAACCCCCATAATGAGAAATTTTGCTGGTTTTAATGTGCCAGCGGCAGTCATCATCATGGGGGTAGCCTGACCATAATGGGCAAGGGCAAGCAATACCGCACGATAACCTGCCAAATTGGATTGTGATGATAAAATATCCATATTTTGTGAGCGTGAAATGCGTGGAATCATTTCCAAAGCGAAACCAGAAATTTTTTGTGCCATAAGTTGTGCCAATATTTTTTTATCTTGCTGGGCATGTAAGGGTGCCATCAGCCATGCACCAGATTTCATTTTTTTTATTATAGCTTCACTGGGTGGTGAGATGGCAATGATAATATCGCCAGTTGCGACCGCTATATCATTGCTGGCTATCATCTCAGCACCGATTTTTTTATAATCCATATCATCAAATCCCGCCGCCATACCAGCATTCTTAACCACAGCGATAGATAGATGATATTTATCTTTTAATATTTTTAGAGAATCAGGGGTTGCTGAAACACGCGTTTCGCCATTAACATTATTATTCAAAACCACCAATCTCATGGCGCGACCTTAAGCAATTTATTTTTTTTTTGCAATTATTTTTTATCCCACCTGCCCACGATGTAATAAAAGATGGTCAAGCAATGTTATTGCCATCATTGCTACCACTATCGGCACAGCGCGTATAGCAACACATGGGTCATGCCGCCCTTTGGTAATGATATCGGTATTTTGAAAATCTTCATCAATAGTTTTTTGTGATATCAAAATACTGCTGGTTGGTTTGATGGCAAGTTGCACAATAATATCTTGCCCGGTGCTAATACCGCCCAAAATACCACCTGCATGATTGGATAAAAATTTAACCCCTTTGTGATCAAAATTTTCCATCTGGTCATTGTTGTCAATAGCTTCCATACCCGCCACTGCCATACCATCGCCTATATCAACCCCCTTGGTAGCATTGATAGACATCATAGCTGCGGTTATATCTGCCGATAATTTGCCATAGATCGGCGACCCCAATCCCGCGGGGATACCATGTGCCACCAATTTTATCATACCGCCAACCGATGAGCCTTTTTTTCTTATAGCATCAAGATAATTGGCAAAGGTGGTTATGATGGTTTTATCGGGTGTATAAAAATCATTATCCCACACGCCTTGCCAATCATAGTTTTTTTCGTTTGTTTTATATTTGCCCATCTGCACCAACCCTGCATGGATGGCATAATCGCCGCCAATCATATTTTGTAAAACCTGATGGGCTATCGCACCCACGGCTACCCGCAATGCCGTTTCCCGTGCCGATGATCGCCCACCGCCACGCATATCACGAATGCCATATTTTTGTTGATAACTATAATCGGCATGGCCAGGGCGAAATTTTTTTGCAATATCGCTATAATCTTTTGAACGCTGGTCATGGTTTTCGATGATTAAACCTATCGGTGTGCCTGTGGTGATGGTGGATGTTTTATCGTTTATTATACCTGAAACTATCTTTACCTTATCGGTTTCTTGTCTTTGACTGGTAAAACGGCTTTTACCCGGGCGCCGGCGATCCAACCATTTTTGAATCATGTTTTCATCAATGGCGATATTGGGCGGGCAACCATCAATCACTGCCCCCATCATAGTGCCATGACTTTCGCCAAAAGTCATAAAGCGGAATAGGCGACCAAAAATATTTGACATATATCTGTTTTTATAACAGATTCTTTCATAATGCCAATATATTACCAAGAAAAATTGAGCGAATATTTTGTTTCGCCCATTTTAATCAACTATGCCTTATGAAATTCATTTAATAATTCGGTTGTTTTTTCCATATCCTGTGCCATACCAGTAATATGGTAGCCAGCATCAACATGCAAAATTTCCCCGCTGACCCCAGTTGATAAATCGGATAGTAAATACAGACCTGTTTTACCAATATCATCAATGCTAACATTGCGTCTTAGTGGGCTATTTATTTCATTCCATTTTAGAATAAAACGAAAATCACCAATACCAGATGCCGCCAAAGTTTTGATAGGCCCTGCCGAAATGGCATTGACACGAATATTACGCTTTCCCATATCCATTGCCAAATATTTTACCGATGCCTCAAGGGCGGCTTTTGCGACCCCCATCACATTATAATGTGGCATAACCCGTTCGGCACCATAATAGGTTAGCGTAAGCAATGCCCCGCCATTTGGCATAATTTTATCAGCCCGCATGGCAAGGGCGGTAAAAGAATAACAAGAAATATCTAAACTATTAAGAAAATTTTTGCGCGAGGTAGCAAGATATTCACCGCTTAATTCATTCCTATCAGAAAAAGCAATGGCATGCACCAGAAAATCTATTGTGCCGAATTTGGCTTTTGCCTTTTCAAATAATTTATCAATATCTTCATCATTGGTTACATCGCAAGGTTCTAAAAAATCTGCCCCCACCGATTCGGCTAGGGGGCGCACCCGCTTTTCTAAAACTTCACCCTGATAGGTAAAACCAAGTTCGGCGCCAGATTGATGTAAAACATTGGCAATACCCCAAGCGATAGATTTATCATTGGCAACACCAAGGATTAATCCTTTTTTGCCTGTCATCAGGCCAGCGGTTTTTTTTTCGCTCATAGAATTTGTCCCCTTATTTTTTTATAAAGATAGTTTGTTATGACGATAATTATTTATAGCGGTAAAAAAATTGTTTTTCAAGCCATGATTCGCTATGATGGGTTATGGATTCTCTTGCTGATGCCCGCCATAAAAATCCCTTTGCGATATTTGCTGAATGGTATGCCGATGCACAAAAAACCGAATCAAATGACCCCAATGCTATGGGTTTAAGCACGGTTGATGCCGCTGGAAGAATCACCAGTCGTATGGTGCTATTGAAAGATTTTTCAGAAAAAGGTTTTGTGTTTTACAGCCATCAAAAAAGCGATAAAGGCAAGGCCTTGGCGGATAACCCAAAAGCGGCTTTATTATTTCATTGGAAAACTTTAAGACGCCAAATAAGAATAGAAGGTATGGTGAGCCAGATAAAGGATGAAGAAGTCGATGTTTATTTTCATTCACGGTCAATAGATAGTCAAATTGGTGCTTGGGCATCGGCACAATCTAGCATAATGGCTCATCCCGATGATTTAAAAAAATCATTCTTAGTCTATCAAAAAAAATTTGCTAAATATATTGCCAGTGGCAAAATTCCCCGACCCGATGATTGGTGTGGTTGGTGTTTGGTTGCTACCAGAATAGAATTTTGGCAAGATCGCCCGCATCGTTTGCACGACCGCTTGGTTTTTATTAAAAATGATAAAGGCTTTCATAGCGAAATTTTATACCCTTAACATCATGTATTATATTGCCAAGCAATATAAACTCGCCTATAAAAAAATAATTAAGATAAAAATGATATGAAAAGCAACCTTCAACAAGATTTTGCTCTTTTAAAAAAACTTTGGCGTGATTATCTTTTTCACTATCGTTGGCATTATCCATTGATTGTTTTGTTGATGGTGATGAGTGGTTTATCAACGGCGGCAATAGCCAAATTGGTTGAACCTGCGATTGACGATGGCATCAAGGCGGCACAAAACAATGACCTATCTTATTTATTATGGGTGGGTGGTGGATTTTGTTTTGCCTCGGTGTTGCGTGGTTTTACCCTGCTTGGGCAGACGGTTTTGTTGCAACGCATCGCTGTTAATATCATTGAAACTTTACGCCGTAAAATTTTTGCCGCCTTGCAAACCCGACCGCTTGAAATTTTATCAAGCGAAGGCACTGCCAAAGAAATTTCCCGTTTTACCCATGATGTCAATGTGGTGATTGGCAATCTTAGCAATTTGGTTGTGAATTTGGGAAAAGATCTATTGACCTTTATTTTTTTGATGGGGTTATTGTTTAGCTATAATTGGGTCATGACCTTAATGATATTGATAGCTTTTCCATTGTTTGTTTTGCCTATTAGAATATTGGGCAGACGCATAAAAATATTATCGCATCGCCAGCAATCACAAGCGGGCGATATGCTGGCGGTGTTAGATGATAGTTTGAAGGGGGCAAAACATACCCGTGCCTATGGGCTTGAAGAATGGCAAAAGGCACGGGTTAATCAATCTTTTGCTGATAACAGCCGCACGCAAAAAAAATCCAATCTTATGAAGGCTTGGTCTAATCCATCGGTCAATATAATTTTGGGTATTATTTATTTTATTACTTTGGCTATGGCGGGTTATAGTATTGCCAATGGTATCATGACACAAGGGCAATTTATTAGCTATCTGGTAACCTTGATGCTGATGTTTGCACCCATACGCGCTTTGGCTGGGGTAACAGCTAATATCAATGATGCACTACCACCGCTGGCACGCATTTTTGCCTTGCTACAAGAAGAGAAAAAAAGAAAAACCATTACAGCGGGTAAAGATTTGATAGTAAAAAAAGGCACAATAATTTTTGATAAGGTGAGTTTTATTTATCCTGATGGTCGTTCTGTTTTTAAGGATTTTTCCTTGACTATATCGGGTGGTAAAATGGTGGCATTGGTTGGTGCATCGGGGGCGGGCAAATCGACCTTGATGAGTTTGATACCACGGCTTTATGAAACCAATAGCGGTAAAATTTTTATTGATGGGCAAGATATTAAAACAACTTCGCTTTATTCATTAAGGCAACAGATAGCTTTGGTGAGCCAAGAACAGGGGTTGTTTGATGTTAGTATCTATGACAATATTTTGGTGGGCGATATGCGTGCCGATATGGCAGACATAAAAAAAGCCGCCAGTCGTGCCGAGGCGCTTCATTTTATTAATCATTTGCCGAAAGGCTTTCACACCCGAGCAGGCGAAATGGGTAATGCTTTATCAGGCGGGCAAAAACAGCGTATATCATTGGCACGGGCTTTTTTAAAAAATGCCCCGATTATTTTGCTTGATGAAGTAACCTCGGCACTTGATGCCAAAACGGAAAAATCTTTACAAAAAACATGGGAAGAATTATTAAAAAATCGCACCGCTATTATTATTGCCCATCGTTTAGCAACGGTGAAAAAAGCCGATATGATTTTGGTGCTTGATAAGGGGCAGATTCGTGAACAGGGCACCCATAATCAATTATTGAAAAAAAGTGGGCTTTATGCCGAATTGGCACGGGAACAATTGGTTGGCGAATAATATAAAACATTAATGATGAAAAAATTTTATCCTTTGCTATTGTTGTATTATAGCGTTGTTTTATTGGTGGATGGTCTATTGTTAATTTTTTGGCTAGGTGTGGCGGTTATGTTTTTTCTCACCAGACGAGAATCCTTTGCCGATTTAAAACAGCGATTTGGTTTTTGCGGGCATCGTTTATTGCATCGCAAAATTATGACAAAAGATATTGTTTGGCTTCATGCCCCATCTTTGGGTGAAACCTTATCTATTTTGCCATTGATAACATCATGGCAAAAAACCATTTTGCAAAAGGATATTTTTTTTGTCATTACCTGTCAATCGCCAACCGCCAAATTGGCTTTAAAAAAATCATTGATGTCATTTTTGCTGACCACATTTCCCCATAAGAATTTTCATTTATCTCTTGCACCTTTTGATAACTTGTGGTTGATAAAAAATAATTGGCGAGTTTTACGCCCTGCCGCATTTATTTTGGCAGAATCAGATTTTTTGCCCCGTCGTTCATTGTGGTTGCGGGTAAAAAAAATTCCATCCTATTTATTAAATGGTCGTGTTAGTAAAAAAACTGCGGTATTTTTTAAATGTTTATTTATCTGGAGATGGATTATTTTTTCTCATTTTCGTCTATTATGGGCACAATCAAGCACATCACAATATTATTTATCCCAATTATCAAAAAAATCTGTGCATTATGATGGCAATTTAAAATTATACAAAAAAACCGATGCTCCGCAAACATCATTGGTTCAATTTTATAAAAATTGTATCCCAGTCGATAAACAACCTTTGTTGTTTGCCTGTTTGCATAAAGGCGAAGAAAAAATATTTCTTGAACTTTACAAAAAATTTCCCGAATTAAAAAAACATTTTTTTGCTATTATTGTGCCACGCCATCCACGGCTTGGTTTATGGCGAACATCATTCGCCATGGCGGCGGCAAAGCAAAACCTCAACCACCATCAATTTATACAGGTGACAACTTTTGGTCATTTGCCTAGTCTTTATCATCTTTGCCCATTGGTGCTTTTGGGTGGCAGTTGGGTCAATCGAGGTGGGCATAACCCAAAAGAAGCGCTTGACCAAGGCGGGCTTATTTTGCATGGCAAATATATTGATAATGCTATTGATATTTATCAAGATACCGACCATCGCCATTTGACCTATTTGACAGAAGATATCAATATTATCTATAAAAAAATTATTTGGTTTAAGGCATTATCAACCAGTAAAAAAAATACCATAAGCCAAAATGCAAAAAATTGGCAAACCTCATCACGCCATGCACCAGATAAGATGATACATAACATCACCCATATTATGGCAAAATCTTTGCCAGCCACCATATTATCAAAACCATTGCCAAAAACAAAAAATAAAAAAAAATAAAATGTTTTTGTGGTGGTATCCCCGACATTTGCTTTTGCCTTTGGAAAAAATTATTTTTTGGGCAAGCCTGCCTTTGTTGTTTTTATTATTGCCCGTAGCATTGCTGTGGCAGATGATAAGTTTTTTGCGAAAACAATTGCAATTGATCTTATACCGCTCATCGCCTACCAAATTACCGATATTATTGGTTGGCAATATTGTGGTAGGTGGTGGGGGGAAAACATCTGTGGTGGCAATGTTGTGCCGTTATTTTCCGCGTGCCGTGGTGTTGGTTAAGAATTATAAAACCTCATGGCGTGGTAAGGGTGATGCAATATTGTTAGAAAAAAATAAAAAAAATCATTTTTTGATGGATGAAGCTATATTGCATAGTCAATATAGCGATGTGGTATTATGTAAAAACCGCCGAGCTGGTTTAACATTGATAGAAAAATTGCGAGCCAAAAAAAAATATAATATTATCATTGCCGATGATGGTTTTGAAGATTATAGTTTTCGCCCAACATTGACTCTTTTAACCCTACAGGCAGATTTTTATTTGGGAAATGGCTGGTTGTTGCCGCTTGGACCTTTAAGACAATTTTTATCAGTGGCACTTAACAATCAACATCGCCCGCCCGCTGGTTTGTTATTATTGCGTGATGGGTTTTATGAAACACCATCTTTGCCAAACATAAAACAACCAGTCTTTATTTTAAAAAAAAATTATCATCCACCATTTGTCACTGGGCAAAAATTATATGGTTTTGCGGCGATTGCTCGCCCTGATAGTTTTTTTACGGCTATAAAAAAACATCATGGTCATCTGGTCGGTTATAAAAAATTTTCTGACCATCATTATTTTAGCAAACAGCAATTGCATAAATTGACTCATCTCGCCCAGCATCATCGCGCCAAACTGATTACCACCAAAAAAGATTTTGTCCGCTTGCCACCTGATATAGCAAAACAGGTTTTGATGATGCCACAAACCATTGTGGCAGAGCCAAAATTGATTGCTTTTTTGAAATCTAAGCTTTACAATATGGGGTATGGAAAAAAATAAAAAAAATTGGCGAGAAATTTTACCCCCTGATGTTTATCACATCACGCGTGAAAAAGGCACTGAGCGTGCCTTTAGCGGTCAATATAATGATAACCATGAAAGCGGTATGTATCATTGCCGTTGTTGTGGTGCCGAACTTTTTGCATCAAATGATAAATTTGATTCGGGCACGGGTTGGCCAAGTTTTACCAAGCCCGTTAAGGGTCAAAAAGGCGAGGTCGTGGGGGAAGAGGCAGATAATAGTTTTTTTATGAAACGCACCGAAGTTATTTGTAATGCTTGCGATGCACATCTTGGCCATGTTTTTCCTGATGGTCCTAAACCAACTGGTTTGCGTTATTGTATCAATTCGGCGTCGCTTGATTTTAAAAAGGGCAGTTAAAATTTTTGCAAAGGGTGTTTTTCTAACACCAATTTTTTCTTTTGTGCCAAATCAAGCTGGGTATAGATTTCCGTGGTGGCAATATGGCTATGCCCTAGCAATATCTGTAATGACCTAACATCAGTGCCACCCGCCAACAGATGGCAAGCAAAGGCATGACGCAACATATGGGGGCTGATATTTTTTTCACAAAGATGGGCGTCATCAGCTAATTGTTTTAATAATTGTGAAAATCTTTGCCTTGTCAAATGCCCCGATCGGCTTACCGCGCCACGCCCACCCGATGATGGAAATAAAAATTCTGACCGCTTATCGCCTTTTAAAAATAAATTCCGCACGGCTAAATAATTTTTTATTGCCTGTTTTGCACTATGATTGATGATGGCAAATCGTTCCTTTTTGCCCTTGCCCATAACACGAATAATTTTTTTTTCAAGGTCTATTGCCGCCATCGGCAATGCCAACATTTCTGAAACCCTTAAACCTGCGGCATAAAGCAATTCAACCATAGCCTGCAATCGTAATTGTTCCTTTTTTTCTAAATGCGCCACCGCTTTTAATAATTTTGCCACATCATCAACCGACAAGGTTTTTGGTAGGGAGCGTGGCATTTTTGGATTTTCAATTTCGGCAAAAGGATTATTAGCAATATATTTTTCCCGCCATAAAAAATTATAAAATTGCCTTAAGGCAGATAATTTTCTTGCTTGGCTGGTTTGACCAATTTTTTTATCTTCAACCAGCCATGCCAAATAATTTTTTGCCACCTTAATGGATATATTAGATATGGCAATGTTTTTATTTTTAAGGTAAGAAAAAAATTGACAAATATCATCTTTATAGGCACGCAAACTTAAATTTGCCAAACCTCGCTCGGCGGCATAGGTTTCCAAAAAATACATAAGCCATTCTTCTGCCTCTGGTGATAAATCTTTAGCGATAATGTTTTTATTCATATTTTATTTCCATATAGATTCGCAAAAGTTGATACTTGCAAAAATTAAGCCGTTGTTATTTTATCATCGGTTATTTTGTCGCAATACCCAAAAGGCTTTTTTCCACCATCTGCATCAATTTTTTTTCATTGGATAATCTTGCCAGCCGTAGAGTCAATTCTTGTTTAACCTCTGGTTTGGCGCGTTTCATAAATTCTGCGTGGTCGGTTTTTTGTCTGGTGATAGCAATATCCTTAGCCAATTGGGTTAATTTTTTTTGCAATAGGTGGCTGATGTTTTCCATCGGTAAATCGTTGGGTAGCCCGATAATAAATTCGCTATCCCCCGCAGGGATGGCGATGGTTTTGCCAGACGGCTTTCCCTGATGCGAAACCAACATTGCCAAATCTATCAATGGTGCATACCAATTATCATCATTCTTTTTATCAAACAATGGTAGTGAAATTTTTTCATCAAGCTCCAACAGGGTGCGTAGCGACCGCACTTTACTGGTGAGCTCTTTCATTTGTTCGACTTTACGATAATCATGGTTGCCATCAGCCGATGTATATTTTGCCTCCCCCTGCCAGATAGGCCAAGTTTGATTACACAAAAAATCCTTCCCGCCATTTTTTTTGGCAAAAAATGTTTGATAAATTTCCTCAGTAACAAATGGTATAGTCGGGTGCATAATGATAAGCATTTGATGCAACACAAATAATAAACTATCGCTTGTTTCATGATAATCGGGGTGATGTTTATCTTGCAATATCGGTTTGATAATTTCCAAATACCAATCACAAAATTCATGCCACAATAGATGGTGTAATTGATTGGCATAATAATCAAATCGGTAATTGTGCAAATGTTTTTCGCATTGTTGAATGGTGTTTGCCAATTGGGCTATCATCCAATTATTGATGGGATGTTTGGCAAGCGGTGGTTGGTGGTTGATAGGGCTGGCAGATATTTTATCGCCCAAAACAAATTGACAAAATCGTGCGCCATTCCATAATTTGGTAATAAAATTACGATAACCTTTCACACGCTCTTGTGATAATTTTATATCACGCCCTGGCGATGATAAGGCGGTTAAGGTAAAACGCATCGCATCGGCACCCCATTGGTTTATCAAATCCAAAGGGTCAATCACATTGCCCTTTGATTTAGACATTTTTTGCCCCTTTTCATCACGCACCAAGGCATGCACATAAACCATTTTAAAAGGCACTGATTTCATAAAATACATACCCATCATCACCATCCGTGCTACCCAAAAGAAAAGAATATCAAACCCAGTTATCAATAAATTGGTGGGGTAATGGCGTTTTAACATATCGCCCTTATCTGGCCAGCCAAGCGTTGAAAAGGGCCAAAGTGCCGATGAAAACCATGTATCCAAAACATCATCATCTTGGGTTAGGCTGGTGGGTTTGCCATAATGCTTCATTGCCAAATTTTCGGCAGTAGCCTTATCGGTTGCGACAAAAACCTTGCCATCATCATCATAATAGGCAGGGATGCGGTGCCCCCACCATAATTGGCGTGAAATACACCAAGGTTCAATATTTTCCAGCCAACGAAAATAATCATTGTGCCAATTTTCAGGGATAAATTTTATGTTGCTTGATTTTACTGCGGTTATTGCTAGCTCCGCCAGTTTTTCGGTTTTTACAAACCATTGCTCGGTCAAAAGATATTCCACTGCCACGCCGCCCCTATCGCCATATGGCACGGTGTGGGTGATATCTTCACTTTTGATTAAATAATCGCCCAGCTCCTCAATGATTTGTTTTCTGGCTTGAAACCGCTCCACCTTATGATAGTGTTTGGGGATAGCATCGCTATCTAACAAATGCCCCGTCTTGTCAAAAATTTCTATCAAGGGCAAATTGTGTTTTTGGTAGAGCTTAAAATCATTGGGGTCAGATGATGGCGTTACCTTTAATGCCCCCGAACCTGCATCCTTATCCACCCAATCATCGGCTATGACTATCAATTCACGCTGGGTGATGGGTTGGCGTAAAACCTTGCCAATAAATTTTTGATAGCGTTCATCATGGGGATGCACCGCAACCGCTGTATCCCCCAGCATGGTTTCGGGGCGGGTGGTGGCAATGGTGATACCGCCCTCGCCCTCTAGCAATGGATAATGGATATAATATAATTTGCCCTTAACTTCGGTTGGCACAACTTCCAAGTCAGAAATTGCAGTTTCCATTTTTGGGTCCCAATTCACCATGCGTTTTGCCTTGTAAATCAAACCATCATTGTAAAGTTCAACAAAGGCTTTGCTAACCGATTTTGATAAACCCTCATCCATTGTAAAGCGTTCGCTTTGCCAATCGGGACTTGCCCCAAGCCGCCTTAATTGTTGGTTGATAATCCCGCCCGATTCTTCCTTCCATGCCCAAACCCGTTTTAAAAATTCTTCACGCCCTAATTTGTGGCGATCCAAATTCTCTTTTGCTAGTTTCCCCTCCACCACCTGTTGGGTGGCGATGGAGGCATGGTCGGTGCCAGGTTGCCAATGGGTGGCATAATTTTTTAAGCGATGATAGCGCACCATAATATCTTGCAATGTATTATTTAAAGCATGCCCCATGTGCAAAGACCCAGTGATATTCGGTGGCGGTATCATAATCGTATAGGGCAGTGCATTTTTCAAAGACTTGAGCGGGTTATCGGCACGAAAAGCACCCGATGTTTCCCAACGCTGATAGAGGTCATCTTCCACAGCGGCAAATGAAAAAATCTTATCAAGCAATTTCTGGGTCATGTCAGGCTTGTCTAGCAAGTTTTATTTTGCTAGGCAATCAATATGAAGACAATAAGTTTTCTTGGTCTGGGAGTCATGGGTGGTAATATGGCACGCCATTTGGCAATGGCATCTTCGCAACATGGGGTCAGCGATCTGGTGGTTTTTAATCGCACAACATCGGTTGCCAAAAAATGGTTGGCGGGATTAGAAACATCTAACTTAAGCATAAGGAGTTCTGATGATATAAAGGGTGCGGTGGAATCTGCCGATATGGTTTTTGCTTGTCTTGGCAATGATGCATCGGTTAGGGCGGTTGCCGATGAAGCCTTTTCGGTGATGAAAGCAGGTGCTATATTTATTGACCACACAACCGCATCAGCCAGTTTGGCACGGGCATTATATAAAGATGCTTTGGCAAAAAATATTCATTTCCTTGATGCACCTATATCGGGTGGTGAAGCGGGTGCGGCCAAAGGCATTTTAAGCATTATGGTAGGTGGCGATAAAGCTATTTTTGCCAAAGCCAAACCACTATTAACCTGTTATGGTAAAACCATTGAATGGATAGGCGAATCAGGTTCGGGGCAATTAACCAAGATGATGAATCAAATTGCCATAGCGGGGTTGTTGCAAGCTTTATCAGAGGCTATTTATTTTGGCGAACAAGCGGGTATAGATATGCAAAAAGCCTTGCAGGTTGTATCAAATGGTGGGGCGCAGAGTTGGCAAATTGAACATCGCGGCACAACTATGGCGGCACGGGAATTTGATTTTGGTTTTCAAATCAAATGGATGGTGAAGGATTTATTGATATGTCTTGATGAGGCAAAAAAATTAAATATCCAATTACCCATTACCGAACAGGTTGAAAAATTCTATGAAGAATTACAAAATAGTGGCAGTGAAAAACTTGATACCAGTGCCCTAATAAAAAGATTGGGTTGATATAGATTGCCTTGCCAACCGAACAAACATCGCTTTCCCCTTTTTTTTATTTTGCGGGTAGTTGGTTTATGAATTAAATTAAAAATGATTATACATATTGTGCTAATGCGTGGGTAAGAATTTGATTGGCTTGATAAAAAGATAATCGTCGCCTGTAGTAGCCATCTTTTCTTAATCCACGAAAAGCTGTCATTAAAATATCATAAGTTTCTTTGCGATAAATAGTAAGAACATCATTTGCTCTGTTAATAATATCATCTCTGTCAACATTGTCGTTTTTACCAATCCTTGTTATACCCCGATTGGTTACTTTTATTTCTTTGCTATTTATTTCTTCACCACGCACAAAACGAATTGTCGCACCCTCTGTGGTATCTATGGCATAAAGACCAATTTGTCCCGAAGGGTCATTAAAACGCCAATCGCTTCTTTTATGTGTTGAAATAATGTTTTTTGATAATTTTTCATAATAACCAATTTTTTTATCGCCCCAATAAATAACAAAATCTTTTGGATTAATATGTTTATTACGCAACGGCATAAATAATGCGAGACAAACAGGGCAATCGGTATCATCAAACATTTCATAATTAAGAGAAATCACACCGTAAAGTCTGTGATGAAACAACCCAGAGGTAATAAAAGATTCGGGAATAATAGCCGCAACAAAATCAAGATGATTTAGCATTATATCAAGGGCGAATTTGTAAATATCATCATATTTTATTTTTGGATAAGGCAATTTATCACGGGTTGCAGAATTTTTTGCAAGATATGGCGGATTGGTAATAGCTATAGAATAATTTTTAGGAAAATTTTTTAGTGTATTTTGCTGTTGAATGGTAACATCCGAAGCTTTATTATTTAATGGAATGTTAATATCAAATGAATTAAAATCATTGCCTATACCAACATCGCGTAACAAATTGACAATATTGTTTTCACCTGCAAATGGTTCAAGGATAGTTTGATTTTGATAGGCAGGTATCATTTTAAACCATTGCTGAAATAAAAAAGAACGAAACGGATTCTGGCAAGTAAAAAACTTGCCATAGATTTTTTTATCTAATTTTATAACCATGATGTTTTTTATAAATCTATTATAGTTAAGCTAATGCATTTTTAACACCATTTGCAATAAAAAAAACATTTTTTTATAAGATAAAACAAAAAAGGTAGTTACAATAAATACCGTGGCTCATAAGCGGGGTTCTGTATTGGGCGATTATTCATCTAGCAATGGCGTTGCCACCATTGTCTTGCGACCAACCCGACTATCAACTTTTTGGAATTAAAGTTATAAGATAGTCCTATTTGGTCTTGCTTCCCATTTGGTTTGTCTTTGCCCATTCTATTGCTAAAATGGCGGTGGGCACTTACTCCACCTTTTCACCCTTACCATCATGATGGCGGTTATTTTCTGTGACACTTTCACTAACATTGCCGTCGCCAACAATGCCGCCGCCAGTTAGGCGGAATGGATTCCAAAACGAAGCCCCGACTTTCCTCAAATATTTATCATATTTGCAATCGCCGAGCCACGGCTTTTTTATTTTGCAAGTTTTTTTTTAATTTTGCAAGCCCAATCTCAACATAAAAGCACGCCGTAATGTTTCAATTGGTAGTTTGGGGTCATAGCCCAAATCGCATAATTTTTTTTTTGCCAAGTCATCGGGTAAATCAAGAATAGATTGGTGTGCGGTCATATCTTCAGCCAAGTTTTTTTCTACCAATTTGTGCCAAGGGAATTTTGGTCCGGGGTCGCATTTGCGGTTGGCGGCAATATCGCTATGACCGATAATATTATGCGCGGCAATAGAAAATTTTTTTTGCCAATATTGTAATAATGTTATCAAAGATAAAATTTGTTTTTCGGGATAATCAACCATATCGCCATTTGGTTTTTTATACCGCACCCCGCCATTTTGTAATTCCACCCCCAAAGAATGGTGGTTGATGTTATACAGCCCCCGCCAATAACTTACCCCCGCATGCCATGCGGTTTTGTCATCATCAACCAGTCGGTAGATGGTGCCATCAACATCGATCACTATATGGCAACTGACTTTTTTTTCAACCGATCGCAATAATGCTAAACTATCTTTTAGATGTTCGGTGTCGGTGTAATGGATAACAATGATGCTAGGTTTTTCCAACCGCCTTTGCCAATTGTTTGACGGGGCGGGGATAGCATCAATCATTCCATTAATTATTCAAAAGAGAAAATTTTTTTAACCAAAACGCGCCATTTCACGCCGCATCACTTCTTTAACAATGGATTCCAAATTATGGTCAACCCATGATTTTAAATAGGGGCGCACCGATTCACGCACGATCTGTTCAATGGTGATGTCGCCCCGCCCGATATTGATACCGCCCGCCACGATGCCGCGATCACGTATCGCTTGACGCACCTGATTGATAGCACTTTCTGATAGGGCACGGGCATTGTCGCTTACAATTTCAGAACTATTCAACCACTCATCGCCTATCAAATCCCCGCCTGATGCAGGTTGGGCAGTATTGTTATTCAAGGGTTGGCTAATAATTTCTTTCATTCCATCATTTGTGTCGGTTTGCGATGGGTCAGAAATATCTATCACCGCATCTGATTCGCCATCGGTTTTATCCACCATAATGATAGGTTTTTCATCGCCAATATAGTTTTCCTCTTGACGAAAATATTGCATCGGTTCTTGTTTTTTGAACATAAATAATAACCTCTTTTTTTATTGTCTTTTAACATTATAAGCCAAAATAGTTTTTTTGGCAAGGTTTTTTTTATCGGGTATCGCCCACAGGTAAGACACCTTGTTTTGCACCTTTGATGGTTATGTTTTCGGGGTCGGGGGTATCAAATCTTTTGCCTGCTATAATTTCGTCTATGGTAAGTAGTTGCATTCTTGTATAGGGTCGTTCCCTCTTGCCTTGATAATCGCCTGCCTGTGCCATTTCTTGTATAAAATTTCTTTTTTGAATATCGCCTATATCTCTTACTATCAACCCTGCCATCTGTGCCCCTGTTTTTTCCATTGTTCCTCTCAAATCTCTTATGACGCTTTTTGCTATATTTTCACCGCCTTTAACTTCAATTATCATTTTATGCAAATTTTTTGTATTGCCTTCATCAGCCCAATAAAGCACTCCATCAACTCCACCATCATTGCTTTTTTTGCTACTTACAAAACCGCCAATATATTCAACAAAAAATTTTTGAAATTGATATTTATCTTTTTCCCACAGAGCCATTGCCGATTCCATCGTGTTTGGTATGCCATCAATTTCATAATCTATCCCTTCAGCTAGGGCGTTATCTCGTGACAATCTATTTCGTGAAATTTTATCTATGGCGTGATAAGCAATATCAATTCCTACCCATTGTCTATTTAATTTATGTGCCGAAATAAGTGTAGTGGCACAACCACAAAATGGATCAAATATAATATCTTCTTCATTGCTACTTGCTTTTATAATTTTTTCAAGCAGTGCAGGCGGTTTTTCAGTATCATAGCCCATTCGCTTTTTTGATGAGGTCGCCATCATTGATATTTGCCACCAATCTTTGGGATTAACTAAAGTATAGATTCCTTTATTGTCATTATATAATTTAACTTTTTTATTACCCGTTTTATAATTTTTGCCCATATAACTTTTTTCTTTTTCATTGTTATAAGTAAAATTTTCCTTTGACATTCTATAATAGAAAATAATATCATGTTTTTTTGCAAAATAATATGAACTTGCACCGCCTGATTTATAACACCAAACAATTTCATTGGTAAAATTTTGATGTCCAAAAATTGCGTCAAGTATAATTTTGATATAATGGCTAGCGGTTGGGTCGCAATGATAAAAAAAACTTCCTGTTGGTTTTAAGATTAATTTCATTTGTAAAAGCCGTTCGGTCATATAGGCAAGATATGCTAATAGTTTTGGTTGGGTATTCCTTAAAGCCTGCATCCACAATTGCCATAATTCTGCCGCTGATTTATCTATGCCACTTTTCATCATTAGAATAGGCATTTTTTGAATAATGCGTTCTTTCTCGTCATCAATTTCCCACATATCGCAAAAGGCTTCAACATTTTCTGGCAATGGTCGCCCTGTGCTATCTTTATAAATTACATTATAGGTTTTGTTAGAATTGAAAGGCGGGTCAAGATAAATTAAATCAATCGATTCTGGTTTCATTTTATCTTGCATAACTGACAAGCAATCGCCATAGAATAATTTATTTTTCATATAGATACTTATAGCAATGTTCACAAAAATTACAAAAAAATAATTGCTATTTTGAGGTAGTTTTTATCCCAAATGAAAAGCCTTATGCAGTAATTTTGCCGCACGGGGGGCATGGGATTCCTTCACCAGCACGCTGATTTTTATTTCGCTGGTGGCAATGGCTTCGATATTGATATCAGCACTTGCCAATGTGGCAAACATAGTTTTTGCCACCCCTGGCGATGACCTCATACCCACACCAATGATGGAAATTTTTGCTACATCGGCATCGGCTAAAATATCTTCATAACCGATAGCGGTTTGATTTTGTTCAAGCACCTTGACCCCATGGGCTAATTCTTGGCGTGGCAAGGTAAAGGTGATGTCAGAAAATTCATCGCCCCTTTCGTGGTGCGAGCCCGATTGAATAATCATATCAACATTGATATTGGCATCTGCCAATAAACCAAATATGATAGCCGCCATACCCGGTTGGTTTTTGATTTTATAAATCGTAACTTTGGCTTCTTGGTTATCAACTGCCACAGCGGTGATAAGTTTTTCTTCGATATTATTTTTCATATTTTTTGTAATAGATTTTTCATCAAGCACCATCGTGCCATTTTTTTTGGCATTGGGGTTTTTTGGTTCTACAAAACTTGATAAAACTTGTAAAGGCATTTTGCATTTCATTGCCAATTCAACCGAACGGGCGTGCAATACCCCCGACCCCAAAGATGCCATTTCTAACATTTCTTCATATGCAATGGCAGGGATTTTTTTTGCCGCCATCAGCCATTTTGGGTCAATGCGATAAACGCCATCAACATCGGTATAGATATCGCACCGCCTTGCCCCAAGTGCCACCGCCATTGCCACTGCCGATGTGTCTGACCCGCCCCGCCCTAAGGTGGTGATAGATCCTTGATGGTTGATGCCTTGAAACCCAGTTATCACTGCCACCTCGCCATTAAGGATAGATTTTTTTATTGCCGTTATATTGATTGATGTGATGCGTGCCATACCATGCTGGTCATCGGTTTCAATCGGGATTTGAAAACCTTGCCATGATTTTGCCTTGATGCCGATATGATTTAGGGCAAGTGCCAATAAACCTGCGCTGACATTTTCGCCCGATGCCACCACCGCATCATATTCACGGGTGCGATGAAAAAATTTGTCATGTTCTAAAATATCCGCCACCAGCGATACTAGTCGGTCGGTTTCTTTTGCCATAGCCGATACCACAATACATAAACCATCATTGCTGGTGTGATAAAAATGCTTGATAATATTGGCTGTGGCATGGATGCGTTGTTTATTGCCAAGCGATGTACCGCCAAATTTTTTGACCAAGATAGTTTTTTTTATATTGGTATTATGTTTTTTTGTGTTTTTTGCCATTTGATAATAATTTAAGAGGGATAATTGCAGTTATAAAAAAATAGGCTATAAAAAAATCGCTGTTTGCTTTTAACCAGTCTCTCTTGATTATTCAAGCGAATTGTTGCAACAATTTTATAAAAAAGGTCGGTAGCGATTTATATCATTCAATATGGGGGCAATATGGCACGGGCGAAAAAAAATACAAAAAATAAATTATATGGTGCTAAGGGCGATTCATCATCATTTACCAATAATATCAGCGATGATGAATTGGCAAAATTTCAAACTATGGCTGAGGAATGGTGGCGCCCCGATGGGGCGTTTCGCCCTTTGCATGAATTGAATCCTATCAGGTGCGATTATATTCAACAGCAATGGCAGGCACATTGTGGTCATGGTATAGCGGGCAAAAAAATTCTTGATATTGGCTGTGGCGGTGGGTTGTTATCGGTGGCTTTATATCAATGGGGGGGGGTGGTGCTTGGTATAGATGCCGAGCCAACCACTATCAAGGTGGCACGCACCTATCAGGCAAAACAAAAATTCTATGATGGTTTGACCTTTGATGTGGCAACACCTGAGATATTATTAGCCGATAAAAAAAATCTGGCGGCATTTGATATGGTGTTGGCGATGGAGGTGATTGAACATGTGATGGATGGAAAAAAATTTGTGGCAAACATTGCTCAATTGGTTAAACCTGATGGCTTGGTGATATTTTCAACCATCAATCGTAATCTCAATTCTTTTTTGTTGGCAATTGTTGGGGCAGAATATATTTTGCATCTTTTGCCAAAAGGCACGCATCAATATCGGCAATTTGTTCGCCCCGAAGAATTGAGTGGTTATTGTCGTCTGGCAGGGTTATTGCCAAAAGATTTGACGGGGCTTTTGTATAATCCTTTATTAAAAAAAACTGCCTTGTCAAAAAATAATTTTAAGGTTAATTATTTTTTAACCGCCAGTTTTTAAACAACAACATTGCAATAGATTATGGTGATAGAAAAAAAACCTCTGGCGATTTCTTTAGCTATAGCCCCTGCGGTTTTTTTGGGTAATGAATCATTATTTGAAAAATTGGAAAGGGTGATATTAACCCCCGATAATCTTTTTGGTGATTTGGGGTTGGGTGGGGTTGATAACCCCCACCATGATAAGATGGTGGATTTTCCTCTACCATCTTTTTATGATTTTTTAAACCTCAGCCTATCGCATTTGCCTTACTTGTCGCCACAGCATTTGGCAATTTTGCCACAACGATATCCTTTGGATATGACCGATATGTCGGCACAAAAAAAATACCATCTGTTGCCATGCCAAGATAAAATGGTTGATATGATATTATCCCACCAGCCAGCGGTGGATAGATTGGTGATAACTATATTGGCGGGGTTAATTTTGCGTTCCATAGTAGCGATTGATATAACCACCATAGATGACAATGCGGCGCGTGCCGATGTGGGTAAATGGCGACAACAAGCCATTGATCACTTGATGCCGATAATGCAAAAAAAAATTCCTTTGCCATTTTTTAAAAAAACTTATGAAATATATCATCTAACGGCTTTGCATCAAGCATTCGCCTTGACCCATTTGGATATATTTTATCGTGCCGAGCAACAACGCAAAATGGTAAGAAAAAAATCCCCAGCCGAATTGCCTGTGGTGTTTTGGTTGCGTAGTAAAAAAATTCATTATCATCTTTTGGAATTGCTTGACCTTGCTACCGATCGGCGGATGCCTATGGCATCGCCTTTTTTGATGCTGTTGAATTTGGCTAGCCTAACCCATTGGTTATTGAATAGTGCTGATGCCACATATGAAAAAATTATCAGCCAATCTTTACAAAATTGGCGTTATAGTTTGCAGATGGCGATGGATAAAAAACTTTATTATCAATTACGCGACCATTACCCGATCTATCGTGAAGTTTTAGAAAGAATAGACGACCAATTGCGGTCAATAAAAATTACCATGCCAAAAATTCCGCCCAAACATGTTAGGCTTTCCCATGTGCCATTAATGTTAAGCGATAGGCAATTTATTTTATCAATGGTGGGGCATGATAAGATAAAAAAACCAACGCAGATGGTTATGAAAAAATCATTGCCGATGATATTGCCCTGGCAAAAATGGCGGTATCATCATAACCTTGATGCGGTGGGGGGGCAAAAACACCAAAATATTAATAACCATTTGATGATGAATTTTGATGTGGTGTTTAAGAAAAAATCTTTTATTGAATCGGGGGTGTGGTTGCCTAGCCAGCCAGCCAAAGCAGGGGCTATGGGGCAGGTGGTGGAAAAAATGCTTAAACCTTTGTTGTGGAAAAAATGGTTTGATAATAAAAATTTTTATTATTTTGGTAATGATATACAATTTTATGAAATAGATTCTGCATTGAAAGGCGGATGGCATTTTGCCAGTTGCCAAAAATTTTTATTGCCAAATGGTAAGATGTTGGTGGGGAAAAAATTTTTTGATGGCGGAAAAAATCTTGAAAAAAAATTAGGTGCTTTAGCGGGTGATAAAAAATATCAACGGCTGATGGTGGAAAGAAGAATATTTATGCCAAAACCTACATCGGGCAAGGTTTCTATCAAGGTGATGGAAACAATTATCGCCCCTGGTGGTATGGATTTTTTTTTGCTATTGCCATTATCGCCCGCGGTGAAGGCTTTTGGCAAAAGCGATTCGCATATTAGTGATTTGGAACAGCATTGGCAGAGATCGCTAAAAAACCATGATAAGGATAATATAAAGGGCAACAAACAGAATATGGGCGGGGTGATTATTGAACCGCTTATTTTTAGTGAACATCCTGATAAAAAATTAGAAAGTAAGATGACATCATTGCAAGAGGTTTTTTTGCAATCAAGCGATAAATCGGGTGGGCGATTGTTGGCAAGGGGGGCAACCCTTTCTTTGACCAAAGGATTTTTTTTGAATAATTTTATCAAAGAACCTTGCCAAGTGATGATGTTATCAGGGCAAACCGCACCGGGAAAAACCATCATCTATTGGCGATTAGAATTACAAGAATGAATGATTATTTTTTTTGAATTTTTTTATAAATTTTCCGCAAGGGTTTATATAAAAAATAGGCATTTTTTTTTAGCCACATTGTTCTTTTTCTTATTCGTAGATATTGTTTGGGCAAGGGTAATTTTTTAAATTTTTGCATCACCGTGGTGCCATAGGTATAGGGTTTTTTGCTAGTTATATTTTGCTTGATACCATGCAACGAAAATGGGTGATAACCCAAAGAAGTTAATTTATTTACCATATCACGCTCAACTGGTTGATGGGCGCATTCTAGATATTCGCCATTTTTTTTATCTGGTGGCAATGAATAATCATGTAGGAGTCTTTCGCGCTTATTCCAATATTTTCTTTTTTTGCTATGTGGCAATTCATCGGGTTTTACTTTAATGGTATCGGTGTCGTGCAATACCAAAAGCGTTTTATTGGTGATGATGCCATTTTTGACAAAATTATTATATATTGCCATTTGCACATAATAATCATGGCAATCAAAAAAAATCATATCAAGCGGCTGATTGCCAATATCTTGCATGGTGATATATCTTGCATCCTTTACAATGACTTGATGGTTATCGGCAATTTTGGGAACAGGCTTGCGATCCACCGTATAAACCACCGATTGACTTGGTTCACGAAAAGCTTTTAAAAAATTTGTTGCCGAATAACCTGATAATCCACCAATTTCTAATATGCGTCTTATTTCCATAGATCTTATGATAGCAAACAAAAATAACGCATCATCATCTTGGATAGGACCTTCCACGATTTGATTTTCTGGTTGATTTAGGTGATCTAAATTATATTTCATTTTTTTTAATGATATTAAGCAACGATTCGGGCAAAGCCTCAATTGATTGAAGCGTCATATTGATACTCCATTGTGAAATATGTGTTGGTAACCAATTATCCCCCCAAAAATAACTTGGTAAAGAATGTTTTATATTTTGCCCCATTTTTTTAATGAAGGGCGAAGAAAGAATGTTATCAATTTTTTTATCACTAATTTTATGAATGATTCTATCAATGGTTTGTATTCGCCTCACCCGTCTGATAGTTTTTTGTAATATCTGCATAGAATTTTTTTTAACAGAACCAGTATTTTTTTTCAACCATTTTTTAACCACCAATATTGGTCAATTAGATTGTTTGGGGGTTGCTGGTTTCATAAAATAACCTATAAGACCTTTTAATATACTCATCATATAGTCTTTTTTTTCAGACTCGGACGCGGCAACGAATGTTGCTAATTGGTATAAATTTGCATCTGGTATATATAAAATATGCTGGTTTTTGTATAAAAAATAACCCAAAGTTATAACAGCTATTCTTTTATTACCATTTTGAAAGGGGTGGTTTTTAACCATCAAATAAAACAAAATAGATGCTTTTGCTGGCAAATCAGGGTAGACATCAACCTCACCAAAACTGGTAAAGGGTGTGTTTAAACAACTTTCCAATTTTCCATCATAACGGGTCGAAAAATCAGGAATAGGCTCATGTTTTTTTTCAACCGCCTTTTTTTGTGCAATGATAGTTAATGCCTTAATTTCTTCAACAAAAAGAGACTTGACAGAATCAACCATCGGCTAATTTTCGCATGGTAATGGGGTATCTACGATAAATATCATTTACCACAAATTCAATATCTGCCTTTTGTTTTTCGGTCAAGCCAGACGGTTCGGCAGTAGCCATTTTTTTCCCAATATTTTTTTTGGGTTTTATATTAGTTGTGTTTTTATCAGTCATAGTTTTTTTGCCTTTTTCACAGTTTTTCCCCCTTTTGTTTGATATAACATTTTTACGGCTATATCGCAAGTGGTAAGATTCTAATCTTCATCTAATATAACATCTCTATAGGCTATATCGCAAGAGTCTATTTTTTCTTTTTTGCCTGTTGTTCCAATTGGCTGATGCGTTTTTGTAATTGTTTAATGTCATTTAATAAGGGGTCGCTGGTTGCAGATTTTTGCGATACACCGTAGGCTGAAAAACTATCGTGTTTGGTATCGTTTTTATTCCATTGTTCCACCACTTTGGCGGGGATACCCACCACGGTGCTATAGGGCGGCACATCCTTTACCACCACCGCATTGGCGCCCACCCTTGCCCCTTGCCCCACCGTGATGGGGCCCAATATCTGTGCCCCCGAACCCACAATAACATTATTTTCTAAACTGGGGTGGCGTTTTTGTAAGCGTTGTTTATCGGCATTCACCGATGGTGATACCCCGCCCAAAGTAACGCCATGGTATAAGGTAACATCATCGCCGATGGTGGCGGTTTCGCCAATCACCACCCCCATGCCATGGTCAATGAATAATCTTTTACCAATGGCGGCGGCGGGGTGAATTTCTATACCACTCCAAATACGCACCAACAGGGTGATGAATTTTGCCAAAAGTTTCAAATGGCAATGCCATAAAAAATGATTTAATCGGTGTATTTTTACCGCATGATAATTGTGAAAAAGCAATATCACCTCTAAGCGATGGCGTGCCGCGGGGTCGCGAGCAATAATACTATCCACTTCACGAAACAACCACCATAGATATTTTTTGCGTGGTGGTTTTTGGGCAAGCGATGGAGATTTTTTTGCCATTTTTTGTTTTGGTTTTTTTATTGATGATATTTTTCCCATGGTTTCCTTTATCTGTATTGCCCTATGAAATCAAGCCCGTTATGGATATTGCGGTTTTTTTTAAAGGCTTGCTAAAAAAATATGATTATTCTATAGATAAAAAAATTATTTTTTTAAGAAGGACTATCACCATGCCCGAAGTTGTTATCTATGGACCAGAAGGAAGATTGGAAGGGCGTTATATGCCGGGCGTAAAATTGGATTCGCCTTGTGCTGTTTTGTTTCACCCCAACCCCCAACAGGGTGGCACGATGAATAATAAGGTGATGTTTAATCTGTTTCATTGTTTTGCCAAACAAGGTTGCCATGTTTTGCGATTTAATTTTCGTGGGGTGGGAAAATCAGAAGGTTCATTTGCTAAGGGCGAAGGTGAATTGACCGATGCGGCAACGGTGCTTGATTGGATGCAACAACACCATACCCATAGCCGCCGTTTTTGGATAGCGGGTTTTTCTTTTGGTGCATGGATCGCCATGCAATTATTGATGCGTCGCCCAGAAATTTTTCGTTTTATCGCTGTGGCACCGCCAGTTAATCTTTATGATTTTTCTTTTCTGGCTCCTTGCCCGACCTCAGGGTTGATTATGCAAGGTTCTGCCGATTCAATTGTGCCGTATAACGAACAGGAAAAGTTGGTTGAAAAATTACAAAACCAGCCGGGTATCAAGATTGAATATGCTTTTGTAAAGCGCGCCGATCATTTTTTTTCTAACAATATGGCAGCATTGCAACGGCTTGCCAATCAATATATTGCCAAAGAAAATGCTCTGGCGGAGGTTTTTGTGCCCCCGCCTGATGTGTTAGATAATGAAGATGATTATTATGAACAATTACGAAAAGAAAATAACAATGGCACAGAGGATGATTAATTTTTTTATAGCTTTGCCTTTGCCGATTTGGTAAATTTTTTTGTAATCATATTTTTTTTTAATGGCGAAAGATAATCAATAAATAATTTGCCATTCAGGTGGTCCACCTCATGTTGCAAGCAAGTGGCAAGCAAACCATCGGCTGTTATTTCGCGTTCTTTGCCATGATAATCCCAATAGCGTAATTTTATGTGTTTGGGGCGTTCAACATCTTCAAAAATATTGGGGATAGAAAGACAACCCTCGGCATAGATATTGGTTTCGTCTGATTGATAAATAATTTCTGGGTTGGCAAGAAATAGGCTGTGGGGTTTTTGGTCATTTTTGGGTTGTGGTTTTTCATCATGAATTTTTTGTGTTTTTGCCAATGCCAAAGTTTTTTCGGCAAGCAACAGATCTTCCTTTGGGTAGCGGGTGGAATAATGAAAATCTATCACCACCAATCTTTGCAAAATACCAATTTGTGGTGCGGCAAGACCAATGCCATTGGCAAGTTGCATGGTTTCTAACATATCATCAAATATCATACGGGTTTCATCAGATACCCGTGGAATTTCTTTTGATGTTTCTCTTAATAATTTATCAGGTAAGATAAGAATATCGTGCGGAATGGGTTGGTGCTGTCTTATCATTTTTTTCTTTTGGTTTTTTTGCGCGATGGTAATGATATAAAACAAAGGCAATATAATGTCAAAGCCAGCCCGCCAGCCAAGCTACCATCAATGATATTTTGATAGCGGGCATAAAAAGGTGGATAAGTGGTTTTGGCTAATAGCGGTGATATGATATTATCGGCTTTGCCAAAATCTATGTTTTGCACTATATGCCCCCGATGGTCAATGACGGCACTGATGCCAGTTATGGCAGAACGATAAAGCGGCACGCCATTTTCTACTGCCCGCAAGCGTGCCAAAAAAAGATGTTGTTTTGGTCCTATGGTTTTGCCAAACCATGCATCATTGCTGATATTGATGATGGCATCAATGTCGGTGGTTAGATTGTTGCGTCTGGCAAGGTTAGGAAAAATAATTTCATAACATATCGAAGGTTGGAAAAAAAAATTATCGCTTATTTTTATTGGCACGGGTGCATCCCCCCTTGCCAAATTGATATTTTGTGCCGCCAAGGGCAAGATACCTAATTGTTTGGCAAGCGAGGCAAAAGGCACATATTCGCCCAATGGCACCAGATGATGTTTATCATAATAAGCCAAAATTTTACCATTGCTATCAAGCAAAAAAATACTATTGCGATAAGCACCATCTTCGTCTTGTCGCAATCCGCCAAGCAACAATTTATCATTTGTTTGCATAAAATCGGTGATAAATTGTCGTGTCGCAATATTTTTGACAAAATTGATAGGCACAGCACTTTCGGGCCAAATGATGATGGTGGGGATAGTATCTTGGTTATGGCTTAGGTTTTTTAATCGTTTGATATTTTCAAAAAATGGTTTTTGTTTTTTATCACCAACCGATAGATTTGGTTGCACCACTCGTATATGTTGGTTTGTATCTGCTGAAGTGATTGGTTGATGAGGTAGATAATAAAACAAACCCATCGGTATCAAACACCATAACACCACTGTGCTAAAAACCAACGGGCGATGGTTGTTGAAATAAAACCCTATGGCACATAAAAAAATCACCCCATATAACCAAAAAGATAAAACATATTGCCCGACCAATGATACCCATGGCATAAAAAAATTAAGATAAAGAAAACTATGGCTGGCAATATTCCATGGCGAGCCTGATAAAAACCCGTGGCGTAATATATCTATCAATGATAACCCAAGCCCTAGCAATAATAATTGTTTAAGATGGGTTGTGCCAAATTTTTTTGCGATAAAAAAGGCAGGCATATAAAGCAATGCGATTATCGCAGGTAGCATCACCCGCATCAACCACCCAACCCACCACAGGCTTTGGTCAAATACCAAAGGGGCAGACCCTACCCATGATAAACCAACAAGATTTTGTAAAAAATAAAATAAAAACCCATGTGCCAAAATTATTTTTATAGGTTTTTTATAAAAAAAATTTTTATCAAAAATGTTTTTTATAAAAAAAAACATCATTAGGGGAAACAGCCAAAATATCTGCCATGGCACAAAGGCAAACCCTGCCAAACCACCAAACAATATCGTTGCCCACCACTTACCATATGGCAAAATATAATTGGCAAAGATATAATGATTCATATTATTTTTGTTTTTTGGCACGCAAGCGGGCAAAATAATTTTTGCGTTTTATCAATTCCCTTTCAAACCCCCTATCCACTGGGTCAAAAAATTCTACCCGTGCCATACCATCGGGAAAATAATTTTGCCCAGAAAAACCATCAGGGTCATTGTGGTCATAGATATAATCTTTGCCATAATCCAAATCTTTCATCAATTTTGTCGGTGCATTCAAAATAATTTTTGGCGGAGATTGGTTGTTATGTTGTTTGGCAAACACCTCTGCCTGTTGAATGGCTTTGTAAATGCGATTCGATTTGGGTGCAAGGGCGATATAAACCACCGCTGTTGCCAGAGCAATTTCACCCTCGGGGCTACCCAATCGTTCCATAGTTTGCCAAGCGGTTAGGGCGACCTGTTGGGCATGGTTATCGGCAAGCCCCACATCTTCATAAGCCATACGCAATATCCGTCTTGCCAAAAAATCCCTATTTTCCCCCGCATTCAACATACGGTATAGCCAATAGAGTGCGGCATCGGGGTCGCTACCCCTTACTGCTTTATGCAATGCCGAAATATAGTTATAATGCCCGTCTTCGCCCTTATCATAGATGGCTGATTTTTTTTGCACCAGTGATAACAATGCTTCTTGGCTTGGTGGAGCGCTGAGATTGGCAAAATGCACCTGCTCTAACATATTCAAAAAATAACGCCCATCGCCCGCCGCCAAATCAATCAAGGTTTTTTTGTTATTATCATCAAGCAAGAATTGTTTGCCATAATGGTCTTCGGCACGCTTTAATATCTTGATAAAATCTTTTTCTGCCAAAGGGTATAAAACAAAAACACTTAAGCGTGATAGCAAAGCATTGTTAAGGGCAAAAGATGGGTTTTCGGTGGTGGCACCCATAAGGGTAATTAAACCGCTTTCAACAAATGGTAAAAAACTATCCTGTTGTGCGCGGTTAAAACGATGAATCTCATCAACAAACAAACAAGTTGCTAGACCCATATTTTTTGCTGTTTCGGCTTCTTCAAAAATTTTTTTCAAATCTGCCACCCCGCTAAACACCGCTGACAGCGAACGAAATTCCATTTGGGAATCTTTCGCCAATAGTAGGGCGATGGTGGTTTTTCCTACCCCTGGTGGTCCCCATAATATCATTGACCGCATTTTTTTTTCATGCACCATAAGCCTCAAAGGTGCATTATCGCTGGTAAGATGTTCCTGCCCAACCACATCGTTTAAATTTTTTGGGCGTAAATTATCGGCAAGTAATTGCCCTCTATGGTTGGTAGAAAATAAATTTTTCACGATAACAACTCGGCAGTTTTTAATAATTGACGGGTGATGGCAAGGTCAAGCCCAATGGCGGCAGTGGGGCTACCATTTAGCCATATACACCATGCAGAAGCCAAGCCATCAAGTGCCAGCCCGCCCGCCCGATCTTGCCATTCACCTGTTTTGATATAGTTTGTTATATCCCCATCATGTAATGGCTTTAACTTTAAGCGTGTTTTGCTGATGCGGCATAATGGTTTTTGTTTTTTATTTATTAGCACCATAGCGGTATAGATGCGGCATCGTCTGCCCGATAATTTTTTTATTATATGTTTGGCTTCGGTTTCATTTTTTGGCTTTGCCATTATCCGTCTTCCCATTGCCACCACGGTGTCGGCAGAAAGAATAATATGGTTGGGGTACTGCCTTGCCACAGCTGTGGCTTTGCTTTTTGCTAAGCGAAGGGAAAAATCTTTGGGTAATTCATCTGGCAAGACGGATTCATCAATATCGGCTGGTATCACCCTATTGGGGGCGATGGATAATTGTGCTAATAATTGCAATCGCCTTGGCGAGCGTGATGCCAAAATAAAATCAAGTTTTTTAAGGGTCATGTTATATTATTTTATCCTTTAGGTTTTTTATCCCTTATATCATAATTTGGTTGTTTTGCTTGGCAAAAATCATTGCCCAAAAAATCAAAATGATTTTAACCAAGATGTTTTTGTAAAAAATTGGTGGCAATTTTAAAACCTATCGGTCCTATCGCATGGGCAAGATCGGGCTCAAGATGAAGGGCAACATCAACCCTTGCATCCTTTAAGGCATTGGACGCCATTTCGCTTGCCATAAAAGGCACCACAGGGTCAAGTTCGCCGTGCAACAAAACAATCGGTGGTTTTTGCTTGATGCTGGTTTTGATATTGGCACGGTCAGGTAGAGCGCCTGAAAAACCTATCACCCCACCCAAAAGCGATGGGTATTTTAATCCCGCATGAAGGGCAACGATGGTGCCTTGGCTAAAGCCGAGAAAAAAAATTTTTTTATGTGGCAGGGATAGATTTTTTACAATCGCTGCTATCAATGCCCAGATGGTTTTTTCGGTTTCAATAACGCCAGTGGTGATTTCCTCTTCGTTGATATTGGTAAGGCGAAACCATTCATAACCCATAGCGGGTCTTTTGATAAGCCCGTTCGGGGCAAACAGGGCGGTTTCTGGGAATAGACTATGCCAAGATTCTTTTATCGGCTTTAGTAGATCATTGCCGTCGGCGCCATAGCCATGTAGCAATATCACCACCGATGAAATTTTATCGGGCAGGTATTTTGGTGTTTCATCATAAATATCGTTCATTGGTTAAGGTTGTTTTTGTGATGTTAATTTTTTTTTATGATAATTTTTTTTGGTTGTTTTATTAGCCGTGCCTGTGCCAAACCAATAGAGTAGAAAACCAAACAGCGCAAGCAACCACCATGTGGCAATATATTCCACATGGCGATTGTAAGGCAGGGGCAGGCCTTCGCTAAAAAATTCTATCGGGCTTGATAGGTTGATGGTATTTTCAGGTTGTAATTGTGCCAGTTTAAAAATAAAATCATTGCTGGGTTCGGGTGATAAGAATTCTGCCCTTTGCCATTTTTTTGCTAGATGAGTTTTATCTAGGTAAAACCAAATTTTGCTATTGGCAATATTGTCAGGCATAAAAAAACCTTTTTGCCTTATCGGGTCGCTGTAAAGGGTAAGGGTAAGGTTTTTTTTTTGTAATTGTGCCAAATCATCACCGATGGTTTTATCTATCATTTGGCTGGTGATATTTTTTTTCAATCGTTCCCGATAAAAACCAACTGCCACCAGCAACCAATCACCATCGCTGGTTAAAAATGGCATGATGGGCAAATAGCCGCGACTTTCGCTACCATCAGGGGCAAGACTGAGTAGATAGATGGTTTGGGCAGGAAATAATTCCCCGCTGATGATATATTTTTTGCCTCGGTTTTGCTTTTTTATGAAAGAAAAATTTTTATCATTGGGTTGTTGCCATATAAGTGCAGGATTGGATTGGTTTTTTAATTGCACGGTAATGATATCTTGCTTGGCATAAAGGCGAAAACATTGCCATACACCAAGTAAAAAACTTATGATAATAAGTGGTAATAGAATTTTCGGGCGAAGCCGTGATTTTTTTTGCGACATGTAGGCGATTGATAGGGAATGATTAACCACTGCCCCCCCACCAATAGATAGAAACAAATAAAAATAACCAAACCACATCAACAAAATGCCAATACCATGCGGCGGCTTCTAAACCAAAATGATGGGTGGGGGAAAAATCACCCTGCTTGGCACGCAAATAACAGATAGCAAGGAATATCGTGCCAATAATAACATGTAGCCCATGAAACCCAGTTGCCATAAAAAAGGTTGCACCATAGGTGCCAGTTTTGAGAGCAAAATCGGCATGGAGATATTCAAATAATTGGATAGCAGAAAATAACAACCCCAATAGGATAGTATAACGCAAACCCCGCACCAAATCTTTGCGATTATTTTCTTTCAAGGCATAATGCGCCCAAGTTAAGGTTGTGCCCGATAGCAATAATATCATGGTATTGACAAAGGGCAGTTCAAAAGTTTTGATAGGCACGATGCCTTTGGGTGGCCATGTGCCACCAGTGAAACTATAACGGGTGATTAATTTTATATCATCAACAAACAGACTGCTATAAAAAAATGCCCAAAAAAATGCCACAAAAAACATCACCTCAGATAGAATAAATAATGCCATACCTATTCTTAAACCCTGTTCAACCACCTCAGTGTGATGACCATGTTTGCCTTCCCTAATGACATCACGCCACCAATAATAAAAAGTTGCTAGCAATAATAAAAGCCCCGGTGCCAGCATCAACACATTATAGGTTATTTTTAATAATTGGTCATCGGTGGCGGGCTTGATATTGAAAACATTCGGGTGGAGCATACAGATAAAACCAAAGGCAAGCACAAAACCAGCAAATGCCCCCAACAATGGCCATGGGCTGGGGTCAACCAAATGGTAATCATGATTGGGTTTTTTGTTTGACATGATAAAAATGGATTTAACAATTTATCAAAAAAGAATCAAGTAAGATTTATAACCAGCCATTTTTTTTATTGCTGTGCCAAAAAGAAATGATAACCAACGGTCAATTCACGCAATTTATTTGCCCCTTCGGCAGTTAGCACCCTTGGGCTGATAAAAAAAACCAAGCTCATATCTTTTTTTGCCCGTGGCTGTAGGGGTTGTTTATAAAAACAAAAACATTCGGTCTTGACGATATTGCTGGCATATTTGTGGGGTGTGGCATTGTAGGTGCTGGTGATGATGAGCGGTTGGTCGGTTAGGTTTTCCACCTGATAGATAATTCGCTGTGGTTGATTAATTTTTACCACCGCTTTTGGGGTTAAAATAGTGACACGAATGGGGGTATTGGTGGCAATGGTTTTATCAAAAAAAATAGCTAAAGGCTGAAACCCCTTGATATTATCAACCGTGATTAATTCGCTGTTGTTATAACCTGATGGATTTGCCGAAGCATTTTGTGGTGTGCCGCCAAAGCCAGTGATTTGGCAAAACAGACGATACAAAGGGGCGGAGGCAAAACTACCCAACAATAGCCCCACCACCATGACCACCAAACCAATAGCGATATTTCGGTTATTAGGTTTCATTATATGCGTTGTTCATTTTTCATCATAACACCAAGCAAGATAGAAAGCAACGCACCTAATAATATAATCATATAGATGGGTAAAAAAGTTCCAGACATATCTTTTAATATACCACCTGCTCCATTGCCAAGAAAAGCACCCATACCAAGTGCTATATTGCCAAAAGAAAAAAATACCGTAGCATGGTTTTTATGGTAGATGCGGGTGATATAGGCTGGCACCAACCCATAGATAGGATAAAAAGATAAGCTAAATAAGATGACCGATAGATAGGGTAATAACATCATGCCCCCGCTGGTTGCGATGAGGCATATCAGCGACAGCGATAATATAATATAGGTTAAGATAAGGGTGCGTTTGATGGATATTTTATCCGTCAGCAATGCCATCAAAATACCACTTGCCATACCGACCATACTTAAGATACGCCATAGGTCGGCAGTTTGTTTGATATCAAAATTTTTTTCATCCACCAACCATGAGGATAGATAGGTTAGATAGGGCAGACAGGTTAAGCCATTTAAGAATAACATAAAAATAATAATCAGGGTCATATTGCGTGGTTGTGATTTAAGCGCGGCGATGATGGAAGGTGATTTTTGTGTTGCTATGGTTTTTTTATTTTTTATGGCTGATGATTTTATTACTTGGCGAAACATAACCAGCGATAATAGATAGATAAAAAATGCGATAAGACATGTTGCCAACCATAATGACCGCCAACCAAAATTATCCAACAAATAATGGATTAAAATACTATTGATAAAAATACCATAACTTGGACCTGATGAAATAATCACCAAGGCTTTGCCGCGATGTTTTTTGGGAAAAAATTGTTTTGCTACCATGACCATCGGTATCCACACCACCGCCGCCGACCCCCCCAATAGCACCAAAAAAATACTTATCAGCCAAAAATCTTTTGCTATTATCAAGCCACCCAGCGATAAAAAAGCTATTAATACCCCAATGCGTGATAGGCGTAACTCACCGATCCAATTGGTGATATAACCACTGGCAATGGCGAAGATGAAAAAAGCCATCTGTGCAGAAGCGGTGGCAATACCCATTTGTTGATAGGAAAAATCTATCGTTTTCATTATTTCAGGGGCAATGGCTGGGAACAACCAAACACCAAACCCATAGGTTGCCGATAAATAGGATGTGAAGAGTGCAATACTCAACCATAAGAAGGCGCCCTGAAAAAATGGCGAATGATGTTTGTTTGCCGATAACATTCTGGTGGGCGATGACGGCATCGATGAATTTTTTTATTTTAGATTAACCCAAGCAAGTCTGCACCTGTTTTTAATCTTATCAAGGTGATGAAAAAAAACAACCCTGCCAATGCCAATACCAAAAGTGCCACCACCAAATTTTTTTGTCGCAAATTGCCATTGGGGCGGGGTTTGACCACATGGTGATTTTGGCGATAAGATTTTTTTGGCAAGGTAGATTTTTTCATGTCATTATTCTTTTACCAAATATCAATCATAATTGCCAATAAAAAGAAAAAAAGATAAAAAATTGAATAATAAAAGAATTTTTTTGCTACTAGGGTAAATTTTTGTTTGTCTTGGTGTAAAAATAAAAATTGCAAAGATAATAAAAAAAACCACATGGTGAGTGATAACAATAGATAATTTACTAGATCGCTGGTAAGATCGCTGACAAAAAATAATAGCGATGTTAATAGCAGGCAAAAACTATACCCCACCATTTGATAGGCGGTGTTTTTGAATCCTAAAACCGCAGGTAACATTTTTATATTGGCGCGTTTGTAATCTTTATTGCGAAAAATGGCTAATGCCCATGAATGGGGTGGGGTCCAAAAAAAAATGATAAAAAATAATAACCAAGCCTGCCAATAGAATTGTGGTAATATGGTAACAAAACCGATAACGGGTGGCAACGCCCCTGCCACCCCGCCTATCACCACATTGTAAATATGGCGTTTTTTTAATATCACACTATAGATGACAACATAATAAAATATGGTTAAAGCCAATAAACCAGCCGCCAGATAATTGGTGGTAAAACCTAATAATAAAACCGAAAATATAGCAAACAATAAACCAAAGGTGAGTGCATTATCGCTACTGATAATTTTTTGTGGCAAGGGGCGATTCATGGTGCGGAACATTTTGCCATCTATATCCTTATCAACCCACATATTTAACGCCCCCGCTGCACCTGCCCCCATGGCAATAAACATAATAGCCAACAGGTCTATCACCCAATGATGTTGGTGATTATCTGCCATAGATTTTGCCATCATCAGCCCGACCAGACTTGAAAAAACCACCAGCGACATGACACGAGGTTTTAGCAAGCGAAAATAATCTTGCGGTCGGCTGGGGTTTGGGGTTTGGTGGGGCATGATATTTTTTTAAAACATATTGCGATGAAAAAAAAATTCATGCCAATAAAAAAACTATTGGTCAATAAAGGTGCGAAGTTTTTTTGACCGTTTGGGGTGTTTTAATTTTCTTAAAGCCTTAGCCTCTATCTGCCTTATTCTTTCACGGGTGACATTAAATTGATGCCCGACCTCTTCCAGTGTGTGGTCGCGATTCATACCGATGCCAAAACGCATCCTCAATACCCGCTCTTCGCGTGCGGTTAAACCTGCCAAGACTTTGGTGGTGGTATCTTTTAAATTGGCGTGGATAGATGCCTCCAGCGGTTGGATAGCCGCCTTGTCATCAATAAAATCACCAAGTCTGGAATCATCTTCATCGCCCACTGGGGTTTCTAAACTGATAGGTTCTTTTGCGATATTCAAAACTTTTTGCACCCTATCAAGTGGCATAGAAAGTTTGTTAGCAATTTCTATAGGGGTTGGTTCACGGCTATATTCATGTTTTAATTGCCGTGAGCAACGCAAAATTTTATTGATGGTTTCTATCATATGCACGGGGATACGAATGGTGCGGGCTTGGTCGGCTATTGAGCGGGTGATGGCTTGGCGGATCCACCATGTGGCATATGTTGAAAATTTATAGCCACGGCGATATTCAAATTTATCCACCGCTTTCATCAAGCCGATATTACCCTCTTGCACCAAATCAAGTAATTGCAAGCCACGGTTGGTGTATTTTTTTGCGATGGATATGACAAGCCGTAGGTTGGCTTCAATCATTTCATTTTTGGCACGATTCGAATCTCGCTCACCCTGTTGCACATTATTAAAAATTTTTTTGATTTGTGCCACTGGCATATTATTGCGAATAACAATGCGCATAATATTTTGGCGATATTTTTCAATGGTGGTTTTATTTTTGATAATAAATTCATTCCAAGCTTTGGATTTCTTTTTGACCTCGGTGAACCAGCGTTTGTTTAATTCTTGTCCTTGGATGGCTTCTAAAAATTCTTTTTGTGGCACCCCAGCACCTAAGGCAAGGCGTAACATAGGCCCTTCATAAGATGATAATTCTTTTTTTAAAACATAAAGTTCGTTAATCCATTGTTCGATTTTGCGGGGATTAAAATAGAGTGATTTTAATAAATTAACCAATTCAAGATGATATTTATCATAGGTTTTTTTGGTGGCAGGGTTGGTGGCAACACCATTTTCCATATCGTCTAATATCTTTTGTTGTTGTTGGCGTAAGCGTAGGTAATTGCTGGCAATGCTATCAAAAATTTTTAGAATTTTTGGTTTTAACAATTGCTCCTTATGGGTCAAAGAAGAGCTATTATCATCATCGCCATGCGATGAAAAAGAATCAACCTCTTCGGCTTCAGCCAAAGTGGCGGGGATGCCGCTGTTGCCTTGATTGATACTCAAATCCAAATCAACGATTTCACGCAACAACACGCCACTGCCTTCTAGCAATCGGTCATGAAATTTTATAATCGCTTCCATAGTCAAGGGGCTTTCACATAAAGCGGTCATCATTGTTATTTTGCCTGCCTCTATTCTTTTGGCAATGGCAATTTCACCCTCGCGTGATAATAAATCCACCGTTCCCATATCTTGCAAATACATACGCACTGGATCACCTTCGCGCGAACGAGTGGTTGCTTCTTTTTCTTCTTGTGGCTTGGTGGGTATATCATCGCCCTCGGCTACCACAGATTTTTCATCGCTTGAGTCTTCTTTGGTTTTACTATCTTTGTCGTCATCCTTGTCATCATCATCTAAAATTTTAATACCCATTTCAGATAATTCGCTCATCAAATCTTCATATTGCTCTGAACTATATTTTCCTTCGGGCAAAACCTTGTTTAATTCATCAAAGGTAATGAAGTCGCGTTTTTTACCACGATGGATGAGTTTTTTTACCGCATCAAGATTGCTTAATTCAGTTTTTTTATCGCTATTTTTATCATCAATATTCAGTATAATATCTTCGGCATTGACCGATCGGTCAAGCTTATCCCATTTGTTTAAATTGGCAATGTTGTGGTCAAATTTTTTATTGGCGATGATACGGCTGGTTTTTTTGCTTATTTTCCATGAAATTTCTACCACCTGTTTGGTTGATAAATTTTGCTTAGCCACCCCTATCATTGTTTTTTTAACTACCCTTTTTACCGCAACTTTTTTTGTTTTGGGTTTGGCACGCATTTTGGCCATCGTTTTTTTCGGCTTGGCAGTGGTGTGTTTTTTCTTGTTGGAAAATGTTTTTTTGGTAAAAATATTTTTCATGATGTTATATTGATGAGGGCTTAATGGTCGGTTTTTAATGAACGCTGATGCAAAGAATTTTCCATTTTTTCAATTTCCTTTTGAAAAGATTCTATTTTTTTTTGTTCGGCTGTGTTGGCAGGTGATTGATAGAGGATGTGTTGAAAATCTTTTTTCAATGTGCCAATGGCTTCCAATTCGATTAATTCATTCATTAGGTATTGAACATCACCTTCATCACCGGCAAAAATTTGCTGGTAAAACATACCCAATTTTTTATCAAAAACCTCATACCATAAGGAATCGTTGTTGTCTTGCAAAAATAAATTTTTCAATTGATTTTGCCATTGCAATAATACATCTTCAGGGTTGGGGGTTTTATAATTGGGTTTGTCTTTTTCGGGTAATGCCTTCATAATGATATGTAATTTTTTTAAGTAATTGTCAAGATGCTTTTTGATAGATTTTTTTGTATTTTTTTCTTGTAATTTATCATAAAAACCACTTTCCAAGCCTTGATTTTGCCATTCTTGGTATATCATTGGGTAAAGGCTAATAATTGCCAATATGGCACGGGGTGGCAACAGAGTCAAATCATCCATTTTTGGTAATGCAACCATCTTTTCAGCGATGGGCGGTTTGGGAGAAAACCTATTATAACCATCAGGCTTTGGGCGGTATCGGGTGGGCGATGGGCGGTGGGTGTTTTTTGTTTGATAAATTTTGTCATAAAAAAAATCTTGATAAAGTTTTGCCAGCGATGGATTGGCAATGGTGCGGGCATAGCTCATCAGGTTTTGCTTAAGCCCCAATATGCCCTCAGGGCGGGTTATATCAGCCTGTGCCGATTCCCATTGCCATAAAAATTCGTGAAGTGGTATTTTTTTAGACAGCACAGCCATCAAGCTACCCACCCCAAGTCGCCGCACCAGAGAATCGGGGTCATCGCCATTTGGCATAAAAGCAAATTCCAGCGTTTGGTTGCTAGACAGGTGGGGCAAGGCACGGCGTGCCGCACGAAAAGCCGCCATCATACCCGCTTGGTCGCCATCAAAGCCGATGATGGGTATATTGGTCATTCGCCAGAGAAGTTGTAATTGTTGCTCGGTGAGTGCCGTGCCCAATGGTGCCACTGCTGATAGAAAGCCAGCCTTGGTTAAACCAATAACATCCATATAGCCCTCCACCACCAACAGGGGTGGTTTTTTGCTTTTGATATTTTTTATGGCTTGCAAGGCATGGTTAAAATTATAAAGATGACTGCCTTTTGAGAATAATGCACTATCAGGGGAATTGATATATTTGCCAGTGTTATGTTTGCTGGCATCGCCCATAAACCGACCGCCAAAACCGATGATATTGCCATGTCTTTGTTCGATGGGGAACATAACCCTGCCACGAAATAATAAAAATTTTTTTTGGCGATGATCATGGGTGGTGCGCACCAGCCCAAGTTTGATAAGGTCTTGCTCGCTGATATGATGTTGCTTAAGTTTGGTGGTGAGGTATTGCAACAGATTGTTTATATCAAATTCATCGGGCGAATATCCCAAACCAAAATGTTGTATGGTTGGTTGTTTAAGGCCGCGATCTTGCAAATAATTAAGTGCGTGTTTTCCCGCTTGGCTATAAAGATGGTCTTGATAATATTGTTTAACATTCGCCATAATAAGTGGATAGACTTCGTTTTCACGCTCATATCCTTTTTGTTCGCTGGCTGAGGTTTTTTTATAATTCGGTAATGCCACCCCAGATAATTGCGATAATGTTAATAAACCTTCTTTGAAAGATAGACCGCGTTTTTCAACCAGCCAATCAATCGCCCGCCCGCTTTTGCCACAACCAAAACAATGAAAGAATTTTTTATCTTCAATCACCGTAAAGGAAGGGGTTTTTTCATGATGAAAAGGGCAAAGCCCAACATATTCTCGCCCGCGCTTTGTCAATTTCATATCTTTTTCAATAATGCTGGCAAGGCTGATGCGACCATCAACATCTGAAAAAAATTGTTTCAGCGACATAGTAAAATATGACTATCAAAAATACCCCAAGATTGCAAAAAGGGATTTTTTTTAAGAATGGATTTTATTTAGGTTATTTTTCTTGCATCAACAAATGCCCTGACCACTGGGTCGGGCGATTGAAACATATCATCGGGCGTGCCTTGCCAAGCGATGGTGCCGTGGTGGAGCAAGGCAACTCGGCTGGCGGTGCGTTTTACGGTATCAAGGTCGTGGGTGATGGTGATGGCGGTGGCATTATAAGCCAAGATATTTTCTAATACCAAATCATCAATCACCCGACACATCAATGGGTCAAGCCCTGAGGTGGGTTCATCAACAAACAATAATGTTGGTTTCATAAAAAGTGCGCGTGCCAAACCAACCCGTTTTTTCATACCACCAGAAATTTCGGCAGGAAACAAATCGGCATTTTCGGCGGCCACCCCAACCCGTTGCATCAATTCAATGGCTTGCTGGCGGGCTTGTGATTTATTTAATTGTTTGGTTTGATAGGATTGAAAGGCAACATTTTGCCATAATGGTAAGGAATCAAACAAAGCCGCATATTGAAATAACATACCGATTTTTTTAAAAGCCTCGGTTAATTTACTGCGCGAGGCATGGCTTGGCTCAATGCCAAATAATGAAATACGCCCTTGGTAAGCCACCTCCAATAGCCCCAAGATAGATTTGAATAACACCGATTTTCCCGAACCCGATGCACCGATAACTGCCAATGATTCGCCTTGATCCAAATGCAAATATAGGTTTTTTAATACTTGTTTAGAACCGAACTTAACCGACAAATTATTGACGGAGATAAGATGGTTGGGATTAGGGATGTGTTTTGCCATTATTTTTATTATTGATACCACCAGATGGTTACCAAAAAATTGGCTATCAGAATAAGGATAGAGGAGCTTACCACGGCACGGGTGGTGGCAATGCCAACCCCTTCAGCCCCGCCAGTGCAATGATATCCATGATAACAACCCATCAAGGCAACGATCAACCCAAAACAAAAAGCCTTTATCAATCCACCAAATACACCAACCAAGGATATGGCTTGCCAAGCATTGTTTAAAAAAACATCGCTGGGTAATTTTAATTGTTGCACCGCCATTATATAACCACCAAAAATACCCAAAGCATCACCGATCAATACCAACAAAGGCAACATGACCATGGCCGCCAATAATCGTGGAAAAACCAAATAGGCAAAAACATTGGTATTGAGGGTATGAAGGGCATCGAGCTGTTCGCTTACCCGCATCGTGCCCAATTCGGCAGATATGGCAGAGCCGATACGCCCTGCCACCATCAACCCCACCAACACGGGTGATAATTCTTTGGTCATGGCAAAAACCACCAAATTTGGCACCGCCACGGGGGCTAGGCTGGCACTTAAACTACCGATGGCTTGTATAGCAAGCACCATACCGCTGAAGATAGTGGTTAAACCAACCACTGGTAAGGAATAAAAACCAATTTCTGCCATCTGTGCCAACCATAAGCGTGGGTAATAGGGGGGAAAAATCCCTGTTAAGACACCTCGTATAAAAAATAACCAAACCGCACCTGCCGAATCAATAATAGCCAATAGCGTATGACCTATCGTGCCAAGCAAAGAGATAAAACTACGAAAACCAGTGATTAAAAATTTCATTTTGCGGTCATAGCATAGGCTTGTTCAAATTGCCATCATGGTTTATTTTTTTGTTGTGGTTTTGGGAATTTTTTTATGCCATTCTTGTAGGCTTAAGGGTTCATTTTTTTCTTCACTATGGCTGATGGCATTGACAACTTGTTGCATAGCACGGGTGGTGGTGAAATTGGGTATGTGATTCTTAACCGCAAGGGCACGGATGGTTTTGGCATCGCCACGGCTTACCCCCCCCTCCATGGTGTTAAATACCATAGCAATTTTTTTTGTTAGTAATAATTCTTTGATTGATGGTTGTTGGATATTTTTTTGACTCAATTTATCTATTTTGGTGATACCGCTGATGTTATTTTTTTCAAAATAATTGGCGGTGCCATGGGTGGCAAGAATATGAAACCCCGCCTGTTGTAATTTTTTGGCAAGCGGCAAAACCATTTTTTTGTCGCTATCTTTGATAGATATGAATATATTGCCTTTTGCTGTTTTTGGCGAGGGGATACCAGCACCCGATGCCAATTGCGATTTGGCAAAAGCCGCTGGTAAGGTTTCGCTTATCCCCATCACTTCACCGGTTGAACGCATCTCAGGACCTAATGCCACCAATGCACCTTTGGTATCATTATTGTTAGAAAAATTAATAAAACGATCAAATGGAAAAACCGCTTCCTTCACCGATATAAAAGGCAAATCTGTCATTGCCGTCAATGGTTTGGGGCAAGGCAAGTTTGATAATTTTTCACCCGCCATAACCCGAGCCCCCATTTCTGCCAGCGGGTAATTGGTTGCCTTGGCAACGAAGGGCACGGTGCGGCTAGAACGAGGATTCATTTCTAATATGAATATATCTTCGCCTTTGATAGCAAATTGAATATTCATCAAACCCTTGACACGAAATGCTTTTCCTAAAATTTTTGTTTGCTGTTCCAATTTTGTTAAAATGTTTGGTGATAAAGAAAATGTTGGTAATGCACAAGCCGAATCTCCCGAATGCACCCCCGCTTCTTCAATATGTTCCATAATGCCAGCCACATAAACTTCGCCCGTGCCATCATCATCTATATCGGCGATCGCATCAACATCAACCTCTATGGCATCATTCAAATATTTATCAATCAGGATTGAGGCGTTAGCCGATAATTCTATCACCTCCCTAATAAAATTCCCAATAGCATCATTGAATGATGTTTCATCATATATAATTTCCATTGCCCGTCCGCCCAAGACTTCTGATGGACGGATGATGATGGGAAAACCAATTTTTTGGCAAGCGGATAATATGTTTTTTTTTATTTTATCATCCTCTTGATTAGATAGTTTTTTCAATGTAGATAATGATTCTTTATTTTTTTTGCTATCGGTGCCAAATTTTTTATAATATTCATCCAATGGTTTATTTCTATCAAAGGTAATGGTTTGGTTGGGCGGTTGTTGTAATTGTAATTTTTCAATTATGCGGCTGAAATATTGGCGGTTTTCGCTATTGCTGATTGATGTGAAATCAGTGCCTAAAATATTATAACCAGCCTTGATGATGTCATCTGCCAATTTCAATGGTGTTTGCCCGCCATATTGCACTATCACCCCCAATATCTTGCCTTTTTCTGATTCTTTATCTAATATATTCAAAACATGTTCGGCAGTTAGTGGTTCAAAATATAATCGGTCGGCAGTATCATAATCGGTGGATACGGTTTCGGGGTTGCAATTGATCATGATGGTTTCATAGCCTTGTTGTTTCAAACTATATGCGGCATGCACACAAGCATAATCAAATTCAATGCCCTGCCCGATGCGATTGGGTCCGCCGCCCAAGATGATAATTTTTTTATTTGAATCGGTGATGTTGGCTTCATCTTCGCCCTTTTCATATTTACGATTAACTATACTGCCTTCATAGCAAGAATAAAGATAAGGGGTGGGGGAGGGGAATTCCCCAGCACAAGAATCAATGCGTTTAAATATTGGCACAATGCCATATTTTTTTCTTTTTGTGCGAATGGCTTCTTCATCCATTCTTAATTGCAGGGCGATATTGGCATCGCTATAACCTTGTTTTTTCATTTGCAATATATCGGTTATATCTATTTTGGGTTCGGGGCGACCTTGCAAAATATTTTTTTTTCTAAATTTGAGATTGTTTTTTTCTATATTTATGATGTCTTTTATTTGTGAAAGAAACCATTTGTCTATGTTGGTTAGTCTGTAAATTTCTTCTATACCATAACCAACAGCAAAGGCTCTGGCGACATAATAAATTCTTTCGTGGGTTGGGGTGGATAAGAAAGATAGTATTGTATCACCATCAACAACATCAATAACTTCCGATGGTTTATCAGGTTGATAAAATAATTGTAATAGTGCTTTGGGTGTTTCTAAACTGGCGAGGGCTTTTTGAAAACTTTCCTTAAAATTACGCCCAATAGCCATCACCTCGCCAACCGATTTCATGGTGGTGGTGAGGGTATCATCGGCACCCTTAAATTTTTCAAAAGCAAAACGCGGGATTTTGGTGACGACATAGTCCAAGCTAGGTTCAAAACTGGCAGGAATTTTTCCGCCAGTGATATCATTGGGTAATTCATCTAAACTATAACCAACTGCTAATAATGCCGCCACCGATGCGATGGGAAAACCAGTGGCTTTTGATGCCAGCGCCGATGAGCGTGAAACCCGTGGGTTCATTTCTATCACCACCATCGCACCATCTTTTGGATTGATAGCAAATTGTACATTTGACCCGCCAGTTTCTACACCAATTTCACGCAACACATTCAAACTGGCAAGACGCATCGTTTGGTATTCTTTGTCGGTTAAGGTAAGGGCGGGGGCAATGGTAATTGAATCGCCGGTATGCACGCCCATTGGGTCAAGATTTTCTATTGAACAAACAATAATCGCATTGTTTTTTTTATCCCGCACCACCTCCATTTCAAATTCTTTCCAACCCAACACCGATTGTTCGACCAAAACCGAACCTTGCCCATCGGTTGCCAAATGACTTTCTTGTAAGCCATAATTGATCTTATCAAAATATTCTTGTTGGTTATAGGCAATGCCGCCACCCCGCCCGCCAAGTGTAAAACTTGGGCGGATAATCAATGGCAAACCAATTTTTTCTAAAGCAAGTTTTGCCTCTGCCTGATTTTTTATCAACATAGCATTTGGGCTTGGTAGGTTAATATTTTTCATTGCTTGGCGAAATTGTTCGCGGTCTTCGGCTTTGTCAATCGCTTGTGGTTTTGCCCCTATCATTTCAATATCAAGTTGTTTTAATGTGCCATTTTTGTAAAGTGCCATGGCGGTATTAAGTGCGGTCTGCCCCCCCATGGTGGGTAGCAAAACCATTTTTTCATTTGGATGTATTTTTTTTTCTCTTGCCAAAATATCAGCCACCACCTCGGGTGTGATGGGTTCGATATAGGTGGCATCGGCAAGGGCAGGATCGGTCATGATGGTGGCGGGGTTTGAATTAACCAGGGCAATACGATACCCCGCTTTTTTTAAGGCTTTACAGGCTTGGCTACCAGAATAATCAAATTCGGTAGATTGACCGATAACGATGGGGCCTGCACCAATAATAAATACAGCGTGAATATCTTTTCTTTGCGGCATGCAAATGTAATCGATAGGTTGGATTCTGTTGAGGGTCAAGCCTTATCTTTGGGTTTCAGGTCGCCAGTTGATTTTGTTATGATTCTCGGTTAGGTATTTTTTTATGAAGCAAAGGCTAAAAATACCATTGATCGCTATCGGTCAAAAAGAATGACAATAGATATTTGCACCGCGTTATCGCTTTTGGTGGTGGTGCGGTGTGGTAAAAAATTATTATCAGCCGATGCTAGATTTAAGCTATGAAAATACTCTGTTTGGGTTTTGGATTCTGTGCCAATGGTTTATGGTATGATTGGCAAACAAAAGGCAAGTTAGATGAATTGCGTTTTTTTGCCAGTTGGCGTGATAAGGATAAAAAAAAATTATTACAGGCAAAAAATATTACCCCGCTTGAAATGGCTACCGACCGATTGGCGAAAGCCATGGTAGATAGTGATATATGGTTGGTTTCAGCCAAACCCGATAATGATGGCGATGCTTTTTTACAACATTATGGTATGGTGGTAGAAAAATGGGCAAGGCAAAAATATATTATTTATCTTTCAACCACGGGGGTGTATGGCGACCATGGTGGTGCGTGGGTGGATGAAACCACCTTGCCCAACCCCCAACATACACGCAGCAAACAAAGATGGCTGGCTGAAAAATCATGGCTTAGATATCAAGCGGTGGTTTTGCGTTTGGGCGGTATTTATGGACCCTTGCTTGATGGTATGGGGCAGAATATTTTGCAATCTATCAAAAATGGCACGGCAAGGCGAATAGAAAAATCGGGGCAGGTTTTTGGTCGCATTCATGTTTTTGATATTGCAACGGCAATCGCATTGTTGATAGAAAAAAATATCAAAGGCGAGGTGTTCAATGTGGTTGATGATGCCCCCATCAATCCCCGCTTGGTGGTGGATTATGGTTTTCAATTGCTTGGTTTGCCATTGCCAGCTTTGGAAAAATTTGCCGATGCCAAACACACCATGTCATCTATGGCACAGAGTTTTTTTGCTGATAATAAACGGGTTAAAAATGATAAAATAAAAAATATCGGTTGGCAGTTGCAATACCCGTCTTATCGCCAAGGGATTGATATGATATATCAATGGGATAAAAATAGATCATGACCAGATTCAAAATGACTATCGGTTATCATGGTGGTGCTTATGTTGGTTGGCAAAGGCAAATGGAGGGAATATCGGTGCAGGCAGTGATAGAGGAGGTTTTGCAAAAAATTGAAGGGCAGAAAATAACCATTCATGCCGCGGGGCGCACCGATAGCGGGGTGCATGCGGTGGGGCAGGTTATTTCTTTTGATATGATGCGTCACATTGCCCCCGAAAGATTGTTAAGGGCGGTGAATTATTATTTAAAACCCCATTTGATAGTTGTGCTTGATTGCCATATTGTGCCTGATGATTTTCATGCGCGTTTTTCTGCCATAAGGCGTGATTATCTTTATCGGTTGTTGCATCGCCCATCACCACCAGTTTTGGAGCGTGGTTTGGTGTGGCATATTCCTAAAAAAATTGATGGGGTAGCGATGAAGAATGCTACATATTTTTTGCTTGGTCAGCATGATTTTACAAGTTTTCGTGCCAATGCCTGCCAAGCCAAATCCCCTATCAAAAAACTTGATAAAGCCGAAGTGAGAATGGTGGGCGATGAAATAGAAATATTTTTTTCGGCAAGGTCTTTTTTGCATCATCAGGTGCGTAATATGGTGGGTAGTTTGGTGGAGGTTGGGCTGAAAAAACGCCCGATGGATGATATAAAAAGAATTTTGATAGCAAAAGATAGGTCGGTGGCTGGGGTTACGGCGCCGCCACACGGGCTTTGCCTGATGAAGGTATATTATGATGACGCTCCATAACCTCTGCCATCAATTTTACCAATTCGCCTTGCTTGACAGATAAAGAAAAATTTTCTTCTACGCTGTGTCGCCCCGCTACCTCGATGCTTTTTTTTTGTTGGTCGCTTAGGTTAAAGGCGCGTTTCAAAGCTTTTGCCATAGATTCACTTGATTGGGCGATAAATAAAAAACCATTGACACTATCGTTGATTTGTTCAAGGGCGGCACCATAATTGGGGGCAATGGTTATTTTGTTTAATGCCATGGCTTCAATGATGGTGCGCCCAAAAGATTCAGGGCGACGGCTGGCATTGACGACTAGACTTGCCCTATCATAAAATGGCAAAAGATTTTCCTGATAGGGTAAAAAACCAATCCTACCATCAAGTTTTTTTTGGGCGATGATGTTGTGTAATTTTTTTAAGTGGCGTTTTTTGCCAACCGATTGTAATAACAAAATCACATCATGCCATTGGTGATGTTTTGCTTCGTCATTGGTGGTTTGCTCTAATAATTGGCTGAAGGCTTTAAGCAAAAACCATTGCCCCTTGAGGTGCGATAATCGCCCAGGCATAAAAATTATTCTTTGGTTGTTGTTATGGGGGAAAATATTTTTTAATACCCCATCGGCATATTGTTTATCGTTGTCTAGTATTTTGTGCTTGGCAATTTTGTTTATATCCACCCCGCCATGAATAACCGCTATGGGGTTTTTGGGTTTGTAAATATCTTTGATATGTTTTTCAACAAAAAAACTCACCGCATGAATTGCATTGCCCCAGGTCATCACTTGGTTGTAGAATTTTTTGGGTAAAAAACCATAACCGCTGTAGATGCCATGAAAACCAGTTATCAATGGCAGGCGTAATAATTTAGCCACCATCCATCCATACCATGCGGGGCTGCGACTGGCGACATATATTAATTTAACATGTTTGCTTTTGCTTAAGCGATAGAGTCTTAACAAAACAAATAATGGAAAAAATTTTTGCCATGATGTTTTGAAAGGCATAAAAAAATGCACCGCACCTATTTTGTTAAGCGTTGCAACCATCGCACCGCCACTTGATGCCACCAAAGCTTGACCGCCCGCTTTGATAACTGCCGCTGCGGCATCAATGGTAAAACCTTCAACTCCACCCGCTTCCATGGCGGGTAATAAAAATAAAATTGTTTTATTTTTTAACCGCATCATCATTGTTTAGATCGGTATCGTTACCACTGCCCACCGCATTCAAAACAAATATCGCGCGACCTATCATATCTTCCAGCGATGGTTGGCTGACGGTTTTTTCAAATGTAGCACCGGCGGCTAACATTTCGCTTGAGGCACCCTGTTCAATTTTTATTTCGGGCGATCCCAATAATCCTGATGCGCCAACCACCAACCGACTATCTTTTGGTAATTTAATATCTTGGTTGATTTCTATTTCTAATTCGGCACGATAGGTTGTTTTGTTTAGGCTTTTGCTTTTGACCCGACCTATTTTTAATCCTGCCATCTTAACCGCTGTGCCAGTATCTAATCCACTTGCATTGTCAAGCGATGCCTTCACCACATAAAATTTATTTTGTAAAATATTTTCTTTATCTTGCCATAATTGCCAACCAAACAAAACCGCCAGCACCAAAAGCCCTGCACCTAAAATAATTTCTAATGAACTATGTTTTGTTTGCATATTTTATTCTAAGTTGGATGTGGGTTTGGTAAGATTGGTTTTTGATTCGGCACGCTCCAACACCAGCAATAACAATTTTTCAATTGCTACTGTGCCCAAGGTATAAATAATTTCATCGCCATTGGCAAGGTTGGTAAAACTACCGCCAGGGGTGATGTTGATAATTTTTGGTTCGTTCAATCCATAAGATACGATGGCAAAACCGCTGTCTTCGGCAAGATTTAAATTATCTTCAACCGCCATTAATATCTCCACCTGATTTTTATCGGTTAGATAGGTTAGGGCACAAACCTCCCCGACTTCAAGACCTGCCAATAAAATGGGTGTGCCACGCTTTACCCCATCCACCGATGAAAATACGCCCTTTAACATCATACGACCATCGCTATTGCATTGCCCTACCTTAACCAGACCCATATAGGTTGCCCATAACAACCCCGCCATAACAGCGATGCCCATCAGGCGCAAACGAAATAGAATAAAAAATTGGCGAAAGCTCATGATATTATTTTTTTGGCTGATGATGACGCATTTTGTTGGGCGACCATGACCGGTAATCGCCAGTGGCAGGGGAGCGTTTTGGTTTATAAGCCATTCGGCTACCCGATAGATTGGCACTATGCGGTTTTTGATAAAAACGACGATAGCTGGTTTGCCCTGCGGTGGGAAAATCATCAATGATATAATGCATCCATGCGTGATATTCGGGCGGCAACAGGCTGGCATCATCTTCCTTGCCGATATAGATGATGAATCGTTTTTTGCGCCCCCATGCGTCATATTTTCGTCTTTCATAATAGCGATTGCCTAGCGGGTCGCTACCGATAAAGCGACTATCAAAAATTTTAATCAAATGGGTGAGGATATTCGCCATGATATGTGTTTTTAGATTATTCTTGTTAGAAATACAATAATTTTTAGTATCAGACAGCTATTTTCTTTTTGCCATAGGCAAGTATTATTTTGCCATAAGTCATCATACCACTGGCAATGATATAGAACATGGCGGCAATAAAACCAAAATACCACAAAACCAAATTTTGAAATATATGTAGATAGGCATCATATTTTGCCAAGATAATATAAGATGAAGCGGTAAGAAAGAATATGATAAATAGACTGTTATAGATATATTTTTTGTGTTGTAAGAATGGCACCACCCAGCTGGATAGAGTGATAAAAAAAGATAAGAAAAATAAATGAACAAATTTTATCGGTAACCAATCAATTATGTTTAATGTTTGGGGATAACCCCAATCATGATTCCAGCGAAAGAATATTTTAAATACTTCATAATAAGATATGGAGGAATCCCTTATGTAGCCAGGAATATTCTCATCGCTTTTATTGATAATGCGTTTGGTTATATTGACATCATAAATGGATTTTAACCCATCAATTATATTAGAATCGCCCCTGATGTAGGCAAGTATCAATAGGCTGGTGAAAAAACCTGCTACGCCTAGAAAACATATCATAAAAAATTTTTTGAGGGCGATAATTTTTTGATTGAGTGATTGGCTGGTTAATAGCAAATAAGCCGCTGGTGCTGCCGCCATTAATATGACGCTGGATGTTATCTCATAGCCAGTGGTGATATTTTTTAAGGTAAAGGCAAGATAGGTCAGCAATATATAAATAATTCTATGCCAATGGTTTTCTGCCTTGATATAGAGGATAGCAAAGATAGATGGTAAGAACCATGTGAAGGGTAGCCAATAAAGATCTCTAGCATAGGCGGTAAAAATAACCGATAAGAATAAACTTGCAAAAAAACTAATGGCAAAACCTTTGGGAAAAATATGACTGCGATAATATAAAAATGTTAAACCAACGATAACCAATGCCGATAATAATGATGTGATTTTCCACAATGTTTCAAGGTTTTTATCGCTGTGTTGAAACAGCCAAGAAAAAATATAACCATGTAATCCCACGGTGCTGATATAACTGGCGAAACGCACATTGTTTTGTAATATTTCTTTTTCCATTACATTGCCCGATAGGGTGATAGTGGAATTATTTTTTTTTATTTTTTGTAATTCATCGGGGGGTATGGTGGTGTGGATATAGGCAAGGTCTGAGGCAGGGCTATATAAAACTTGCCTTACCATGGTTTTGTAATTGCCGATAAGCAATGTTCTACCGCTGTAGCTGTAATCATGTCTATAGGCTGTTTCGCTTGGCTGATTCCTATATTGATAATGTTGTTTAAAATTGAGTTTATCTTTTTTGACCTTTATTCTAGTTAAATATATTTTATCATCACTTAATTTAAATATGTTATTAAATATGATGTTAGGTTTTTTCCACCATTTTGTTTCATAGGCAATGGGTGATAATGTTATATCGTCAATCGGCTGGTTATTTTGTAATATATTTTGTGGCAATTGAAAAATATAAGAAAGTCTTAAATGGTAAGGCACATCTGGCCACAGCAAATTATATTTTGTCGCCCCTTCTTTTCCAACATATCTGTTGGTATTGTGTTTATCAATTTTATCTAAATTATACACCGTAATTATTTTTTTTAAGTTATATTCATCAACCAAAATTCTACCAATGACCAACATTTCATCATAGCTGGGTGTTTGGTAAAAAAGATAATTATTTTTTACGATGCGAAAGCTATTTTTATAAAAAGAAAAAAAGCAAGCCGTTAGCAAAAGCAAAAATATGGCAATATGGCGATAGGACCATAATGGTTTTAATTTGATATGCATGATGCGAATGATGGTAAAAAAATGATAGTTTGCTTGTTTTTTCTAAATTATTTTTAATATAAATACAATAATTTTTTGATAATCGTGGCTTTTTGTGGTAGAATGTATCATTATGCATCTATCGGTTTTTGATTTATTTAAAATTGGTATTGGGCCGTCTAGTTCGCACACGGTGGGGCCTATGGTGGCAGCAAATCGGTATGTGGCTGATTTGGTAACCCAAAAAAAATTAAACCATGTGGCTGAATTGACGGTGAAACTATATGGCTCGTTGGCTATGACGGGGTTGGGGCATGCCACCGACCGTGCCATTGTGCTTGGTTTGATGGGCGAAAAACCAGATGAAACCGACCCTAATTTGGTTGAAAATAAGATTCAACATGTCAAAAAATCCAAAAAACTTTTGCTTCATCAGCAACATGAAATTGAGTTTATTTATGAAAAACATTTGGATTTTCGTTATGGCGAATTTAAAGAAAAACACTCCAATACGATGGAATTTATTGCCACCGATAAAAATGGCAAATTGATTTATCAAGACACATATTATTCGGTGGGGGGAGGTTTTGTATTAAGCGATGAAGAATTTAACCGCGGCGTTAGCAATGCCGCTGCATCAAGCAATGTGGTTTTGCCCAATATTTTTCACAGTGCCGAAGAATTGTTAAGCATCACCAAGAAAAAAAATATTACCATTGCCGAACTATTGATGGAAAATGAATTGGTGTGGCGTAAGCAAGAAGATATTGAAAAATCTATAGATAATATTTGGCAGGCGATGAACAATTCTATTGAGCGTGGCATACAACAAGAAGGAATTTTGCCCGGTGGGCTTAATATTCGGCGGCGTGCCAAACAAATAGCCGATAATTTAGAAAAATCGAATCAAGAAATAAAAATGAAATTGGGCGATGTGGAGCTTGATGAAATTCCTATGAAAACCATGGATTGGGTGAATGTGTTTGCCCTAGCAGTGAATGAAGAAAATGCCGCTGGTGGTCGTGTGGTTACCGCCCCGACCAATGGTGCGGCAGGGGTTATTCCTGCTGTGATGGCTTATTACCATAGATTTGTGCCAGGTGGTAAGGATATAAAAAATATGCGAATTTTTATGCTAACCGCTGCGGCAATAGGTATGCTTTATAAAAAAAATGCTTCCATATCGGCAGCCGAAGTGGGTTGCCAAGGGGAGGTTGGTGTGGCTTGTTCTATGGCGGCTGCGGGATTGACGGCAGCCATGGGTGGTTCGGTTGAGCAGGTAGAAAATGCTGCCGAAATAGGTATGGAGCATAATCTTGGTCTAACTTGTGATCCGATAAAGGGTTTGGTGCAGGTGCCATGCATTGAACGCAACACCATGGGTGCGGTGAAGGCTATCAATGCTTCACGCCTTGCCTTACATGGCAATGGCGAGCATCTGGTGAGTTTGGATAAGGTGATTGAAACCATGATGGAAACGGGGAAGGATATGATGCATAAATACAAAGAAACCTCCGAGGGTGGGCTTGCCAGTAAAGTTTCGGTTGCCCTGCCAGAATGTTAATCGCATGGGATAAATTGAACATTGATTTTATTTTTTACATTTGGTTTTTAGTATAGGTTTGGGGCGATAGAAATTGATGGTTTCGGTTTTGCCTTTGGTGCGAAAATTTAAAGCCGTGATATTGCCTATAAAATCATAATCGGTTTTTAGGTCGGCATGATAGGTTTTTAATATTTCTTTGGGGCGTAATGGCACAACGCCCCAAAGGTCATTTGTGCGGCTTGGCATGGTCATCAGCCAAGATTTTGCAATTCTATCGCATTGATTTTGTTTAATATCATGTTTGATAGCAGTTTCGGTAATTAAAAAATATCGCCCCAATGGGGTGGCATCAAGCGCAAATATAATTCCGGTTGCTACACCTGTTGCATCTATAATGGGCGTTCCTGCGGCAAAACCATTATTATAAAAAATTGACCGACTTTTTTCTATTAGTTTTTTATAATTTTGTGATACGGTGAGGTAGTAGGGTTTGTTATGGCTATCATAAAATTTTAATGGTGCCAATTGGTTAGAAAAAAAAGAAATATGGCGATAAGGGTGGTGGATATAATAGGTGGTGCAATAAAAAGTTAATAATTGTGAAAATAAAATACCGATATAAAGATAATTTGGCTTGTTTGGTAAAAATGATAATAATAAAATAGCGCATAATGCAAATAAAATTGCGCCTAAGCACATTTGAAACAATATAATATTGGCTGTGCCAAAGGCAAATAGATAGGGTGATAAAAAACAAAATAATATAATGGCAAATATCTTGGGGTTTAATAATTGGTCAATGAATTTATTATTGTGAAATATATTTATCAAAATAGCCCAATAAACTATCATGATGGCAAAAAAAGTTTGTAAAGCATATACATGAGAAGGTTTTACCAAACCTATACCCAATGACAAACATATCATAATAAATATATCAATATACCGATTGATAAAACGAATGATAAGCCATGAGCTTGATGGGCGATAGGTAAGTGCTATTTTATATATGAGGGGCAGGGCAAGGAAAATATATGCTATGTTGGGTATGTAAATCCCCCGCAATAGGTTTAATTGAGTGATCCATGTATAATGGCGATCTAACTTATGAAGGGCGATGATAGTGTTTTTTGTTTCTTCAATATATTTGATAATATCGGCTTCAAAATATAAAATAATATAAATGGAAAATAGTGAACTGCTTGCGATGCCAGCTATTATAAAGAGCAGTCTAGATGATTTATAAAATAAAAATATCATCAATAGAAAAAAACAAACAGCTAAAAATGATGATGGTTTGGCAAGAAAAAGTAAAAACATGCCAAATCCTAAAATTAATGCACCCCACCTATTTTGTTGCCACCATTTTTTTAATTTTGGCGTAGGGTGATTAAGGATATTGATAAGACCTATGGCTATAATGATGAGGGCTTTGATAGCAAGAGAATTATAACTGGGTGTGTAAATGATAACAAAATATAATAATGATATGGATGCCATTGCCACGCATAAAATAAAAAATTGATAAGGGCGTAATTTGAATGATTTGAAATAAGAAAAAAGAATTTCTTTTGCTAATAAGAATGCCAATATGAAAAAAATAATGATATTGGCAATTCTTAAATGAATAATATTTTCATTTAATAAAAGAAAAAGATAATGATACCCCAAACCATAATGAAACCGTGATTTGGTAAAATCAGGGTCTGTGATAGTGAAAAGATACCACCCCTCATCAAGTATATCAAACCCATATTTGGCAAAGAAAATAACCAAACCATATAATATTATCGTTATGGCAGTAAAGGTAATATAGATGGGGCTGGTTTTAAGATGATTGACCTGATGTAGCATGGTGGGCGATAATATATTTGGTCTAATTTAATTTATCAACGGGCGGGTTAACATGTTTATTATCAATCCCCAATAATTTGTTAAGGTAAGCCGCCGCTATAAGAAATTGTTTGCCTTTGTTGGTAAGCATAATTGTGCCATTTGATGTTGTTATAACATTACCGCTTCTTATCTGTTCTTCTAGTCGCCGCTCGATGGCTTGATAATCATCGGCATAGATTTTATCAAACCCTTGACGCCAATTATCAATATTAGCTGTTTGATTATTTTTTTCTAAATTATGGGTGAACCCTAATAAAAAAACGCTGATGGATCTATCAATGATCGTGGGCACAACCGAATGAAAACACACATTGATACTTGCCCCTACAAGCACAATGGCTATGATATGGGGTTTCAGTGGTGCCAATGTTAATAGCTGATTTATTTTGGTATTTTGGTGCTGGTTGATGATTTTATCAAAAAAGAATAACAAGCCAAGCAAAAATATTTGGCTTACCAAAATAACTTTCATGCCGCGGTAAAATAGCAAATCATTATCAAACATACCTAATGCCATTCCAAATATATAAAATAGGAATCCTAAAAATAACCCACAGCTATAATAGCCAATATAAAGCAAACATTTTAGAAAAATTTTTTGCGTCATGATGTTAGTTGATAAATAATTTTTATTAAAATAACAAGATAATTATCTATTTGCCAATCGCTATGATATTGGCTAATAAGACCAACAAACAGATGAATGGCGATGATATTTATAACCATAGATAAAATGATTAAAATATTGATGGGGTATAACCATGGCAAATAATGATTTACATTTGATAACCGGCGGTTCGGGTTTTGTGGGTAGCCATATTGCTAGGCAACTTTTGGCAAAAAAACAAAATATATTACTAACCGATATTTGGCAAAATGATGAATTCAAGGATCATTTTGCCTATTTGGATGTAACCGATAAGGCGGCAGTCGATAAGGTGATGAAACATGTTACCCATATTCACCACAATGCCGCTTTGGTGCCATTGGCGAAAGCGGGCAAAAAATTTCATGAAGTCAATGTGGTGGGCACAAAAAATATTATTGATATGGGTTTCAAGCATAATATCAAAATGCTTTGTAATATGTCATCATCGGCAATTTTTGGTTTAGCCAAAACCATGCCTATTTTGCCCAATGCGCCATTGCAACCGATAGAACAATATGGCAAAGCCAAAGCCGATGCTGATAAATTGGTGCAACAGGCGATGAAAGATGGTTTGCCAGCCTGTTTAATAAGACCACGCACCGTCATTGGCAAGGAACGGCTTGGTATATTTGAAATATTATTTGATTGGATAAAAGACGATGCCAATATCTTTATCATTGGCAAGGGTAATAATTTGTTTCAATTTGTGCAGGTTGAAGATTTGGCGAATGTGAGTGTAAGGGCATCCCTGTTAAAAAAATCTGGTTTATTTAATGTTGGTGGTTTGCCATTTGGCTGTTTAAGGCATGACCTAGAAGCTTTTATTAAAAAAGTTGGTGCAAAATCAAAAGTTATTTCTTTACCGATTGGTTTGGCTAAATTGGTTTTATTGACGGCAGATAAGTTAAAATTATCCCCCTTGGGTCCATGGCATTATTTAAGTTATCACAAGGATTTTTATTATGATATTACCCATATAACCAAAGCACTTGGCTGGCAACCGAAATATGGCAATGTTGATATGATGGTTGATAGCTATCGCTGGTATTTAAAAAACTATTCTTCTTTTGATAAAACCCATCAATCCACCCATCGCAAGCCAGTGCCGCGCGGGATATTATCCCTTGCCAAGCAAGCATCAAAAATTTTTTAAATCAATATGATATTCGTGCGTTTGATGACACATCATTCATTGCCGCTTCATTTTCGCAAAGCGGTCAAGCCACCCCATATTTTATTTGTTAAACAATCATTAAAAAATGCTCCCTTTCATGTGAAATGGGCTATTGTTATTTTGACTTTATGTTATTTACCATTTTTGTTTTTGAAATTGGATAAAATTTTACGCAAACATATTCATTTTTTTCAATTATTGATAAGGGTTTATCGTTCGCTTACTTTTTTGGTTTTATTTGAGGGGGATAAAAAATGACCTTCATCAATGTTAATGCCACTGATAAAATTTATAAAGCTGACCTGTTGATTATAGGTTCTGGAGCTGGCGGGGCAACCATAGCCGATATTGCCACCCAACATGGTATGGATGTTTTGATGGTGGAGGAGGGGGAAAAATACCCCATCAAACAATTAAAAACACCCGAAGAGGTTTTTATCAAATTGTGGCGTAATTCGGGTTTAACCGCAACATTGGGCAAACCTAATATCGCATTTGCCGAAGGCAAAACATTTGGCGGTTCAACCGAAATTAATTCGGCAATATTTCAACGCCCTCATGAACAGGTGGTAAAAAATTGGCAAAGTGCCTATCAATTAGATGATTCATGGTCTTATAAAAATTTGCTTCGCTATTGGGATAAAAGTTTTTCACAGATGCATGTGAGTTATCATAAAAAATATTATGCCGATAGCGATGTTTTAATCAAAGGTGCCGCAAAATTAAATTATGCCGCTGAATATTTATCGATTGCTATGAAGCCCGATGAAAAAGATGATAGAATATATGGCAACCCGATAAAGGGCAAACGCTCAATGTCAAACAGCCTTTTGCCATTGGCATTGAAAAGGGGTATGAGGGTGATATTGGGTTGCCGTGTGAATCGTCTTAGCTTTAAGGGTAAAAAAGCTGTGCGTGCCTATTGCGATGTGAAAAAAAATAATACATCAAAAAAGCTGGTGATTGAATTCAAATATGTATTTTGTTGTGCTGGCTCTATCCACACGCCAATGATATTAAAAAAATCTGGCGTAAGGTCAAATTTGCCATTTGATAATTTTCAATTACACCCAACGCTAAAAATGTTTGGTTTGTTTCCTAAAAAAATTCAAACGGCTGCTTCCATGGCGCCAGGGGCTTTTGTTTCTGAATTTATGCCAGATATTCGGCTTGGTGGTTCTATTTTTACCAGAGGTTTTGTAGGTATGGCATTGGCAAATAATTATGACAATGCATCAGAATTTTTACAGGATATGGATTATGTTGGATCCTATTATGTTATGATAAAGCCCACCGCCAAAGGTAGGTTTCATTTTTTGCCAATGCTTGATAGCCCGTTGATTAACTATAAATTGGCGATGGTTGATTTTGCTAATTTAAAAAAAGGTATGGGGTATTTGGCTGAAATTATGTTTGCATATGGTGCCAAAAAAGTTATGCCCGATATTGCTGGGCATCGGGGGTGGCATAATATGGCAGATGTAAAAAAAGATTCTTCTCGAACCGAAAATTATAATTTGATGTCTATCCATTTAATGGGGTCTTGCCCGCCAAGCGGTAATCGCCAGATGGGTATAACCGACCAGACAGGTTTGGTATGGGGTTATGATAATTTTTATATTGCCGATGGGTCGCAAGTGCCAACCGCTATGGGTTGCAACCCCCAAGCCACCATTATGGCGATAGCCAAAAAATATGGCACAGAATTTATAGATAAAATATAAAAAAAATTTTATCTATCAAGTTTCATTTTGCCATAAGAAAAAATTATTTTTCTATAGATGTTTAAGTGGCTGGCTATAATATAAAATAATGCCGCGATGAATCCAAAATACCATGCCATATAATATATATGTTGCTGATTATAGGCTGAAGGTTTTACCAAAATATACCAAGATGGTGCCACCAAAACAAATGATAAAAATAAGGCACTATAGGTTTTTCTTTTGCGTTGGGTTAGGGGTATAAAATCATTAGATATGATCATCAAACCAGTTAAAAAAATTAACCATGGAAACCATTTCCCCGATATACCCCAAATAATATTGTTATAATACCATCTATCAAAAATATAAGTTTTTAATACCGATAGATAAGATACTTCGTGGCTAGGTTGACTATAAGAATGAAGCTGAAATATGTCATCTGAGCCTGAAAGATTTATAACTCTAACTCGGAATCTTTCATTATAGAGATATTTGAATCCCTCAATGATATTTTGATGCAATATCATTTCACCTACCATATAGGCATGAATAAAAATGGTTGTTACAAAAGCTAAAAATGTTATAAAAAATATCATAAGAAATTTTTTACCATTTGCAATTTTATCTTTATAGTTGTTACTTACAAAAAATAAATAACTGGCAGGTGCCGCCATCATCAAAACAATGGGGCTAAGAAATTCATAACTGCTGGTCATACATTTTAATAGAAAGGCAAAATATAATAATAATAAAGTTATCCTCTGTTGTTTGATAGATTTTGCCTTGACATAAAGCAATGCAAATATGATTGGCAAAAACCATAAGAATGGTATCCAGTAAGGATTTCTAGCATATAGGGTAAAGGCGGTAGAAAAAAATATACTGACAAAAAATGCGATTGAAAATCCCTTGGGAAAGATATTGGAACGATAATATAAAAATGTTAAACTAACCAAGCCAATGGCTGATAACAGGGCAGTGATTTTCCATAATGTTTTAATATCTTTGTTATCGGTATGTTTGTAAAGCCAAGAAAAAATATAGCTTTGTCCGCCTATGGCACTGAAATAGGGCCAAAAGCCAAATGTTTTAATATTATCTGCAGTGATGGGTTCGCCAGATAGTGTAATGGTAAAATTATTTTGATTGATGGCTGATAATTTATCCAATGGTAAGGCAACGGTGATATAAGTTTTATCGCCAATTATTTCAACCGCCCTAATGATGGTTTTGAGGGGGGGGGGGGGGTGATTTTTTATTAATAAATAAATCTCTACCATTATAACCATAATTATTTTTTCCATAATTAAAACGACCATCTATGGGCAAGGCACTATTTTTATCCAATTCTAATTTTACAAGGGTATGGGGTTTTGGGTGAGTGTAGCTGGGTAATAGATAATCTATGGGTTGATAAGATTTTACCCTCAATGTTATTGATTCGCGTTTTTTATTATTCATCCAAATATTATGCATAGAAAGATTTTCTGGTATGATGAGATGATTATAATAAGAATGGTCCTGCATAAGAAACCCCCACTTGTTATGGGTATCAATAGAATATTCATCAGCAACCAGATAGCTAAGAACCATTGCCTCCACCTTTTTTTGATAGCTTGCCATGGCATGTGGTTTGACAATATGGAATGAATTTTTATAAAAAGAATAAAAACACGCCACCACCAACAATATAAATAATATGTAAAGGCGATAAGAAAAAATATAATTAGCTATTTTATTAGCTAGAAGATATTTTTTTAAATGTTGTATATGTTTCATAAAATTTTATAAAATTTATATCAACAGCGTATCGATGATGATAAAAACACCAGCAAAGAAAAATAATATCAGCGACCATTTATCCTTGATGGCAAATACCAGCGGGTCATCATACATGATATTGCGATAACTCAATAGCCAAAGCCGCATCAGCCAAAGGAATAATATGATAATATAGATATAAGAAAAATAATAATTGATTTCATGAAAATATAAAGACAAAACCACCAATGCCGCAAAAGATGAAGCTATACCAATCAACATGACAAATATATCATCATTTGGCAAATAGCCACGCCCACCGATATTTTTATATTCTCGGTTGGTTTTTGATTTTTGTAATTCAACATATCGTTTCAGGCAAGATAGGCTAAAAAATAAAAACAATGTAAAAATGATAAGCCAAAAACTTAATGGTATGTTTGCAGATTCGCTACCCACCCACACCCGCCAAAAATAAAATAAAGAAAGCATCATCAGGTCAAGTATCGGTAATTTTTTTAAGTAGAGGGAATAAAAAACTGCCAATAGAAAATAACCAAACAGCAAATATAAAACCATTGGTGAAAAAAATACCAATGATAAACATGCCATCAGCAATAATAAAATAAAAGTCGTGATGAAGGCTATGGATATAGAAACCTTGCCCGATGCGATCGGGCGAAATTTTTTTGATGGGTGCCGCATATCATTTTTTTTATCCAGCACATCATTGATAATATAACCGCTTGATGCAGATAGGCAAAATAGAAAAAAAACAATGATATTTTGCCAAAGCAATTCAATGTTAAAAGCCTGTTTGGCGGCAACCAAAATCGTAAAAACCAAAAGATTCTTAACCCAATGGTGTGGGCGTAACATGGTGATTAAATTTTTCATATATCAAGCCTATAAAATAATTTATCAATTATCGCAACCTTGACATGTTCATCTGTTGTGAGTATTTGTTTTATTGAAAGAAAAAAAATGACCGCTGATAAAATTCAATTAACTGGTGCGCAGATTTTGCTACAAGTTTTAAAAGAGCAAGGGGTTGATACCGTGTTTGGCTATCCGGGGGGGGCAGTGTTACCGATTTATGATGAGCTGTTTCAACAAAATCATATTCGCCATATTTTGGTGAGGCAAGAGGGCGGTGCCGCCCATGCGGCTGAGGGTTATGCTAGATCCACAGGCAAACCCGGTATTTTATTGGTTACATCGGGACCGGGCGCTACCAATGCCATCACAGGTTTAACCGATGCTTTGATGGATTCAATACCGATAGTGTGTATTTCGGGTCAGGTGCCAACGCATCTTATCGGCACCGATGCTTTTCAAGAATGCGATACCACGGGCATCACCCGTTCTTGCACCAAACATAATTATTTGGTGAAGGACCTTACAAATCTATCACGGGTTATTCATCAGGCTTTTTATGTGGCAACCGCTGGGCGACCAGGACCGGTTTTGATTGATATTCCCAAAGATGTGCAATTTGCCGCCACCGATTATAAATCTTTTAAGGATAAACCGCACCCCAGTTATCAGCCACAAACCAAACCCGATGGTCATAAAATAAAAAAACTTGCCGAAATATTATGGGCGGCAAAAAAACCTATCATCTATGGTGGCGGTGGGCTTATCAATTCAGGCGGGCATGGATTTAATTTATTGAAAGACATTGTGGCGATGGGAAATTTTCCCGTAACCTTGACTTTGATGGGGCTTGGGGCTTTTCCTGCCAGTGATAAAAATTTTTTGGGTATGTTGGGTATGCATGGCACTTATGAAGCTAATTGGGCGATGCATGATTGCGATGTGATGTTATGCGTGGGGGCAAGGTTTGATGATAGAATCACTGGTAAGTTGGATGATTTTTCGCCCCATAGTCAAAAAATTCATATTGATATTGATAGTAGTAGTTTTAATAAAACGGTTGAGGTGGATATGACCATTCTTGCCGATTGCGAGGCGGCACTTTTGGCTTTGCGTGATACATTAAAAACACTTTCACAAACAACCAAACAGGCAGACCTTAGCCAATGGTGGCAAAATATAAATGATTGGCGTAGTAAAAAATGTCTCAATTATAAAAACAGCGATGAGGTTATCAAGCCGCAATATGCTTTAGAACGCCTACAACAAAAAATAAAATCGCGTGATTATATTATTTCAACCGAGGTGGGTCAGCATCAAATGTGGGCGGCACAATATATCCATTTTGAGAAACCGAATCGTTGGCTTACATCGGGCGGACTTGGCACGATGGGTTATGGTATGCCAGCGGCGATAGGGGCACAACTTGGTAACCCCGATAAATTGGTGATTGATATAGCGGGCGAAGGTTCTATTTTGATGAATATGCAAGAGATGGCAACCGCCAAACAATATCGTTTGCCGATTAAAATTTTTATTCTTAATAATGAATATTTGGGTATGGTGCGTCAGTGGCAAGAATTGTTGCATGGTGGGCGTTATTCAGAAAGTTATTCTGATTCTTTGCCCGATTTTGTTAAATTGGCAGAGAGTTTTGGCTGGTTGGGTTTGCGTGTGGAAAAACCAAAAGATGTGGATACGATAATTGATAAAATGCTTTTATATGATGGACCAGTGATGGTGGATGTTTGTATTGACCCAATGGAAAATTGTTATCCTATGATACCATCGGGTAAGCCACATAATGAAATGTTGTTGGGGCCGATGGTGGAGGGGGAAGAGGCTATTGACAAGGCAGGAAAAACTTTGGTGTGATATAAATATGACAAATAAAAAAAAACCTATCCATGATGATGCGCCGCCAGCTTCGGCTTATGAAATCAGCGAAGAAAAAACCAAAAGGCGTTTTCATACATTAGCAGTGGTGGTGGATAATGAAGCGGGGGTATTGGCAAGGGTGGTGGGGTTGTTTTCAGGGCGGGGTTATAATATCAAAAGCCTTACTGTTTCGCCGGTTAGCCAGCATAATTATTTATCAAGAATTACATTGGTGACATTGGGTAATGAAAAAACCATTCGGCAAATTAAAGCCCAGCTTGAAAGGTTGGTACCGGTGCATGAGGTGCATGATTTGACCACCGATGGTAATTTTATGTCAGTAGAAATTATATTGATAAAATTATTGCTGGAGGGCACAGAAGATAAGAGAAAAAAAATCATTGCCCAAATAGAAAAGAAAGGTGCGATGGTTATTAAAAATATGGCACGCGGTATGATAATTGAATATAGTGGCCATGTGGCTGACACAGAACAATTTATTAAATGGGCTTATGATTTGGGTAAGATAGAATTGGTGCGATCAGGGGTGGTAGCTATTTCAACCGATATGAAGCCTAGCCATTTTATGAAAAGCGACGACTAGTTTTTTTATAAAAAAAGCCATTGATAAAAACAATGTTCCCGTAGCTCAGCTGGATAGAGCGTAGGATTCCTAATCCTAAGGTCACAGGTTCGAATCCTGTCGGGAACGCCATGGTTTAAGGGGTATTATTTTTTTGATTGCTGGGATTTACGAATCGTTTTATGGGTAGAGGCTATTTTATGGATTATTTTCAATCTATCCTATTGGGTGTGGTCGAGGGTATAACCGAATATTTGCCAGTGAGTTCCACTGGGCATCTTATTCTCACCCAAAGGCTATTGGGTATTGATTCGTCTGCTATCAACAATGCTTATATTATTGCCATTCAAGGTGGCGCTATATTGGCGGTATTGGCAATTTACAAACATCGTTTTTTACAATTATTGACAGGGGTTTTTCATTCTGACCGCAAGGGGTTGAAATTATTAAAAAATTTATTGGTGGCATTTTTGCCCGCCGCGGTGATAGGTTTATTATTTGATAAAAAAATTGAAGAACATCTATTTGGTTTGGCACCAGTCGTGGTGGCGTGGTTTGTTGGCGGGGTGGTTATTTTATCATTGCCCAAAAATTATCATATCAAAAAAGGCACAATAGATAATATGACTTGGCAACAATCATTGGTGATAGGTTTGATACAATGTTTTGCTATGTGGCCCGGCGTTAGCCGCAGCCTTGCCACTATGTTAGGCGGGATGTGGGTGGGTTTATCAATGGCGGGGGCGATTGAATTTTCATTTTTGCTTGGGGTGATAACTTTATCGGCGGCGTCAATTTTTAAGATATGGCAACATGGTTCGGCATTGTTAGCCAACAATGATATTGGGGTATTGTTAAGCGGTTTTGCCGTTTCATTCATAACTGCCTTTATGGCGGTTAAATGGCTGGTGCATTATTTACAAAGCCACACATTAATTCTATTTGCTTGGTGGCGAATCGGCTTGGCGATTATTGTGGGGATTGGTTTATTTTTGCAAATTTTATAATGAATAATAAACCACACCTACTCCACGGGCGGTGGGGGTAAATCTTCGTCAGCGGGCGTTAATGGTTCTTCAAGCATATTTTCAGAAATTTTTTCTGATTTTTCCCTTATCTGCAATTCAATTTTTTTGCAAATCTCAGGATTATTTTTTAAATAACTTCGCACCGCTTCACGCCCTTGACCTATCCTCTCATCGCCATATGAAAACCAAGCCCCCGATTTTGCCAAAACCCCAGCGGCCAACCCCAAATCAATCACTTCGCCAACCCGCGATATACCCTCGCCATATAAAATATCAAATTCCACAATACGAAAAGGCGGGGCAACTTTGTTTTTGACCACCTTGACTTTGGTTTGATTACCAATGATAACATCGCTATGTTTCACCGCACCAATGCGGCGAATATCTAACCTAACCGATGCATAAAATTTCAACGCATTACCGCCAGCGGTGGTTTCGGGGCTACCATAACCCATCATGCCGATTTTCATACGAATTTGGTTAATAAAAATAATCATTGAATTTGATTTATGGATTGTGCCAGTAAGTTTTCGCAATGCCTGACTCATCAATCTTGCTTGCGTGCCTACCTGCACATCGCCCATTTCGCCTTCCAATTCGGCACGCGGCACTAGGGCGGCCACCGAATCAATCACCAAAACATCCACCGCCGATGATCGCACCAAAGTATCAGCAATTTCCAAAGCCTGTTCGCCAGTATCGGGCTGTGATATCAACAAATCATCAATATTGACGCCAAGTTTTTTAGCATATGCAGGGTCAAGGGCGTGTTCGGCATCAATAAAAGCTACCTGCCCGCCCTGTTTTTGTGCCTCCGCCAAAACATGTAAGGCAAGGGTGGTTTTGCCCGAACTTTCAGGACCATAAATTTCAACCACCCTACCTTTTGGCAAACCGCCAACCCCCAAGGCAATATCTAAATTTAATGAACCAGTCGAAATGGATGCAACATGTTCTTGCTGTTTTGCCCCCAATTTCATAATACTGCCCTTGCCAAAATTGCGTTCTATTTGGCTTAAAGCGGCGGTTAGGGCTTTTGATTTTTCGGGCGATAATTTTGATTCGCCATTTTTTATTTCTTTTGTCATATTTTTCTCTCCCTGATAAAAAATGATTGATAAAAATTATAATGAACGATTCTTACCAATAATACAATTTATTTTTTGCATTCTATCACCGCATCAATTTCCACCATCGCATTGAATGGCAAAGCCGCCACCCCAACCGCGAATCTGGCGTGCTGACCGCTATCGCCAAATACCGATGCAAAAATTTCCGAAGCCTGATTGATAATTTTTGGCTGGTCGGTGAATGATGGGTGCGATGCCACAAACCCGCCTAATTTGACCACCCGTTCGACTTGCGATAAATTGCCTAATGCACTGATAATTTGTGCCAATATATTCACGGCACATAGATGTGCCGCATTGATAGCAGAATCTATGGTGGCTGTATCGCCCACGATACCTGTTTGGGCTATTTTGCCATTTTCGATATTTAATTGACCTGATATGAATAATAAATCACCCGATTTCACAAATGGCAGATAGGCGGCAACGGGTTTGGCGGCGGCGGGTAGGGTGATACCCAATTCGGCACATTTTTGTTCGGGGGTCATGGTGGATATAACCTTAATATAATTTCAAAAACATTGCAATCGGGGTTTGGTGATTATTTTATAGATTCTTCTATAATTTTAATTTCTTCGGTGGTGAGATGATATAATTGATAGGTCATTGTATCTATATCATTTTCTAATTTATTAATATCTTCATATAATGAAAAAGCGGTTGATTTTTTTTGATTAAATTCTTTTATCCATTTATTTTTGGTTGGTAAAGATATTTTTTTATTTTTCTTTTCTATTTCCAAAAAAAATTCATCTTTAGATAATTGATACCATTTTTCTAATTTTTTTGATGGTTTTTTAATGTTTAAATCAACTGCCATCAATTCAAGTAAATTATTAGTTAAGTTATATAATTTAGATTTTTTTTCTATGATGGCGGTTGCCCTTTGAATAAAAGGTTTTTGTTCTATTTCAGAGATTTTTTTAATCGGTATTGAAGATATTATATGAGGAGTCAAATTTACATCGCCTCCTGCCATACCTTGCGTTTTATACATACCACGAATAAAAAAATTTATAACACGGCTATTTAAAATAGATAGTAAATATAATTTATTGATAACAAAATTTCTAGCTATAATTGTAGATAGTCCAGCCAATATATCATTACCAACCATAGATTCAAGTTTTTTTCCTAAACCTGAAAAAATAATTTTATCAGCAGTGGCTTGTTCATGTCTTCTCTTCAAATTTATTCGCAACCATTCTTTTTCTATTAAAGGATATTTATATTTTTTGTTAAGATAATTGGTATCGATAGAACCCCACAAAAAAATATAAGGGTCAATTGTTCCTGTATTGACAAATTTAAAATATTTTTTATTATCAAATATAGGTGATTTATTATCAAATAGTTGTTTTTTTATTTTTTTATAAGCCTCATCAACAATGCATGGATCTTCTACATTACAAAAATTTTTAAGTTTGGTTGAAATAGAATCTATTTTTTTAATAATAGTATAATTCTTATCTAATATAGAACCAAGAATAGTGATGTTTTTTTTATCAACATTATTTAATAATTCAAATTTATTATTTTTGAAATGTTCTACAATAATTTGGTTTGATATAATTTTATCTAATAAAATAATAACAGGGTAGATACCGATTCCGTCAAAAACCTCTATCATAGATACATCTATTATTTTTTTAATTTGGTTAAAACATAAATCTCGCAAGGATTTTCCATAAGGGGCAGATAGCCATTTGTTAGGCGTAATAAAACATATTTTTGCTTGTGGATTTGTAATATGTAAGGCTAATTCATAAAATGGAATATATAGGTCCCAATTTTTTTTACAAGATTTATAATTTTTAACAAGCCAATCTCTTTCAGTGGATTGAAATTTTTTCATAATTTTTGAATTAACATATGGCGGATTGCCAATAACAATATCAAAACCACCATTGCTTAAAATATTTGAAAATTTTTCTTGCCAATCAAATTCTAAAGGTGTTTGTAATCCTTTTTTTATTAATTCTTCCCTTTCTGTCTGGTTAAACAAGGTTGCCATTTTTTCTTGAAAAAATTTTCCTTCATATTCATGGTAGTATCCTGCCGCATATTCTTCATTGATAAGGCTATTGCCAATTTTTATATTATCATCCAAAGTGGTCAAGGGTTTTTTATTATGGGCGGTTTGAAGCCATAATGAAAGTTTGGTTATACCAACTGATGCCACATTTATATCAACCCCATAGATATTATTGATTAATATCTGTTCATAATTATAATCTAATTCAATGTTTTCACGATGCACTTTTCGCCATTCATTTTGTAAATAATCAAAAGCCTTAACCAAAAATGCACCACTGCCGCAGGCGGGATCTACAATTTTGATTGATTTTAAGATGTCGGCATATTCTTGCCACCATTCTTTTGAATCGGGATTTGCTTTTATATTATTTTTTTTATCATCAAGCCAACCGCCAATGGTTTGTTCTATCATATATTCGGTAATGTAGGTTGGTGTATAATAAATCCCATCTTTTTTTCTTTTTTGTTCATCATATTCACCTGTTAAAGATTCAATATCGGTAATAGATTTTTCTAAAATATGCCCCAAGATATTAACATCTAAATCTGAGCCAAAATCATATTCATAAAGGATTAAAATTGCTTCAATAATGCCATCAGATATTTTTAATTCATCAAGTTCTTCATCAGTTTCAAAAAGCCCGCCATTAAATTGGGCGATATTCATATTTTCATTGCCGTCATTCATTGATTGAAATAAAATTTTTAATCTACCATATTTATCTAGGATAAGTTTGGTATCTATGGCATCTTTTACTACATCTCTATCCAGTGCATTTTTTTCACGGCAAAAACGAATAAAAATAATGCGGTCAAGTAATTTTTGTGCTTTATAGATATAAAAATTTTTTCCATAAATTTTATCTTTGTTTAATTCTTTCAAATTGTCTGATATAGCTAGTCGTAAATCGCTATATGTTTTATAAAATTTTTTTTCAATTCTTTCGCTATCTTTGCTTTCAATAAAAAGTTTATGGGATGGCGATTTTGCTTTTTCATTTATAAAAAATCTATCTTTAGATAATAGATAATAAAATGTTTTTATTTCAGATTCGTCTATTGCTAAATTATGCAAATAAAATACAATATGTCTTGTGGCATCGCCTGCAAAATAAATTCTTATTTCTCTAAAATTGCTTACAATTACAAATTCACAATTACCACCAGAGGTGTTGGCATAATCAAAAGCCTGTTCTACGGCAGTTCTATTTTGGGTTTTATCTTTATCTAAATGCACCCTATCGCCTTTTATTTCTATCACTGCCCTAATATCGCCATCATTTTTTGATACATCAAAACCTAATACACCATCAACTCTTTTTTGACCTGTGCTTGCTGTTTTTTCCCACCATATAGTGTTGTTGCTTGCCCCCGTTGTGCCTTGATAACCAAGAATTTGAATAAAAAATTCATCAAAAAAATTATTTTTATTTTGTGCTTCGCTACTTAAATCTGCCTTATTCCATCGGGCAAAAATTTCTTTTGCCTTATTTATTTCTGCATCTGGTAAGGGGGCAAGTTTTGCAATGCGATTTTTAATAATAGATTTTGAGAAATGCATACCCACCCCTTACAATATCTATACCAAAATGTCAGTGGCGAAATTTTGTGAAAAGTCGGTTGAAAAAATGGCTGATGCGTTCATGCCCTGTGGCTGGGGGGATGTGTCCAAAATATCGTTCGCGTGCCATCAGCATACAAGGGGTTATCAATAGGGTAAAGGGGGTGGCAAATACCATACCAAATGCTATCGCAGTGGCTAGCCCCACCCATAATTGTGATGATGGTCCGCCCACATCAATTGCCCGCCCAACAAAATCAATATTCACCGCAAACACGATAGGTAACAGACCAAGCACGGTGCAGATGGAGGTTAAAAAAACGGGGCGTAACCTTTGCCCGCCCGCCAGTATAATCGCATCGATCGGTGGAATGCCCGCACGGCGATGATGGTCATAAGTATCAATTAAAACAATGTTATTATTCACAATAATGCCAGCCAATGATATGATGCCCAGCCCTGTCATCACAATACTAAAAGTTTGTTGCATGACGACCAAACCGAGTAGCACGCCAGCGGTTGACATTATCACCGCGGTTAAAATAAATAGGCAGGTTGAAAAACTATTAAATTCTAATAGCATCACCGCGGCTATCATTAAAATGGCTATGATAAATGCCGATACTAGAAATATCATTGATTCTTGCTGGTTTTCTTGGTCGCCAGTGAAATTATAAGTTATGCCATCTGGTAGGTTGGTGCTTAACCATGATGACATGGCTTTGATTTCATTGGTTGGCACCACGCCCGCCTTTACATTGGCGGTGATAAGATGGGTTTGTTTTTGGTCGGTGCGGTTGATAGTGCCATCATCTAAAACCGCTTGGCGTTTGACAAAATAAGATAAAGGCACAGCGCCATCGGCTGTATTGACCTTGATGCGATCTAGCCCAGATAAGCCGCGGTAGGCGGCGGGGTAGCGGGCGACCACATCAACCTCCTCATTGCTATCTTCGGTATTGATGGTGCCTATCTTGACGCCTTGGGTTACCAATTTGACAAAATTACCTATCAGGGCAACATTGGCGCCGAAACGCGATGCCTCCTCCCGATTGACATTTAATTGCCAATTAAGCGATGGCGGGGGTAAATCATCGGTGATTTCGACCATATTGCCAGAAGCCTGCATTTGATTTTTGATTTTTAAAATCATAAGCCGTAATTGATTGGCATTGTTGCCATAGATTTCTAGGTTGATAGGTTTGGCGGCTTTTGGTCCCCTTTGGTCCTTTTTGGTGCGCACCAAAATACCGGGAATATCATCGGTGCTGACAAGTAAATTTTTGATAATATAATCGGTTGATGGTCGTGTTTTCCAATTTTTCATTTCCACCACCACCTCGCCTATATTATCAACATCTTGCCCGCCGCCCTGAAAGCCATTATCGCTATGTGCGGTGCCGATAAGACTATTGACAACCTTGATCCCGCCATAGCGGTTATTGTAATTGATAACTTTATCTTCGACCCGCTTAACCAGATTGATTTTATCTTGCACCGATAGATTGCCGCGGGCGGCCACCGTTAGGCTGAATTTTTCGGGTTCGGTATCGGGGAAAAAATCTACCCCCTTGCTAAATATGCCATAGATGCCAAATACCAGCAGCAATATGCCAACCGACCCTGCGATAGAAATGACAGGTCGTTTGATAACCGATTTTAGGGCGGTGATATAATATTGATGTGGTTTATCTTCGGGCACGACCTCCTTGATGGTGGTAAATTGTAATTTTTCTTTTTCTAGTTCTATTTCTTCTTCCAAAGCAATTTTGGCACGATGGGATTCTTGTTTGGTATAAAGCGATATTATCACCCCCCCCATCACCAGCCCTATCATCACGCCAATCATATTTAATAACACCCCGCCCAGCACTGCCAAAATTGTCAAAAAACCAAGATAGATAAATATGCGTTTAACCTTTTCTAATTCAGTGCCCAGCACGGGTAAAAACAATAGGGCAAAAATTAATGATGCCCCCAAAACAGCCACCAGCGTTAAGGGCATATAACGCATAAATTGCCCAACAATACCGGGCCAAAATAACAATGGTAAGAAAACCATAACTTTTGTCAAGGTGGCAGTGGTGATGGGAAAAGCCATACGGGTGGCGGCTTCACGGTAAGCCAATTTTTTTGCCATGCCCTCCTGTATGCGCCTTGCCGCATATTCTGAAACAATAATCGCATCATCCACCAACATACCGATGGATAATATCAATGCAAACAACACCACCACATTGATAGTCAAACCGCTGAGATAGATAGCCAAAATACCGCCTAAGAAAGAACCAGGCACCGCTATCCCCACCAACAAACCACTGCGAAAACCCAAAAACCACATCACCACTGCTATCACCAACAAGATGGCTATGACCACGCTATTGGTGAGGTCCTTCAGCATATCATATACCCGCACCGATTGGTCGCCCGATATATCCAATTTTAAACCAGGGGGTAATTGTTTTTCTGCCTCCACCACCACAGCACGGGCTTTGTTGATGGTGCTAAGCAAATTTTCGCCAATGCGTTTCACCACCTGTAAAGTAAGAGATGCTTCGCCATTGACGAAAGATGCGGTGCTTTGTTCAACAAAATTATATTTTATTTCAGCTATATCTTCTAATTTGACCACCCTATCGCCAACCGTTTTGATGGGTAAGCCGTAAAGTTCTTCGGGGGTAGAAATAAGCCCTGGCACCCTGACCGCATAACTGCCACTGCCGTCTGATAATGTGCCCGCCGCCACCAGTAGATTTGATTGCGACAGAGAGGCTAATAATTGGTCGGCACGGATATTGAGCGCCTCCATTTTTTCGGGAGACATTAAAATTTCAACCTGTTTATCACGATTACCGACAATATCGGCAGATAAAACTTCGGGGATAGATTGCAAGGCATCTTGTATTTTTTCTGCTGTGGCTAATTGCACCCGCTGGTTGGCATCGCCGTAAAGCAAGATAGAGATGATAGGAAAAAGACTAAGATTAATTTCCTTGATGGTAGGTTCTTGGGCATCGGATGGGAATTTGGCTTTTGCTTTATTAACTGCCTCCCTAACATCTGATAGGGCTTGTTTGGCATCAAACCCTGCGTCAAATTCTATTTGCACATTGGCACTGCCCGAATGCCCCGATGCTTTTAGATTCTTCACTCCCTCTATGGAACGCAATTCCTGTTCAAGTGGTTTTACCAACAGCGATACCGCATCGCTGGGGCTGACTCCTGGCAAAGGCACCACAACATACATGGTGGGTATTTGAATATCAGGGTAGGATTCTTTTGGTATAGTCCATAGGGCGAAACAACCAAACCCCAATAAAAACCCTAATATAGCTAGCACCAGTCGCGCTCTTTTTTGTGCTGCGACAACAAGATTCATTTTTTTATTTCCAAAAAATTATTTTTTATAAATAGGATTGATAGATTGCCCAGAGCTGACAAAGGCTTGCCCGTCTGTCAAAAGGGTAATTTTTTCTGGCAAACCACTCGCCCAGACATTGTTGGCATCTTGTGCCAATATAGTGATGGGTATGAATATAACTCGGTTGTCGTTACCCAAAGTTTTTATACCCACCCCGCCATCATCTGATAAAGATAGCGCCGTGGGTGGAATTTTATAAGCCTTGACTTTTGGCAAGGCGATACTAACCTCGGCAGGGATCTGTCCTTTTAATTTGCCATCGCTGTTATCCATTTTTAATCTTATTTTGATGGTGCGGGTTTGTTGGTCGCTGATGACGCCAACATAATCTACCACTGCTTTTTTGGTTATACCCAGCATGGTTACCGTTGCCTCCGCTCCAAGCTTTAAGTTTTGTGCCTTTTCAGCCGATACATAGATATTAACATAAAGTTGTTGTAGGGCAGAAAAATCTGCCAAAGGCTCACCGGGGCTGACATAATCCCCCACCTCAACATAGTAATTTGTTACCACCCCCGAAAAAGGTGCTTTGACATTTAATTCTCGCAAAACACGGCGTAATTCCGCCACTTGGGCACGGGTGCTGGCCAAATCGGCTTCGGCTTTTGCCATATTTAAATTTGATGATAGACCTTGCGTTGCCAATTCTTTTTCGCTGTTGCGGGTAATTTTTAATAGCTGTAATTGTTTTTGAGCGGCAATGAGTTGGGCACGGCTTGCGGCTGTTTCAAATTTCAAAATTCCATTGCCATTTTTTATGGGTTTATTTTCTTTGGCAATTTTGCGTTGAATACGCCCGCCGACCGCCGATTTAATAATGGTTTGTTTGATAGGCACAGATATACCGGTTGCCAACAATGTTGGTTGATAATCCACTGCGGTTAAATCAACCGCCAATATATCAGGAATGGTTTTTTCACCCGTAGACAATTTGGCAACAGCGGGGGTATTATTGTTATCAAGCTGGTTGGCGGTGCCATTGGTGATGATGTCGTTTGTTGCACCACCCCCCATTTTTTCATCATGTTTTTTGCCAGCCACCACCACGCCATGACCTGCCCCCAATAGCCACCAGCCTACCAATGCCACTATCACCAGCGATATACCAATGATGATGTATTTTTGCATTGGGTTTTTGGGTGGCGGGTAGCCACCATTATCATAGCCGTCATCATAGCCATATTCGTCATTATAATGGCTATTATTTTGGTCAGGATCATCCTCTTGGGGCTGATGACCAGATGGATGATGATTATCAAAAGTCATGATGGTGCTTCATTGTTATTTTGCCATTGCACTTTGATTTGCTATTTTTACTTACAAAAACATCATTTTATAAGTATTTTTTAAGTAATACGCTTAAACTATTATAATTATTGTTATGTTATGGGTATATACATGACGATGGGGATTTTTTCAAGGGGAGTTTTAAACTATCGCTTGATAAGCGGGGGTGATTTGCCCCAACCGCAGGTAAGGGGACAATAAGTTATCCACAGATTCTTTCATTTTAGCCTTGCTAATGATGGTTAAGGTGTCTATATGGCAGGCGAATGATGGCTTATAAAAAGTTATTCAACAATAACAAAACTAGGAGTCTATTTGTTATGTTAAAAAAATCCTCTATGTTAAACATCATTGCTGTGAGCGGGGTAGTTTTACTAAATACCCCCAATCTGGCTTTTGCAAGGGATTTTTTGCGTTTTGCAGGTTCAAGCACGGTGTTTCCCTATATCAGCACTACTGCTGAAAATTGGTCAAAAATGACTGGTAAAAAAGCCCCCGTGGTTGAATCAATCGGCACAGGTGCGGGTTTTAAGAATTTTTGCCGTGGTATGCAAGCCAACAGCTCCGATGTTTCTATGGCATCGCGTAGAATTAAACCGAGCGAAATGGCAATATGCCAAAAAGCAGGGGTCAATAATATTATTGAATTGATTTTCGGTTATGATGGTATTGTGGTGGTGCAGAGTAAGAATGCACCCAATATGTCTTTATTAAGGCGTGATTTATTCTTGGCTTTGAGTAGCGATAGAAGAGGCAGGAATAAAACAAAAACATGGAAAGATGTGGATGGTAAATTTTCTAACCAGCCCATCAATATCTATGGTCCAGGCACATCATCGGGCACGCGTGATTCATTCATTGAATTGGTGATGGAACCGGGTGGTAAAAAAGTTTTCCCCAATATGAATAAAAAGGCTTTGAAAGAATTGGCGGTCAATATTCGCCGTGATGGTCGCTATATTGATAGTGGCGAAAATGATAATATTATCATCAATAAGGTCAAGGTGGATAATACCGCTTTGGGTATTTTGGGGTATGATTATTTGGTTGCCAATAAAGATAGTGTGCGTGCGGTGGCAATAGACAATGTTTTGCCAACGGTTGAGACTATCAATGATAAAACCTATCCTTTATCTCGCCCGATATTTCTTTATGTTAAGGGTGATACATTGAAAAAAAATGAGGACCTTAAAAAATTCTTAAAATTTTTTATGTCTGAAAAAAATATTGGCAAAAGAAGCAAAATGGCACGCATCGGGTTGGTGCCATTATCAAAACATATGCGTGCCCAATCTAGCCGTAAGATAAGGTAGTAAAAAATTTTGGTTTTTATCTATTGATTGATAAATCAAAAAAATTTATAGATAAAAAAACTTGTTGTTATTGATTCTTATCCTTTGTGTGTTGGCTGTCTTGGGGATGGGCTTTAACCAGCTTGTTAAGCGCAAGATCATAGCACGCAATTATGCCCTAACAAAATCTGCCCGTGCGGTTAACCATTTGGATGTTTTGTTTCTATTATGGTTTTTTTTGCTTTTAACGGGTGTTTTGGGTTTTGTATTTGGAAAGTTTTTATTTGCCGAAACTAATATTGCCCCTGCCATGATAAGAGTTTTACCTCTTTTATTGAGCGGGGGTTTTATGTTGTTGGGGGGGATTGGTTTTTATCTGCTTTTGCATAGTCAATGGCTACATCATCGCTGGCGTAACAACCAATGGCTTGCCCATACCATCAGCGACAGATTGATAGAGGCGATTTTATTCATCGGCACATTGGTAAGTTTGTTTGTGTCTGTGGCTATTATTTCTATTTTGTTGTGGCAGTCGGTGCGGTTTTTTGATATCACCCCGATTTTTAATTTTTTATTTTCAACCAATTGGAATCCCAGTGGCGGGGTTGATTTTGGTGCCTTACCTATATTTTGGGGCAGTTTGGTTATAGCGGCGATTGCCATGATGGTGGCAGTGCCGTTTGGTTTATTGGCGGCGATTTCTTTGCATGAATATTGTAATAAAAAATTGGCCGCATGGTTGAAACCTATTTTGGAATTGTTGGCAGGGGTGCCAACGGTGGTTTATGGTTTTTTTGCTATCTTAATTGTCAGCCCTTTTATTAAATCTTTTTTTGGTCTGTTTGATTTAACCACTTCAACAGAAAATGCCTTATCGGCGGGGTTGGTGATGGGGATAGCGATCATTCCGATAGTTAGTTCATTGAGTCAAGATGCCTTGAATGCGGTGCCGCGTGAATTAAAGGAAGCAAGTTTGGGGCTGGGTGCCACCAAATCAGAAACCATGAAGCGGGTTTTGTTGCCATATGCTAGTGGCGGTATTTTTGCCGCCATATTGATAGCGATTAGCCGTGCGGTGGGCGAAACTATGATAGTGGTTATGGCGGCAAGTTTGACTGCCAATATTTCTATCAACCCGCTTGAAAGCCTTACCACTGCCACGGTGCAGATAGTTAGTTTGCTTACTGGGGATAGTTCATTTGATAGCCCGCAAACCTTGTCGGCTTATGCTTTGGGGTTGTTATTGTTTTTGGTGACCCTTGTTATTAACAGCCTATCAATCAAATTAAACAATCAACAAAAATTAAAAGGGCGAATATGAAAAAATCAACCCACAGCGTGATGCAAAATCATCGCAAAATTATCAAGCGCGGGCTTGGGCGTCGTTATCGTTCAGAAAAAATATTTCGCATGACTGGTTTTGTTGCTTTGGCTTTTGCCTTTTGTTTTTTATTTTTTTTGCTGGCGAGTTTGACATGGCGTGCTATGCCGAGTTTTTATCAATCGCAAATTACTTTGCCATTACATTATGATAAGGCGGTGCTTGACCCTGATAATATTTTGGATGATGATTCGATCATTCTTGAGGGGGATATGGCATCGGTTATCGCCAAGGGGCTGTATGATGTTTTAGATATTAATCAACCTTTAAATTTTGAATTACAAGATGAATTGTTGCTATTGGTATCGTCCGATAGTGTTTTTGAAGTCGGGCGGCATCTTTATAAAAAAAGGGATTTATTATATGGTAGCGAGGATAGAAAAGTTTTGGCATCAAGCCTTGCCGATGATTATATGAAGGGTGATAGTGATATTGATCATCAATATAAAAATTGGCTGGAGATATTAAAAAATAAAAAACTTATCAGTAAAGATTTTAATTATCGTTTTTTTACCAATGGTGATAGCCAACGCCCCGAAACCGCGGGTATTTTTAATGGGGTGATAGGTTCGCTTTTTACGATAGCCATTTGTTTTTTATTTTCCTTTCCGCTGGCGATTATGGCGGGGATTTATTTAGAAGAATTTTTTGATGCCAAACATGCGCATCGTTCTTTGCGTCGGTTTTTTGATATTGTTGAGGTGAATATTAATTCTTTGGCGGCGGTGCCTTCCATTATTTATGGGTTGTTGGGGTTATCAATTTTGGTAAATTTTATAGGTGTGCCCCGCTCGTCTGCTCTGGCAGGTGGTTTAACTTTGGGAATTATGACTATGCCACTTTTGATTATTGTTACCCGTGCTTCCTTGCGTGCGGTGCCGCAAACCATTCGTGAGGCAGCTTTGTCTTTGGGTATCAATCGTTGGCAATTGGTGTGGCATCATCTCTTGCCGCTATCTTTGCCCGGTATTTTAACTGGCACGATATTGGGTTTATCACGCGCTTTGGGCGAAACCGCCCCCTTGATATTAATTGGTATGGTGGCTTTTGTGATGTCATCGGCAAGTGGTATTACTTCCCCCACCACCACTTTACCGGTGCAGGTTTTTTTATGGGCAAGCCATACTGATAGTGGCTTTGTTTATAAAACAGCGGCAGCGATTATTGTTTTGCTTTTTTTATTATTTGCGGTTAATTTGGCAGTGATTTTGATGCGGCAAAAATGGACCAAACAATGGTAAGGGAATATCTTGCGATGAAAAAAAATAATAAAATACCAAGGGATATTTTTCAATGCGATAATCTATCGGTTTATTATGGTGAAAAACACGCTTTAAAAAATATTGATCTTTCTATTCCAAAACATAAAATCACATCTTTGATAGGTCCTTCGGGTTGTGGCAAATCAACTTTTTTGAAATCCCTTAACCGCATGAATGACTTGGTGGATGATTGTCGTATCACTGGTCGGGTTTTGCTTGATGGGCGTAATATCTATGACAAGGATACCGATATTGTGTTGTTGCGGTCACGGGTGGGTATGGTTTTTCAAAAACCCAATCCCTTTGCCAAAACTATCTATGATAATGTTGCCTATGCACCAAAGGTTCATGGTTTGATAAAACACAAAACCGATTGCGATGAAATTGTTGAAATAAGTTTGAAAAAGGCAGGTTTGTGGAATGAGGTGAAAGATGATTTAAAAAAATCTGGCACGGCTTTATCGGGCGGTCAGCAACAAAGGCTGTGCATCGCACGCACCATTGCTATCAACCCCGATGTGATATTGATGGATGAACCTTGTTCGGCACTTGACCCAGTTGCCACTGCTAGAATAGAAGATTTGATGGCAGAATTGGCAAAAAAATACACCATCGTTATTGTCACCCATTCTATGTCGCAAGCAAGGCGGGTATCGGATAGAACTTGCTTTTTCTATTTGGGTGATTTAATAGAATATGGCAAGACCGAAGATATTTTTGATAAACCTAAAGATAAAAAAACATATAATTATATTACAGGAAGATTTGGTTAAAAATGAATAGTGGTAATCTTATTAGAAAAGAGGAGGCACGGGATTTTAACCATTTGTTTCAATTGTTAGAAAAGATGGATAAGGTAGCCACCGATATGGTGGATAAATTTATTGGTCAATTGCATAAACCTAATCGGGGGGTGTTAAAAAAAATTATTGCGGCTGATATTTCTTTAGATGAATTGGAAATTATGGTGAATGAAGATGTGATAACCATTATCAGCCGTTGGCAACCTGTGGCAAGTGATTTGCGGTTGATGATAGCGGCCATAAAAATTGCCACTGCCTTTGAAAGGATTGGTGATTATATTTATAGCAATTCACAAAAACTTATGTTTGCACTGGATAATGGGTTGGAGGCAAAATCAATTGATGCGAAAACTTTGGGTGATTTGGGGGATAGGGTAATGGGATTGATGGCATTGGTATCAAGCGATATTAAACATAGAACATGCGATAATGCCGAAAAAATTATGGCGGAGGATTCTTTGGTAGATGAAATTTATGGCAAATTATATCAAAAAAGTTTGAAAGCAAGGGAGGATAAATCCACCGCTGGTCTTATCACAACGGTGATGATAGCAAAATATTTTGAAAGAATAGGCGACCAATTGAGCAATATCGCTGAGGCTTTGCTTTATGCTATAAGGGGCAAAACCCCTACCCCTGAGCGGCAATAGTTATTTTTTTATTGGTGATATTTTTTTTATAGCAAAATTAAATAGATTCAAAAAATTGACTATCAATAATCGTAGAAAAAATTCGGGCACCGACATTCTATTGATACGCATAATGCGTGGTATAAAACGATAAAGGCGTGGATAGGGTATAAAATAAAATAAATATCGTGCCCGTGCCAATGGCTCATGGTTGGGCAAATATGCTAATGGGTCATGGTTATAGATGCGTCTAGCATAAGCCGATAATAGATAAACCAAATTGTTAAGTGTGAAATTTAAACGACGCGATATTTTCTTTTTCTTTTTATAACCAAGCACCTGATGCAAACTACTTTTGGTATGTTGGCGATAAAGATAAAGAATTTTTTTCATAACATGGATTTTGAATTGCTCTTCCAATCGCAATAACATATCTTTATCTTCGGCAAAAATGAAGCGGCGAAAATGCCCCACTTGGTCAAGGCAGGTTTTTCTTACCATCATAGATCCGGGTAAAATATAATTATGAATAATATCTAAACTATGCCGGGTTCTATTTTTTGGAAAAGGCTCACCGAATAAAAATAATTTTTTATGATGATCGCTATCAATAGCTTGGATAACACTTCCTACCCCGCCTACCGTTGGATTTTTTTCTAGATAATTTGCTAGCATCGCAAGTCTTGTTTTATCGGCTATGTCATCGGCATCTTGCCATATAATATATTTTCCATTTGCATATCTTAATACCTTGTTGCGTGCCATCGATTGTCCTTGATTTTTTTGATAATGATATTTTATGCGTTTGTCTTTTTTTGCATAAGTTTTGATAATGTTTTTTGAATTATCGGTTGAGCCATCATCAATTATCAGCAATTCAAAATTTTTATAGGTTTGTGCCAATATTGAATCTATAGATTCGCTAATAAACTCATCATAATTATATGTGGTTAAAACAACCGACACCAGCGGGGGGGGGGGGGGGGGGGGGGACGTGTGTTTTTTTTTCCTGTGGTTAGGCCTTGTTCAAAAAACCACCCCACGCC
>JBPCVJ010000001.1:0-85208 GCA_051010635.1 Alphaproteobacteria bacterium | reverse complement strand
TTTCTCGTAAAACAGTTGGAATAAATGGGTCAAGACTTATCTTATCGCTATCGGCGTGCACCCCAGCCGATAGCCATTTTTCTAAACCTGATTTTTTATGTTGCCACAGATGGCGTGCCAAACTAAGTGCCATTGGGGAACGCACCGAATTCATTGTGCAACAAAAAAGATATTGTGCTACAGGCGGTTTGATTTCTTTTGATATGGGCAAAGCATGGTCACGAAAATTACCCAGCAATGAAAAATCTGGTATCATTGCCACCCGTGGAATAAACAACAAAGCAAGCAAAGCAAAAAAAATGCGTGCGGTTTCAATATCGATCGTAATTTTACCCCGCAATCTTTCACGCAATAAATTGGCCGCATCGTTATGAATACCCCGCCGTGCCATATCTATTGCCTCCAATTGATGGCGAGAATGTTTTTGTGCCGTTTCTAAATGTGCCAACACAATTTCTTGATAATCTTTAAAATATCGACTTAATGGTCTTAATGACAAAAGATAAACATGAATGGGTTTATCGCGCAATGACAAGAATTCTAAAATCATTTGATTTTCCTGTGCCGAGATTCTTAAACGATAGGGCGGTTTGGCAAACCCCACCAATGACAAATCGGCATGTTGCATCAAATCGGCAGCAATAATATCAATTTCTTTTTTCAAATTTTTAGAATGCTGTGCTACCAAGCGTGGTTCAATCACCACCGATTTCAAAGATTGGGTGATTATTTTTTTATCTTTGATGATTGATGGTTGCTTAGGAGTTTTTTTTATTTTCTTATGCATCGCCCATACCCATCTATTTTTTTGCCTGTTGTGATATTAACAAGCGATAAGCTATTGATTTGGCATGGTGTGGTAATTTTTCAGCATTTGCCATTTCAATAATTTTATCACCCAAATGATCCATTGCCATGTTTGACCCCATCACCATACTACTGCGTTTCATAAAATCAAAAATTGATAACCCCGATGAAAATCGTGCCGATTGAAAAGTCGGCAATACATGGCTTGGTCCCGCCAAATAATCACCAAAAGCCTCAGGGCTATAACCACCCAAAAATATTGCCCCCGCGTGTTTGATAAACCCTGCCAATTTTTCTGGTTGTTGGGTCATCACCTCAACATGCTCTGCCGCCATGATATTGGCTAATTGTGCCCCTTGTTGTTTAAGGTCATCCACCACCACCACCGCACCATAATTTTGCCAAGCACTGGTGGCAATTTTTTGTTTTGCAATTATATCAAGGTCATTGCTGGGTTCTGCCAAAATATCTGCCACCCGAGCCACCACTCCATCAGCCAAATTTTTATCATCGGTTATCAAAACTGCCATCGCCCTTGGGTCATGCTCGGCTTGGCTTATCAAATCAAACGCTATCCATGTTATTTTATTTTCAATGGTTTGTTCAATAGCGGTATCATTATCCGCCAACACCAATATCTCTGACGGACCCGCCATCATATCAATGCCCACCTTACCAAAAACTTGCCTTTTGGCTTCAACCACATAATCATTACCTGGCCCAACAATTTTATCAACCGCTTTGATTGTTTCTGTGCCATAGGCAAATGCTGCCACTGCCCCCGCTCCACCTAAACACAACACCGCTGACACGCCAGCCAAATAAGCCGCTGCCAATACATATTGATTAAGAATCTTTTCTACAGCAAAATTTTCATCATGCGATGAATCAACCAAACCCAAAGGGCAAGCCATTATGATATTTTTTACCCCTGCCACCCGTGCTGGTATGGCATTCATCAACACCGATGATGGGTAAGCCGCCAACCCGCCCGGCACATAGATACCCACAGCATCAATCGCCGACCACCGCACCCCAAGTTTAACCGCCAAATCATCAGTGGTAGAAAAATCTTGACCAAGTTGATAATGCTCAAAAAGTTTTTGATGAAATGTTGTTATCCGCTTTTTTGCCACCTGCAATGCTGTTTGTGCCGCATCGCTAAGAGAATCAAAATGTTTTTTCTGCGGCACCACCATCAATTCATCAATTAATTTTACCTTATAAGAAATATAATCAAATTGTTTGCCATAAGCCAACAAGGCTGGATCACCATTATGTTTTATATCATAAATAATATTTGCAACCTTATCGCTTATCTCTGCCATTACCAAAGGGCGTTTTGACAATAATGTCTTAAATGCTGTCACCGCATCGGCAGTATTTTTATCGATAAAGGTTGGTGCGATATCGGTCATGCCCATCCTTATAAATTTTTTTCAAAAGCGGCACAAAAAGTTGAAAAAGCTAGCGGATAAGTTTTATAAGAAACACGATTAACTACCAATAGGCTACTCACATCCAAAATAGTCTCGCCCTCACACAAACCATTATCTGCCAAGGTTCTTCCAGTTGCCACCAAATCAATCATTTCATCACACAGCCCCATAGCGGGTGCCAATTCCAATGACCCCGATAGGGCAACCACATCAATCGCTTGGTTTTTAGTTTGATAATAATAACGGCTTAGGTTTGGGTATTTGCTAGCAACAATTTTTTTATCACCAGAAGCAGGAGGAGCATTTTTAAGCCTTGCGGTAGCCAAACGGCATTGACCAATTTTTAAATCCAATGGCACATATATATTATCAAGCGCTACATCATTGCTTTGTAATTTTTCTTCCCAAATATCACGACCCAAAATACCTGCCACCGCAGAAGACGAAGCAACAAAAGAAAACACATCCCAATTTTTTATCTCCACCAATTGCAAACATGAAAAATCTTTTTTCATATTCAAAAGGGCAGATGGAAAAGGCAATTCGGTTATCAAACGGCGGCGTTCATTTGATAAAAAATCATCGGGCAAGTCTATACCAATTTTTTTTAAAAGCGATACCGCTTCGCCCATCACCCGCCCCTTTGGCAAGGCAAAAACAAATGGCGGTTTTATTTTATGATGGTTAAATATATCAGGGGCTTTCATCAACCCATCTTATAGACCCTTTACCCCACCAATTCAACATCGGTAAAAAAGAAAGCAATTTCTTGTTGAGCCGATTCAAGACTATCCGAACCATGTACCGAATTGGCTTCTATTGATTCGGCAAATTCTTTTCTTATCGTGCCATCATCAGCCTTTTTCGGGTCGGTAGCACCCATGATGTCACGATGGCGGGCAACGGCATTTTCCCCCTCCAGCACCTGCACCACAATGGGACCCGATGTCATAAATTCACACAAAGACTTAAAAAATTCTCGTTCCTTATGCACCGCATAAAAATCGCACGCCTCTTGAAAGGTAAGGCGAGTTTTTTTCATTGCTATAATTTTCAAACCACCACTTTCAAATTTATCATTTATCTTACCTATCAAATTGCGACGCGTGGCATCAGGCTTTATGATAGATAAGGTGCGTTCCCTTTGGTTGGCGGTATTTTGTGATGAAACCATTTTTTCTCTGTAGATTTTTTTAATGCAAAAATCAAGCAAAACCTGTAAAGAAAAAACACCATGACAAAAAAATTACCCGCACAGAATTTTCAAACTATGGTAAGTGCCTTACAAAAATATTGGGCAGAATATGGTTGTGTAATTTGCTTTCCTATAAAAAATGAAGTTGGTGCGGGAACATTTCACCCCGCCACCACCATAAAATGTTTAGGAAAAAAACCATGGCGAGCTGCCTATATTCAAGAATCTTATCGTCCGAGCGATGGGCGATATGGCAACCACCCCAACCGCTTGTGCCATTATTATCAATTTCAGGTTTTGCTGAAACCCAGCCCTGATAATTCACAAGATTTATTTTTGGATAGCCTTACCGCTATCGGGCTTGATAGCACAGAACATGATATTCGCTTTGTTGAAGATGATTGGCAAAGCCCCACCTTAGGTGCCGCTGGTTTGGGGTGGGAGGTTTGGTGCGATGGTATGGAGGTTGCACAATTTACCTATTTTCAACAGATGGGTGGTTTGCCACTTGCCGTGCCATCAACCGAATTAACATATGGTTTGGAACGGCTGGCAATGTTTTGCCAAGCGGTCGAAAATGTTTATGATTTGGATTATGGTGGTGGCAAAAAATATGGTGAATTATTTCAAGCCAATGAAGCCGACTATAGCCGTTATTATTTTGAATTGAGCGATACAAAAATACTGATCGATAATTTTAATCAAGCCGAAGCCGAAGCCACAAGGTTGATAGACAAAAAAAATATCATGCCCGCTTATGACGAAGCCATGCGAGCCAGCCATGTTTTTAATATGCTTGAAGCACGCGGTGCCATTTCAGTTGCTGAACGCCAAGCCTATATTGATAGGGTGCGTAACCTAGTTTCTAAAATTCTTGAGGCGGTGATTGATGCCGAAAAATAAAATGTCGGATATTGTAATAGAATTATTTTTTGAAGAATTGCCAGCCAGCGAACAAAAAAGACTAAAAAATTATTTTGCAAAAAATTGGTTAGCAGAAAAAGAAAATAAGCGGAAAATTTTGATAGGCCCCAGACGCATTGCCCTATTAGGATATGATTTAACCAAAGCTGATTTAGAAAAAACCGAATGGAAAAAAGGTCCCAGAACCACCACCCACCAAGATATTTTAGCAAAATTTTTATCCGCCCATCATTTAAAAAAACCAGACTTAAAAATTGATGGCGATTTTTATTTTTATAAAAAGCACATTGATATAAAAAATTGGCTTACCATGATATTGGAAGATAAAAATTTATTTTCTAAAACCATGATATGGCAAGCGATAAGCGAGAATAAAAAAATTAATCAATGGCGTGCCATACGCCCTTTGCGACAAATTATTGTCCAGATAGATGATAAACCTATGGCGGGTAACATTCTATGGGCGGGGCAGAATATGGTTTTATCGCAAAAATTTATCGGGCATCGAGCTTTGGGGGGAGATCCATTTTCTTTATCATCAGCCAAAAATTATGCATCCGCTATGAAAAAACATTTTATAGAATTTACCAAAAATATAGAAGGCATTTCCGTGCCTGATGATATAAATAAAATATTATCTGACAAACTTGATGAAAAAAATTTATATTGCAAACAAAAAGATATGTCATTTATGTATGATGAAGTTTTGCCATTGGTAGAATATCCTTTTTATATGTTTGGCACTATTGATGAAAAATTTATGGCATTGCCCGCAGAGGTCATTACCAGCACCATAAAACACCACCAAAAATTCATTCCTCTTTATGACAAAAAAACCCACCAATTATCACCAGAATTTTTAATCATTGCCAATAATGGTGGCAGTGATAATAAAACAACCAAAATTTTGGCAGGCTATCAAAGGGTATTGCGTGCCCGCCTTGCCGATATAGATTATTTTTTAAAAGAGGACTTAAAACATAATCTTTATGGTTTTCGTGAACAATTAAAAAAGCGTTTATTTTTTAAAAATTTGGGAAATTTATATGATAAAACCGAACGCATAAAAAAAATTGCCACAGACTATCAAAAAATCTTTTCGCTTGGCAATGATGATGATGTTATCACCGCCAGCGAATTATGTAAAGCCGACCTTGCAAGCCAGCTTGTCAATGAATTACCAGAATTGCAAGGCATCATCGGTGGTTATTATGCCAAACAGCAAGGATGGTCATACCCCATTGCCACCGCCATTAAAGAACAATATTTACCACACCCTTTGGAAAAATTATCTGCCCTGATAAATTTTGCCGACCGACTTGATAATTTGATAGAATTTTTTCGCATCGAAAAAATGCCAACAGGCTCAAGCGACCCATTTGCCCTACGCCGTTCGGCATTTTATATTATGAATATTCTCATTGAACATAAAATAGATATAACTTTGAAACAATTATCATTAAGCCAACCATTAACAAATTTTTTACAAGAAAGATTATTATCCTATTTAGAAACAACAGAAAATTTAAATCATCTAGTGCTTTCCATCATTAAAAAACAATCTTTATCAAAACCACCCTATCAATTAAACCTTTTGGCAATTTCCATAAAAAAAATTGACCTCAGCCCCATCATTGAAATTACCAAACGCTCTATCAATATTGTTGAAAAAAATCATCACACCATTGATAAAAATTTATTACAAGAACCCGCCGAAAAAAAAATTTATGAATCATTAGAACAGCTAGATAAAAAATTACAATGTGACCTAAAAAATGATAATATGATAGGGGCGGTTCAATCCATCGCCAATATTCAAAATCCCCTCAATGAATTTTTTGACAAGATTTTGATAAATCATAAGGATGAAGCAATAAAAACCAATCGCCATGCCCTTATTCATCAATTTTTAATCCTAACCCGACAAGTTGGTGATTTTTCATTATAATAAAAAATTTAAGAAATATCTGCCACCGACAAATGCTGTGATTGCCCATCCACCATCACCTTAAGCCGACCATCGGGGGTAATGCCTTGGTAAATGCCGCGCATTTTTTCTTGGGTTTTTGGGGTGGAAAATTCTATTGGCGACCCCAATGGTAAAGATCTTTTTTCATAATTTTCTAAAAAAACTGCAAAACCTTTCTTTTGCCAAACCAAAAGCAATCTATCCAATCTGGTTAAAAAATCCCTCGCCAAATATTCATTATCTGGCACCCGATGTGTTGCCGATGCCAAATAACCAAACCCCGCTGGCGCATGATGCAAATTAACCCCAACCCCTATCACCACCGCATCATCAATTTTTTCCACCAAAATACCTGCCAATTTTTTATCATCAAGCAAAATATCATTCGGCCATTTCAAATTAAGTAGATCCTTATCAGGCAAAAAAACTGCCAAACTATCAAAAAGACCAATTCCCACCAACAAACCTAAAGTTTGCCAATCATGCGGCAGAGCCAAAAAATGCGGTAGATAAAGCGATAAAAAAAAATTATGACTATTTTTCTTTAATCCATCATGGCTTGAATCCAAAAAATAATGACCCCGCCGCCCATAACCTTTCGTCTGGCGGTTGGTTAAAAACACCACTGATTTTTTATCATAAGCGGTGCGGTGATAATGTTTTGCCTTGTCTTGCGTGCTAGCAATTTTATCAAATCGCTGACACCAATAATGTTTAAAAAATTTTTCCATAAAAATTATGGGCGGAAAAAATTAAGCCACGCCATAATATTACCCAAAAACAAAGGTGCTAATAATTGCACTGCCACCACCAACCAAAACCAAAAACCCATCAGCATATTATCTTGCCCACTATAAACTTGCCGCGCCATCAATGTAAAATCGCTTGATGGTTTATCCATATAGATGGTTTTGATAATTTTTAAATAATAGGTTGCTGATACCAAACTCAATAATACTGCCACCACTGCCAAACCAATAAATTCATATTCTACCAAAGCTATCAACACCCACCATTTGGCAAAAAAACCAAGCAAGGGTGGAATCCCTGCCGATGAAAACAATAATAGCAAAAGACCAAATGCCAATTTAGGGTGTCCGCGTGACAAGCCAGCAAAATCACTTAAATATAATTCATCATCTTGCGTTGGCTCGGGTTTTTTAAAAACCTTATGAAAACCCAACAGCACCACCAACAAGCCTATGATTTGGGTTAAATATATTAGCAAATAGCCGATGAAAAAAACCAAAGAATCAAATGTTTCATCACGCGACAGGGCAACCAATGCCAACAGCAAAAATCCAACATGGGTAATGCCTGATAAGGCAATAAAGCGTTTCAAATTATTTTGCGTCAAGGCTGGGAAAGCACCAAACACCAATGACAACAAAGCCAAGATAGCAATAATAATTTGCCATTGGTTTTGTAAAGCCGAAAAATATTCTAACAACAAGCGCCCTAGCACCACCAACCCTGCCAATTTTGGTGCGGTGGCAAAAAAAGCGGTTATCGGCGATAATGAGCCTTGATAAACATCGGGCGCCCAAAAATGAAAAGGTGCCGCCGATACCTTAAACCCAATCCCCACTATCACAAACAATAAACCCAAAGTTAAAGATAACACACCCCTATCGCCCGCCGCTAACATGGCATCAATTTCATCTTTCATCGTAGCAAAATCTAAACTGCCCGTCATTCCATAAAGCAAACTTGCACCAAACAAAAAAATTGCCGATGCCATTGCTCCAAGAATATAATATTTTAATGCCGCTTCGCTTGCCCTTTTGTCATAACGATTGATACTAACCAAAAAATAAAAACACAAAGATGATAATTCCAAACCCAAATATAAAGTTACAAAATGCCCCGATGCCACCATCACCATCAACCCTGCCACCGCCCACAACATCATAACGGGCACTTCAAAACGAAAAAAACCTTGCGGGGGAGAATCTTTGGTTTTTGTATTATCAAGCGATAATCGGGTGGTGGTTTGCCAAAACCGCCCTGATAATTGAAATACCACAAAGGTTGCTACCATCACCAATAACCAGCCAAACAAAACAAACGGATGATAAACCATCAAATTCACTTCGCTATGATTGCCCCATCCCAACAGCAACAGCCCCACCAACATCGCCATGATAGAAAAAAAATGCGACCAACGGGCAAAAATACCATACAGACCAGTCAATAAAATAAAAAAACCCGCCATCACCAAAAAACTTATCGGCAATAATGTTTGTGAAAATAATATATCAGCAATATCAGTCACGATGTTTTTCTTTCATATTATGGCAAAATGTTATTTATCACAGGTTCAATATAAATGGTTAATAATTTTGAATGAATGCCAAACCATAAAGTAACTATCACCAATGGCAAAAACACCAACCATTCACGCAAATCAATATCGCTCAAATTTTTGACCACAGCATTATCTTGCTGATTAACCTTACCAAAAAAAACCCTTTTGTATAACATCAACATATAAGCTGCCCCAAGCACCATACCCAATAAAAGGCCCAAAGCCACCAAAGGTTGCTCTTGATATACCCCTAGCACCGATACAAATTCACCCAAAAAACCAAGCGTGGCTGGCAAGCCAATTGCCGACATGGTGATGAAAAAAAACATAGTTGCAAACCATGGCATTTTTTTCATCACCCCACCATAATCATCTATCTGACGGCTGTGGGATCGGTCATAAAGCACCCCAACACCAAAAAATAATCCCGCTGAAGTTATACCATGTGCCAACATTTGTAGCATCGCCCCCATAATACCAATGGCATTGCCAGAAAAAATACCAGCGGTTACGATACCCATATGAGCAACCGATGAATAGGCTATCAATTTTTTCATATCATCTTGCACCAAAGCTATCATGCTCGCCCACACCACCGCTATGATAGATAAAACAAAAATAAAGGGGGCAAAATCACTTGCCGCATCAGGTAACCAAGGCAAGGTCAATCGCAAAAACCCATAACCGCCCATCTTCAACAAAATGCCAGCAAGTATCATTGACCCGCCTGTGGGCGCCTCAACATGGGCATCGGGCAACCATGTATGCACAGGCCACATCGGCAACTTCACCGCAAAAGAAGCCAATAAAGCAAAAAATAAAATATATTGCCACGACCATGGAATATAATTAGGCAAATCTTTTTCCATCGCCAGAGTTAAATCGCTACTACCTGCCATCAATGTCATGGCTATCAAAGCCACCAACATCAATACCGAACCAAGCAATGTATAAAGAAAAAACTTAAAACTAGCCTTGATGCGGTTTTCGCCACCCCAAACACCGATAATAAGAAACATCGGAATAAGCACAGCTTCAAAAAAAATATAAAACAAAAACATATCCAGTGCGACAAAACAACCTACCATCACCGTTTCCAGCACCAAGAAAGCTATCATATAATCACGCACCCGATATTGAATACCCCGCCAACTTGCCAACATACTTAAAGGGGTTAAAAAAGTCGTCAGCAAAACAAAATAAATTGATAAACCATCAACCCCCAAACGATAACCAATATCCAAACTGGGTAGCCAAATTTTTTGCTCTAACATTTGAAACCCACCCTGGTCAGGCTTAAATGCTAAAAACATCGCCAAAGATAAAAAGAAATTCATCAAGGCAAAAACCAGCCCCACCACCCGCACTGCCATCTTGTCGGATTCACGATTCTTAAAAAACAATAAAAACAATACCCCAACCAGCGGTAAATAAATTAAAAATGATAAAATAGGAAAAAGCATTTTTTTATATCCCTCAATCTACCATAACAACAAATAAGCCAATAACAACATCAAACCAAGAATAAATATCATGGCATAGTGATATAAAAAACCTGTCTGCATCGCTCGGGTCATGCGGCTGACCCCCAAAGATAACAACCGTGTAAAATGAGGTCCCACATTATCTATTACCCCCATATCGCCACCTTGCCAAAAAACATGACCGAAAAATTTTATCGGCACCACCAAACTATAATGGTATATTTCATCTATCCAAAATTTATTATAAGACGCCCAATAAAATGGAAAAAGGATCTTTGACAACAAACGGGGTATGGCGGGGCTGACAATATAAAATAAAAATGCCAAAACAAAACCAGCCGCCATCATCATGGTTGGTAGCCATTTGACAACCAAAGGCACATCATGCAACAAATCCAAAATTTTATTTTCTGCCAAAGCCGCTTGCCAAAAATCTACCCGCAAATTCCCCACCAATAAAGGATAAAAATAAAACCCCGCACACAAAGCCCCCACTGCCAATATCGCCAATGGCCATAACATCACAGGCAAGGATTCATGAATATGTGCCATGATTTTTTTATCAGCTCTAGAGTCGCCATGAAAAGTTAAAAATAACAAGCGAAAACTATAAAAACTGGTGAAAAAAGCGGTTATCACCAAAAGATAAAATGGTATATCTGATATATCACCACTGCCCAAAATAGAACCGACAAAAGATGCCTCCACTATCAAATCTTTTGACCAATAACCAGCGGTAAAGGGAAAACCAACAAGGCTCAAACTACCCAGCCACATAAAAAATCTTGTGAAGGGCATATATTTTCCCACCCCGCCCATTTTGGTTAAATCTTGCTCACCGCTTAAACCATGAATCACCGACCCTGCCCCCAAAAACAAAAGTGCTTTGAAAAAAGCATGGGTTAAAAGATGAAACAATGCCACCGCATAAGCCGAAAAACCAATCGCAACGAACATAAAACCAAGTTGCGAACAGGTGGAATAGGCTATCACCCGTTTAATATCTTTTTGGGTAAGGGCGACAAAACCTGCAAAAAAAGCGGTGATGGCACCGACCCAAATCACCGCCTCCAAAGCCAAAGGTGATAATTCAAACAATGGCGAAAATCGTGCCACCATAAATACCCCCGCCGTCACCATTGTTGCCGCATGAATTAAAGCCGACACTGGCGTAGGACCCTCCATCGCATCGGGCAACCAAACATGCAAACCAAATTGTGCCGATTTACCCATCGCACCCAAAAACAACAACAAACATATCATAGTGATGGCATCGATATCAAAATTCAAAATACTAAAAACCTCGCCCGAGACATTTGGCAATTTTGCAAAAATAGCATCAAAATGTAATTCACCTGTCAATCTATAAAGGGCAAAAATGCCAAGTGCGAAACCAATATCCCCCACCCGATTCACCAAAAAAGCCTTCACCGCGGCGGCACGCGCACTCGCCTTTTCATGCCAAAAACCTATCAAGAGATAAGATGCCAACCCCACCGCTTCCCAACCAAAAAATAATTGCAACAGATTATCAGACGACACCAACATCAACATCGCAAAGGTAAAAAATCCAAGATAGGCGATGAAGCGTGAAAAACTTTTATCGCCATGCATATAACCTTTAGAATAAATATGCACCAAAAAAGAAATGGTGGTGACCACCAACAACATCACCAAAGTCAAAGAATCAAACAACAAATTCCATGAAAAACTAACATCATTCATACCAAACCAATCAAGTAGCGGAAAAATTTTTTGTTTTGCCTCGGGCGTTTTTTCCACCACAGCTGTCTCAGCGGCAAAATCAGACAACATAGCATCGGCTTCGGCATCAGATAAGGATGTAAGGGCAGAGTCAACAGAAGTCGTATCAGACAAGACATCGGCAGAAGATGCGACAGGGGTCGCATCAGGCAGGACATCAGGGGGGGCAACAGAAGTCGCATCAGGCAAAACGGAATGGCTAGTCGATTCTTTGTGGCTATCATCGCCTGTGCCTTTCGGGCGATAAAGAAAAAACATCACCCATGATAAAGCCATCGAGATAAATAAAAATCCCCCCGACAACCACACCGTGCCTTTTTCTTTTAATTCCTTTCCCATCAACAGCAACAACACTGCCGACAAAAGTGGCAAAAAAACAATGGCTTTTAACATCAAACTGGTCATGGTTAATTTTTTAATTGGTTGGCAGATGAAATATCAATGTTGGCACGCAATCTAAAAAACACCACAACAATAGCAAGACCAATGGCCGCTTCTGCCGCCGCCACGGTAAGCACAAACATCACAAAAACTTGCCCCGCAAAATTTTGCCATTGATGGGCAAAGGCAATAAAATTAATATTCACTGCCAGTAATAAAATTTCTATGGACATCAACAAGGTAATGATATTTTTGCGATTGATAACAATACCCAACAGACCCAATGAAAATAAAATAGCCGACAGAATAATAAAATGTGAAAGCCCTACCGTCGCCCAACCTGTCAACAAATTATTAAAATCATAAATATATTGCCGTAACATTTTTATCTACTCCCTATCGCTTTTTTTTTAATTTTTTTGGCAAAGGTTTTACCCCAGCACGCTTACCGCTTGGTATCTTCATCATAGATTGAGAACGCACATTACTAAGCGGTGGCGCCAGACGACCAATGAATTTTGCCCCCGCACCATTTGGCAATGATAATATTTTTAAATCTTGTTGCTTGCTACGCATATTTTGTTTTAAAATGACTTGTTTTTTTACATCAAATCTTTTGCGATGGGTTAGCATAATTGCCGATACCATTGCCACCAACAATATCAACCCTGCCAATTGAAAAGCAACGAAATAATCGGTGTAAAGCACCAGCCCCAAAGATGTGATATTATCATCACTTGCCATAGAAAGACTTAAAAAACCGGGTTTTCTTTCTACCTGTAAGGGGCCCAAATAAGCCAACATCACCATCACCATTTCTGCCAATAAAATAATCCCCACCACACTGCCAATCACAAAATAAGATGAAAATAATTTTCGCACCTTTTCTTTTTTCACATCCAACATCATCACCACAAACAAAAATAAAACCATCACCGCCCCCACATAAACCACAATCAATAACAGGCTTAAAAATTCAGCCCCCGCCAACATAAATAATCCCGCGGCATTAAAAAATGCCAAAATCAAAAATAACACCCCATGCACAGGGTTTTGTGCCAATATCACCACCAGTGCCGACAAAACCAACATCAAACCACATACCCAAAATATCAGGCTGTAAATAAATTCGGCAAATTCCATCATGGTTTTTTTCCTTCAAAAAAAATTTTTAACGATAGGGTTTATCTAATTCAATGTTTTTAGCAAGTTGTGCCTCCCAACGGTCGCCGTTGGCAAGTAATTTTTCTTTGTTATATAAAAATTCATTTTTGGTAAAGCCAGAAAATTCAAAATTTGACCCTTGCACAATCGCATCCACTGGGCAAGATTCCTGACACAAACCGCAATAGATGCATTTTAACATATCAATATCATAACGGGTGGTGCGGCGTGAGCCATCTTGCCTTTCTTCGGCTTCGATGGTGATAGCCCCAGCAGGGCAAACGGCTTCGCATAATTTACAAGCGATACAGCGTTCCTCACCATTGGGATAACGACGCAAAGCATGCTCGCCACGAAAACGCGGCGATAGGGGACCTTTTTCATAAGGGTAATTGATGGTATAGGGTTTTTTAAACATCTGACGAAAAACCAAAGCCAACCCCTTCACCAACTCTGCCAACAGGGGAGCAAAAATACTATGCTGGCTAATAACAAACAAGCGATGCAATAGGCGAAATTTTTTTCTTGGTTTTTTCATGTTTTTTCTTTCATAAATTTTTTATAAGAATTTTTATGGCAAAAGGTCAAAATAAAATAAAACAAAACTGGTGGCAACCAACCAAAAAAGCGACATGGGTAAAAAAACCTTCCAACCAAGTCGCATCAATTGATCATAACGATAACGGGGAAAAGCCGCCCGCACCCAAATAAAGAAAAATAAAATCATTGCCGTTTTCAAAAAGAACCACACAATACCGGGCAACCAATTAAAAGGTGCTACATCAAAAGGTGGCAACCACCCACCCAAAAATAAAATTGATGCCATGGCGCTCAATAATATCATATTGGCATATTCGGCAAGATAGAACAGGGCAAAGGTCATTGCCGAATATTCAACATGATAACCCGACACCAATTCGGCTTCGGCTTCGGGTAGATCAAATGGTGCGCGGTTGGTTTCTGCCAATGCCGAGATAATAAAAATAACAAACAAGGGCAAAAATGGAAAAACAAACCAGATATTTTTTTGGCTTTCCACCACTTGGCTCAAATTCAACGACCCCACTGCCAACAACAAAGCACAAAGCACAAAGCCGATAGACACTTCATAAGATACCATCTGCGCCGCCGAACGCAATGCCCCCAAAAAAGCATAAGAAGAATTTGATGCCCAACCCGCTATAATAATGCCATAAACCGATAGGGATGAAATGGCAAAAAGATACAACACACCCAAATTGATATTCGCCAACACCAAATCTTTTTGAAAAGGAATAACCGCCCAAGCCGATAGCGAAAGACCAAAGGTAATGATGGGGGCAAAATAAAATAAAAATTTATTGGCTTTGGTCGGTAATATGGTTTCTTTCAACAATAATTTCAAACCATCGGCAAAAGGTTGAAACAACCCCAAAGGCCCTACCACATTGGGTCCCATACGCCTTTGCATGGCCCCCAAAACTTTTCTTTCGGCATAGGTCATATAAGCCACTGCCAACAGCAATGGCACAATAATTGCCACCACTGCCAATACAGTCACTACAAAATAAGCTATAGCTGCCGCCCCGCCATTTAACCAAAAATCATTATCTGACAATAATTCCAACAGCGATGTTAAATAGTCAACCATGGTTTTTTTCTTAAAAGTTTATTATGCCGCCCGTGATGATTTGAAAGGTTTTTTATCAAAATACCCATCAAGAAAAACTCTTTCGCATTCTGCCATTGTAGGCGATGCACGGGTAATAGCCGATGATTGATAAAAATTATTGCCAAAATTTTCAATAGCCTTACCAGCCAATGTTGGTTTGGTAAATCGCCCGATAAATTTTGCCTTATCACTAAGCTGGGCATCATCATCAAGCGGGGTAAATTCCGCCATCATTTTACTGCCATCTTTTAGCCCCCTATCCGCCATAAAAGCCAGCACCATAGCACGCAATTGATGTTCATCATAAAAATCCAATTTCAGCGATAATATTTCAGCCAATGCCAAAGCCACCAACCATTCGGGTTTGGCATTTTTTTTCGCAGAGATGCTTTGAAAATTATTTTGCAACAACCCTGATCCATTGATATAAATTCCTGCCTGTTCGCCCCAATTAGAAGGTGCTGGCAATATCACATCGGCTATATTGGCGCCGCGGTCGCCGTGGCTACCTTGATAAATAATGGTGGTGTTTTTTCTATCCCATTTTTTTTCAAACAACACACCATCATCCACCCCAACCAACCATAATAATTTTATTTTGCCATTGTGTAATCGCTCACGCAAAAATTCGGTTGCATGTTCAAGCGGTTTATCAAGATGTGCCCCCAATATCATTCCCCCCACCATTGCCATGTTACTGGGTAAATAATTAAAACCCATTTTATATTTTGCTGCAATTTGATTGGCAAGGGATAAAATCCCTGCCCCATCTTTGCCGCCATTATTGCCCAAAACCAACATCGGTTTTTTGGCAAGCGATAATTTTTTTGCCAATCGATGTTGCCCTGATAAAATATCATATAGCGTTTTTACCTCATCGCCCAGATATTCGTAAGGATAGGTTAGGTCATAATTTTTATCGATCATAGTACCCAAGCGATAGATAGCCATATCATTGCCCTCTAAGGTTTGACGCAAATAAGATTTTCTAATCCTTGCATTCCACACCGCGGCATCCCAACGGGGATTCACTCCCACCAACAACAACACATCGCATGATTCCACCCCATCAAACCCATCATTCATCATATATTGAGCTGGCATATTGGCAGGTAATTTTTCATCCGCCAAGCGACATTCAAAATGGGGTTTGGCTTTATCATCAGGATAAATAGCAGAGAATAATTTTTGTAAAGCCAACATATTTTCCAAATTGGTTTCACCACCAAATACCACTGCCACCTCATCACCAGATATTTTTTGCAGTCTATTGCCCATCACATCGATAACCGACCGCCAATCGCTTGGCATCAATTTACCAGATGTTTTCATAAATGGTTGGTCAAGCCGTTGGTATTTAAGACCATCAAACAAAAAACGGGCACGGTCAGACAACCATTCTTCATTCACCGTTTCATTCAAGCGAGGGGTGATAGAAAAAATTTCATCACCGCGATTACCAAAAACAATGTTTGCTCCCATAGCATCCGATAGATCAAGCCCCGGTGTTTTTTGCATTTCCCAATGCCGTGCCGAAAATTGAGCAGGCTTTGAAGTCAATGCCCCGACTGGGCATAAATCTATCACATTACCCGATAATTCCGATGACACTAATTTTTCCAATGATGAAATCTCGGCAGACTCGCCACGCCCCAATAAACCAATATCGGGCACACCTGCCACCTCTTCGGTAAAACGCACACATCTGGTGCAATGGATACAACGGGTCATCACGGTTGCCACCAAGGGACCAAAATCCTTATCGGCAACCGCCCTTTTAGCCTCACGATAACGCGACCGCACCTTGCCATAACCCATCGCTTGATCTTGCAAATCACATTGCCCACCTTGGTCGCATATCGGGCAATCAAGCGGGTGGTTGATAAGCAAAAATTCCATCACCCCCGCCCGTGCCTCCATGACCATTGGGGTATTGGTAAAAATTTCCATATTGGCAGATATCGGCAAGGCACAAGAGGCTTGGGGCTTTGGCGGACCGGGCTTCACCTCCACCAAACACATACGACAATTACCCGCTATAGATAATCTATCATGATAACAAAATCGTGGAATTTCTATCCCCGCTTGCTCGCAAGCCTGAAGCACGCTAAAAGACGAATCAACTTCTATCTCCTGATGGTTTATTTTTACTTTCACAAGAGGCATAGCCTGCTATACAAAATGCCCCGCAAAAAATCAACTATGACCAGCTACCACAATAAAAATTTAAAAAAAATTATTTTTTAAAAAATCCAACCGCAAAAAGTGCGCCCGCCAACAAAAATGCCTTCACCAGTTCGGGCAAAATAAAAGGCACTAAACCAACCGCTATCGCCTTATCAAAACCAAATAAATAAAAAAGCCACATCATACCAAAAGTAAAAATAGCTACCAACCCGCTTAAACTGGCAAACAACAATGGCAAGAATTTTTTACATTGCCATTTTTCTTTTATCAAACCCACCAAAAAAACTGCCACCACAAAACCAATAATATAACCACCAGTTGGCGATAACAAAACCATTGCACCAAATTTACCACCCGCAAAAATCGGTGCCCCCATCATCCCCGCACCCACATAGGTTATAATACTTGCCAAAGATTCCCACCGCCCATATGTCAATGCCAACAATAAAACCGCCAGGGTTTGTAAAGTCACAGGCACAGGCTGAATGGGAATGCTAATATGCGCGGCGGCATAAATCAACAAAACCCCACCAAAAATTTTTAACAACGCCAGCCCAGATACCAATGCCGATAACCCATGGGTAATGGCGGCAAAACCCCTAAGCGATGTGGAAAAATTATTTTTCATATATCATTCTTTAAAGATGTTTGCCTTTTTTGTAAAGTGCTAAAAAAACCATTTAAGTTTTTCCCCATTGACATAATATAGTTTGACAGAATATGCTTGGCTTCTTACAATATCGATCATCGCACAAAAAAACCAAATGATAAAAAAACGCAATGTTAATCCTCATCACCGCCTGTTCCACTGGCTGGTGGCTGGTTTGATGGTTGCTTTTGCCATGCCCGTTATGGCGCAAGATAAAAAAACCACCCTACTGGCAAAAGACATTGATGGGGTGTTAAGCCTAAAATTTGATGTGGGTTATGTTTATTATTTTGCTGGCATGTGGCATAAATATGAAAATGGGAATGATGCGGGGTCGCATCCATCGCTTGGGGCAAATGGGGTAGGTTATGGTGGTTCATTGGGCTATACCCATGCATCAGGGTTTGGAATTTCCACCGATTATTTGGGTTTGACCCATCATTGGGCTGGGGCCCTGGCGGACGACACAACCAGAAATTATAATTTCACCGCACTATACCATACCATCGCCTTCACCCCCAGTTATAAATTTAATTTGGGTAAAGATAAAAAATGGGGCTTAAGACTAGGGCTTGGTTTAGGATTCAGCCTTTCTGATATGGAATATGAATCTATTGATGGAGTCACCAATGGCATTGTAAAAGATGATGTAGGGTTTATCATCGCCCCCATCATGACTATAGAATATGATGATGGGTTTTTACATTTTGATATTAATGCCCGCTATATCCACGCCTTAAAGGATGTTGATTATTTTGGTAGCGAAGGTTCGGTCAATGCGAGCGAAACCGCTGGTAATATACAATATACCAGCAAGGCGGGACCATTATCATTATATGTAGGTGTGGGATTAGGGATTAATTTTTAAAATAAATCCCGAACAACACTTAAGTTGTAATAAAAATAATTTTTTGTTATATTACACCCCATGAAGGTGGGAAGATGTTTAATTGCTATTATTTTGCTTTTGAGTTTAAGCGGTTGTTCCATTATTCCCAAATGGGGGCGTATTCAAAAAAATAGTCAAATTCCATTGGATAGTTTTCGACAAGAATCTATCAAAAAATCTGCCAAAGAAACCGACCCCCGCTATAAAGAATATCGCTATGATTTTAGATCTACCGTTGAAGGTTTGCCCGCTGCCGATGCGACATTTTGGTTAAAAATTAACCGCAACCGCACCTATCAAGCCCGTGCCGAATTTAATGTCATTTCGCCTTGGGCGGCGATTTTTAAAGCGGCGGGTCGCCAACAGATAAAAGGGCGTCTTGTCAATGGGCGTTTTCTTACCCGTGAAATGCGTGGTTTTTTCCAAGTCGGCAAAAAAAAATATGAAATATTGGTCAAATATCCGCGTGGTGGGCAATCCCCCGTTACCACCTCATACCCGCCACCGCGCAAAAGGGCCCTCACACCCGTTGACAAGCGATTATTAAAAGAATCTTATGATATTGTTTCGGCATTATTAACCCTGATGGCACAATATCAAAAGGGCGGGCAAAGCTTGGCTTGCCGCCAAAGCCTTTTAACTTGGGATGGTTTTCGCCTCGCACGCATAAAATTATCACCTGACAAAACCAACCCCAATATGTGCGTAGCTGAATTTCAACGGGTGGGCGGGTTTTTAAAAAAATTTGAACGGCAAGCCAGAGGCAAAAAATCCATTATCTATTTTCGGGTTGATAAAAGATTCGCCTTGCCGTTAGAAATTTCTGCCGACACCCCTTTTATCAAACCATCCCTCACCATGACCCGTATCAATGGCACGCCACTTTCTTATTATTATCTGCCTGATAATTTAAAAAAAACGCCTTTTGATGGTGAATAAAATATATTTTGGCAAAACAATAACCAAAAGATGGTGCCGGATGAGGGAATTGAACCCCCGACCAACGGTTTACAAAACCGCTGCTCTACCCCTGAGCTAATCCGGCATTCTTGTTCATAGCAAAAATCTACCCAAAACCCATATCAAAATCACCGCCCAAAAAGCAATCTAAAATCTTATAGGCGAAAAAGGCAAATCTTTATCAGGGATGTTGGTTATATATTGATATTTTCGCAAGGCAAAATTATCGGTCATACCCGCTATATAATCTTTGATGGCTATCAACCTTTCTTTTTTATCAGGGTATTTGGCACACCATTCAAAATCATCATAAGCATCACGAAACAAGCTGATAATAATATTGGGCACAGATTTACCTTGCCCTGTCAATGCGGGGGATTTATATAATTTATGATATAAAAATTTTTTGATATGTTTTATATCATCAGCCATCTTGGGTGAAAAACTCGCCACCATAGTTTCATTATCAATGATGGCTTGCCATGAGGGGTTGGCTAATGTTTGAACATTGGCAAGGGTTTGTTGATAAACATCCATCATCATACGATTAATGAATCGGCGAGTAAGGCTACTGATGATCATTTTTTCATCATCGGATGATGATGAAATCTCAACCGCAATATCCTTTAAGGCTGGTTGTTGAATAATATCATCATAGGTTAAAATATCCGCACGAAACCCATCATCAATATCATGGGCATTATAGGCTATATCATCGCACAGGCTTGCCAGTTGCCCCTCAAGCCCCGCTTGGCTAGCAAGTGCATCTTTCCCCAACCATCTGGCAAGTTTTTGCACCATCGGTGGTGGGGTTTCATTATTAACATAAAAGGGACCATTATGTTTGGCAATGTTAAGCAAAGTTTCATTGGTTAGATTAAGCCCTTGAAAATTCGGGTAGCGGGTTTCAAATAACATCAAACAACGCAAAGCCTGTTCATTATGGTCAAAACCATCGCCATGTTTTTTTAACAAATCATCCAAAGCCTGTTCCCCCACATGACCAAATGGCGGGTGACCAATATCATGTGCCAAAGCCACCGCTTCGCTTAAATCTTCATCCAGACCAAATAGCCGTGCCAAACTACGAGACAAGGTGGCAACCTCCAAACTATGAGTCAAACGGGTGCGATAATGGTCCCCCTTAGGGGCAATAAACACTTGCGTTTTATGTTTCAAACGGCGAAAACTCACCGCATGGACGATGCGGTCACGATCCCTTTGAAAAGCCGAACGATGGGTCAAAGAAAAATAATTCATCTCATCTTGGTTATCGCCTTGTCTTTTGATATAAACCATTGGGGTCGCCAACCGACTTAAATGTCTAGAATAAAAAGGATAATTCTGTTGGTCGGTCATGTTTTTTTGATAAGCCTTTTGATAAGACTATGATTTTGTGGTAAGGCTTATCATAAAATCTATAAATTGTTAAAAAGCAAAAATCAAAAGAAAATATAACCATGACCAAACAGCCAGTTTTAGAAAAAGGCAAATTGGTGCTGAAAGCCGAAGGGCAGGCTTTGTTAGATTTGGCAAATCATCTACCAGACGATTTTGTCAAAAGCGTCATGTCAATAGAAAAAACCTATCAATCACAAGGGCGGGTTATCGTATCAGGGGTGGGAAAATCAGGGCATGTAGGGCGAAAAATATCATCCACCCTATCATCGATTGGTTGCCCAAGTTTTTTTATCCACCCCACCGAAGCCAGCCATGGGGATTTGGGTATGATGCAACCAAACGATATATTGATAGCCATATCCAATTCGGGCGAAACACCCGAGCTATTTAATATCTTACAATTTTGCAAAACCCATCGCATCACCATCATTGCCATCACTGCCGATGCCAACAACCGCCTAGGGCAGTTAGCAGACATGGTATTATCTTTAGGCAAGGGTGAGGAGGCGGGGTTGCTATCACTTGCCCCCACAACCTCAACCATCAAAACCATGGGGTTGGGCGATGCCTTGGCAATGGGGGTTTTGGAATTAAAAGGCCTGTCAGAGGAACAATTTCATAACCTTCACCCTGGTGGCAGTTTGGGGGATTATCTTGGCAAAAAACTTTTGCAGGTGGGCGATGTAATGCATCAGGGCGATGATATTCCTCTGGTCGGCGATCATCTATCGATGAAAGATGCTATATTACAGATGGCAAAAAAACGCTTTGGCGTCATCGGTGTTTGTGATGAAAAAAAAAATCTCAATGGCATCATAACCGATGGCGATTTACGCCGTGCGCTTGATAAATATGATGGCAAGGATGTTATGAACCTGATAGTCAAGGATATTATGAATAAAAAACCGTTGGTATGCACCGCTGACAGCCTGACCGCATCGGTGTTGGCAATGATGAATGAAAAACAATTTCAAGTCATGTTCGTGGTCAAGGGGGATAAACGCCCCCGCCATGCCGCCCTATCCCATTTAGAAAAAAATGATAAGGTGGTTGGTATTATTCATATCCATGATATTTTAAAAACCTAAACCAATGAAAAATTTTTTTTCAAAGCATAATTTTGAGCATTTTAAAAAAACGCGATTTTGGCGGCATAAATTAATTATGGTGTTGGTGGCAATAGCCATGTTGGCAGTGGTGGTGTTTTATACCGGGCTACGCGCCGCCATAGTTGCTATTTTTTCTAATAACCCTATCAGCCATGATGTAGCGGTGGGGGGAATTGTGATAGAAAATGGCATATTGCGTGATGAATTTACCGATGGTCGGGTGCTAGAAATCAAAAGTGCCATCAGCCGCAATGATGCAAATAATACTGATTTGATTTTTTTTAATGACCTAAGCGGGCGGTTATTGCGGGCAAAAAAAGATGGCAAAAAAGATGACTCCACCCCTGACCAAAATATGGCTATGCTACCATCTGATAGTTTGGCAATAGATGAATTGATGAATTTCAAAACATCTATCGGTATTTTAACAACCAAACAAAATACCCTATTAATGGAAAAGGATGTCAATGTGAATTTGGCAAATGGCTTACATATCACGACCAGCAACCTCAATGTTGATTTTAGGTTAAATGAGATTCGTGGCGATGCGATGGTTTATGGCAAGGGCGAAGGTGAAGAATTCTCAGGCGAAGGTATTATTATCTATAACCAAGGACAAAATATAAAACTATTGGGTCAAAGCCAGATGACCATCTTTACTGCACCACAAAAATAATGCCTATAGTGTTTTTAATATTTTTTTTCATCAGCCTTCAAGCGGCAATGGCACAGGATTTTTTTAATTTCCAAAAAAGCAGTGACCATGTTAATAATGTGATATTATCTGCCGATGGCGGCATAGAATGGGATAAGGATAAAAATAATTTAACCGGTTTTGGCAATAGCATCTTAAGCCGTGGCAATATGACTCTCAAAAGCCAAGAAACTTTGCGTCTGTTTTCAAAACCCGAATCGACCAACCATAAAACAAAAATTGATAGGGTGGTGGCAAAAACATCTGCCCTATTAACCACCGACAAAATTCTTGCCAGTGCCGATAAAATAGAAATGCTTTTTTCTGCCGACCGATTTTATAAAAACGATGAAGTGGTCAAAAGAATCAATTTTTTTAATCGTGCAAAAATTATTGCCAAAAAAAATAATAATAACGATATGATACTTTATGCCAATCGTGCCAGCGGTTATCGTTATAAAAAAAGCAAAATTATTCTTGCCAAATTCAACCCCCGTAATTTTAATAAAAATCCTTTTGCCGAATTAGAAGCCACAGGTGCGGTTAAAATTAATGAACAAACCTTTGATGCCAAGGGCAATCGCTTAATATGGTTTTTTGATGATAATATCGGCTGGCTTTATGGTAGGGAAGTTGTGGTAATAACCAAAAAAAATAAAACCAGCGATAAACAAAATATTATCTATGCTAAAAAACTATTAGAATATAATGAAGGCGAATCATGGGCAAGAGCCAAAAATGGAGTTAGGATTATCACCAAAAAAAAAGAAACCATCATCGGTCGGCGAGGTTATTATTTTCCATTGAAAGATATGTTTGTAATATGTGGCAAGGTTTCCCTCACCCGATTAAATAAAAAAGGCCAGCGTGAAACCATCAAAGGGCAATGTGCCAACAGCGATTTGAAAACTGGCATCAGTCATATTGAAGGGCGTAACCTTGAAAAATCCATGTTAAAAATTGTCGGTGCAGATAATTTATTACCCAAAACCAAAACCTTAAAAAAACTTAACAATCAACCACTTGATAATCGTGGGCGGGTGCGTGCTATTATCAACTTAGAATAAAAACCATGCAAAAATACCCTACAAAACTTTTTGGCACCGATGGTATCCGTGGCACTGCCAACGACAAGGTTATCACCCCATTGGTTATGACCCGTGTTGCCCAACTGGCGGGGCATCTTGCCCGTGCTGCCAGCCGAGAAAAATCACGCCGCCACGACGAATTGCATCGGGTGGTGATAGCCAAAGATACCCGCCTTTCAGGTTATATGCTTGAAACTGCCTTAACCGCGGGGTTTGTTTCGGTGGGTATGGATGTGATGTTGGTAGGTCCTATCCCCACCCCAGGTCTTGCCATGCTAACCCAATCAATGCGTGCCGATTTGGGAGTGATGATTTCGGCATCGCATAACCTTTACCAAGATAATGGCATCAAATTATTTTCATCCAATGGTTATAAAATTAAAAAATCTATGGAAAACGAAATTGAATCTTTGATGAACAGCGATATTGAAACCAATGTGCCATCGGCACAATTGGGTCGGGCAAAACGCATCGATGATGCGATGGGGCGGTATATTGAATTTGTAAAAAACAGCTTTCCCGATGACAAAAATTTGGAAGGCTTAAAAATTATCATTGATTGCGCCCATGGGGCGGCTTACAAAATTGCCCCCACGGTGCTACATGAATTGGGGGCGGAGGTTAAGGCAATAGCGATCGACCCCAATGGACTCAACATCAATGATGCCTGTGGTAGCCTGCACCCAAAGCATCTGATAGATGAAGTTAAAAAACAAAAAGCCGACATTGGCATTGCCCTTGATGGCGATGCCGACCGCTTGCTATTGGTTGATGAAAATGGCGCCATATTAAATGGCGATAAAATTTTAGCTATCATCGCATTCCATTGGCAAAAATTAAAAAAACTATCGGGCGGGGTGGTTGGCACGATGATGAGTAATCTCGGGCTTGAGGAATATATCAAATCTTTAGGGGTGGCATTTACACGGGTTGATGTGGGGGATAAACATATTATTCAAAAAATCTATCACAATGGGGATAACCATTATGTTATTGGCGGAGAGCCTTCGGGGCATATTGTGATGAAAAATTATGGCACCACTGGCGATGGGCTGATGGCGGCTTTGCAAGTTTTATATGCGATGAGAAATAATCAAACCAACCTATCAACATTGGGATCATTATACAAAACCATTGCCGAACATAATGAAAATTTTACCTTAAAATCAGATATTGATGGGCGTGAATTGATAGCCAATGGCGATATCAAACCCATGATACATGAAATTGAATCGATCGTGCATAACCATGGCGGCGTTTTTCTATTGCGGCCTTCTGGCACAGAAAAATCAATTTTGCGATTAATGGTGCAAATGCATGATGGTGAAAAAATTGATGGGTTGGTTAAAAAAATAAAAAGCGGTTTGAAAAATTATCTGCTACAGCTAGCTTGATGACAAACATAACCATTTTAGGGGCAGGCGGTCGTATGGGGCAGTTATTGCTAGATGCGGTTTTAGAATCAAACCATCAATTAACTGGTGCCGTGGTCAAAAAGGGCGATGCACGCATTGGTAAAGTAATATCAGGGCAAATAACCTTTAGCGATGATACATCAGCTGCCATAGCTAACAGCCAAGTGGCAATAGATTTCAGCATTAACGATCAATGCGAAGCCCATGCGGCCTTGGCGGCAAAACATGGCACCGCCTATCTATGCGGGGTGACGGGGCTTTTGGATAAAACCATCACACATATAACATCCCACAAAGAAAAAATTCCTATTTTATTAGCGGCCAATACAAGCTTTGGCGTGATGGGGCTGTTAGAATTGGCAAAGAAAGCGGTTGATATTTTCGCTAAGGATTACAACATCACCATTGAAGAAACCCATCACATTGACAAAAAAGACAAACCTTCTGGCACGGCAAAAATTTTAGGCAATGCCATCGGCGACAGAATGAAAAAAAATAATATAACCACCAAGGATATAAAATATCTATCGCATCGCACGGGCGATGTGGTGGGGATACATGAAATTATTTTTTCTAGCAAAGACGATGAGATAACATTAAAACATAATGCCAAAAATCGCAAAATGTTTGCCATAGGTGCGGTGCGGGCAGCAGCATGGTTAGCCAAACAACCACCAAATATTTATAGCATGAAAGATTTTTTGCAATAAAATTTTATCAAAAAAAACGCCCCCCCAAATTTGTTTTGAGAGGGCTAAAAAATATGATTCATTCTTATAACAAGCAACCCATTCTTATTTCTTAATTGTTTCTGTGAAAACAAAGATTACCAGAACCATTTGTTATGCCACAGCAACAAAATGCCTAAAGTTTTCATAAATACCTGCCTTTCCGCTTTTCACTTTATCAACGGTGCTTAACACAACTTGAATTAAAATTCTTTTTTGATATTTTATCAAAAAGAATTCGTTTGTTTTACAACCTTAATAATTTTAAGCAATTATAATATAGCACCTCCATCAGCAAAAGTCAAGCTGTTTAATAAAATTAATTATCCTGAATAATAATATCTGTTACGCTGTAATGGTATTTTAACAACCATCTTAGTATTCCATCTTCCTGTTTTATGATAGTTTGTTGGTTGGTTGTGCCAAAATGTTTATAACCATTTTTCCTTGATTGAAAGCGATAAAAAATATATTTTTCGTGCCATGGTTTTATGACAATGATGTCTTTACCCATTTGTTTTTGCAATAAAATAGATGCTATTCTTTGATCGGCTATGCGGCGAAAATCCACCATGAAAGTAAAAACCCAAACCGCATAGATAATAAAACCACCGCTTACCAATAAAAATAGATATTGCGAAATGGTTTTGCCAAAATAGGTTTTTTTCAAAAAAAACAATCGCTGTGGGGATAGAAAAAAATAATCTATCATCACCATAAAACATAATAAGAATATAATTGTGCCAACATGCCAGGCCCGGGCATAATGCATCGGATTCAAACCCATGCCAGCTATAAATAATAAGGTTAGCATAAATAATAACAAGGCAAAACCAAAGGATTGATTGTGTTTGATTTTTTTTATCAACCCATCGGCAAGGTTTTTACCCCTTATGGGAATGGTTTTATACCAATAGCCCAATACCACCATGGCAATGATGGGCATAAATTTTGTTTCTATGATAAAAATCAATGTGCCTTTTAAGGGGTGGATGATATATTTGGTTAAAAAAGGTAGGGTTTGATAGGCTTGGGTAATGGACTCAAATTCAAAGCGAACAACATTGCCAGGGGCTAACATTAAAATACTATAACCCAACAGAAAAAACAAAAAAACAAATCCCATCCATTTGGGTATTTTTTCATGGACAATAAATTTTTTATAAATAAAAACACTAGCAAGTAAAATTATCACCACCATATTACCAATGTCTGATGCCATACCAGCCATGGCAGCCAAGGGTAGAAAAAAACACCAAAAGGCAATTTGTTTGATAAATATTTTGCCTGTTTTGGTAGTTGGTTTTTCCATAAAAGACAAAAAATTCTTATCCGCCCAACGCAAACGGTAAAACACCAAAAACCATAGCAATAGGGTGGTTGTCCATAAATAATTGATACGCCCATGAAACCAAAATATCGTTTCAAATATGGATGCCGATAAAGTTAAGCTGAAAAAAAATAATAATATGATCCTTATTAAATCATGGCGGTGAGATAATTTGGGCTTTCTAGCATAGAGTAACATAAACAAACCCCATAAGAATAATAAAAATATACCACCATTGATGATGGCATGAATTATGCCTGATAATTCTTCTTCAAAAGGAGCACGATAAAGTGATTGATATAAAAAAGGTATAAACAAATAGACAAACCGCCACCCCACATTTAAATATAACCATTTTGAACAATCTAACGCGGTATAACAATCGATATTGGCTATTAATTTTCCCTGCCGCGTATAGGCAATATCATCCCACATCAATGGCATCAGATAAGACAGCAATGCCATATAGGTAAAAACCAGCAGAAAAAAAATGATTCCCCAATGTTTTCCAATAGATGTGGCTATTTTATTTTTTTTCATGATGAGATATATCAATACCGAACAATAATATATTATATTTATTTTGTCAATCACCGATGGGCTTTTTTGCCATTTGCTTTGCCCTTCTATCGCCCCCCCCAAAAAAATATTTGGCAAGATGAGATTAATTGTCTTGAACGAAGATGATTTTTTTAACACCATAATACCTTGCCATCACCCAATTCATCCCCGCTATGTCTACACTTATATAATATGGCGACACAGCAGATTTTATACCATAAGTAATATGGCGATTGACAAAATTATATTTATCAGGTATTTTTTTAAGAATGATAGTTGTTTTACCCATAGTTTTTTGTTCGAGTAGCGATTGAATATTTTGATCGACCGCTTGACGAAAATCCACCATGAAGGCAAACATCCACACCAAATAGATAATAAAACCACCGCTTATCAATGAAAATAGATATTGTGAAATGGTTTTGCCAAAATAGGTTTTTTTCAAAAAAAATAATCGATTCGGAGATAGAAAAAAATAATCTATTATCACCATAAAACACAATAAGAATATTACCGAACCAACAAACCAAGTACGGGCATATTGGGCAGGGTTAAGCCCCATGCCAGCTATGTATAATAAAGTTAGCATAAATAATAACAAGGCAAAACCAAAGGATCGATTGTGTTCGATTTTTTTTATTAAACCATTGGAAAAATTTTTACCCCTGACGGGAATGGTTTTATACCAATAGCCCAATACCAATAGAGCAATAATGGGCAATAATTTTGTTCCTAATATAAAAATCAATGCACCTTTTAGGGGGTGGATGATATATTTGCCTAAAAAGGGCAAGGTGTGATAGGTTTGGGTAACGGGGTCATTTTGAAAACGATAATAAAAACCAGGGGGTGACACCATCATCACACAACCCAATATAAAAAATAAAAATCCAACCCACATCCATTTGGGTATTTTTTCATTTGTGATAAATTTTTTATAAATAAAAATACCAGCAATTAAAATTATCACCAGCACATTACCAATTTCTGATTGCATACCTGACACAATGGCAAAGGGTATAAAAAAACACCAAAAGGCAATTTGTTTGATGGTTGTTTTGCTAGATTTTTCCATAAAAGACAAAAAATTCTTATCCGCCCACCGCAAACGATAAAACACCAAAAACCATAGCAATATGGTGGTTGCCCATAATTGATAAATACGCCCATTAAACCAAAATATCGTTTCAAATATGGATGCCAATAAGGTTAGGGCGAAACAAAATAATAATATGATCCTTATTAAATCATGGCGGTGAGATAATTTGGGCTTTCTAGCATAGATGACAACAAACAAACCCCATAAGAATGATAAAAACACAGCACCATTGATGATGGCATAAATAATTTCTGATAATTCTTCTTCAAAAGGAGCACGATAAAATAATTTATATAGAAAAGGCATAAGCAAAAAGCCAAATCGCCCACCTTGACGATAAAACGAATCTTTAACCGAATAAATACCGTGATGCCAATATTCATACCAACTTGGTAATAATTTGCCCGGGCCAATAAGGATAAAATCATCTTTCAACACTGGCATCATATAAGACATCAATGCCATATAGGTAAAAACCATCAGCAAAAAAACAATTCCCCAATGTTTCCCAACAATAGAATTATCAGATGATAGGTATTTTCTACTTTTCATAGACAGGTACGGATAATAATGCAAATTCACTATCTTGTCAATCATTGATGACTTTCTTGCCATTTGCTTTACCCCCTACCCTTGCCCTTATGCTGCGAATCATTTATGATAGATCTATGACCTATATTATTTTATTCTGGCTTTATCGCAGTTTGGTGGCGGCGGTTATTGCCTTTTATAGCTTTTTTGCTATCTATTTTTTGGCAACCAGCGATTGGTCTATGCAAATGGGATCCGCATGGTTTAATGCCTCCAGTGCCACTTTAAATCTTTTTCAAGTCTTTATTGAACGGCATTTGCACCTTGGTATTGTTTGGCAACATCTGATAGTGCCGTGGTTGTCATTACCTGTTTGGGTAGCGATATTAATATCGCTGTTTGTCGCATGGCTGGAATTATGGGTGCTGAAATTAATTTTTAAGCGGATTTTATAAATCATCTGCAGAATTTTTCTACTTTACAGTAAGGGCGAATCATTATTAAATATCGCCTATGGACTGGCGGTCTGTAATGAATTTTTTTAACATAAAATTTCAACTACGCTGTTGGTTGATTGGCTTGATAAATGTTTTGAAAAAATTTTCATCCATTTGTTTGGCAATGTGTTTATTGTTTTTATTGATGGTAACCCCTATTGCGGCACAGGAAAAATCGCGCATCATCAATGTAAAAACTATCCAAATTAAACCATCAGGTCATGGATCGGGGGTGGTGATAACATTTGATAAATCCACCCCCTATCGTGTTTTTACCGTCGCTAATCCGCCACGCATTATTATTGATATGGTGGGCAAGGTGGCAGGCAGTAGGTCAAGCCTACCTACCAATCGGTGGATAAAAAAATTCAGCCTCGCCAAACCAAATACGGGGCAAACCAGATTATTGTTTGATTTGAAAAAGCCATTGCAAATTACAAAATGGCGCCACACCGATAGGGGGCGGAATAAAAATTTTACCATCGCCCTATCGGTTGCCCCCAGTCGCCAGATGATAGGTTTCAAAAAACAATCCGCCAACTGGCAAACCGCTAGCAAACAAAAAATCGCCAAGAAAAAAATCACTACTAAGAAAAAAATCGCCAAGAAAACCACCAAAATATCAGCCAACAAAACATCGCCAAAACCAAATGATGAGGTGGGGGCATTGATAGATAAATTTCATGCCGAATCGCAAACACCCCCTATCCGCCAACAGCTAGATGATTTGATAACATCATCCAATACTCCGCCACCACCTGCCACCAAAAAAAAAGATAGGCAAATTGCCGCAAACAACCGAACGCAAACATCATTGGTAAAAACCCGTGCCAAGAATCAAAAACCATTGATAGCGATTGATGCTGGGCATGGCGGGGTTGATTCGGGGGCTATCGGTCGGCGTGGCACGGTGGAAAAATTAATCAATCTGGCGGTGGCAAAACATATCGCATCGGTATTAGAACGAACAGGTCGTTATCGGGTTTTTCTTACCCGCAAGGGCGATTATTATATCCCCTTGCGTGAACGCTACCGCATGGCAGAAAAGGTTAAGGCTGATTTTTTTATTTCGATCCATGCCGATTCTTTTCCCAACCCGAATGTGCTGGGGGCATCCATCTATACTTTATCAAATGTCGCATCGGATAAAGAAACTGCAAGGCTGGCTAGGCGTGAAAATCGTTCGGACAAATATGCATCAATTTTTGAAAAGGGTTTGCCGCTGGATGCAAAAATGATATTGCTAGGGCTGGGTAAAAGGCAAAAGGAAACCCAATCAAAAATTTTCGCCAAATTGGTGGTAAGAAAATTCCCCCCCACTGTAACATTTTTAAAAAATCGCCCCCACCGCTATGCCGCCTTTACAGTGATGAAATCGGTTGTGATGCCATCGGTGTTGTTGGAAATGGGTTTTCTTTCCAGCGCCAAACAGGAAAAACAAATCATAACCCCCGCTTTTCGCCGCAACCTTGCCCGTTGTATGGTGCGTGCCTTTGACCAATATTTTTACAATGTAAGAATGAAGCGGGGGTGCTGAATCCCCAAACACCACACCATCATTTTTGCCACAGGCTAGCGAGTCGCCAAGCCGAATGTTTTTGTTTTTGAAATGCAAGCGGGATCAATACAAAAAAAAGTAATGTTTTTACTTGCAAAATTGCGTGAAAAAATAATAAGGTTTCCATTATGACGAATCGGGCACAGATTTTAGAAAATACAAGTAAAAAAAATGAACTGCCATTTTTTGATTTTAATTTGCAAGGACCTTTGGTTGAAACACCATTGCGATATGCTGGCGGTAAATCAAAAGCCTATCATATCATCACCCATCATATATTATCATTACCAAAAATAAAAAGAATTATATCACCATTTTTAGGCGGTGGTAGTTTAGAATCAAAATGGGCTTCGGCTCATAGTATTGAAGTGATTGGTTATGATATTTTTTATCCTTTAATAAATTTTTGGCAACAATTATTATACCACCCTGATGAATTATATAAAAAATTAATTACCTTAAGCCCTGATAAAGAAAACTATTATAAAATAAAAGAAATTCTTATTTGCTGGGATAAGACACAAGAAATGATGGCGGGGTGGCACACGAATTATTATAAAAGAAAACCAATCAAGCTAGATGCGATAACCGCTGCCGCTTATTATTTTTATAATCATAATTTATCTTATGGTCCTATGTATTTGGGTTGGATTAGCAAAATTTATCAAAATAAAAACAAATGGTTATCAATGGCACAAAAGATTAAAAAATATAAAAACCCTATATTACAAGCTAAAATAGGCGATTTTGAACAGGTGATAGCAAATTATAATAAAGATTGTCTTTATCTTGACCCGCCTTATTATTTAGAAAAAGATAATGATAATAAAATGTTCAAAGGCATTTATCCCAACGCTAATTTTGATATTCATCATACAGGCTTTAACCATGAAAAATTACGCGATTTGCTTTATCATCACAATGGGCCATTTGTTTTATCTTATAATAATTGCGAAACCATTAGAAAATATTATGCTGATTTTGATATGTATTTTCCTGAATGGCATTATTCTTATGCTTTAGGTGAAACACGCATCGGTAAAAATAAAATCAAAAAAGGCAACACCCCAAAAGAATCGCATGAAATATTAATCGTTAAAATGTAATTTTAGATAAAAAAATATGATAGGTTTTTTATGAAATCCAAAGACTTAAAATTCGCCATCAAGGTTGGAGAAATAGTGGTAAGTGCTAAGCCATTCAAAAAAAATCAACTATATAAATTTCCGCTTGAAATGATTTATGATAAAAATTTTCCTAACAAGTTACAAAATAAATATTTATCAATCGTTTATTTTATATTGGTCAATGACGAATTATACAAAATTGGGCAAACGCTTGGCAAGGGTGGTATCAAAGATGCTATGCAATTTTATTTAATAGTCGGTTCTGGCTCGCCCGGTATTAACCGATTTACAATTAATGCTTTAATAAGAAAAGAAATAAAAGATGGTAACAAGGTTGAATTATATATGCAATATGCTGAAACAATAAATGATGTTGAAATTAAAGGAATATTTTCTATAAAAAAACAAAATGTTTTAATCAATGCAAAAACAATGGAGCAAGTTTGTTTAGAAGATTATCAAAAAAAACATGGACAAAATAAATTTCCAAAATGGAATTTTCAAGAATCCCATACACAGCCATCTGATGATATCAAAGATGCTTATTATCGCTATAGATTAAACAGAGAAAAATCCAATAAATAATCCCCTGCCATCTTTTATACCGCCTATAACCAATTTTGAATCATATAGGGTTGGGGGTATAATTATGCTATAGATAATAATATGAAATTTCTTGACGAGGCGAAAATCTATATCAAGGCGGGCGATGGTGGCAATGGGGTAGCGGCCTTTCGCCGTGAAAAATTTATTGAATTTGGCGGTCCATCGGGCGGCGATGGCGGCAAGGGTGGTTCGGTTTTTTTTAAATCAAGCGGGCGGCTCAATACCCTGATCGATTATCGCTATCAACAACATTTCAAGGCAAAAAAAGGGCAAAATGGCATGGGGCGCGACCGCTATGGCAAATCAGCCGATGATATTATTTTGCCCGTGCCGATAGGCACCGAAATCTATGCCGAAGATAAACGCACCCTATTATGCGATATGGATAAAGAAAATATGTTATTTCAAATCGCATCGGGCGGTAAGGGCGGTTTGGGAAATTTACATTTCAAATCATCAACCAACCGTGCGCCACGCCAATTCACAAATGGCACAAAAGGCGCGGCATTATGGGTATGGCTAAAATTAAAAATCATTGCCGATGTTGGGCTGATAGGTATGCCCAATGCGGGCAAATCAACCCTATTGTCGGTTTTATCGTCGGCACGCCCCAAAATTGCCGATTACCCTTTCACCACCCTTATCCCCGCACTTGGGGTGATAGAGGGCAAACAATTTGATTGGGATTTTAATTGTGTCATGGCGGATTTACCAGGGCTTATCAAAAATGCATCACAAGGGGTGGGTTTGGGGTATAAATTTCTTGCCCATGCCGAAAGATGCAAATTATTGCTACACCTAGTGGCGATAGACGCCCCCGACCCTATCAAAAATTATCGCACCATTCGCCATGAAATAACCGAATATGGCAAAAACATGGTGGATAAACCCGAAATTGTGGTGCTGTCACGCTGTGATATGGTGGATGATAAAACCAAAAGCCTGATAAAATCTAAAATGGCAACCATATTGAAAAAACCACTGCTGGTTATATCAAGTAAGGAACGAAAAAATCTAAAGGAACTATTGGTCATAATAAACCAAACCATGAAAACCAATCAATCGGCAAAAACCACAGCAGAAATGATACAACGGCAACCAAACAATAAACAGGCGGATGCCAACCATAAATAATAATTCTATGGCTTGTCAATCAAAAATAATTATGTTTTGCAAATTTTTTTTTTGCCAAAATGATATTTTTTTCTTGCAATTCCATTTCGCTTGGCATAATAATCTTGCAATAATTTTAACCCCTTATAAAATATAAATAAAAAAAGAAAAAAAAATTATGTCGTCAACCAAGGATATATTAAAAAAAATTAAAGATGAAAATATTAAATATGTTTCTTTTCGTTTTACCGATTCTCGTGGCAAATGGCATCATTTTGCCCAAGTAGCCAATAGCATCGAAGATACACTAGAAGAAGGTTTGATGTTTGATGGCTCATCCATCGAAGGCTGGAAAGCCATCAATGAATCCGATATGTTGCTATTGCCCGATACCCATCGTGCCTTTATCAACCCCTTTACTGCCGAACCCGAATTGGTGATGTTTTGCGATGTTATAGATCCTACCACAGATAAAAATTACAATCGTGACCCGCGTTCCATTGCCAAAAAATCGGTGGAATATCTTAAATCACTCGGTATTGCCGATACAGCCTATTTTGGTCCCGAAGCCGAATTTTTTGTATTTGATTCGGTCAAATGGAGCACCGAACAGAATTTGGTCGCCTATAGTTTTGACAGCGAAGAATTGCCTAGCAATAGTTGGCGTGATTATGAAGATGGCAATTTGGGTCATCGCCCACGCACCAAGGGGGGGTATTTTCCTACCCCGCCAATTGACCATGGGGTAGATTTGCGTGCCGAAATGATAGATGCCTTATCAAAAATGGGACTTCAAATGGAAAAACATCACCATGAGGTTGCCCCGATGCAACATGAATTGGGTATGAAATTTGATACTTTGGTAGCAACCGCTGACAATATGCAAATTTATAAATTTGGTGTGCTGAATGTTGCCGAATCATTTGGCAAAACTGCCACCTTTATGCCAAAACCACTGCATGGCGATAATGGTTCGGGTATGCATGTACATGTGTCGCTGTGGAAAAATGGTGAAAATACTTTTGTAAAAAAAGGTGGCTATGCCGACCTATCTGATATGGCTTTGTATTTTACTGGTGGGGTGATTAAACACGCCAAAGCCCTTAATGCCTTTACCAACCCTACGACCAACAGCTACAAAAGATTGATACCGGGATTTGAAGCCCCCGTTATGATGGCTTATTCGGCACGCAATCGTTCGGCCGCTTGTCGCATACCATATGTTGCCAATTTAAAAGCAAAAAGGGTTGAATTTCGTTTCCCTGATGCTTTAGCCAACCCCTACCTATGCTACACTGCCATTTTGATGGCAGGGCTTGATGGTATTGCCAATAAAATCCACCCTGGCGACCCTGCCGATAAAGATCTTTATCATCTATCGGATGCAGAATTAAAAAAAATCCCCACCGTCAGCCATTCTTTGCGTGAATCTTTAGAATCATTGACTAAAGACTATGATTTCTTGACCAAAGGCGAAGTTTTTACAAAAGACTTTATCGATTCTTACACAAATATATTGTGGCACCATGTCTATCGGTTGGAGCATAACCCGCATCCAGTTGAATATGATATGTATTATTCGCATTAATCTTGTATGTTATTTATTTGCAAAATGGCTATTATTTGCCTAGAATGACAAAAAAATAATACTAACAATATAATAAGGAGAGTAATAATGTTAGAAACAATTGAAAACTTTGTTAGCGTCGTGAATGGGTTCGCTTGGGGACCCCCGATGCTAATTTTATTGGCTGGCACGGGTCTGTTTTTGACCTTCGGCATCAAGTTTATGACTTGGCGCAATATAGGAAAGGGCTTCAAATTATTTGCTGACCCCTCTTCCCATAAAGAAGATAAAGCAACCATCAGCCCCTTCAAGGCTTTGATGACAGCCATGTCGGCAACCGTGGGAACGGGTAATATTGTCGGGGTGGCAACTGCCATTGTACTTGGCGGACCGGGAGCCGTGTTTTATATGTGGCTCATCGCGCTAGTCGGTATGGCAACCAAATATGCCGAAGCGGTTTGTGCGGTTACCTACCATGAGAAAGCCAAAACTGGTCTTTTTGTTGGTGGTCCCATGTATTACCTAAAAAATGGTGTTGGAAAGAAATTTCCCATCACTGGTAGCATTTTGGCGGCATTGTTTGCCTTTTTTGGTGCATTTGCCGCCTTTGGCATTGGTAATGGCACGCAAATCAATTCCATGTCAAAAAACCTCGTCAATGCATTTGGTGACTTCGTGCCGCCATTGTTTGTCGGTATCTTTTTTGCCGTTATCATAGGTTATATCCTATTTGGTGGTATCAAAAGAATTGCAAAGGTAGCGGCATCGCTGGTGCCCCTGATGATAGTGCTTTATCTATTGGGTGCGGTTGTTGCCTTATTCATCAATTATGATAGAATCCCCGAAGCTTTTGGCTTGATTTTTTATCATGCCTTTACCCCATCTGCCGCGGTTGGTGGCTTTACTGGGGCAACCATTGCTGCAGCCATGCGGTTTGGCGTTGCCAGAGGGATCTTTTCAAACGAATCGGGTCTTGGCTCGGCGGCCATTGCACATGGTTCAAGTAATAACACCCCTTATAGACAAGGCGTTATTGCTATGATGGGAACATTCATTGATACCATCATTGTTTGTTCCATGACCGCTTTGGTTATCTTAACCTCGGGTGCTTGGACTGAACTGAACGATGCTGGCACAGGTGGGCTTGATGCCGCCATTGTGACTGGTTATGCGTTTGATTCGGCTTTCTTGGGTGGCAAATATTTGGTAACAGCGGCATTGTTGCTGTTTGCCTTTACCACCATCATCGGTTGGAGCTATTACGGCGAACGTTGCTGGCAATATCTATTCCGCAATACGAAAGGTCTTACATCGCTTTATGTATATCGCATTGCCTTTATTCTTGCTATCGTGTTTTTCTCGGTACAGAATACGACATTTGTTTGGAATGTCGCTGATACCTTAAATGGTTTGATGGCATTGCCTAACATCATTGGCTTGTTAATTTTATCACCATTGGTATTTAAAGTTACCAAAGATAATATGAACAAACGGATGTAATCATCATAAATAAAAAATATTTTTTACCCCGCCGATGTTTTTCATCGGTGGGGTATTTTTTTTCATCAATACCATATATCAATTATATTTTTGAAAGCACTTAGCATCGCTTAAATGATAAAAAAATAATTTCTATTGTTATCATTTTTGCGGTATGGTTGAAACAAATGCATTTTATCGTTGGCGACCAAAAAACCATCAACAATGGCAGTGGTGCAAACATTATTAAACACACCCCTGCCGATTGGATTTTTTTATCCTTTGCTGATAGCGACCTATCATTATTGGCATTGGCAATCAAACATTTGGGTAAAAAATTACCAGCGATGCGTGCCGCCAGCCTTAACCATCTTACACATCCTTTTGCCATAGACGATTACATAGAAAAAACCGCACAATTTGCCACCACCATCGTTATTCGTTTGCTGGGTGGTAAAAATTATTGGTTATATGGGGTTGAACAATTTTATAAAATGGCACAACAGAAAAATATTACAATTTATTTTTTACATGGCGATCCACAAATCCACGATACCGAGCTTCTTGATTATTGTCATGGTGATCATCGCATACAAAATTTATTAGAAAATTATTGGCAAAAGGGCGGGGTTGATAATATCATAACCAGCTTAGAATTATTACAAAATGGTTTGACAGGGCATAAAAAATTGCCACCACCTCGGGATATTTTGCCCGCTGGGCTTTATGCCAAAAACCAAAATTATGATTTTAAAAATTGGCTGAAAGAAAAACCAAAAGTGGTGATATTTTTTTATCGTGCCTATTTTCAATCAGGGCAAATGATGGTGATAGATAAAATCATTGAAAGCCTAAGGCGTGACAACATAACCGCTGTAGCTATCTATATCAGCGCTAGCAAAGATAATAGTGTAAAAAAAATTATCCATCATCTGTTTTCTCATCACCAACCAAAAATTATTTTAAGCCTTCTCAATTTTTCTCATCATAGCCATAACAATCAAAAAAATGCATGGCAAACAGATTGCCCCGTTTTGCAACCTTTATTATCATCGGCTGGGCGAAAACAATGGCAAAATAATCCACAAGGTTTATCGGCACAAGATGCCACTTTATCTATTATTTTGCCCGAGCAAGATGGCAACATCAACCATGCCATCATCGGTTTTAAGGAATCGCTATCGCATCATAAAATTTTAGAAACCGAATTAAAAAATTTTAAACCCGCCAGCGAAACTATGCCATGTTTGGTGGCGACCATCAAATCTTATCTTACCTTACAAAATATGAAAAATCATAATAAACGGCTGGCAATAATGACTTCTAATTATCCTACAAAAGATAGTCGCTTATTAAATGGCGTGGGATTAGACACGCCTAAATCCATAGCGATATTTTTTAAAACATTGCATAAAAAAAATTATGACTTGGGAAAAAAATACAAACCAACATTATCTGGCGATAACATTATTCAACATTTACTGGCTGGCATCACCAATCATTACCCAATAGATAAAAAAAATCACATCACAAAAAAAATTCGCCTAACATTATCGCTAAGCGATTATAAAAATTATTTTTCACAATTATCACCAACCATACAAAAAAAAATTATCGCCCACTGGGGATCGCCCACCAAAGATAAATTTTATCATCATGGCAAAAAATCTTTTCTTATCATGGGTGAAAAATTTGGCAAAATACTTTTATTATTACAACCACAGCGTGGTTATGATATTGATCCTGATGCCATGCAACATGACCCGCATTTGCCACCACCGCATTATTACATTGCCCATTATGCTTATGTAGAAAAATTTTCACCAGATAGTTTTATTCATTTTGGCAAACATGGAAATTTGGAATGGTTATCAGGAAAATCATTGGGGTCATTGGGTGGAAAAAATTCACCCTGTTTGCCAAGGGCATTTTTGCCATCCTGCCCCTATTTTTATCCATTTATTATTAACGACCCAGGCGAAGGCGCCCAAGCCAAACGCCGCACCAGCAGTGCCATCATCGCCCATTTACCACCGATGATGATGCGTGCCGAACAATCAACATCCTTACAAAAATTAGAATGGTTGATGGATGAATATCAACAGGCACGGCAATTAAATGAAACCCGCACCGCAACCATTATTGATTCGATCTGGCAAGAATTAATCCACAATGATTTGGACAAGGAATTGGCGATTGATAAAACCACTTGGTCAAGCGACCAAAACAATCATTTGGCAACCATTGACCGTCATCTATGTGCTTTGCGTGATTTGCAAATTCGTGGCGGCTTGCACATCTTTGGTGGAAAAATCGATCAACAACATCTTGCCGAAAATATTTTTTATATCATGCGATTAAAAACCCATCTGCCACCATCGCCACCATTACCGCCTTTAACCGATGTCATATACGACATCATAGCGATAGAAAAAAATTCTAAAACAAAACATATATTAGAAAATGCCTTTGCCAAAAAAATCCTTAGCGACGGCGACAAATTATCAGCCATAGAAAAATTATCTATCATCTGGTTAGAATTATTATTGGCTTTGCCTTATGATAAAAAAATAGCAAAAAAATTACAACCATTATTGTTTAGATTAAAAAAATCTACAAAAATAAAACCTATGGAAAAACAAGCAAAATTATTATTAAAAAAAATTTTATTATCACCCAAAAAAGAGGTGGAAAATATTATGCTCGGGCTTGACGGAAAATTTGTGCCACCCGGTGGTGCAGGCGCCCCAAGCCGTGGTCAGCCAGATCTTTTGCCCACTGGTCATAATTTTTTTACCATTGATAATCGCAAAACCCCAAGCACCGCAGCATTTGATTTAGCAAGACGCAGTGGTCATTTGGTGCTAGCAAGATATTTATCAGAACATGGTGATTACCCAAAAACTATCACCCTAACAGCTTGGGGCACTGCCGAAATACGCACCGCTGGTGAAACCATTGCTATGGCATTGTGGCTCATGGGGGTTGAACCAACATGGGATATGTCGTCGGGGCGGGTGTTGGGTTTTACCATCTTACCCCTATCATTATTAGCACGACCACGGGTGATGATAAATTTACGCATCTCAGGGTTTTTTCGTGATGCCTTTCCCCATCTTATAGATTTGTTTGATGAAGCCCATCGTGCCATTGCCAATTTACCAGAACCCGCAAATGACAATCCGATAGCCGAGCATTATAAAAAAACCATTGCCGAACTCCATTCTCAAGGCATTGATAAAACCACCGCCACACATATTTCTGGTGCGGCAATTTTTGGCCCCGCCCCTGGCAGTTACGGCACGGGATTACAACAGATGCTTGACAATGGTTCATGGCAAGAATCGCAACAGCTTGCCCAGCAATTTTTAAATTGGACCAGCCACTACTACGGCAAGCGGCAAACCATAGGCAAGGTTTCGATTGGTCATAAAAATATCTTTCATGATAAATTAACCATGACCGATATTGTCATGCAAAACCAAGATAATCGTGAGCATGATATTTTGGATAGTGATGATTATTATCAATTTCAAGGCGGCTTATTCAATGCCGCCGTTTTTTTACAAAACAAACATGGCATTGAAAAAAAAATTGCCCATTACCATAACGACCATAGCAATCCCGCAAAACCCATCATCAGAAGTTTGCATGAAGAAATAGGGTTAATATTGCGGGGGCGTGCCATCAATGAAAAATGGTTAAAAAGAATAAGACAACACGGCTATAAGGGCGGTTTTGAAATGGCGGCGACGGTGGATTATCTGTTTGCCTTTGCCGCAACAACTGCCGCGGTAACACCAAAACATTTTGATCTTTTGTTTCAACATTATTTACTTGATAAAACATCATTAGAATTTTTACGCCAACATAATTTACCAGCCCTGTATGATATGGCAAAAAAATTTCAAGAAGCTATCGACCGAAAATTATGGCAACCACGGCAAAATCACATTATCAATTTTTTACAAAAATTATTGGTTGAAAAAAATTTACAAATTGATTAAACATAACATTATAAAAAAAATATCATGGCAAGCCCATTGCATCAATTTAAAATTGAACCTATCGTGCCTATTAAAATTGGTGAGGTAGATATATCCTTTACCAATTCAGCATTGTTCATGATGCTGGCTTTGGGAACTTCAAGCCTATTATTATTTTTGGCAACCCGCAAAAAACTTACGGTTGATAATTTGATACCAACCCGTTTAGAAGTCATCATCGAACAATCATATCAATTTATTGCGGGCATGATAGAATCAAACAGTGGGCATGATGCAAAAAAATACTTACCCTTTATTTTTTCACTATTCTTTTTTATATTGATGGGAAATTTATTGGGGCTGTTGCCTTATAGTTTCACCTTCACCAGCCATATTTTTGTAACTTTCGTTATGGCGGCGGTTATATTTATATTTGTAACAATTTTGGGTTTTGCAAAACATGGCTTGGGATTTTTAAAATTTTTTATACCACCAAAGGGCACACCAGCTTTTATGTTCCCATTGATGATACCAATAGAATTCATTTCCTATCTATCACGCCCTATCAGCCTATCGGTTAGATTATTCGCCAATATGATGGTGGGGCATGCGATGATGAAAATTTTTGCTGGTTTTGTTTTGCCTTTGGCCGCCATATCTTTTGGCGTGGCAGGGTTGTTGCCCATTACGGTCAATGTTCTGTTGGTGGGGTTTGAAATTATGGTGGCATTTTTACAAGCCTATGTTTTTTGCTTTTTGACTTGCCTTTATATTAATGATGCGCTACATATACACCATTAACCCTTGTCTATTAATAAAAAATTTTTAGGAGATAAAAAATGGATCTAGAAGCAGCAAAAATGATTGGTGCAGGGCTTGCAGTGATTGCACTATTTGGGGTGGGAATTGGTATTGGTAATATCTTTTCTGCTCTGGTTACCGCACTTGGCAAAAACCCCGGCGCACGCCAACATGTTTTTGGCGTATCAATGCTCGGCTTTGCATTGGTTGAGGCAACTGCCCTCTATGCCTTGCTTATCGCTTTTCTTATTCTTTATGGATAAGATAAAAAATATTTTTTTGCCATCAGCATTTATTAAAATGACCATGTTGGTTGGTTGTGTTAATTTTTTTAAAACCGCTCCAATAAAATGGTGGCGTGGTCTTCTCATGCTGGGCTTATTTGTAAGCGGGTGGTGTTTTCCGATCGATAGCCATGCCGCCGATGCCACAGTTGGCATAACAGAGGTTGAAGATGAAATAAAGGGCTTGCCACAATTTGAAGCAACCACCTTTCCCAGTCAATTATTCTGGTTAATTATTAGTTTTGGTATTTTCTTTTTTTTAATCAGCAAATTTTTTGCACCCAAAATTAATCAACGACTGGATTTACGCAGTCGGGTTATTAAAAATAATATTGATACCGCCGATGGTTTTTTAAAACGGGGTAAAAAAATTGAACAGGATTTAGAAAAAAAATTAGCCATCGCACACACCAATGCCCGTGCAGAAATTACCAAAACCACCGCCATCATTACCAATCAACAAGAGGCGGCGTTAAAAAAATTTCAAAAAAAATCTGATACGGCAATAACCCAATCAAACAATCTATTACAAAAAATAACATCAGATATTAATCAAGAAAAAGCAGATATCATTGCCAATATAAAAAAAGAAATTGTTAAAAAAATTTTATCATAGATTATCATGTCGCTACAAGCATTTTTAGATACCCTACCCCAAGACCCAACATTTTGGGTGGCGGTATCATTTATCATTTTTTTTATTCTTGCCTTTGTAAAAGGGCGACAAGCCTTAATAAATATGCTTGATAATAATATACAAAAAGTTAAAAAAGAATTGGCTGATGCCGAACAAATAAAAAAAGATGCAGAAAAATTTTATCAAGATGCCGACAAAAAATTACAAGATGCAAGTCAATTGGCTGATGACATTTTAAAAAGCAATCAAGAATCTGTTAAAAAATTATTGCTTGATGCCGATGAAAAATTACAAAAAAAATTATTACAAAAAGAAAAGCAATTAGAAAATAGAATTAATCAAGATAGAATAAAATTAAAAGACCAAATTGTAAAGGAGATTGCTAACGAAGCCATCATCGAGGCACAACAGACAATTAATGATGAATTACAAAATGATAAAACACATGATCAATTATTAAATCAAACCATAAAAAAACTCGGTGGCTTGCAATAGAAAATTATATTTTTTTATACATCGTCATAGATAATGTTTAAAAAACATTTGGTTATACACCATGAAATCTAGCATCGCTGAATTAAAACAAAAATAAAAAATTATTTTTTAATTTTTTTTAATTCAGATTCTAATTCGGGTAAAACAGTAAAAAGATCAGCCACCAAACCATAATCGGCAACTTGAAAAATTGGTGCCTCATCATCTTTATTAATAGCAACTATAACTTTACTATCCTTCATACCTGCCAAATGTTGTATGGCTCCAGAAATACCAACTGCAATATAAAGGTCTGGCGCAACCACCTTGCCAGTTTGCCCCACCTGATAATCATTAGGGGCATAACCTGCATCCACTGCAGCGCGTGATGCCCCTACCGCGGCATTCATCAATGTAGCTACCTTATCAAGCAAAGCAAAATTTTCTTTTGCCGCCATGCCCCGCCCCCCAGAAATAACAATTTTTGCCGAAGTCAATTCTGGTCGTTCGCTTTTGGTTTGATCCAATCTAACAAAATTAACTTTATCATTTTTAGCAGGCACGGTAACAGGGCTAACCGCAACCTTGCCATCTGACAATGCATCAGGTTCAAAGGCGGTGCCCCGCACCGTCATACAAATAATCTTATCGCTACTTTCAACCGTTGCCAAAGCATTGCCCGCATAAATTGGTCGTTCAAAAACATTTTCTTTAACCACCCCAGTAATTTCAGAAACCTGTTGCATATCTAATAGCGCCGCCACCCGTGGCATGATATTTTTTCCAAAACTATTGGCTGGTGCCATAATATAACGATAATTTTTTGCCAAATCCAAAACTATTGGCACAACATCTTCAGCTATCGGATGTGCCAAATGACCTGCACTAGCGGTAAGAATTTTATTTACCCCGCTGGCTGATACCAATTGTTCGGTGATAGGTTTTAAATCATCGCCCACCACCAAAATATCAATATCGCCCTTTGATAAGGTAGCAATTTTTTTTGCACAAGTTAAAGTGCTTAAACTGGTGGGGGTTAATATATTATTATGATAATCAAGAATAGTTAATATCGACATAAGATGCTTCCTTTCATGATGAATTAAATAACTTTAGCTTCTTCGTGTAATTTTTTTACCAACTCGCCCACGGTTTTAACCTTAACTCCACCACCACGCGATTTTGGTTCAATAACCTTCAGAGTTTTTATATGCGGCGACATCTTAACACCCAAGTCATCAGCTGTCAAAGTTTCTATCGGTTTCTTTTTTGCCTTCATAATATTTGGTAAAGTAGTATAGCGTGGTTCGTTGAGGCGCAAATCAACCGTCAACACGGTCGGCATTTTAACATTCACAATTTCTAACCCACCATCAACTTCACGCGTCACCTCAGCCATATCACCCTTAATATCTAATTTTGATACATAAGTTGCCGAAGACCAATCAAGCAATGCCGCCAACATCTGACCCGTTTGATTGGCATCATCATCAATCGCTTGCTTACCCAAAATAATAAGACCGGGATTTTCTTTTTTGACAACCGCCGCCAATAATTTTGCCACCAATAAATTTTCGGTTTCATGTTCGGCGGTAATTTGAATACCACGATCAGCCCCCATTGCCAAACCCTTACGGATAGTTTCTTGTGCCTGTGCGGTGCCAACCGATACCAATATCACCTCAGTTGCCACTTTGGCTTCAACCAACCTTATAGCTTGCTCAACCGCTATCTCACAAAATGGATTCATATCCATCTTGATATTATTCAACTCAACACCGCTTTGGTCAGCCTTAACCCGCACCTTGGTGTTGGCTTCAATCACCCGTTTTATAGGAATCAAAATTTTCATAAATATATTATACCCCCTATCGTCAATTCTATAATGCTTGCTAAACAATATTAAAAAAATTGTCAAACAATTTTTTTATCACATCATAACACGGTATTATGGTGCAATGACAAAAACATTTGCCCATCATATTGAACATTGCAAAAATTTTTAGCCACTTGGCGATTAAGCAAATCTATTAGGCTTGGCGAATGTTTAACATTTTCATTATCATGCCCCGCATTTTTTTTTATAACCTTATTGTTTTTTTCTGATAATTGCAATTCTTTTAAAATGGTTAGTGGCGGGGGGGATTGCAATAAAAAGGGTAAGCTGTGTAAAGTTTTTTTTGATAAAGTCATACCACCATCATGCACACGCCACCACCAATAGCAAAAACTACTATTGAGCAAAATATAAGCAATGTCACGACTATCACTATCAACAAAATAAAGCATACGGCAACTTGTGCGATGCGGGCGATAACGCAACGCAGAAATAAAATAGCGTGGCGTGGTTGGCACAAATAAAAAATAATCGGTCGGCATTTTACTTAATACAGTAGAAAGGGTTTTTTTACCCAACATCAAATAATAAATATCTTTTAACTCTGCTTGCATTTTTGGAAAAATTTTTGCTTGTGGATTTTCAAAAATTGTAAGAAAGCTATCAATTGATGCCAATAATTGCGATCGTTCGGCTGTTCGCCATCTTAGCAATGGCGTGATAGAAAAATAAATTGCTTTATCAAATTTTATGCGGTGATGAAAAATGGTAATGGCGGCACGCGTGCTATTAACTTGATTGCTGTTACCACTGCCAAATTTTTTACCATAAAAAATATTATCAGGCACATTATCAAAATTATAGATAGTAAGTTTTTTACCAGATGACAATAATAATTTTCTTAAATGAAAAAATTTTTCGGCATGGGTAAAAGATTGTGGCGTAATAGAAACAAACCCTCCACCCCGATGGGCAATTTTTTTTATGACAGCTTCAATAAATTGAGCATAAATATCTGACGAAATAAATTGCCGAGATGTTGTTTTATCAATTTTACCATAGGGCGGATTAAACAATGCATAATCAAAATTTGGCACATCATGATTTAGCAAAAAATCAGCGGTTATAAATTTTTTTTTAATATCCCAAAATAAATTTTTATTTTTTTGCTGAAATTTTATTGTCAAAAGTGTTCGTGCAATAAAAAGTGCCAATCGATCTTTATCAATAAAAAAAATATTTTTTTGTAAAAAACTTTCGGGATTTTTTTGATTGGCAATAAGGTAATAAGCCAAATTGCCAATGCCAACGCAAGGATCACACCAAATTTTATTTTTTTGATAACCATCAGAAAAATTTTTTATCGCTTTTTTTGCCATCACCGCCGCCACATCATCGGGGGTAAAATATTGACCAGCCAGCTTTCTTGCCTTGCTATTACAATGGGCGAGCGAAAATTCATACAAACCAGCTATTTCGCCCATAGACAAACCATTAAGCAAATTTTTTTCTATCATTGATGAATTGACAAAATCTTTTCCTAACAAAATATAATTTAATTCTTTGTTATTAAAACCAGTAATATAATTGGCAAGCAAAGAAGCCCACACAATTTTTATATGATACTGATCAAGATAATCAGCTAAATACATATAAATAAATTTATTTACTGACATGACATTTTTTAAAAATTATTTAAAATAAACAATGCCAATTTTTATACTCTATCACCATGGTAACAAGGAATTTATTTTTTAAAAAAACAAAAACTATATTTTTGTATGCTTAAAGGCGAATGTTTTCAAACCATAATAATTAGAAAATGCTATCAATGTCAATGCCAAAAATTGTGATAAATAAACATTGATGAATAAAACATCAACCAACAAATAAAGCACAACGACATTGATACCATAAGCTATCACCCATGTTACCGCCGCGCCCATATATTGTCGTGCCATTTTTTTTACATTGGTTATTTTATCGGCAAACACAAAAATTTTTTGCGTGGTAAAAGACACAAAAGAAGACAAAACATAATCTAAAATCAATGCCATTTGATATTTTTCTTTTCCCAATAATAAAATCAATAAAGTAAACAAACCATATGCAGAAAGATTATTAAACCCACCAACCAGTAAAAACCGCAAAGGTCGCCGCAAACGAAACCATCGTTGCCATAAAAAATTATATATTTTTTTTATCATCTTTTATAATAGTTTTTCATCCATAACCTATCGTGGTGGGTGGTGAGGGGATCGAACCCCCGACCGCCTCGATGTAAACGAGATGCTCTACCGCTGAGCTAACCACCCACAATATTTGCTATATCTTGTCAATCAATTTTTAGCAATATTTATATGAAAAAAAATATTTGCCATGGTTATAAAATTAACGCCGTTTTTGCATCGAACGCCTTGTTGAACGGCTACGACCAGAACGATTTATACGATGCTTACGCCGACCATCATTTGAAATAATTTCCAAAAATAATAAAAAAATGGCTATTGATATTGCACTATCAGCAAAATTAAAACTTGGCCAATGAAAATTGCCATAGTGAAAATCCAAAAAATCAATCACCCCACCATGCACCACACGATCAACCCCATTGCTAATACCACCTGCCAAGGCTATGCTCAATGCCACTTTCAAACGCAATCCATTGGCACCCCAAAAAACTACCAAGGCAACCAGTGCCACCAATGCGGTTAAAAAAATAATAATCAATGGTGGCAGATGGTAATCTTGCAAAAAACCAAAACCCATGCCAGTATTTTTTATCAATACCAAATTAAAAAAATTATTAATTTTTTGTTCCACCCCAACAGCTTGCAAATAATCAATCACCAATTTTTTGCTTAATTGGTCAAACAAAATAACACCCGCCACTATCGGCAAAATTAACGATAAATTTTTTTTACTAATTGATAATTTGCGCACCATAACAAATCCTATTATGATAAACCACCAAAATTATCTTGAATAAGCGTCTCGCCTATTTGTATCGCATTTAATGCCGCACCTTTTCGCAAATTATCACTAACACACCAAAATGCCAAACCATTTTTAACAGTCGGGTCAATGCGCAACCGACTAACAAAACTCGCATCTTCGCCCGCAGTATCAATTGGCGTAGCATAACCCGATGGTTCATGCCTATCATATACCACAACACCAGACGACGACGCCAACACCGAACGAATTTTTGATAAATCAATCGCCTGATGACATTCAACAAAAACAGCCTCAGCATGGCTAACAAAAACTGGCACCCGCACACAGGTTGCTATCAAATGAATCGTATCATCACCTATAATTTTTTTTGTCTCAACCGACATTTTCCATTCTTCCTTAGTAGAACCATCTGTCAAAAAACTATCTACATGCGGAATACAATTAAAAGCTATCTGTTTGGGAAAAATATTTGGTTCAAAATTTTCTTGATTAAAAACCGCACGCGTTTGATAAAATAATTCATCCATCGCTTCCTTGCCAGTGCCCGATACCGATTGATAAGTAGCCACAACCACCCGCTTGATACCAAACAAATCATGAATCGGTTTTAAAACCATCACCAATTGAATGGTTGAACAATTTGGGTTAGCAATAATTCTAGTTTTATTATTTTGATAAAAATTTTTTAACACTTCACCATTAACCTCAGGCACCACCAATGGCACATTGTCTGCCATACGAAAATAAGAGGTATTATCAATCACCACCGATCCCGAAGCGGTAGCACGCGGCACAAATGTTTTTGCAACACTAGCACCGGGTGATGAAAAAACAATATCAATTCCCTTAAAATCAAATTTTTCTAAATCATGCACCAAATATTCTTTTTTTTCTTCTAAATTATCAACCGTAATTTCAAGCTTTTGCCCAACCGAGCGAGACGAGGCTACAGCAAAAATTTCATCACAAGGGAAGTTTCGTGCCAGCAACAAATTCAACATTTCACGCCCCACATTGCCAGTCGCACCAACCACGGCGATTTTATATTTTTTCATGTTGCTATTTTCTTGGTTATTTTTTATAAATAATATATGTTTGTATTTCTAAAAATATTTTCTTAACTGCAATATTTTTTTATCGTCTATTACCCTTAACAAAAAAAATAACTATGCGCAATCAAAATCATAACAATACTTATATTTTATAACTTATCAATATTATAAAATTAAAACTATGCCAGCCAACAAATTGGTCATCGTTGAATCGCCATCTAAGGCACGAACCATCAACAAATATCTTGGTAAAGATTTTTATGTTATTGCCAGCATGGGGCATATACGCGATTTGGCAAAAACAAGTGGTTCGGTTAATCCTGATAATAATTTTTCAATGACATGGTCGGTCAGCCCAAAGGGCAATATACAAATAAAAAATATCATCGATGCCATCACGCCCCATACAAGCCTATATCTTGCCACCGATCCTGACCGTGAAGGCGAAGCAATTTCGTGGCATTTAACCGAAGAATTAATTCGCAGAAAAAAAATGCCGAATACTACACCACAAAGAATAATATTTCATGAAATTACCGAACAAGCCATCATGGAGGCCATGGCGCAACCACGCCATCTTAACAAAAATTTAATTGCCGCCTATCTGGCACGGCGGGCGCTTGATTATTTGGTGGGTTATAGTCTGTCGCCTATCTTATGGCGTAAATTACCGGGCAGTCGTTCGGCAGGGCGGGTGCAATCCACTGCTTTGCGATTATTGGTTGAGCGTGAAATAGAAATTAAAAATTTTCAACCTAATGAATATTGGTCGCTTGATACAAATTTACTAACAATCGGCGAAAATGAAAATAGCCCCAATATTTGTTTGAACGCATTTCTAAGCCATCAAAATGGCAAACGGCTAGAACGGCTTGCTATCAAAAATAAAGAAATGGCAACAAAATATAAAACACAAATACAAAACGCAAAAATTATTTTACAAAAATTAGATAATAAGGAAATCCATCGCCACCCTGCCCCACCCTTTATCACATCAACCTTACAACAAGAAGCCAATCATAAATTAGGTTTTAATGCATCTTACACCATGAAAATAGCACAACAACTTTATGAAGGCATACGGCTTGGCAATACCACGGTCGGTTTGATTAGTTATATGCGCACCGATAGCACACAATTAAGCGGCAGTGCCATTGCCGCGGCACGCCATTATATTCAAAAACATTACAGCCAAAATTATTTACCACCCAGCCCACGCCAATATAAAACCAAAAGCAAAAACGCCCAAGAAGCACACGAAGCCATTCGCCCAACCAATATTAATCGCACGCCAAATGATGTTGCACGATATTTACGCCCCGAACAACTTCTGCTTTATAAATTAATCTGGCGACGCACCCTAGCATCACAAATGGCATCAGCCATTTTGAATCAAACCACCGCTCATTTTGCAGTCAACGATAATGCGCTAACCTTAACAGCCAATGGGCAGACCATATTGTTTGATGGATTTTTGAAATTATATCAAACAGGAAAAGATGATGCCACAGATAAAAAATCTAATCATATACCGCCTCTAAAATTGAATGCTCCTGCTTTGATTAATACAATTGACTTAACCCAACATTTTACCGAACCGCCGCCACGCTATAATGAAGCAAGCTTAATAAAAAAAATGGAAGACATAGGGATCGGTCGCCCCTCAACCTATGCCAACATCATAAAAATATTACAAGATCGTGAATATGTAAGGCAAGATAAAAAGAAATTCTTTTGTGAAAATCGTGGTATCATATTATCAACTTTTTTAACCCGTTACTATAATGAATATTTTAATTATGATTTCACGGCTAAAATGGAAGACGATTTGGATGAAGTTGCCAATGGCAAATATGATTGGCAAGAATTATTACACCATTTTTGGCAAAATTTTACAAAAAAATTAAGCAATAGCGATAACCTATTGCATGCAGATATACAAACTGAAATACAAACTATCCTGCATAACTTTATTTTCGGTGATGACACAATAAAAGATAAAAACCAAAAATGCCAAAAATGCACCAATGGGAAATTAAATTTACAATTAGGAAAATTTGGTCCTTATCTATCTTGTTCAAATTATCCAAATTGTGATTACCGAGCAGATTTTGAAAACCAAACAACCACACAACAACCGATTGAAACTATTGATGGCATGATATTACCAAAATTATTAGGGCAAGATGAAAATGGTCGCAATATCAATATAAAAAAAGGTCCTTACGGACTTTACATTGAACAAGCACTTGATATGATAAACCATCAAACACCCCAAAATAAAAAATCAAAAAAACCAAAACCAAAACGCATCGCCATTCCAAAAACCTATAAACCATCTAACATTAATTTATCCATAGCAATAAAATTATTATCATTGCCGCGCACCATTGGCACAGACCCTCATAGTCAAAAAAATATTATCGGTGCGATTGGTCCTTATGGTGCCTATCTAAAAATGGGGGAAGATTATTATTCTCTAAAAAAACATGACAATATTCTTGATATAGATTTGAATCGGGCGATTGATATCATTGCCAATGCACCAAAAAAAAGAACCAAACAGCGTATAATAGGAGAACACCCCGATGGCGGTAATATCATCATCAAACTTGGTCGCTGGGGATATTATTTAGAATGGCAAAAAATTGGCAAGCAAGGAAAAACACACAAAAAATTTGCTAAATTGGCGGCAGGCACCGATGCAAAAAATTTTACGCTTGACCTTGCACTTATTTTATTTCCGCCAACAAAAAATAAAAAAATGGCAATGACTAATATACCAACCCCTGCATAAAATATTTTTTAAAACTTACAACAACAATATGGTAAGGAAGTTTCATCACCAAGAAAAACGCATTATTGCTCTTAGCGATTCGCTTACGCACCAGCAATTTTATAACATTGTGAAAAATGTTAAACATTACCCTGAATTTTTGCCGTGGTGTTTATCGGCGCATATTATTGAAAACGGTGAAGATTTTTTTATTGCCGACCTATTAGTAGGATTCAAAACAATACGGGAAAAATTTCGTTCAAAGGTTTTCTTTGATGATAAAAAAAAAGAAATTATAACCAAAGGCACAAGTCAGGGGCCTCTTTCTACAATGGATAGCCATTGGCTATTTTATAAAATCAATGACAATGAATGCGAAGTTCATTTTTCGGTATCACTGACTTTTTCATCAATCATAACTGAAAAATTATTTGCACCATTTTTTAACCAAGCCATAAAAAAAATGACTACAGCTTTTTTAACCCGTGCCAAGTCTCTTGAATAAAAAAATAAAAAATTATTTTTTTCTTTTCATGATTAACTTAACAATAGATTTTTTTACATCCAACGCTTGCTTTGATAACTGGCTATCATTAATAGCCAGCAAAAATTGATCAATGCCGCCCTTGCGGTCAACAGTGCGAAGTGCATGAGTCGAAATACGCAATTTTATTTCACGCGACAAAACATCAGAATAAAGTCGTTGTGTATGCAAGTTAGGGCGAAAAACACGCCTTGTCTTATTTTCGGCATGGCTACGCCTATTACCAAATTGCACGGTTTTACCAGTTAATTCACAACGACGCGTCATGGGTGAATACTCCTTCTTACATTTAGTTTGTATATTCTATTTTGCATAAAATCATTCCCAATATGGCTAGCAAAAATAAATAAATAAAACAAGCAATTTTTTTCCTTGCAATAAATATAGTTTGATATAAAATTGTTTATAAACAAAAAAAAGGAGATACCAACCTATGAACAAAAAACTACCCAAAACACTTACCCCTCTATTACCGCCCACACCATCATCCGCTTCATTGTCAAACCTTAACAAAAATAAAAAAAACACCAATAAATCAAATGCCCATTATCAACCATCGGTTTTTTTTAGAAAACCATCGGGTTTAATTCGTTACCGCCATGGTGGCTACAATGCATTATTTCCACTTATCAATACCCATACAAATTACGATATCATAATAAATTTGGCTTCTAACATGATGGAAAATAATCCCACAATTGATAACAATACAGATGATAAAACAATGGGGCAGATAATTAATTTTCCCAAAAAATAAATGCTGAATAAACAAATTATTACCGATTTAGAATCTTTAACCAATTGGCAAGATCGATACCAAACCATTATTGAGGCAGGGGAAGCCTTGCCAGTTTTTCCTGAAAAATGGCAAACCGAACAAAACAAAGTAACAGGTTGCATGAGTAATGTTTGGTTGGTTGCCAATGAAAAAAACGGGCAATTTTTTTTCCACGGCACATCAGATGCAATGATCGTCAAGGGCTTAATAGCTTTAACTTTAACCATCGCCAATGGCAAAACCAAAGACCAATTACAACAATTAGATTTTGAAAAAACATTTGCTTCTATTAAACTTACCGAACATTTAAGCCAAACAAGGCGAAATGGTTTTTATGCCTTAACAAGAAAAATTAAAAATCTGGCAAAGTAAAATCAATGTTTTCTTTTTGGCATACATCTAGCAATAATTTTAGTGCATGGGTGCGGTGGCTTATTTTATCTTTTTCTGCTGTGGTCATATTAGCAAAGGTTCTTTTTTGACCTATCATTTCTGGTTGCGGCACAAAAATTGAATCATAACCAAAACCCTGATGACCACTTGGGGGGAATTTTAAAAAACCATTCGCCACACCCAATACCGATAATGTTTTATTTTGTGCCGATACAAATAAACTCAAAGCACAAGAAAAATTTGCAGATAATAATGGTGCCATTAATTTTTCTGGTGCAATATTTTTTTTTAATAATTCTTGCTTAACGCGTTCTATAGCTATATTAAAATTTTTATCTCTACCCGCCCAGCGTGCCGAAAAAATTCCTGGCGCACCATGCAAAGCTGTTATTTCAATACCAGAATCATCAGCCAAAATAAAATGCGGTAAATTATTTTTATCATGTTGCAAAAACCAATTCTTAACCGTTGTGGTTTTCAATTCAGCATTGGCAATAAATGTATTACCAGTTTCATTGGGTTCAGGAATGGCAAAATCTTTAGCCGCCATAATATGGCAATCGCTTTTTATTAATAATTCTTTAAATTCACGCAACTTGCCTTGGTTGTGAGTAGCGATAACAAGGTTTTTTTTATCGATCATTGTTTTTTTTAATCATCATGACTAATCCAACACCAAATTATCACGATCTATTAATTCAGTTTTCATTAATCTATCAAAATTTTTTTTTATCTCACTTGATTTTTTACCAACCATTTTTATGGCATCAACACTATCATGATTAATCAGCCCCACCCCAACCCGTTGATTTTTTAAATTTTTTATCAATATAGCCGCACCTTTTTCAAAACCTGATTTGGTTTGTATTATTTGCACACCAGCCGATAATAAACTTTTCCCTGCTTGCAAGGCTTTTAAAGCACCATCGTCTATCACCATTTCGCCCTCATGGCTTAACAAACCAGCTATCCATTTTTTGCGTGCCGTCATGGCTGATACACGACTAAAAAAAATAGTTGATGCTACTTCATTGGCTAAACATTTTTGTAATGGATAATCTAGCAAACCAGCGGTAATTATCATATCCATACCTGCACCATTGGCAATTTTACCTGCCAACAATTTTGTTATCATACCGCCCGTGCCCCGCACATCATGCGAGGTGCGTGCCAAATTCATTATAGATTCAGTAATATTATCAACCTTGTCAATATGTTTTGCATTTTTATTAATTTTAGGATTTTTATCATAAAGCCCATCAACATCCGATAATAAAATTAATAAATCGGCAGAGATCATCGAACCAACCCGTGCAGACAATCTATCATTATCGCCATATTTCAATTCATCGGTTGCCACCGAATCATTTTCATTAATAATGGGTATCACGCCAAGCGATAATAAATTTTCTATTGTCGCACGACCATTAAGATGACGATGGCGCTCCTCAGTATCTTGTTGGGTCAGCAGAATTTGTGCCACCAAAAGTTGATGTTTGGCAAAGGCATCACGCCATGCCGCCATCAATGGTATTTGACCAATGGCTGAAACCGCCTGTTTCATTTCTAACGACTCGGCAGTGCTTTCTAATTTTGCTGATTGACGCACCAACATTCTACCCAATGGAGACGCACCAGATGATACCACCACCACACGATGACCTTTTTTTTTCATATCGGCAATATCGGCGGCCAAAGTTTCAAGCCAAGCATGCCTTATTCCGCCTTGGTGATTTTGCTCATCATTGGCCACCAACAATGCCGAACCAACTTTAACAATTATTTTTTTATAACCCCCAATATCTATCGTCATAAATTAACCTATAATGGTTTTTTCGCTATCTTTCAATTAAGTTTTCAATCTTGCTTTTTAGCTTTAAAAGTTTTAGGTTCGTCAATATGAAAAAAAGCATATTAATATTGAATGGTCCAAATCTAAATATGTTAGGCACACGCGAACCCGCTATCTACGGCAATACAACCCTTGATGAGATTATAAAAAATAGCGAAACATTGGCAACCGAACTTGGCTTTACCATCACCCACAAACAGAGCAATGCTGAACATGAATTGGTTGCCACCATCCAAACCATGAGCGCCGATAAAAATACCAAAGGGCTTATTATCAATGCAGGTGCCCTAACCCACAGCTCGATTGCACTTCACGATGCTATAAAATTATCAGCCCTACCGACTATCGAAGTGCATCTATCTAATATTTTTGCCCGTGAAGAATTTCGTCATCATTCTTATATCAGTTCGGTAGCACGGGCAATTTTTATTGGTGCGGGGGCTGATGGTTATTATTTTGCCTTGCATTTTCTAGCAAAATTGCTTAATGGTGAGAGTCAATAAAAATTTATTCAGAAATTATAATAAGCAAATAAATGAAGGGATATCATGGCGGATAAAAAAATCAAAAACATCAATTTGGCAGAATTAAAATCTATTATTGAATTGATGGAGCAAAAAAATCTAGCAGTAGTAAAAATCCAAAACGGAGATTCAACCATAGAAATTGATCGTGGCACACGCATGGAAGCATCGCCCATAGCCACACCAAACAATAATACCATACCACAACCCATCGTTGCCGCCGCCACATCATCACCAAATTCTGCCGATGTCGCAGGGGCAATAAAATCGCCAGTGGTAGGCACGGTTTATCTTTCACCAAAACCGGGCGAAGCAAATTTTATTAAAATTGGCGACAAGGTAAAATCTGGTGCGGTATTGATGATAGTGGAAGCCATGAAGGTCATGAATCAAATTACTGCCACCAATGCAGGAACGATCACTGCCATTTTGGTTGATAATGAAGATCCAGTGGAATTTGGTCAGCCATTGGTGATTATATCTTAAAAATAATTATCAAATATTATAATCAAAAACAGACCATCAATCATCGCTTAAAATAAGATGTTCAAAAAAATTATGATAGCCAATCGCGGTGAAATTGCCTTAAGATTATTACGCAGTTTTCGTGAATTGGGTATTGAAACCGTGGTTGCCCACTCAACCGCAGACCAAGAATCAAAACCAGTTATTTTATCTGACCAATCAATTTGTATCGGCGCCCCGCAACCAAAAAATTCTTACCTCAATATTCCCAATCTATTGTCAGCCGCATTTATTGCAGATGTTGATGCCATTCATCCGGGTATCGGTTTTTTATCAGAAAATTCTTCTTTTGCAAAAAAAACCAAAGAGCTTGGCATTACCTTTATTGGTCCATCGCCACAACATCTTGATATGATGGGTGATAAAATTACTGCCAAAACCGCCGCTATTAATTATGGTTTGCCAATTATTCCTGGCTCAGATGGGTCGGTAGAAAATCTAACCGAAGCCAAAAAATTGGCACAAAAAATTGGCTATCCAATTATTTTGAAAGCCGCATCAGGCGGTGGCGGTCGTGGTATGAAAGTATGTATGAATGAAACTGACCTTGATAAGAATTATGATATTTGTCGCCAAGAGGCTGAAGCGGCCTTTGCTGATAACCGAGTTTATTTAGAAAAATATTTACAAAAACCAAGGCATATAGAAGTGCAAGTATTGGGGGACGGGCAAGGGCGCGGTTGGCATTTTTATGAACGCGATTGTTCTATTCAGCGTCGCCACCAAAAGGTCATAGAGGAAGCACCAAGCCCAGCACTTAACAATGATTTGCGTGAATCAATTTGCCATCGTGCCAAAAAAGCTGTTGAAGAAATGGGCTATCTAGGACCGGGCACATTTGAATTTCTATATGAAAATAATGAATTTTATTTTATTGAAATGAATACCCGATTACAGGTTGAACATACCATTAGCGAAATGATCACTGGTTATAATTTGGTTGAATTGCAATTAAAAACCTGTGCTGGTGATAAAATTAATTTAGAACAAAAAGATATCCATATCCATGGTCATGCCATCGAATGCCGTATCAATGCTGAAAGCCCCGAAACATTTCAACCACATCCGGGTGAAATAACCCGTTGGCATCCACCAGGCGGTTTGGGTGTAAGGGTTGATAGCCACGCCTATACAGGTTATCGCATTCCTGCCTATTATGATTCTTTGGTGGCAAAATTAATCACGCATGGCAATAATCGCCAACAAACTATTCAGCGCACCATTCAGGCTTTGACCGAATTTTCTATTGAGGGGATCGAAACCATTATCCCCTTGCATTTACGCATCCTTGCCACACCCGAATTTCAATCAAGTGATTACACCATCCATTGGTTAGAAGAATTTCTTAACTAAAGCATGGTGCATCATTCTTTTATCAAAAGAATTAAAATACCGCACCTATCCCGCCACCGATACTATAACCCAATTCGGGTGATGTTTTTATTGGCACATAGGTTTTGCCCTTGATACTAATGAAAAAATTACCGATATAAAAATCAAATAAAATATCAGGGATAAAAAAATATGTAACTTCTCCATCACCCCTGATGTTATTGGTAAAAACATTGCGTGCAAAATGCCCACCTATACCAAAAGCAAAAAAACTAGTATCAGTGATATTGCTACGAATTTTATATTCGCCACCAAATTGTGCCAGCATATCACGCTGACCAAAAAAATTTGAAAAATAATAAGCGAAGCCACCATTAATTGAAAAATCTTTTGCTTGATATCCACTGATAAATGATAATGATGGTGCTACCAATAAATCAGGTTGCTGATTTTTTGGAAAAAAAACTGCCTCAGTTACTATTTCAGAAAAAAAGCCACTGCGCCAATCACGCGCCATTGCCGATGTTGCTAAAAAATTAAAAAAAATCCATAGCAAAAATATAAAAAATATTTTTTTCATAGATATGTTTTTCATAAATATATCTCTTTTTTTTAAAAACCGATCCGTGCCTCTAGACCCAAAGCATAATAGGGCGTAGTAATTTCATGAAAATTTATATAAATTTTGCTAATCAAACCAAGCGAGCTATGATGACCTATATCAAAGGCAAGACCAAATCGGGGAGCAAAAATAAATTGGAATTTACAGCGGGCACAGGCTGGGGCAGCCTTATATCCCCCGCCCAATTCTCCACCCAATAAAAAATGCAATAGATCTAAACTTATTTTATAATCGGTAGCGGTAGAAATAAAAATAAGGTTTTTTTCCCAAAAATAATTTAACCCCAACATAACATTAAAATTTTTTGCACTATAACCTGTATAAAACCCAAATAAATAATCCAATTGATAATGTTGATTGGTTTTTGATTTTTGATAAGTTAAAACTTCAAAATTTGGTTTAATAAAACCACCAACAGATTTTATCATGGGTTCTTTTGCCTCATGTGAATTTTTTTTGTCTGTAGCCTGTGCCAGATCTATGATTGATGACGATATTGTTTTAGATTCTACCATTGATGCTATCAATAAAAAAATAGCCGCCAATATAACGCCCACTATCAAATAATTATTTTTTTGTTTCATAAAATTTTTTATTAAATCAATATTCAAATTTTTGGGAGGGTGTAGAGAGATTCGAACTCTCGACAAGCTGATTAAGAGTCAGCTACTCTACCCTTAAGCTATACACCCAGCATCATTGTTATAGTTTTTTATCAATAAAAAAGCAAACCACGATTTTATCATACAGCATTTTTATTTAGAGCGTTCAACAAATGTTTTTTCATAAACATTAACCACAATATTATCGCCACCCGCAATATAGGGCGGCACCATAATACGCACACCATTTTCCAAAATAGCTGGTTTATAAGAAGCGGCGGCGGTTTGCCCCTTAATCACTGGTTCAGTTTCTATAACTGCCATCGTAACATGTTCGGGCAAAGACACACCAATAATTTTTCCTTCATAACTTTCTACCATCACTACCATGCCATCTTGTAAAAAAGAAATATAATCATCACCAATATCATCTTTATGCAAAACAATTTGTTCAAAATTTTGTGGATGCATAAAAGTAAAATTATCACCATCATGAAACAAAAATTGATAATCAACCTGCTCCAATGATACCCTTTCAATCGCATCTTCAGAACGAAATCGTTCATTCAATTTACTACCCGATATCACATCTTTTAATTCACTTTGACAAAAAGCCCCCCCCTTGCCCGGTTTGACATGATGGGTTTTCACCACCCGCCAAATTTTACCAAGATGTTCAATAACAAAACTTGGTTTTAGTGACCCAGCATTAATTTTCATTATCACCAATTCAATAATCGTCTAATTCACGCCACTTCTTTTTCTTAACACGATACACCAAATAATAAATCACAAACAATACCATAAAGAATTTTAATGCCATATAGCGTGATTCTTCTAAATTAGGTTCGGCAGCAAATGCCAAAAAAGTTACCACATCATAAGACATTTGTTTGACATCATTTTTTGTGCCATCGCTATAAGAAACAATACCATCAACCAAAGGTGGTGGCATAGAAATTTGCCCTGCATATTTATTAAAATACATATTTTCATTCATCACAACATTGCTGGGTGGATTTTCATAACCTGTCAAAATGCCATAGATAAAATCAGCACCAGATGCATCGCCTTGAATAAGCAAAGCATCAACAAAATTCAAAAATAAATTACCACGACCAAGACTATAAGATTTAACAACCAATGATAAATCAGGTGGATAGGATCCGCCATTGGCAAGACGCGCATCCGCTTCGGTAGCAAAAGGTTCTGGAAAATAATCCGATGGCAAACCACTGCGTCTTATCACCTTGCCATCGTCAGCCACCTCCTCGATTTGATAGGTGCGAGCAAATGCCTTTATTTCATCTTTGGAATAGCCAATTTTTTCTAAAGTGCGAAATGGTAAAAGATTAAGCGAATGGCAACCAGCGCATACTTGCGTATAGATTTGTAAACCACGCTGTGCCGATGCCTTATCATATTTCCCCAGCGCGCCCGTCCAACTCCAAGATTGTCTATCAAGTTTTGAGGTTTTGGTTGAGGCGGCACCGCTCAATTGAGGGGTTAGCATCATCAACATCATCAAAAATAAAAAAATAATTTTTTTCATGATGCTATTGCCTTTTTCTTTTTTTCATATCGTCTTCTATAGCACGCGCCAACGACATCGGCACAGGCAATGGTTTTTCTAATTTAACAATCAAAGGCGTAAGAATTAACAGATGGAAAAAATACCAAAAAGTAGCAATTTGCGAAAATATTAAATAAACGCCTTCGGCAGGGCGACTGCCACAATAACCAAGCAAAATAACATCGGCAACAAACCCGATAACAAACCAACGATAAACTGGGCGATAACGACAGCTTTTCACTGGCGAACGATCAAGCCATGGCAAAAAAGCGATCAAACCAATGGATGCCACCATAGCGATCACCCCGCCCAACTTGGCAGGTATCATCCATAAAAAATCAAAAGTAATAGAACGCAAAATAGCATAAAAAGGCAAAAAATACCATTCGGGCACAATATGTTCAGGCGTTACCAAAGGCTGTGCCATGATGTAATTATCAGGATGCCCCATGTAATTGGGTGCATAAAAAACAAAAAATCCATACACCATCATAAAAATCAAAACACCAAGCGAATCCTTTAAGGTATAATAGGGATGAAAAGTCACGGTATCGTGAACCCCTTTGGGGTCAACACCACTCGGGTTATTAGATTTGGCACGGTGGATGGCAACAATATGCAAACCCACCACACCAACAATCACAAAAGGCAAAAGATAATGCAAGGCGAAAAATCGATTCAAAGTTGGGTTATCAACCGAAAAACCACCAAGCAACCACACCACCAATTTATCACCGACCAGCGGTATCGCCGAAAACAAATTGGTAATCACCGTCGCCGCCCAAAAACTCATTTGCCCCCAAGGCAAAACATAACCCATAAAGGCAGTGGCAACCATCAAGAAAAATATAATCACCCCCAACACCCAAATTAATTCGCGTGGTTCTTTATAAGAACCATAATACATACCACGAAAAATATGCACATAAACCACCATAAAAAACATCGACGCACCATTCATATGCAAATAGCGTATCAACCAACCATTATTGACATCACGCATAATGCGTTCAACAGAAATAAAAGCATGATCCACATGAGGGGTATATTGCATCGCCAAAAAAATACCTGTTAGTATCATCACCACCAACATAATGGTTGCCATCGCACCAAAACTCCAAAAATAATTTAGATTCTTCGGCATTGGAAAAATGCTATATTCCTTATACAAATAAGAAAACACCGGCAATCGCTGGTCGATCCAACTCACCAAGCGATTTTTAAATTTTATATCACCCTGTTCTGTCATAAATTTTTTTCCTAACCAATTTTAATCGTCGTGTCATTTAAAAATTTATAAGGTGGCACCACCAAATTGGTGGGGGCAGGCCCTTTTCTAATTCGCCCCGAAATATCATATTGCGATCCATGGCATGGACAAAACCATCCATCAAATTCACCACGGTTAGATCCCACCACTTGCCCAGTGGGAATACAGCCAAGGTGAGTGCATATTCCAACTAGCACCAACCATTCAGGTTTTTTTACCCGTGCGCTATCAGGTTCGGGATCGGGTCCCTTACCATCACCATCAACCGCTTGAAGAATTTCCTGTTCGGTGCGATGGCGAATAAAAACTGGTTTGCCTTGCCATTTGATGGTAACCGCCCCGCCAACTGGAACTTGAGAAATATCAACCTCAGTGCTCGCAACCGCTAACACATCTTGTGCTGGATTCATTGATGATATCAGTGGCCACATCACCACACCACCCGCAACCCCCGCCGACGCAGCGGTTAAAAGATTAAGAAAATCACGGCGCTCAATATGATCGGGTGCAACCAATTTCACTGGCATCACCTGCTTTGTATTTTTAACAGGTACTTTTTTTTTCTTTTGAAAAGGGCTGGTCACCTGACTCTGTAACATCAATAAGGCAGGCGATTGATCAATGGCACGAAACAAACCCGCTTTAGGTTTTTGCGATGACTTTGTTTTTTTATTTTTCATAAATCTAATTTTTTCAAATGAATGACAGAAAAAAATTTTGCCATCAATCCCTTAACAATATTTTCATTCCCTGTCAAATGATAAAATTTATTACAAAAATCTACATTGCCTAGCCAACCACCATAACCATGATTGATTTTTAAAATATCTAATGCGCCATCTGGGATTTGTTTCTTGAAAAATAAAGATAGATACTAACCAAGCCAATAGAAACCAATAAATAAATGGTTGATATAGCATTCACCTCTGGCGTAATACCCTGCCTAATCATACTATAGATATAAACAGGCAAAGTTCCCGAACCAGCACTTGCCACCATCAAAGTAATAATAAAATCATCAAGCGAAATAACAAAGGCAAGTGCGAAAGCCGAAAAAATGGCATTGCGTAATAACGGCAAGGTAATTTTGCGAAAAATTTGCCATTCAGAAGCATAAAGATCGCGTGCCGCCATTTCCAAATTAGCATCCATGCTCATCAATGCCGAACGCAGCGGCACAAAAGCAAAGGGCAAACAAAAAACCGTATGGGCAATAATAACATTACCCAAACCCCATTGAATATTTAATGTCGAAAAAAACATCAAACTCGCCACCGCCGACACCATTTCAGGAATTATCAAAGGTAAAATAACCGCCACCATAATCAAAGCCTTACCTATAAAATCATTGCCACGCACCACCACATAAGCCGCCGCCAAAGCACATGATACACTTATCGGTGCGGCAGTAAAGGCAACAATAATACTATTCATAGCCGCCCGCCAAATATCATCATTGGCAAAAAGCTTTTCATACCATTTAAGCGAAAAACCAGTCCATATCGTTGCTAAACGATTGGCATTAAAACTATAAAAAACCAGCACCACCATCGGTGAATAAAGAAAAACATAAAAAATAACCATCCACCATTGCAACGGCTTACCAGAAAAATACCTAGCCATAGGTTTTTCTTGTTGAGGTTTAGCTTTAAACAAGGCGACTATATTTTTCATCTTATCTTTCCATCAATAGATTGCGTTTTTCTTTGCGTGATTGTTTTATTTGTATAATCACCACCACCAATGCAACCAACAAAAGCAAATTAGAAATAGCCGCACCAAAAGCCCAATTACGCGCTGTGGTAAATTGCTGTTCGACCAAAGTTGCCCATAACAAATTTTTATTTGCCCCCAAAATAGCGGGTGCAATAAAAGCACCAAGCGCTGGCACAAACACCAAAACCATACCTGCAATAACACCGGGTTTTGCAATAGGTAAAACTATTTTCATCAATATAATCATACGCGAAGCATAAAGATCTGCCGCCGCATCAAGCAATCGCTGGTCCATTCTTTCAAGGCTAACATAAATCGGTATCACCATCAAAGGAAGATAACTATAAAGCAAACCAATCCCGACTGCAAAATTGCTATAAAGCAAATTAAACGAATTACCTTCCGACAATAATTGTAGCCAAAGGAATGGTCCTTCTACAACCCCACCCCTACCCAATATATTGACCCAAGCATAAGTGCGCACCAATAAATTTGTCCAAAAAGGAATGGTCACAAAAAAGAACAAAAGGTTTCTCTTATAATCAGGCAATCCGCACATATAAATGGCTATCGGCAAACCCGCCAAAAAACACAACAAAGTAGTAATGCCAGCTATCATCACCGACCTTATCAATATAGAAACATAAGAAAGTGTAAAATTCCAATTACCATCCCAATCTTGTTCAAAAAAAATCTGGCGATAACCATCTAATGAAAAAATAAAATGCACCCCGCTGGTTGAATCAGATGTTAGAAAAGACACCAACAGCATAATGGATAATGGTCCGCCCAAAAAAATAAGAATAATCAACAGCATCGGTGCTACACCCGACCATAAAAACTTTGGATTGGTTAAGGGCGTAAGATGAAATGGACGATGTGATTTTTGCATAAATTTATTTCAATGTTCGTTGCAAAATTTATTCAACAATATCTTAAGAATATAAAATACGCGATTTGGCAACATCAGGCTGAATACTATAATATTTTCCCACCATCACCTTGCCAATTCTATCGGGATCAATGATAACCTGAACCTTTCCTAAATTTTTATGTTGCAAAATTAATTTTACTTGGTCGCCCAAATAATCAATATCGGCAAGGCGAAAATCATTATTACTTTTACTTAATGCGATGGTAATATTTTCTGGCCGAAAACACAGATAACATTTTCCATCCTTATTTTTTTTACCAGCCGATGACGAAGCCATAAATTGGTGACCCGCATCGGTTATAAATTTTTTACCCATTTGTCGCCCAGGTAAAATGTTAGCTTCACCAATAAAATCAGCAACAAATAAATTGCTTGGTAATTGATAAATATTCTCAGGCGTGCCAACTTGCAAAATACTGCCATTATTCATCACCGCTATATTATCCGATAACGACAATGCCTCCTCTTGATCGTGGGTTACAAAAATAAAAGAAATTTTAACTTCGCGCTGTATTCTCTTTAATTCTAAACGCATAGCATGACGCAATTTTAAATCCAATGCCGATAGTGGTTCATCAAGCAATAAAATTTTTGGTTCTGGAGCAATAGCACGAGCCAAAGCCACCCGTTGCTGTTGGCCGCCAGATAATTGTGCGGGCAAACGATTTGCAAATTCTTCTAATCGTGCCAAAGACAAAACTTCTTTAACCCGTGATGCTACTTTCAATTTTTTATATCCCAATCGTTCCAAACCAAAAGCAACATTTTCCTCTACCGTTAAATGTGGAAACAAAGCATAATTTTGAAACACAGTGTTGATGGGGCGTTTGGCGGCAGGCAAAGTATCAAGCGATTTTCCCTCCAAAGTAATATCACCAGAATCAACCGTATCAAAACCCGCTATCAAACGAAGCAATGTCGTCTTCCCACATCCCGAAGGTCCAAGCAAAGTAAAAAAACTACCCCTATCAATATCAAGTGTAACATTATTCAGCACATCTGTTATGCCAAAAGATTTTTTTACATGGCTAATAGATAAAAATTTACTTTTTTTCTTTTGCATAACATTGTCATTCCATATTTTTTTAATATTATTTTTTTTCTAACATGCCTTCTAAGAAATTAACAGCATTGATACCAATTTCTTTAATGGCATATCCCCCTTCCATAATAATATGGGTTGATAAACTAACATTAGCTATCGTCTGCCCAATGGTAAAAAAATCATCTGAAGTTAATTTCAAAGGCCCTATCGGGTCTTTTTCAAAAGCATCGGTGCCAAGCGAAATAATCAAAGCCTCTGTGCCGAAATCTTGAATGGTTTGTAAGCCATCTATCAAAGCCTGCCCCCAAACATCATATTTTCCACCCGCGGCGATGGGGTAATTTTTATTCGCCCCCTCACCCATACCCTTACCATTTTCATCATCATAACCCAAAAAATAAGGGTAAGTATCTTGCGGCCGCCCATGAATAGACACATAAAGCACATCATTGCGTTCATAAAAAATATCTTGAATACCATTGCCATGGTGAACATCAATATCTAATATGGCTACCTTCTTTGCCGCTTGGTCACGCATATATTGTGCTACAATAGCGGCATTATTCAAAAAACAATAACCACCAAACATATCAGCGGTCGCATGATGACCCGGCGGACGGCATAAAGAAAATACCATTTTCTCGCTACCATTGGCTATCATTTCAGCACCCGTCAAAGCAACATCTTTACTTACCAAAGCCGCTTGCCATGTGCCTTTATCTATCATCGTTTCGCTTGCCAAAGCATAATAACCCACCTTACCATCAATATTATCTGGCAATCGGTCATCAACCATGCGCCTCGCAGGCCAAGAGGTAGCGACCATATCCCCCTCATACCCCTCGGCTTTCCATTCGGCAAATCCATTTTCTAAAAAATCTAAATAATCGGCTTTATGAATTTTTTTTACCAATGTCATATCAAATTCTTTGGGCGGTATAATATCATGAAATTTTCTTTCTTTTAGCCGTTCTAAAATATAATCTATGCGTTCTGGTCGTTCAAAGGGGCGAACCAAAACTCCCCCTAATAATTCAAATTGTGCATTGCGCAATTTATGTTGATCGCTATAAATCACTTTCATCATAAATAATTCTCCAAAATTTTTATTCGCCAAAAATAAAAAACCTCCCCGTCTGATAAATCAAAACGGGGAGGTTTTTTTCATAGGATTATTTTTGTAAGCTTATCCAGACTATTTTTGTAAGCTTGTCCAAACCCTGTCAGTCAGCCTAATCGCTTTTTGACCACATGGTTTTGTGGTAAAAAAGATTTTATGCTTTCTTGGCGGATTAAGAGCTTGCGCCTTTCTTAACGCCTTATCAAGGTAGCGTTTGCTTTTGGGTATAGCATTGGCATAGCCTTGTGCATTGCTAATAATCGCCATATTTTTTGGATGCATGATAAAATTCATGAATTTTTTCGCCGCATCTTTATTCTTGGCTTTGCTGCTCATAACCATAACATCAAAAAAGCCAACCGTGCCCTCTTTGGGAAAAGCCAATTTGACATCACGCAAACCTTCATCAACTTGTGCACGCTTGGTATTACCATCCCAATTATTGGTCATGATTACCTCGCCCGATTTCAAGCGTTCATTCACATTTTCAGATGAATAAACCCTGACAAAAGGTTTTTGCTTTTCCAAAATAGACAAAACTTTTTTATAATCTTGCGGATTTTCAGAGCAAAGTTTTGCACCCGTATAGATCAAAGCCGAATCAACTACATCAGATGGCGATTTAAAAACCGCCAACTTACCTTTAACCGATGAATCTGGTGCAAAAAATTCTTTCCACGATTTACCCTTGCCTTTATATTTTGAAGAATTATAGGCAAAAGAAGTATGACCGATTTGCCAAGGCACGGTATATTCTTGACTAGGATCCCATTCGGGGTTTCTATATTTTTTATCAACATATTTGTAATTTGGCATATTTTTGATATCAACTTTTTCTAATAAGCCTTCTTGCACAAATATTTGAACAAAGTTTTGCGTAGGAACAAAAAGATCATAACCCACACCACCACCTGATTTCATTTTTGCCAGCAAGGTTTCATTGCTATCAAAAGTATCAAGTTGCACCTTAATTCCCGTTTCTTTCTCAAATTTTTTGAGAAGACCCGGTGGCGTATAATCAGTCCAATTATAGATGCGTAAAACCTGCGCCGACGCCGATGTTGGCAAAGCCGCTGGTAATAACAAGCCACCCACCACCAAGCCTGCAACCAAAGATGGTGCAAAACCCAATAGGCGTTTTCTTGTCATAATTTTGTTTGTTTTTTTCATCACATGTTTCCTTTCATAAGTGTTATTGTTTTATTGTCATGCACTTTTGCATTTATGCCCGTAATTCTAACCAAAATCTTACCCCCTGTCAAGCAGAAAAAATAAAAATATTATCATGCCATTTTAACTTTTTACTGAAGATTTTGATTTAGCCAAAACACCTGCCGATAAAGCAGGATCAGTGGATGGTGTATGCTCGATATAAATTGAACGACTGGGAAAGGCAAAACCAATCCCCAAAGATTCCATAATTTTTTTTATTTCCAAAACCAAATTTTCCTTAATATCAAGCGATAGCAACCAATCATCGGTTTTGGCAAAACAATTAACAAAAATATCAATAGATGAATCAGAAAATTTTTCAACCCTAACTATCAACATCGCCTTATCAGGACCAATAATATCATCATGATTTAATAACATTTTTTCGATCAACCTACAGGCTTGGCGCAATTTTTCTGTATCGGTATTATACATCACACCCAACATCATTTGAATACGCCAATGCGGCAAGCGAGAAAAATTTGTTACCACGGTGGATGCCAAATCATTATTCGGCACATGCACGGGCGCCTTATCAAAACCACGCACCAAAGTTGAACGAAAACCAATATCTTCAACCACCCCCTCCACCACGCCATCAGCACGGATCCAATCGCCTTCATCAAAACTTTTTTCTGCCAAAATCAACAATCCACCAATAAGGTTTTTAAACAAATCCTGTGCCCCCAATGCCACCGCTACCCCCAATAAACCTATACCAGCAATAATGGATACCACCTCTACCCCAAGGATTTCCAAAATTGATACTGCACCAATAAAAATAACTGCCGCCCGCAAAAATTTTAATATCAAATTACGCATCAAATCCGAAATCAAGCGATTGCGACGCAACAACCTTACCCCCACAGGTTGCACCGAAAAATAAACAACCTGAAAAGCAAAAAACAACATCGCTGACTTGGCTATTCTATCGGCTATACCATAAAAATCAGCTGGTGCCGTTTTCAATGCCAAAAATAACCCTATCACCACAATAAATCTTTTCAATGCCACAAAAAAATCGGGCGACAAGGCAGGCAATACCCATTTGTCATTAATTTTATCTCTAACCTTATCGGTGGTTTTGTTTTTATTTTTATCAATATTGGTATCCCCTATCTTATTATCACCAAACCGAACCAATAATTTTTGCATCATCTTGCCCAACAAATTGGCTAATAAAGGCGATAATAGAATAAACCCTAAAGCAATAAAAAACGGCGTAGTCCATTGCCAGATAGCATCGGATACATAGGGTCGTAAGTTATTTATAATATCTAACATAATATATCACCATATAGATAAAAATTCATCCATCAGCAAATGATATGATATTAAGCGAAAATCATGAAAAGAATCCAGTAAAAAATAACTACTATTTTTCCTATAAAAATGTTATGAAATCAAAAAGCAAAAAATCTACAAAAAATGTCTATCCGCCAAAAAATTTCTGACCTATTTAGTCCCTTTAACAGCAATCGATTCTTATTAATCATCTTGACTATCTTGATGATAATATTAATCGGTTTGATAGTGAATTTTTTCTTCCTCGGCAAAATTCGGCAAAAGGATAAATTTGACCCCATCACTTTATGTCTTTATGGAGGCTCAACCAATGGAGTAATGGTGTTTATTGACCAAACCGCTGGCTTAACCAAAAAACAAGCAAAGGGCATAGAACGGCGGGTAAGAAAAATTGCTGGCGATCAAGTAGATCAATTCGGGCGTATGACTTTTTATATTATGACGCGTGATAACCAAACAAAAAAAATCGGCTTCGTGTGTAGCCCGGGTAATGTAAATAATATTGAAGATAGTTGGGTTGATATTTTAGGAATGCGTAAAAAACGAATTTTTGATTATTACAAATCACAAGTCAGCGTGCTTTCAAAAAAAGCCACCAACTCCATGGTTGATAAACCCGATGCCACCTATTCAAAAATGATGGAGGGGCTGCGTGATGCGATAGTGCTTTATAAAAACCCAACCAAAATAAAAAATGATAACCAAGCAAAAACCTTGCCCGACCATACTTCGCTTGATTGGTTAATTATTTTTTCTGATATGTTAGAGCACCGCCCCGATTTTTCGCTACGCAATGCCACTGCCAAAACCACACCAACCATTATTAATTTTTGGGAAAAAAATGCTTCGCTAAAACTCGAGCTTGATGATGTAACGGTGGGTATTTATTATTTCAAAGATAAAAAAATTAAAAAAAATAATACTACCAAAAATAACAAAAAACTTCCTATCAAGCGAAAACGCAACAGCAAATTCAAAAAATTCTGGCATAATTATTGGCAAAGCCAAGGCGCCAGCGTTGAATGGTTTCGCGGCATGGAATAGCCAAATTCTAACCCCATATTGCCAATATCATGAAATCAGAAACCGAAAGTTTAATCAGGGTCATAAAAAAATCCATGGTAACGGCTGGGGTGCCGATACTGCGTGATATAAACGAATTAGAAAGAATCCAAATGAGTGGCAAAAACACCAGCGACTATGCCACCCGCACCCAAAAACGATGCGGCAAAATATTGCAAGAGGCATTATTATCCGCACGCCCCAGATGGAGCTACAACGACAATATAGGTGGTAGGGGTAGGGGGTTAGTAGAAAATTATTTTTTGGTTTCCCCGCTGACAAATTTTAATAATTTTCAACGCGCCTTACCGCTATTTGCCACCAGCATCATTGCTTTAACCAACCATAAAACGCCAGATAGCGAACATGAATGGCTGATAGAGGTCGGGGCAGTTTATCACCCCTTGTTGGATGATTTTTTCGTCGCCGATGGGCGCGAGGCTTTTCACAATCAAAAATGGTTACGGCTGGGCAAAACATCCACCAACCATACAACCCACAGCAACCATGCAAAAAATAATGAACAAAATTTTGGCGCCGCGGTTTTAGAATTATGTTATCTGGCTGGCAATCGCATTGATAAATTCCGTGGCGAAAAATTGCCATTGTTTGAAATAGCGGCAGGCCTATTCATCGCCTTAAGCGCTGGGGTAAAAATAACATATGGCAATGGCGAAAACCTAACCCCATCCACCCTTGCCCTATTGTGTAAAAATATCATCAACCAGCCAGATGCCACCATCAGCTTTGAGGCAAAATAAAAAATCACCCGCCGATATTTCTACCAGCGGGTGATTTAGGGGTATTTTTAATAATAAAGTTTTTTTAAATGGCAAAGCCAATGGCGTTATGTATTACATCATACCGCCCATGCCGCCCATACCACCCATGCCGCCCATACCACCCATGCCTTCGGGCATGGCGGGGGCCGCAGGTTTCGGTTCGGGTCGGTCGGCTATCATAGCTTCGGTTGTAATCAGCAACCCCGCCACCGATGCGGCATCTTGCAGGGCAGTCAAAACCACCTTGGCGGGATCAATAATCCCTGCCTTAACCAAATCTTTGTAATCGCCTGCCTGTGCATCAAAGCCAGTATTGGCTTCCTTATGCTCCATAATTTTGCCAGCAATCACAGCACCATCAAAACCAGCATTTTCAGCAATTTGCCTTGCAGGTGATTCAAGCGCACGACGCACAATTTTAATACCATGCATCTGGTCTTCATTTTGCCCAGCCAATTTATCGATCGAGGGTAATGATTTCAGCAAAGCCGTGCCACCGCCAGCCACAATGCCAGTTTCCACTGCGGCACGGGTGGCGTGCATCGCATCATCAACCCGATCTTTTCTTTCTTTCACTTCAACCTCGGTCGCACCGCCAACCTTAATCACCGCAACCCCGCCAGCCAATTTGGCTAATCGTTCTTGCAATTTTTCTCGGTCATATTCCGATGTGCTATCTTCTATCTGTTGGCGAATTTGGTTGCAACGCCCCTCGATATCAGATTTTTTACCCACCCCATCAACGATGGTGGTGTTATCTTTATCGATATTAACATTCTTGGCGGTGCCAAGCATTTCCAAAGTCACCGATTCCAATTTGATACCCAAATCTTTGCTAATCACTTGACCACCAGTCAAGATAGCAATATCTTCAAGCATATCTTTTCTACGATCGCCAAAGCCCGGCGCCTTCACAGCCGATACTTTCAAGCCACCACGCAATTTATTAACAACCAATGTTGCCAAGGCTTCGCCCTCAATATCTTCGGCAATAATCAATAAAGGTCTGGAGGATTGCACCACAGCTTCCAACACAGGTAGCAATGGTTGCAAAGACGATAATTTATCTTCATAAAGCAAGATATAAGGTTTTTCCAAATTGCAAACCATTTTTTCGGCATTGGTAACAAAATAAGGCGATAAATAGCCTCGGTCAAATTGCATACCCTCAACCACATCCAATTCGGTGGTCAAGCCTTTGGCTTCTTCAACCGTGATAACCCCTTCGTTACCAACTTTTTCCATTGCTTCGGCAATAATTTTGCCAATTTCAATTTCGCCATTGGCAGATATGGTGCCCACTTGGGCAATTTCGCCAGAGGTATTAATTTTCTGGGCGCGTTTTTTAATATCTTCAACGATAGCATTGGTTGCCAAATCAATCCCCCGTTTCAAATCCATCGGGTTCATACCTGCGGCAACAGCCTTGATGCCCTCGGCAACAATTGATTGCCCCAAAACGGTAGCCGTGGTGGTGCCGTCGCCAGCTATATCATTGGTTTTTGATGCCACCTCGCGCAACATTTGCGCACCCATATTTTCAAATTTATCGACCAGTTCAACCTCTTTGGCAACGGTAACGCCATCTTTGGTGATGCGTGGTGCGCCGTAGGATTTATCAATCACCACATTGCGACCTTTTGGGCCCAGGGTAACCTTGACCGCATTTGCCAAAATATCAACCCCGCGCATCATTTTGGTGCGGGCATCGATATTAAATTTTACATCTTTTGATGCCATAATATTTTCTCCTTAAAAAAAAATTATTGTTGGTTTGTTTATTAAAGTTATCACTGATAAAAAAATTAACCAATGATACCCATAATATCGTTTTCTTTCATGATGAGCAATTCCTTGCCATCAACTTTGACTTCGGTGCCCGACCATTTGCCAAACAGCACATGATCACCCGCCTTTACATTTAGGGGGCGTAATTTACCGTCATCATTAATAAAACCATCGCCGACAGCGACAATTTTACCTTCCATAGGTTTTTCTTGTGCGGTATCAGGAATAATAATACCACCAGATGTTTTGGCTTCTGATTCCAATCTTTCCACCAAAACTCTATCATGTAGGGGGCGAAATTTTGTTGCCATGTGTTCTCCTTAATTTGTAATGTTAAAGTTTTTTTAATTGTTTATATCAAGTTTTCAAAGAACCACAAAAACACCATCCATCAAGACCGCACTAACGCCCTCAACCGACCATCTTGTTTTTCGTAGGCTCAAAGATAATAACTATATAGGGCTAGGATATTAAAATGTCAAGAGAAAAAATAAAAAAAATAAATCAAACCGCCATTTGATTATTGGCTAGGCTTAAACTAGGATTTTTTTTGCCAGCAATGCTATCAATTCTTCTATTGGTGGTATCGATTCTACTACTGATAATATCGATTCTGCTATTGATAGTATCGATTCTGTTATTGATAATATGAATATCCTCTTTAATTTCTTTCACATCGGTTTCAATTGATCCCATCCTTGCTTCAATTCTACCCGCCCAAACAAACGCACTTGCAGAACTTACAAGAATTGAAATCACAGCAATAGCAAGCCCCACAAGTTGAAGCTTTTCGCCAAGAGAAATATCAAGTTTTTTATGTTTCATTTTTTGCCCCCTGCATATACCAGATATTAAAAATTATACAATAACAATGTAAATCTAGAATTGCCAAGTGTCAAGATAAAAAACAAACCAAACCCACCAGCCATTTCACAGTCGGCTAAACCGCACTAAACAAAATTGCCGTCACTGATGGTGGGGTTGCCTAATAGGTCAAGGAATTGTTCGTGGGTTAACCCGCCATCATTCGCCAAACCGCTGGGTTTTTCAAATTCGCCATCGCCTTCGCTGGGGCTACCCAAATTCCAATTACCATCGCCAAAAATATGAATTTGATCATTGCCCGTACCATCGCCATCAACATCAAACATAATATGCCCTGTGCCATCATTGGCGTCATCGGCAATAAAATACCAATGATGTTGGTTTTGATTGCCATCGGGGTCGGTGAAGGAAACAAAACTATCTTTTAAAACAATAGCAGAATCAATTTTAATGGGGTTTGTATCATCATTGGTATAGTTCAAATTGGCAAAAACAACATTATCATATATGCCATCATTATTACCATCATCAACCCAAATTGATGTGCCACCATCAGCCGTTGAAGATTCATCCACATCATTAACCGTCAAAATAAATGTGGTGCTAACGGTATCGGTGAATCCAGTGCCTGATTGAGGACCGGTGGTTTTATCGGTGGCAGTAACAACCACGGTGAAAAAATCACCCGCATGGCCATTATATGCCCCTTCATAATCAATGCTTTGTATAAGCCGCATTACACCATTACCCTGTAGGTTAAATATATTGGCATCAGCACCGCTAAGGCTATAGGTAAATTTTTGATAGGCATTAGAAATATCAACCGTATCGGCATCTTGGGCGGCAAAGGTGGCAACCAAAGTATTGTTATTATTTTCATCAATCGCAAACCCCGTAGGTTGGGTGCCCGACCAACTGGTGGGGTTATTATTAAAATCGGTTGATTCATCCACATTGGCAATAGATAAAGCAAATGCATGGCTTATCCAACCCAATGAATTAGCATCATTGTATAAGGCTTGGGTGCCTGCCCCAATCGCATCACCATCAAGGTTAGCATTATCGGGGGATACGCCCCTTACCCAAATGGTGATGGATAATTTATGGTTAATATCAATTAAGTCTTGATCTTCATAATCTAGCACATATCTTACATTTGGCGCCCATGTTGAACTACCATCCTGAGGAGGCGCTAACAAAGCATGTGGTGTGAAATATTTGGAAAAATCACCACCACCAGTAACCGATACATTCCACTGAAATTTATCACCATCTGGGTCAGTGGGAACAAAAGTAGTGAGTAGATCAATATAATTGCTGGTACCAAGACTCGTAGGATTCATAGTCATTCCCACATGCTCATCCACTATAATCAAGGTAGGTGGCGTTGCAGACCAAGTGGTGGCACTGGAATTGGCATCGGGCAGATTATTGATGGTTACGGTAAAATCATGCCTAACCCAACCATCACTACCTGCACCAAGTGTAGCAGTATCGCTCAAGGCGGCACCAAATGGGTCACCACCCGATGTGCCACGCACATAAACTTGCAAATCAATAGTTCTATCGTTATACTCGCCGATCATTCCCAAAGATTCATAATCTATTGCCTTCACCAACCGTAAAACACCAGATTCATCGATTGAAAATACCGCTTCAATAGTCCCTAATTCAAGACCAAGACCAGTACGAAGTCTATATTCCAAATCAGGACCATCGCCATCGCTGGCAGAAAAGGTATGAATGGCAACATAATCATCGGCACTTAATGTCGCCAAATTAGCTTCTCCCGAAGTTTCATCAATAGCAAACAACTCAGGTGGATTTCCACCAACCCATTCGGTGCGAACAACATTTTCTTGTGTCAAATCCAATATCGATAAAACAAAATCTTGCTTCACCCAACCAGCCTCACCACCATTGGTTTGGGTGCCTGCGGTGGCACCGCTCAGCAAATCCCCACCCGATGTGCCCCTAGCCCAAACGGTGATGCTATATTTATCAGAATGGCTACTTTCAAAATCAACCTCTCTGGTTAAAAATAATATCCCACCAGTCACGGTAAAATAACTTGCATCAGCACCAGTGACATCATATTCAAATTGATTACCATCGGGGTCGGTGGCAGAAAAAGTGCTAACCGCGCGGTAATCAACAGGCGCAAGGTCTCTACCTTCATTATCTCTACCCGCCTGTTCATTCACCGCCACACTGGCAGGTGGCGTGCCAGACCATGCGGTTTTTTCATCATTCACATTATCAATGGTCACCACAAACAGATGGCTTAAATAGGTAGCACCATCGCCCGATGCCGCACCGCCCGCCGTGCCCCTGGCGGTAATGATAACCGAATAGAAAATACCATGGTTGCCCGCTTCGGCATCTAAATCATATTTCAATTTCAAAACCCCATCACTGCCGATGGCAAAAAAGCTAGCATCAGCCCCCGATAGGGTATAACCAATCGCCGGTCCATCTTTATCGGTGGCAGAAAATGTCGCCAGCGGTTCATAATTAGCACTGGTCAGGGTGGCTGAATTACTAACCCCATTGGTTTCAACCACTATTGCCCCGTCTGATAAACTACCCGACCATTCGGTCAATTCATCATTGAAACTATTCACCGATAAAACAAAACTTGCGGTTATGAAACCACCATTGCCCACCGTCAATGCATCGCCAAATGGGTCGCTACCGCCCGATGTGCCGCGTGCCCAAATCACCACGCTATAATTGCCATCGGGGTGGCTGGTGGATTCGGCATCCAACTGATGGGTCAATTTCAATATACCATCGCTACCGATAGCAAAAAACTCTGCATCACCAATCGTCCCTGCAACCACACCTGCCACATAAAATTCAAATAACCCGCCATCAACATCGGTGGCAGTAAAGGTAGCCAAATTCACATAATTACCCTCATCGGCAATTTGGGTATTCTCAGCCACCCCAGATGTTTCGCTAACCGCCACGCTGGATGGCACCGTGCCCGACCACATAGTCGGTTGGTCATTGCCCGTCAAATCTTCAAATATATTCACCACCGATAAAACAAAATTTTGGCTTATCCACGGCACGGCATTGCCCAATGCGGTGCCGCCCGATGTGCCATTCACCCATACCGTGGCAGAAAAATTGGTGGTATCATAAAAAGTCGATTCATAATCCAATTCAAATTTTAATTTCAAAACCCCATCGTTACCGATAACAAAAAAATCTGCATATTCGCCGCCCAAACCATATTGAAATTCATTGCCATCGGCATCTTTGGGCTTAAATGTTGCCACCGCCATATATTCATCCACCGTCAAATCAAACCGCAAATCTTTCACCCCTTCGGTTTCGCTAACCGCTATCATTGATGGTTGGGTGCCATCCCATTCGGTGGCTTGGTCATTGATAATTTCATTCACCTCAGCAATGCTCAGCACAAAATTTTGCGATATCGCCCCGCCATTGCCTATTGGGTCGCCACCATCGGTGCCCCAAGCCCAAATCGTCATACCGATATTGGTTGGGTGAAAATTATTTTCATAATCCAATTTATATTTTAATTTCAACACCCCATCAGTGCCCAAATCAAACATCCATGCATATTCGCTATCAATAAAATAATTAAAATTGCTACCATCATCATCCAGCGGGGTAAATGTTACCACGGGCACATAGCTTGGTGCATTGAAAACTTCATTGCTATCGCCATCCAGCGTGGTGGTGCCCAAAATTTCGGCTATACTCACCGTGCCAATATCTTCATTCACCACCGCACCTGTGGCTTGTGTCCCCGACCAAGTGGTGGGTTGATCATTTTGCCCCGCATCATTGATATCCAAAATGGTCAGGGCAAAATTATGGCTTATCCACGCAGATCCATCTGCTGTGCTGTAACCTGTATCGCCCGCTGTGCCATGCGCCCAAATGGTGGTTCTAACCACATTGCCAGTCCAAAATTCCGATTCATAATCCAAATTATATTTTAGGCTTATCACCCCATCGCTACCAACATCAAATAACCACCATTGGTCGGTTTGTTGAATGCTATATTCAAATCCCGCACCATCGGCATCTAATGGCACTAGGGTGGCAAGCTCTATGTAACTGCCCAATTCATCGCTTTGGTTGGTTACCCCAGCTGTTTCGCTTATCGCTACACCTGTGGGTAACCCGCCCGACCAACTGGTGGCAAATTCATTCACATTCACTTCATTTTCAATGTTCAAAATCGACAACACAAAATTTTGTGAAACCGCAGCGGCATTGCCTATTGCGTCGCCACCATCGGTGCCCCAAGCATAAATGGTGATGGGTATGATGGCGGGATACCATGTTGTTTCATAATCAATACCATATTTCACTTTCAAAATCCCATCATTGCCAATATCAAACAGCCCTGCCTGATCGCCAGCTATAAAATAATTGAAATTATTACCATCATCATCCAGTGGCACAAAACTGGCAACCGCTTGATAATTATCGGCGGTCAAATCGGCTAGGTTGCTAACCCCATCGGTTTCCGATATCGCAAAATTGGCGGGCGGCGTGCCAGACCAAGTGGTTGGTTCATCATTCAAACCGACATCATTTTTATCAATGATACTTACGGTGAAATTATGGCTGATATAAACCGCACCATCGGCACTGGTAAAACCATCATTGCCGCTTGTGCCATTGACCCATAATGTCGCCGAAATGATAGGTGGATAAAATTCCGATTCATAATCAACATCATATTTTGCACTTAAAATACCAGTGCTGGTATCATAATCAAATAACCACCAACCAGCCTGTGATTGATCAAATGTATAAAAAAATTCGCCACCATCGGCATCAAGCGGTTTGAAGGTGGCTAGGGCAGTATAATCGGCAGTTGCCAATTCGCTGGCACCCTGATTAGTAACATCCAGCGTTTCAAGCAAGGTAACACTGGTTTCCAATGTGCCAGACCAAGTGGTTGCGGCTATATTTTCACCCACATCGGCAATAGAAAGAAAGAAACTTGTGCTTATCCAGCCGTCGCTACTCTGAAAAGCGACGGTATCTGATATGGCATCGCCAGATGGGGCACCACCAGATATGCCGCGGGCAAAAATAATTACTTTAACTTTTTCATCAATACTACTAATACCGCTAGATTCATAATTAAATCCACCCGTTGTATATAGAATCCCATCGCTATCTATTGTAAAATTGTCAGAATTAGAGAATAGACCATATTCAAATTCATCACCATCATCATCGGCAGGGGTAAAGGTGGCTATCGCCACGGGCGGCTTGCCACCAACAACGCTAGTTCCCTGAGCGGTAACATCCTCATCCACCGTCACCAATGATTCGGTAACTGCCCAAGTGGTTTTATTGGTGTTATCGCCATCTTCGACCAAATTGCCGATGGTTACCGCAAAATTATAACTGATATAATCCGCACCATCGCCTACCCCCACACCGCCCGCTGTGCCAGTAGCCCAGATGGTGGTCCTAACCACATTGCCATAATATTCTGATTCATGGTCTAAATTATATTTTAATTTCAAAACCCCATCGGTGCCGATATCAAATAACCAAAATTGGTCTTTATTTTCTTGAATAGCATATTGAAACCCATCGCCATCATCATCTAATGCCTTCAGGGTGGCAAGATCTATGTAACTACCAGCAGAAATTTCTTGTTGGTTTTCAACATTGGCGGTTTCGCTAACCGCTACACCCGTGGGTAACCCGCCCGACCATGATATCAATGAATCATTTAAATCAGCATCATCGCCATTCAAAATAGTTAGGGCAAAATTTTGGCTTATCCATACCGCTCCCCTACCTACGCCATCGCCGCCAGCCGTGCCATTCGCCCAGATGGTGGTTCTAACCACATTGCCAGCCCAATTTTGCGATTCATAATCCAAATTATATTTTAGGCTCAAAACCCCATCGCTACCGATATCAAATAACCAAAATTGGTCTTTATTGACCTGAATAGAATATTGAAACCCATCGCCATCGGCATCAAGCCCGACAAATGTAGCCACCGCAACATAATTGCCAGCGGTCAATTCTTGCTGGTTAGCTATATCAACCACTTCGGCAATGGATGCAACGGGTGCTGTGCCAGACCATGTCATGGTTTCATCATTCACATTGGCAATGGAAAAGACGAATGCGGTGGTTATCCAGCCAGATTCGCTATTAAAGGTGGTGGTATCTGACACCGCATCGCCAGATGGTGTGCCACCAGTTGTGCCTCTGGCATAGATGGTCATAGACACTTTGTAATCAACAGGATCATAACCTTCATAATTGAATCCACCCGTTAGATATAAAATCCCATCATTATTGCCAAAATAAAACAATTCATCAATATTTGCTGATAATGCAGTATCTACATGATATTCAAATTCATCGCCATCGGCATCACTGACAGCAAAGGTGGCTATCGCCACGGGCGGCTTGCCTCCCTCTTGAAAAATAGTAACGCTAGGATCCTCATTCACCGTCACCAATGATGGCACGGTGCCAGACCATGCGGTTTTACTATCATTTTCGCCAATGTTACCGATGCTTAATGTAAATTCGTGTGGCAACCATGCGGTGCCAGCACCTACCCCCGCACCGCCCGCTGTGCCATGCCCCCAGATGGTGGTTTTTACCACTGGCGGATACCATGCCGATTCATAATCTAACGCATATCTTACCCGCAAAATGCCATCGCTACCGATATCATCAAATAGCCATTGTTGGTCCTTACCCCGATCGATCGCATATTCAAATCCATCGCCATCGGCATCGGTGGGGTTTAGGGTAGCCACCGCCACATAATTGCCAGCGGTCAATTCGCCCTGATTAGCTATATCTGGCGTTTCACTGATGGCGGCGGATGATTTAACCCCCGCCCATGAAATTGATTCATCATTAAGGTTATTTAAGTTCCACACCAAAGTGGCAGTCAATGGGGTATCATCACCGCTAGCCGAATTCGCCCTGATATAGATAGAATAGATGCCATCGCCATCGGGTGATTTTTCATAATCTATATTGCTGATAGCCCATAATTGCCCAGTGGCAGAATCGATACTGAAATAATCGGCGGCATTGCCACCACCGATATCATAATTGATGGCACTACCATCGGGGTCGTAGGCGGTATAAGCCCCCACCACCACATTGCCAAACCCGCCAGCCACTTCATTAAAGGTAGCATTGATGTTAGGGGTAGTGGTATCAGACCAAACGATAGGGTCATTAACATCCTTGATAGAAATGACAATATCTTGCGAAACAAAACCAGCGGTAGGACCCGCCGCGGCGGCACCAAATGGCGTGCCGCCATCGGTGCCCCTAGCCCAGATAGTGATAGAAAGTAGGTTGGGGTAGAATGCCGATTCATAATCCACAGCGTATTTTGTGGTTAGGATATTGTTCCGCATTTCAAATAACCATGCGTGTTCGCCAGATATGCCATATTCAAAACCACTATTGCCATCGTCATCACGCAGTATCGCTGTAGCACTAAAATCAAAAATCGTATCGGTATTAGTGGCAAAGGCTCGAACGGGGATATAATTATTGGTGGTTAATGGGTCGCCAAGGTTGAAAACCCCAGCGGTTTCTTCGATAAAAAAGCGGTCACGATTCAATAAAACAGTGGTCGGGCGGTCATTGCCAGCCTCATCAACGATATCGGTGATGGATAAAACAAAATGGCTAGAAATCCCCGGGGCGGCGGCGGCACCCACTGGGGCACCACCCGACAAGCCACCTGCCCAGATGGTAACCGAAACATTGGGGGCATAGAATTCTGATTCATAATCGGTTTTGAATTTTAATTTCAATATGCCATCGGTGCCGATAGTATCAAACATCCAAGCATATTCGCCAGATAAACCAAAACCAAAATCGCCACCATCGGCATCGGTGGGGGTAAAGGTGGCAACCGCAATATAATCGGCGGAGTCTAGCACCCCGAGATTTGAAACGCCATTATCTTCATCCCTTAATAAAAAGGCGGGTTGAGGACCAGACCATTCGATAGGTTGGTCATTGACGCCAGCTTCATTAATATCGGTGAGGGAGAGAACAAAATCACTGCTAATCCAAGCGGCGGCGGCATCATTGGTGGGGGCGCCATTCGATAACCCGCCCGACCAGATGGTGACGCCAAAATTGGTGGTGCCAAATAGAGTCGATTCATAATCCAACGCATATTTTAATTTCAACACGCCATCGGTGCCGATATCAAACATCCAAGTATAATCGGTCGCACCAGATTGCCCCAAACCAAAACCAAATTGATCGCCATCGCCATCAAGCGGGGTAAAGGTGGCAAGAATTTGATAATCGGCAATGTTTAATGTAGCGATATTACTAACCACCACTGCATCGCCATTGGTATCAAGCACCGATGTTGTTTCGTTGATAGCCGCCGCCACGGGCTGTGGCCCCGACCAACCAATGGCATCATCATTCAAATCATCGGTATCAACCACCGACAGCACAAATGCCTGACATATCCATGGCGCACCCGCACCATAAATACCGCCATCATTGCCCGATGTGCCGCCCGCCCAGATATTCACTTCAAAATTGGTGGTGGGAAAAAAGGTGGATTCATAATCCATAGCGTATTTTAATTTCAATATGCCGTCGGCGCCGATATCAAACAGCCATGTATAATCAACCGCACCAGATTGCCCCAAAGCAAAACGAAAATCGCCACCATCGGCATCTTTGGGGGTAAAGGTGGCAACATCAACATAATCGGCGGCGGCTAATTCACTGATGCCTACCACCCCACCAGTTTCATCAGCCGCAGCGATGGCGGTTTGAGTGCCCGACCATTCAATAGGCTGGTCATTTTGACCAGTATCATTGATATCGGTGATAGAAAGGGTGAAATTATGCGATATCCAAACGGCCGCGGCGGCATTGGTTGGGTCGCCGCCCGAAGCCCCGCCCACCCAAAGGGTGGCAGAAATAACGGGGGGATAGAAGGTTGATTCATAATCAACATCATATTTTAGGCTTAAAACACCGGTGCTGGCATCATAATCAAATAACCACCAACCAGCCTGTGATTGATCGAAACTATAATCAAATTCAGTGCCATCGGCATCAAGCGGTTTGAAAGTGGCTATCGCAACATAAGTTGCCAATAAAGGACCTTGATCCACCACCGCATCAGATTCAGCCACCGCCAGATTGGTTTCCAAACTGCCCGACCAGCTGGTTGGTTCTTCATTCTTATTGGCATCATTGCCATCTAAAATGGTTAGGGTGAAACTTTGGCTGATAAATACATTACCATTGGCATGGGTGATGGGGTTGCCAGATATGCCATTGAGCCAAAGGGTGGCATCAATCACGGGGGGGTAGAAAGTTGATTCATAATCCAATTCATATTTTAGGCTTAAAACACCAGTGCTGTCATTATAATCAAATAACCACCAGCCATCTTTTGATTGATCAAATGAAGATTGAAATTCAGTGCCATCGGCATCAAGCGGGGTAAAGGTGGCGATAGCAACATAATTGGTGGAATCGGTTATTAGATTTTGGTTATCAACCTCCAGCGTTTCGGCGGCGGATAAGGCGGTGCTGGGCGTGCCAGACCAAGTGGTAAGATAATTATTTTCAGCCACATCGGTTACGGATATAACAAATTCGGTGCTTATCCACCCGCCGCCATAATCGGTGCCAGCTATGGTTAAATCTTGCACGCCACTATTACTGGCGATGGCACCGACCGATGGCGAACCATCGGTTATGCCGCGTGCCCAAATGGTATAGGTGATATTGGGGCTGGTAATTGATTCATAATTAAAACCAGTGCCCCACCATAATTCACCCGTTTCGGCATTAAACCCATAAAAAGCATCAAGACCTGTTTGATCGGTGGTGATTTGATATTCAAAATCAGTGCCATCGGCATCTTTGGGGGTAAAGGTTGCCACCGCCGACCAATTTGGCAAAGCACCAAAGGCAGTGCCTAGGGCAAGCGATGTATCCTCAGCCGTGCTATACCCAGTGGGCTGGGCACCAGACCATTCGGTGGGGGCAGTGTTATCAGCGTCTTCCTCAAGGTTGAGGATGCTTAAGGTGAATTGATGTGGTATCCATGTTGTGCCATCGCCAATAATGCCGCCATCATTACCCGCTGTGCCATGTGCCCAGATGGTAATATCAATAAGCGATTCATAAATGGTTGATTCATGATCCAAATTATATTTTAATTTCAATTCCCCATCGGTGCCGATAGTAAATAGATAAGCTTGGTCGCCCTGAATCCCATATTCAAATGTGCCGCCATCGGCATCGATGGGGGTTAGGGTGGCAACCGCAACATAATCAGTATCAGTCAATTCGCCTTGATCCACCACACCATCGGTTTCTGAAATCGCAAAATTGGCGGGTTGCACGCCAGACCAAGCGGTTAATTGATCATTTTGATTGGGGTCATCGGCATTCAAAATGGTTAGGGTGAAATTATGGCTAATCCATGTAGCACCCGCGGCATTGGTGTAGGGGTCGCCCGTGGTGCCATTGAGCCACAGGGTGGTTTCAACCACCGGGGGATAAATGGTTGATTCATAATCCAATTCATATTTCACACTTATAACACCGGTGCTGGCATCGTAATCAAATAACCACCAGCCAAGTTTTGATTGATCAAAATTAAATTGAAAATCGCTACCATCGGCATCAAGCGGTTTGAATGTGCCAACCGCGGCATAAGTTGCCAATTCATCGCCTTGGTCGGTAACCCCAGGGGTTTCAGAAATAGCGGCATTGGTGGTGGGGGTGCCAGACCAAGTGGCTGTATTAAGATTTTCAGGCACATCGGCAATGGAAAGCACGAATGCGGTGGTTATATAGCCATCTTTGCCAAGCACCGCAATGGAGGCGGTATCTGACACGGCATCGCCCACTGGGTCGCCACC